>CAZVSC010000006.1:60583-89667 GCA_964629325.1 uncultured Enterobacteriaceae bacterium
CTGGGCATGCTTGGGGTGCTTGGCGAACTCGGCGAACTGGACGGACTCGGCATGCTGGGCATGCTGCTCGACGATGAAGAGCTGGAGGATGTCTGGCATCCCGCCAGGACGGCTGTCGCCAGGCCAAGCACCAAAATGGTGCGCAAGGAGCCGGCGCCCTGTCTGTTGGTGAGCGAACCTTGGGTGAGGGTGGACCGGATGTCTAACTTGGCTTTTTGCGACTTTCCAAACGTCATTTTCAACGGCATTGCCATTTACTCCTTACCTCCTTCGGGTTGGCTGAAAGGCCCGAAATTGCGGGTCAGGAACAGGATTCGGACCAACTATCCTCCGCCTTAGACGCCATCAGGTCAACCGTTTTAGGAAATATTTCCCGATGCTATTTACGCTGGAATTCTGGCATTTTCATGCTGAATCCGCACTGAATCGGCGTCACCTGCCCAGTCAGTTAATCAGACCGCCCGCTGCCACGAAAATTGCCGGAAAGCATGCCCTGACGACCAAATAACGGCGCAGTTTAACTCCGGTTGACCGGCACTACCCCGATTTCTGCAGCATGAGGTTGCCCCAGGGGTCGCATACGGCTTTCCAGCCCGTCTCCAGCCAGGTGGTGGCACTGGTTTCGACGATCAGGGCAGGCCCCTCGAGGCTGTCATCGACACACAGGGAGCTCCGCTCAACCACCTCTACCAGGCCGTCGACGCCGTACACGGATTTGCGGAACCTGCGGCCAGGATTGCCTGCACCGACCCCGGCCAGCGACGGAGCCGGTTTCTGCTCTCTTATACGTGAGCGCAGGTTGACCAGTTCAATGTCGGCAGGCAGCCGATGGCCATAGCGCAATGCGTGGCTGTCATGGAAACGCTCGGCAGTCTCCGGCAGCGTGCTCCAGCCAATGTTCAGGCTCGCCGACTGGCCGGCGTATCGCAGATCCATGCTGCGTTCAGTCTCGATGTCCGTCGCGGCGACACCCTCGGCTTCCAGCTGACGCCGGCCTTCGGCCTCCATTTCAGCGAACAGGGCTTCTGTCGCCCCGATATCCAGGGTGGATAACAGGCACTGGCGGGTCCGGGACTGCTGGCGCTCGACCGGGGCCAGGAACATGCCCATGGCGGACAGGACGCCGCCGTTCACCGGTACGAGGGCTTCCTTCATGCCCATGGCATCGGCCAGGGCGCAGATATGCAGGCCCCCGGCACCGCCGAAGCAACACAGGCGGAACGTTGCCGGGTCATGACCGCGTGCAACGGAAATGACGCGCAATGCCCGCGCCATGTGCTCGTTGGCTACCCGGATCACCCCCTCGGCCGCCGCCTCCGGTGACAGGCCCAGAGCACTGGCAATGGGCATCAACGCAGCCCTGGCGGCCGCCTCGTCCAGGTGCATGCTGCCGCCGAGAAAGGCGTCCGGCTGCAACCTGCCCAGAACCAGGTTGGCATCGGTCACAGTGGCGCGCGTGCCGCCAAGGCCGTAGCAGGCAGGTCCCGGGCTGGCACCGGCGGACTGCGGGCCCACCTGGAGGAGGTTGCCGGCATCCACCTGCGCGATGGAGCCGCCGCCTGCGCCGATGGTATGCATATCGACCATGGGCACGGCGACCGGGTAGTCGCCGATCCGGCCTTCGGTGGTCAGGCCGATGGCGCCATCGATCAGGGCAACATCCGTGGAGGTTCCGCCCATGTCGAACGTCATGAGTTTGTGCTGCCCGGTGAGCTTGGACAGGAAGGCCGCTGCGGCAAGCCCGCCCGCCGGACCTGACAGCAGCAGGTTGACGGATTTCCGCGAGGCCTGTTCGGCATCGATGGTGCCGCCGGAGGATTGCATCACGGCAAGCGAACAGGGCCGTGTGCCTGCTTGCAGCCGCAGGAGGTAGTCACGAACCAGGGGGCCGAGCGACGCGTTGAGCCAGGTGGCTATGCCGCGTTCATATTCACGGTATTCGGGCAGTACATCGCTGGACCAGGTAATAAAAGGCGAATAATCGAGATGCTCTTCAAGGTATGCCGCGAGGGTTTGCTCGTGACCCGGCGCGAGAAACGAAAACAGCAGCGAGACCGCCACTGCATCCGGCCGCAGGGTATTGAGCGTCCTGGCCAGCGCCTCGAGACTGGCCGGTGCAAGCGGGGCCAGTTCAGCACCGGTGCTGTCGATCCGGCCTTCTGCCTCCAGGCACAGTTCCCGGGGGACGGGCGCAGTGATGGGGGGAGATTCGAGCCGGTAAAGTGCGGGCCTTGTCTGCCGGCCAATGGTCAGCAGGTCGCGAAAACCCGTGTTGGTGATGAAAGCCGTTCTCACCCCCTTGCCTTCCAGTGCCGCATTGGTGGCCACGGTGCTGCCGTGAATGATCCTGAGCCGCCCGGCGGCGACGGCGTCGGCTAGACCCATTTCTTTGATGCCCTGTAGAATGGCGCGCTCCGGCGCATCGGGAGTGGACAGCACCTTGTGCGTCCTGAGCATGGCCTGGCCGGCGGCATCGGCGGGGGGAACAAGCAGCACGAAGTCGGTGAACGTACCACCCGTATCCACACCGAGAATCATGTCCTGCTCCAGGCCTGCTGCAAAGCCCGCATTATAACTGGAAAGCTCAATGCCCGAATTACCCGAAGTCGAAACCACCCGGCGCGGCATCGCCCCGCATATCCTCGGGAAGAAAGTGTCCGGTGTTGTCGTGCGCGAACGCAGCCTGCGCTGGCCGGTACCGTCACGCCTGCCGTCATTCTTGAAGGACAGCACGGTGCGGGCGGTGAATCGTCGTGCCAAGTACCTGCTTGTCGAAACCGACACCGGCACGCTGATGATTCATCTTGGCATGTCCGGGAGCCTGCGCATCGTCGGTGCTGACCAGGCGCTGCGAAAGCACGATCACGTGGACATCGCCTTTGCCGGCGGCAGCATCCTGCGCTACCACGACCCGCGCAGGTTTGGCAGCATGCACTGGATTACCGGTGATGTCGCATCACATCCCCTGTTGTGCGACCTGGGTCCCGAGCCGCTGGCCGGCGAATTCAGCAGCGACTACCTGGTTGCGTTGTCGCGCAAGCGCAAGGCGCCGGTAAAGACCTTCATCATGGACAGCCATGTCGTGGTTGGTGTCGGCAATATCTACGCCAACGAAGCGCTGTTTCGTGCGGGTATTCGCCCGGCGAAAGAGGCAGGAAAAATATCCGCCGAAAAATATGCGCTGCTGGTGGACGCCATCAAGGAGATCCTGGCGCAGGCCATCGAGGTCGGCGGTACCACACTGCGGGATTTTCTTGGCAGTGACGGCGAGCCGGGATATTTCAAACAGTCGCTGGCGGTATACGGCAGGGGGGGCGAACCTTGCATCACCTGCGGCACGCCACTGAAAGAAATACGCCTGGGGCAGCGTTCTACGGTTTACTGTGGCAGGTGCCAGCGGTAACAGCAGAGACAAGGAACGCAGCCCGATAACACTTGCTGAAAAATCTGGCTTAAGTTAGTCTTTTTTTGAGACTAAATGGATCCGAGGACAGACATGAAAACATTGTTGCGCGGCATCGCCGCCGCTTTCTTGCTGACGCCGTTGGTGGCCCAGGCCCACCATTCCTTCGCCGTGCATTTCGTACCCGAGGGCGAGGTCACCGTGAGTGGTGTTGTCAGCAGTTTTCGTTTCGCCAATCCTCACGGGGTTCTTGAATTCACGGTCATCAATGAGGATGGCGAGGCTGAGGCCTGGCGCGCCGAAACCAATTCGCCCAGCCTGCTGCGCCGCCGCGGCTGGACGAAGGCATCCCTGGAGGCCGGTGACGAAATAACGGTGACCGGCTGGCCAGCGCGTGCGGAAGAGCATTACATGCGCATCCGCAGCGTCACCTTCGCAGACGGTACAGTGCTGGCAACTCAGCGCGGCATCAACCTCGACCAGGACTGAGCGCGGACATCGGCCATGAAAAAATTCTGCATCCTGTTAGGTATCTTTTTTTTGCCGACCCTGGTGTTGGCAGCAGAAGCACCCGATCTCACCGGTTTCTGGACTGTCCGCTTTGAACAGGAGCCATCGGGCACGGAACTGTTCGCCAAGATTCCGGCGGACGCCGTATTCATCAACGATGCCGGTGGTGGTGAACTGGCAGAAGGTGATTACGGCGGCCTGAAGCTGTCAGAACGTGCCCTGGAAGAAATCCGCAACTACGATTTCAGTGAAGAGTTCAGCGTGGCTTACAGCTGCATGCCCCCGACCAGCGCCTTTTACATGCAGGCACCGTTTCCCATGGAGATCCACCAGGGCAGGGACATGATCGTATTCCGCATGGAATATTTCGATATGGTGCGCATTATCTTCATGGATGGACGCGACCATCCCGGTCCGGACTATCCCCACTCGAAGAACGGGCATTCCATCGGACATTGGGAAGGCAGTGAACTGGTCGTGGATACCACGCACCTGTCAGAAGGCACCTTCATGAACAACGGCTTCAACCACAGTGAAGACATTCACATGGTGGAGCGTTTCCGGATGAGTGACGACGGCGCCACGCTGTGGCTGATCCAGGTCTATGATGACCCGGCCGTATTCGAAGGCAGGGCTGCCAGGTACATGGCCTGGCAAAAAGTGCCTGGTGAGCATGTCTATCCGTACGACTGCGATCCGTCGTTCGGCCGATAAACCAGCCACTAGCTCTTGCCGGTCAGGCGCCGGTACTTGGCCAGCAGCTCTTCGCGGCTTTCCCGATGTCCGGGGTCCAGGGGTATGCAGTCAACCGGGCACACTTCCACGCATTGTGATTTTTCAAAATGACCCACGCATTCCGTGCAGCGGTCCGGATCGATCACGTAGATCAGCTGACCCATGGAAATGGCATCGTTGGGGCACTCGGGTTCACAGACATCGCAGTTGATGCATTCGTCCGTGATCATCAACGCCATCAGATGAATTCCTTCATGGCTTTGACCACCACCGGGGATACGAATTCGGAGATATCGCCACCATAGGCGGCGATCTCGCGCACCAGCGTGGAAGAAATGTAGGAATACTGCTCAGCGGGCGCCAGGAAAATGGTTTCTATATCGGGCGCCAGAATCCTGTTCATGCCAACGAGCTGGAATTCGTATTCGAAGTCGGCCACCGTGCGCAGCCCGCGCAGGATGAGGTTGGCGTTCTGTGTCTTCACGAAATCGGTCAGCAGGCCCTCGAAGCCAACGACTTCGACATTCTTCACATGCGCCAGCACTTCACGGGTGACGGCGACCCTTCTTTCCAGTGAGGCATCGGTGGCTTTGAGCTTGCTGGTACCCACTGCCACGATGACCCTGTCGAAAATGGCTGAAGCCCGTTCGACGAGATCGGTGTGCCCATTCGTAATCGGATTGAAAGTGCCTGGATAGACGACGGTTCTCATGGCGTGACCCGTAATTTAATGAGGTCGCGATTATACATCATGCCAGCCAGAATAATCATGGCCGGGGGTAGACCAGTGGTTGCAATCTGTTATTGTTGCGCCTGAATAAACCCCGGCAAAACAACAATAAATACAGGATTATCCCAATGCAAAGTTCCGCCAAACACGAGCACTGGTCGTCACGCTGGCTGTTTGTGCTGGCCGCGGTCGGCTCCTCTGTCGGACTGGCCAATATCTGGCGCTTTCCCTACACGACGGGAGAAAATGGCGGCGGTGCGTTCGTGTTCATCTATATCGCCGCGGTTTTCTTCCTGGCACTGCCGTTGGTGATCGGCGAGTTCATGCTGGGCAGGCGGGGGCAGGATTGCCCCACCGAGTCCATGAAAAAACTGGTCAGGGAATCCGGGGCAAGTTCGTTCTGGGTGGTGATCGGCTACATGGGCATTTTCACAGCCAGCATCATCCTGTCGTTCTACAGCATGATCGGGGGTGAAACGATTTACTACGCGTTCATCAACCTCATGGGCAGGTTCCAGGACATTACGCCGGAAGCGGCCGCGGCAATCTCGGGCGGGTTCAACGGCAACTGGGTTGGCGTCCTCCTTGCCCACAGCCTGTTCATGGCCATTACCATCTATATTTCCGCCAATGGTATTTCCGGTGGCCTGGAGAAAGCTGTGAAGTTCATGATGCCAATGCTGTTCATCATCCTGATCGGCATGGTGATGTATGCCATGTTTGCCGGCGAATTCGCCGCGGCCGTGGCCTACCTGTTCACGCCGGATTTTTCGCGCATAAATGCCAATGTCGTCATCGATGCTTTCGGGCAGGCCTTTTTTTCGGTCAGCGTCGGCGCCACCACGTTGATGGCTTACGGCTCCTATCTGAAGCAGGGCGATTCCATTTCCGATTCGGCTGCCTTGATCGTCTCGGCGGATACGCTCGTTGCGCTCCTGGCCGGCCTAGCCATTTTCCCGATCGTGTTCGCTTTCGGTCTCGATGCCGGCGGCGGCCCCGGCCTGGTATTTGAAACTGTACCGCTGGCCTTCGGCAACATGCCGGGCGGCATCCTATTCGGCACGCTGTTTTTCGTGTTGCTGGCTTTTGCCGCCATCACTTCCTCCATCTCCATGCTCGAAGTGCCGGTGGCCTGGCTGGCAAGCAAGGACAACTGGTCACGCAAACAGGCTGCCATTGTCAGCGGCCTCGTCATCTGGGTGATCGGTTTCCTGTCGGTGCTGTCTCTTAACAAGCTTTCAGGCTTTCACCCGCTGGGCTTTGCGGGCGTGGAAAAGACGTTCTTCGATATCTTCGATTACCTCACCAGCAATATTTTACTGCCGGTGACGGGGTTGCTGACGGCAGCGTTTATCGGCTGGGTGCTGCCGCAGGGCATTTCCCGCGAGGAGCTGTCAGTGCTGACCGCCAACCACTGGTACCGGGGCTGGATGATCATGATGCGATACGGCGTTACCGCCGTGCTCTTCATCGTGTTCTACAATCTCGTGTTCTGACACGGCATTCCGCCAATCTATAGAAGGATGACTGAAATGGTTGAATCACTGGCGTCCGCCAAACTGGTGCCGCCCAAATTCAAGTACAGCCAGGTGGTGAAAGCGGGCTCCCACTATTATTGCAGCGGACTCATAGCGCTCGACAACGAGAGCGGCGAACTCGTCCCGGGCGGCGTGGGGCCCGAGACCGAAAAGATACTGGAGAACCTGCAACTGCTGATGGGTGAGCTGGAACTGGGTTGGGAACACCTGGCGTTTGCCCGGGTATTCGCGACTGACTTTTCGCGCTTCGGGGAATTCAATGCTGCCTGGGAAGCGCTGTTCAATACGCTGGATGTGCCGCCGCCGGCTCGCAGCTCGGTGGGTGCAAGCGCGCTGCCGTTGCATGCGAGTATTGAAATCGAGTTTACCTTTTACAAGGAATGAACCCGCCAGTCAGGCGCGCACGTTGTCCTTGCCTGCAGACTGGGGAGTCAGCCACTGCATGGCTTCCTCGAAGTTGCGGAAAACCCTGACCTGTTTTTTTGAGCCTGGCGAGAGATTGCGAAAGGCTTCATACACCTTGGCCAGGGTGAATGCCGGTTTGGAATCCACCAGCAGGGCAAGCCGCGTTACTGCTTCACGATCGTCCGAGGCCAGGGTGAGGTTGCCGAATTGCTTCAGCTCTGCTGCCGAAACATTGATGCTGGTGATGGGCCTGAAATCCACGAGTTCGTTGTATAGCTGGTAATCAGGCAGGTACTTGAGTTCTTCCTGGTAATTGGAAAAGGCATCCAGAAACATTTTCAGGTTGACTTCTTCCGGGGCAAACGTAGTGATGATGACCTTGTTGTCGTGATCAAGTCGGTGAGAAACAAGCATCGCCGGCCCTGCAGCCTAAAAACTGGCATTCTATTTCATCTGTATCTCACATACACCATAAAATACCTGCCCGGCTTTTTTGGCCTTCACGAGGCGGCATCCTGCGGGAAACGCGAGTGATTCCAGTGTGCGATCCGACTCCAGATAGATCATGCCGCCGGCGTTGACGAAATTGCCTGCAACCAGCAGATCGAGGCAGTCCTGTAACAAATTGAGCCTGTAAGGCGGATCCAGGAACACTACATCATACTGCGCCTTTCCGGATTGTTTGCGCAGCCATTGCATGGCATCGGCACCGATAATTTCCAGGTTTTTGCAGGACAGGATGCTGCAGTTTTCCCGCAGGCTGGAAGTTACTTTCGGCGAAAGGTCGAGAGCGGTGACCGAGGCGGCACCGCGCGACAGCGCCTCGAACGATAGTGCGCCGCTGCCGGCAAACAGGTCAAGGCAATGCGCGCCCGCGATTGTCATCTGCAGCCAGTTGAACAGCGTTTCGCGAATCCGGTCGGCAGTAGGGCGCAACCCTTCGACGTCACCGGGGAATCCGAGTTTGCGGCTGCGCCATTCACCGCCAATAATCCTGAACCGGTTCCTGTTGCCGCTGTTTGTAGAATGATTGGTCATTTAAATGTTAAGCCGCGTTCGTATACGTAGCAGAGTGCTTGCGCAGCAGCCACAATGCCCGCTACAGCGGGCATTGTGCCAGAATTCCGGTGGCATAGCAGGGACAGGGCTGATAGCATATCGGCCCTCTACCGACCCGATTTATTCTGGCAGTAACACCTCATGTTCGGATTTGGCAAGAAAGACAAAGACAGGGATGAAGGCCGTCCCGACGAACAGCCGCAGGATACACCCAAAGAATCCCTTTTCACCCGGCTGAAGGCCGGATTGCAGAAAACACGCAGCAATTTCGGCGAGGGCTTTGCGGCCCTGGTTGCCGGAAAGAAGGTTATCGATGCCGCGCTGCTGGAAGAACTGGAAAGCCTGCTGCTGATGGCCGATGTCGGTATCGAAGCCACAACGACCATCATCGATGAACTCACTGCCAGCCTGAAGCGCAACCAGCTGAAGGATCCCCAGGCGCTCTACGATGCCCTGCAGGAAAACCTGGAAGCCCTGCTACGGCCTTGTGAGAAGCCCCTCGAGATCAGCTCTGCACCTGGCAAGCCCTTCGTTATTCTCATGGTGGGCGTGAACGGTGTCGGCAAGACCACGACCATCGGCAAGCTTGCCCGTAAATTCCAGGACGAGGACAAGTCCGTGATGCTCGCGGCTGGCGATACATTTCGCGCCGCCGCAGTGGAGCAGCTGCAGGCCTGGGGCGAGCGCAACAACGTGCCGGTAGTCGCCCAGCATACCGGTGCCGACAGCGCCTCGGTCATTTACGATGCCTACGAATCCGCACGTGCCCGCAATGTCGACGTACTGATAGCGGATACGGCCGGGCGCCTGCATAACAAGAGCAACCTGATGCAGGAGCTGGAAAAAGTCATTCGTGTCCTGAAAAAGCTCGACGAGGACATTCCCCAGGAAATCATGCTCGTTCTCGATGCCGGTACCGGTCAGAACGGCCTTAGCCAGGCGGAAAATTTTTCCCGGGCCGTCAATATTTCCGGCATCACCCTGACGAAGCTGGACGGCACTGCCAAGGGCGGCATGATCTTCGCGATTGCCCGGCATTTCGGCCTGCCCATTCGTTATATCGGCATCGGCGAGAAAGCCGACGACCTGCGTCCTTTCAGGGCTGCAGACTTCGTAGCCGCCCTGTTCGACAAGAAACAGGAATAACCCCAAAACCCACGCATGATCCGCTTTGACCATGTCAGCAAGCGTTACCCGGGCGGCTTTGAAGCCTTGCTGGATGTGGATTTCCAGCTTGGTGAGGGCGAGTTCGCCTTCCTGACCGGTCACTCGGGTGCAGGCAAGAGCACCCTCCTGAAACTCATCATGCTGATGGAAAAGGCGAGCGCCGGGCAGGTTTTCGTCAACGGCCAGAACCTGAACCGGATGCCCAGGCGCCAGCTGCCGTATTTCAGGCGCAACATCGGTGTCGTCTTCCAGGACCACCAGCTGCTATTTGACCGGAACGTTTTTGAAAACGTCGCCCTGCCATTGCAGGTGGCCGGCTACAACAGTCACGATGCCGCCCGCCGGGTACGGGCCGCCCTCGACAAGGTGGGCCTCCTGAAAAAGGAAAACCAGAATCCTGTTGCGCTGTCCGGTGGTGAACAGCAGCGGGTCGGCATAGCCCGTGCCGTCGTGAACAAGCCGGTGCTGCTGCTGGCCGATGAGCCCACGGGCAATCTCGATCCCGACCTGTCCGCGGAAATCATGAACCTCTTTGAGCTGTTCAGCCAGGTTGGTACCAGCGTGCTGGTGGCAACCCACGACCTGGAACTCATCAACCGCCAGAGACACCGGGTCATCAAGCTGGATCAGGGCCGGCTGGTGGCTGACGGCACTGATGGCGGTGGCAAGCCATGAGCCGTAAACCTGCCGCCACGCGCAAGCCGGTGAAAACAACGGCGCCGCCGGCACCGAAAAAGCCGCGAGCAAGCCGCGGCAATGCCTGGTTCCAGCAACACCAGGCAGTTGCCGTGGACAGTCTGTCACGCATGCTTGCAGAACCGGGTTCGAGCCTGCTCACCTGGGCCGTGATCGGCATCGCCATGGCGTTGCCGGTTTGTCTTCTGCTTTTCCTGCAGAACTTCCGCCAACTGAACACCAGCCTTGAAGAAGCGGGCAATATTTCCCTGTTCATGCAATACGACATCAGCCGCGTGGAGCTCGAAGCGGTGGCGAGGGAAATAGAGGCCTTGGCCGGCGTGGCCGGAGTCACGCTTGTGACCGCCGATGAAGCCTTGGCGGAGTTCCAGGATACTTCCGGCTTTGGCAATGCCCTGGACGGGCTCGATGAAAATCCCCTGCCGGCGCTGGTCATCGTGCGCCCGGCCTCGGATCTGGCAGCCGATGTCCGGGAGCTGGCCGCACGGATGGAGGCGATGCCGCAGGTGGCGGCCGCACAGGTAGACCTGGAATGGCTGCAGCGCCTGTACGCGATCATCAGTCTGGCGCAGCGCTTTACCGTGGGACTGGCAGCGCTGCTTGCCCTTGGCGTAGTGCTTGCCATTGGCAATACCGTGCGGCTGGCCATCGAAAACCGCCGCGATGAAATCCTGGTCGTGAAGCTGGTTGGCGGTACGGATGCCTTCGTGTCCCGGCCGTTCCTCTACACCGGTATCTGGTTTGGTGTCGGCGGCGGACTGTTCGCCGCGATTGTCGCCCTGCTGGCGTTTTTCCTGCTGGCCGGTCCTTTCGCGCGTCTCATGGCGCTTTACGACAGCGATTTCACGCTGACCGGCCTGACGGCCAGCGATCTGCTGTTGCTGCTCGTGGTTGCCGGCGCCCTGGGATTGTCCGGCGCATGGTTGTCTGTGCTGCGCCACTTGCGGCGTATCGAACCCGCCTGAACCAGGCTGGTATGATGCCTCCTGTTACGAGGCAAACACGGGAAAAGGAGAAAGACTGTGGCTATCAAGCGTTGCATCTGGTCAGGCAGCGATCCTGTCTACCACAGCTACCACGACAAAGAATGGGGTGTACCCCTGCACAATGACCGCAAGCTGTTCGAGTTTCTCATCCTGGAAGGCATGCAGGCCGGGCTCAGCTGGCTCACCATCCTGAAAAAGCGTGATGCATTCCGTGCAGCCTTCGACAACTTCGATTTCAACAAGGTGGCGAAATACACGCCGGCCAAGATCGAAAAGCTGATGAACAATCCCGGCATCATTCGCAACCGGCTCAAACTCAACGCCGCGGTGACCAATGCCAGGGCGTTCATTCGTGTCCGTGAGGAGTTCGGCACCTACGACAAGTACATCTGGGCCTTCGTGGACCACAAGCCGGTCCAGAACACCCGCAAGCAGCACAAGGATATCCCGGCCAAGACAGACCTGGCCGAAGCCCTGTCGAAGGACCTGAAAAAGCGTGGTTTCACGTTTGTCGGCCCGACCATCGTCTATGCCCTCATGCAGGCAACCGGCATGGTCAATGATCACACCACCGACTGCTTCCGGTACCGGGAGGTCAAAAAGCTCGGGCAGTAATTCCGCTCAGTCAGGATCGGAGGCGTTTTCGGGCTTGATGCCCTTGAACGGCCGGTAATGCTCGCGGATTTTCACCATATCCTGATCGACATCCCCGCTGGGGTGGAACTGGCCCAGCATCAACAGCTGCCTGTGCTCGGCATCGACAGCGGCCATCAGGATGGGTACGCCCGCCTGGTCGGCAATGTGGTAAAAGCCGGTTTTCCATTCCCTTACCTTGCTCCGCGTGCCTTCCGGGGGTACGCACAGGATGGTTTCCGGATGCTCGCGCAACAGGGCGGCCATGCGCGGCACCATGTTGTGCGCCCGGGTCCGGTTCACCGGAATCCCTCCCAGCCAGCGCATGAACCAGCCCAGTCCGCGCGGGAACAGAGTGTGCTTGCCCATCCAGCGGACATCCAGGCCCAGGTGCAGCACGCCCGCCAGGAGCAGCATGAAATCCCAGTTGCTGGTGTGGGGCGCCCCGATGAACAAAAAGGGCGGCGCCGGTACTTCCGGGGCATTGACCCGCCAGCCGGCCAGCTTCAGCCAGGCGTTGGCGATGAGGCGCAGACAGGGGGTCAGCAGCGGGGTGGTGAAAACGGAGCGGGTCATGCGTTCAATCCGGTCGCCAGGCGCGATTTATCTATATATAGCACATTGTAAGCACTCACTAATCCCATATATCAACTCGTCTGGTATTTTTTTCCGTAGCCTTCAGTCCCGGCTGCCGCTATCCATACAGACAAGGGGGAAAAATCTGGCCTTGGCGTGAAAGTTTTCAGGTCGCCGGGCAATCCTTAACAGCACGGGCAGCCTACCGGGTAACTGCTACCATGCCCCGTCCAGGGAATGGAGTCGACCCCATTCCGGTAAGGTTTTTCCCGGAACATTGCGTTATACTTTTCGGCAACCTCAAGACGCCTGTCTTATGGCTGGCGGCCCGGCATTTTCAGGGATTTTCCGCGTCCCGTTAGGTCGCCGTGAGCACTGACAGATACTGCTTGATTCCTGGCAAAGTGTGGTTTAATTTTAACCACTTTTTCCAATTATTATTAACGGCTTACGAATTCGGTTACGAAGCAATTAGAAAACTAAGGGATTTGTTATGGCAACTTTAAATATCAATGGTCAGACAATGGATATCGGTGAGATCGATCCCTCCACTCCGCTGCTTTGGGTGCTGCGTGATGAGCTCGGTCTGGTAGGCACCAAATACGGATGTGGTATCGCCCAGTGTGGAGCATGTACAGTTCATCTCAACGGTGCACCGGTTCGCTCCTGCCAGATTCCGGTAGGCAACCTGACGGACCAGCAAATCACCACGATCGAAGGTCTCGCTGCTGCAGACGGCACCCTGACTCCTGTCCAGGAAGCCTGGATCGAAATCGACGTACCCCAGTGTGGTTACTGCCAGGCCGGCCAGATCATGAGCGCCACTGCCCTGCTGCGTAACAATCCCAATCCGAGTGACGCCGACATCGACGCCGCCATGTCTGGCAACATCTGCCGTTGCGCCACCTATACCCGTATTCGCCAGGCCATCCACAATGCCGCTGAGAAGATGAACGGCACTGCGTTTTACGATGCCGCCAGGACAGGAGAGACAGCATGAAATTTATCAAGAACGATCATCTGACTCCTGAGCTGCCTGATTTTTTCCAGGAGCTTGCCGGCAAGCGCGGCTTTGGTAACGACGTTGATAACGACGTTAAATTCGGTATTACCGATGTCAGCCGTCGCCAGTTCTTCAAGATCTCCGGCATCGCCGGTGGCGGCCTGGTACTCGGCCTGGCCATGGGCTCCAGCCCGAAGGCAAAAGCCCAGTCTGCTGCAAACCTGAGCACTATCAGCCCGTACGTGCAGATCCAGCCCAACGGCCGCATCAACCTGTTCTCCAAGAATCCCGAGTGCGGGCAGGGCATCAAGACCGGTCTTCCGCTGATCATTGCCGAAGAACTGGATTGCGCCTGGGAAGACGTTGACGTCGTCCAGGCTGACATCGACGCAACCAAGTACGGCGCCCAGTTCGCCGGTGGCTCATTGTCCACCCCGATGAACTGGATGGCCATGCGCCAGGCCGGCGCGACAGCACGCGCCATGATCCTGGCCGCTGCTGCACAGCAGCTGAATATTCCTGTCGCCGAGTTGAGCACCAGCGACACGATGGTGATGCATGCAACATCCGGTCGCTCCTGGGGCTACGGTGAATTCGCCGAGCTTGCCGCTACCATGCCGGTACCGGATCCCGCGACACTGACACTGAAAACCCGCGACCAGTTCAAACTGCTGGGTCGTCGTTTCACCGGTGTCGACAACCATGACATCGTCACCGGCAAGCCGTTGTTTGGCGCCGATACTCGCATGGACGGCATGCTGTACGCCTCCTACACCAAGTGTCCGCAGATTGGCGGCAAGGCCGTTTCCTTCAACGAAGACCACATCAAATCCATGCCGGGTGTAGTCGATGCGTTCATCATCGACCAGTTCGGCAACCCGAAAATGTTCAACCCGGGTGGCGGCGACATCTTCAGCGGCGTGGCCGTAGTTGCCTCATCCACATGGGCCGCCATCAAGGCCAAGCGTGAACTGGAAGTGGAATGGGATCTGACCGACGCCGAAGTTTCCAGCTGGAGCGATCTCGTTGCCCGCGCCTATGCCCTGCAGGGCCAGGATGGCGAGCCGCTGATGGTCAACCAGTTTGCCGGCCCCGGCAACCCGCCGAATCGCGTCAGCGCCGACAAGGGTGATGCAACGCGAGTGCTGGCCAATGCGGCGACCAAGCTGTCCAGCTTCTATGAATACCCCTATGTGAGCCATGCCCAGCTCGAGCCGGAAACCTGTACCGCGAAAGTGGAAAACGGCAACGTCGAGATTTGGGCCCCGGCACAGATTCCGCAGAGCGGCGAGTCCGGTTCTGCCGTACTGCTGGGCATTCCGGCTGAAGAAGCGGCTGAGCGCGTAGTTCTTCACCAGACCCGTATCGGCGGCGGCTTCGGTCGCAAGCTGGCCAACGACTACGTGTTCGAAGTCGTCGCCATCGCCAACAGGATGCAGGGCACCCCGATCAAGCTGCAGTGGACCCGTGAAGACGACATGAGCGGCGACTATTTCCGCCCGGGTGGTTTCCATTCCTACTCAGCAGGTCTCGACGCCAGCGGCAACCTGATTGCCTGGCAGGACCACTTCATCACCTCGACTGGCAATGACCAGGCACCGATGACCAGTGCCGATATCAACCCGAACGTGTTCCCGATGGATGTTACGGACAATGTGAAGCTGACGCAGACCATGTTCCACAATGCCATCCCGACAGGTCCGATGCGTGCACCGTCTTCAAACGCCTTCGCCTTCAGCTTCCAGAGCTTCATGCATGAGCTGGCAGTCGCGTCAGGCAAGAGCCACGTGCAATTCATGCTGGACACACTGGGCGACCCGAGGCTGGCGATTGCGGAAAATCCGCAGTCCATGCATACCGGCCGTGCCGCCAGTGTCATCAGCGAAGTGGCACGCATTTCAGGTTACGAACAGGGCTCAAGTGAGCCTGGCCGTGCCAAGGGCCTGTCCTTCTACTTCTGCCATAGCGGTTATGTGGCCCAGGTTGCCGACGTCAGCGTTAGCGCCAACAAGGAAGTGAAAGTGCACAAGGTGTGGGCGGTTGCCGACTTCGGTTTCATCCATAACCTCAGCGGCGCCGAAAACCAGATGGAAGGTGGCATCATCGATGGCATCAGCCAGCTGTTCAACGCCAAGATCACCTTCGAGAACGGCGTGATCCAGCAGCAGAACTTCCATCAGTACCCGCTGCTGAGAATGCCGCAGGCACCGGAACTGGAAGTTGCCTTCCTGCAGCCGGACGAGTTCTCCCCGACCGGTGGTGGCGAGCCTTCAATGCCGCCCGTGCTGGCAGCAGTCACCAATGCGATCTACAACGCCACTGGTGAACGCATCAGGAAGATGCCGTTGTACGAGTTAGGCTACAAACTGGTGTAAAGAAGTCTCCAGGAAAAAGGCCGGATCAGAGATGATCCGGCTTTTTTTTGCCTGCCCTTTTTGCCTGCGTTTCGCTCGCAAAGGCTACGGTATGGAGGTTTCTGGATATACGACCAGCAATTAAGACATTGGCAAGGAGGTTGACCAGCAGGTGTATCAGTAAGTGAAGTAGTAGCGGGCCTTGACGTAATCTTCGGTTAGCAGGGCATCGTTGCTGAAACGGGGGCGGAAGGATGTGGAACTGCGCAATTGCCGGACCAGGCGGGATTCGATGGGGTCCGTGACGCTCAGGCTCTTGCCGAGCACCTCGACATCGGAGGTCTGCCCGAAGCGGTTGATCTTCACGCTGACATCCAGCCACCCTTTGTAATCGAGGGCTACGTCTTCTGGTATGTCATGGTAAGCGCGGGTATAGCGGTAATCGATAAAGGTCGGGATAGTGACAGGCATCACCGGGCTGAAGAGTTCGGCCATCACTTCCTGGCTGCCATTGGCTGCCCTCAGTTCACGGTAGGCTGCTTCGTATACTTCAAGAGCCGCCACGCGTTTCTTGAATAGCATAAGCCAGTCGGCCAGGTCGACACGCGCCCTGGCGATCTTTTCGGGATTCGCCGAGTCGCTGCGCAGGATATATTGCAGGCGTCTTTCCAGCGCCTCCCTGCCATGCCGGTAGCCCATGGAATTGGAGGATACACGGGACATGTCATAGAAGCCCTGCGACGAAGCAAGTGCGAGGGAAGAATTGTTGCCGTTGCTGAAGATATCGCTGTTGATGTCCATGTTAGTGGCAAAGAAATAGTTGGTGAGAGCAAGACGCCTTTCTATTTCCAGCAGGCGCGGATCGTCAACACCGAAATTATTGAGCAGTATCTGGATCATCGTGCGATAGATATTCTGCGCATTCATCAGGCGTATGGTCCTGAAGTCCTCCGCCCCGATGGAATTGCTGACGCCATTATTCGTGTACATGCTGGATTCCGCGGCATAGGTCAGGGTGGGGTCCATGGACAGGCGGGAATCGAACGCGAAAATATTCCACTCGGCATAGCGGGTGAGGGCCGGTAATAATTCAACGCTGTCTCCTCCGTATGCCCGGCGTTTGAGGAAAAACAGGTATTCCTGCTGGTGATCAGCCGACACCAGGTCACCCAGGGCAATATAACTTTCTATTTGCTTCTCGATGACTTCTTCCTGCTCCAGGTTGAACAGGCCTAGGTTTACACGATTGATGTGCAGGGCCTTGTCAAAATGCTCCAGGGCCAATTCATGTTCGTTTCTTGACTGGTGAATCATACCCAGTGAAACGAATTCCTGGCTCAGGCCGTATTCGTAAGCGCCTCCCTGGATTTCCAGGTCGCGGATACTGCGTTCGTAATCGACGATGGCCTGGTCGAGATCGCCAGGTTCGGGCTGCTGTTCTTCGATGAAAGTCTTGTAGAGGTAATCTGTACTGCTTTGCGGGTCGCCGGTCCGGGGTAGTGACGTGATTTCCTCGATCTGCAATTCATCGTCCAGTTCGATGACGTTGATGAGTACGGGTTCGAAAATCAGGTGCGAAAGTTCATTGTTATTCTGGGCTGGTGCCGGGGCTGCAATTGCGGTCAGTGCGGCAGCAATGAGGCCATGCAACGTAACGACTCCCGGGGAGCGTCGGTTGTGGCTAATTGAATCCTGATTGTGGTTATCGAAACTCATAGTGTCGGGCAACAAACTCAGGTGTCTACTGCATCAATGATGTCCGGGTTGGGAGTCCTGTAAACAGGGGGCGCAACGGATTAATAAGCATAATAGTACCGTACCTTTATATCACTTTGCGGAACCGTTTCGCCAGCCACAAACAGCGGCCGCATATGGGCAGACCGGAGCAGGTCGAGCAATCGTTCACGAATCTGCCTGCTGGTACCCTCTGAGGCGTTATCGATGACGACACGGCGCAAGGTTCCGTCCGGGCGCACATCGAAGCTCACATCCATGTACCCGCTGTAAGGAATATTGGTGGTCTCCGAAATATTCAGGAATGCCCGGGTAAATTCGTAGGTTACATAACCGGGTACCATCAGGGCCTGCTCCGGTGAGATGAATGCCGTGATTTCAGCTTCACTCCAGTCCTGGGCCAGCAGCAATTCCCGGGCGTGGTTATAGCTGTCCCCGGCGCGGCCCGGACGGTCGAAAACCAGGTCCCAGTCGCCGATATCCAGGTATACGCGGGCAGCAGTGAAGGGATCGTCATCGGCGACTTTCACGGCAAGTTCCTGCAGGGCTTCGCGGATGTCGGAGTATCCCCTGCGCAGCACGGTGACAGAACGGACGGACCGGTTGCGGGTGGTGTTGATACTGGTGCCAATGGCACTGTAACTGATGAACTGTTCGAGCTGCTTCTTGTAGAGGAAAGTGATATTGGCCTTTTCACGGATCACATCGAGATTTGTGCTGTCGCTATCCAGCATGTCCTCATAAATGCTGTCGGCTTTTTTCAGGCGGGGGTCGATCAACTGGTCGGGTGTGAATGACTGCATCCTGATCGAAGCCGGATTGCCAAGCAGTGCAGTCCGCGGCACGAACAGGATTTCGCTGAACTGGTCATCCTCGATGGCGACCAGTTCCCCCCGGCGCAGCATAGTGGCGCCGATACTGCCGACCTCAGTTGAATTCGACAGGCCGCTTTCATCCTGGAACGCCTGCCGCCGGTAGGCTTCCATATTCCATTCGGCCCAATCCAGTGACGCTTCCACCAGCTCAGTACTGCCGGGGTCGAGATTCTGTGAGAGCAGGTAATACAGGTACTCGTGATACTTGTCAGCTTCGGCAAAATTCCTGGTGTTCTTGCTGAATTCGATGAGCGCACGTACGGCTTCGACCTGCCCCATGGTAAACAAACCCTGGTTGACGCGACTGATATGCATGGCGTCCTCGTAGGCTTTTACGGCGTTCTCCCGGTCACCCAGCTGCTCATAAAGTTTTCCCGTGGCGAGGTACTCCTGGGCGAGCACCGGTTCATAAATACCGCTGGTTTCAATCAGGCTGTTGATGCTTTCTTCGTAACTGCGGATGTCTTCCAGGATTTCCGAGGGCAAGCGTGAGGGTATGTCGGGTAACGCAGGAATCTCGGTGGCTATGTCGTCCCGGTAACCCGAAGAATAAAGAACCTGCTCAGGGTCGACTTCGTACACGGCATCGAAAAACAGGTTGTTCAGTTCGCTGCGTGACTGCCCCAGGGCCGTTACCGGCAGCAACAGCAATGCCAGCAGGCCAAGCACACAGGGTTGCGCCAGGCAGGGCCAGGCCGGAGGCGACTGTGGTATGGGTGTAGGCATCGGGCTCATGGCCAGGCTGATGGCATCTGTGGAAAGGGTCAGTAGTAATAAAAGTATCGCAGTTGTATGTCCTGCTCATCCACGCTTTCCATGCCGGCGAATGTCGGACGAAAACGCTGGTTTCGCAGGTATTCCACCAGGGCAGAGCGCACCTGCTGCGGGGTATTTTCACTGGCGGCCATCACGTTCACACCGGACAGGTTGCCGAAACGATCCTTGTCTACGGTCACGTCGATATAGCCCTTGTAAGGGATTTCGACCTGGGCCGGGATGCTGAAAAACTCCCGACTGAAATTGTGGATGCCGAAAGCCGGAACTGCGACGAGGGGGCTCGGCGACAGCAAAGCTTGCGCATCTTCATGGGAATAACCATTGGCTGCCAGGATGTCCAGTGCCTGGTCATAAGCACTGAATGCGCGCTGAGGGCGCTCGAAGCTCAGGTGCAGGTCTCCCAGTGCAATAAAGGCGTGGGCTTTTTCCTCGGGGGTCGTTGACGGCGACTCCGCGATTTCGGCAGTCATTTCCTCGAAAGCGTTCTTGGTCTGTATATACCGCCGGTTCGTGATCATGCCTGCATCGCTTGTGTATTCCTGGTTGACGCGGTTGAACGCGATGGAGCCCTGGTCACGGATATTCTCGTACTGGTCGAGCTCTTTCTTGAGCAGGTAACTGATATTGGCAAGTTTCAGTTGCAAGGCTTCCTTTTCCCGCAGACTCTCCGGCGAGTCGTCGTCCAGTTGCTCGAGGAGGGTCTCGTAAATCTCCTCTGCCTCGTAAAGCCTCTGGTTGATGACGATGTCATTGCTCAGGGCCAGCGGTATGCTGCGCAGGTTGTAGTCGGTGATCGCGGCATTGGTTACCACGGAGTTCTGGTTCAGCATGGGCATGCGCATGCTGAATGACACCGACTGTACCTGTTCGCCACCGGAACCTGAATCCACCAGGTCGCGATTTACCAGGGGAACGTTGAGGGTCATGCGATTCTCGATATTCCTTGCCGCATCAATGCTGTCGGTCAGGTTGACTGGATACGAATACGAGTCACGGTAGCCTTTGATATAGGCTTCCACGTTCCAGTCCGCCCAGTCGAGCTTGGCACTGACAAGACGCGGATCGTCAGGCGCCAGGTTCTTGTCCTGCAGGTAGTACAGGTAATGTTTGTGATTGTCGACCTCTACGAAATCGCCCCGGGCAATATGGGTGCGAATGAGGTATTCCACGAGCTTTGACTGGTCCAGGTTGAACAGGCCCTTGTTCACTTTCTGGATATGCATGGCGTCTTCGAAGGCTTCTATTGCACTTTCGTATTCGCCTTGCTGGAAATAGAGTACACCGAGTGCTTCATAGTGTTCGGACAGTTCCTGTGAATACAGCCCGTTATTCTCAATGGCATTACTGATAGCGGCCAGATAACTGTCTACAGATCCCGCCTTGTCGTCTTCATCGGCAGCGACCGAAACACCTGCAGCATTGGCGGTCCCGACGTCACGGCTGTCTGCGACGGCATCGGGTCGGGCCGTTTCGAAAATCAGGGTCGCCAGGGGATTGGCCGTCTGCGCACTGACGTCGGCACCCGGGAACAGGCATAACAGACATAGCAGCAACGCGATGGCGCGCATCGTGCCGAATGATGTTGCACTACTGACAGGTATGTTCATGTTCTGTCGCTCGCTGCCACTGTTATTCAAGATTTCCTCTGCAATTGGTCAACTACGTGCATGCACAGTTGCTATCATTACCGGATCGTCCGGTCAGTCGCCGGTTGCAGAATCCGGGCTGGACAGCCGGTCAGGAAAAAGACCGGCCCTGCCGGTCAATGTTACACCCGGGAGCCGGAATTTAAAGTGCTGCCGGTTCCGTTAACCAGGAGTTTCCAGACATGCATACTGTACTCATCACCGGCGCCAGCCGCGGCATCGGCCTTGAATTCACCCGCCAGTACCTGGCCCGCGGCAGCCGGGTGATCGCCTGCTGCCGGAATCCTGACAGTGCCAGTGCCCTGCAGGCCTTGGCAAGCCCGGCTCTGGAAGTGGTTGGCCTGGACGTCAGCGACGGTGCCGCCGTGGCCGGCCTGCCCGCAACCTTGCCTGGCCGGTCCCTGGACCTTTTCATCAACAATGCCGGCATATACGGGGATCACCAGGGCCTGGCGGATGCGGACTGGGCAGAATGGCTTGCCGTGATGTCGGTCAATGTCATTGCACCGCTGATGCTGACCCGTGCCCTGCTGCCGTTGATGGCCGCAAACGGCAAGCTGGTGTACCTGAGCTCGAAAATGGGCTCGATTGCCGATAACAGCGGGGGCGGCGCCTATGTCTACCGGTCCTCGAAAACGGCGCTTAACCAGGTCGTCAAAAGCCTGTCGATCGACCTCGCCAGCCGGGGCTTGGCCACGGCCGCCCTGCATCCGGGCTGGGTGCAGACCGACATGGGCGGGCCCAATGCCCTGATCGATACCGCCACCAGTGTGGCCGGCCTCACAGGCGTTATCGACCGGCTCGACGTCGCCAGCAGCGGCAGATTCTTCAATTATGACGGCCAGGAAATCCCCTGGTGATGGCAAAAGTCTGGCTTTGATAATTAATAACTAATTTATGATTATTTATATTAGCTATTAATTATCAAAGAATTGCCATCCGCTCACTCGCTGACCAGGTCCCGGATCGTGGGGTAAAACTGGGTGAATGTGCCGTCATAGGCGCCTTCCGGCATGTGGCACTGGATGCAGTTGCTGTTGTCGGGCATCCGGGTGGAGAGTGTTCCCGCGGGTGCCTGGGCGTCATAGAGGTAAAATGCCCGGCCCTCGCTGAAGCGTTCCCGGTCAATCACGTGAATTTCCTTTGCCTGCAAGGCGCCCTGAACGAAACCCGGCAATTGCGGACTGGACTCCCCCTCGCTGGCATAGAAGGACAGGAGGAACATGGTGCCGTCGGCATAGCGGCCATGATCCTTGAAATAACGGTATGCAGCCGGTTCCATCTGGACAACACCGAGGGTCCCCGGGTTCTGTGGATCGAAAGGCTCGTCACCATACTCGCTGCCCACCGAGCTGCCAAGGTGGATCCACTGGTCAGTATCGGCGGGAAAATTCAGCTGGTTGTCGTCGTTGTAACGGGCCATGCCCACATTGTCCTGCGCCTGGAGCAGGGGCGTTGCGGCGCACAGGATGGCCAGGCCCAACAATCGGTTAACGGTATGCATCACTCTCTCCTTTGTTTGTGCTCCCGGGGGAAAAGCGTATCCGTTTTGTCACTGTCAGACAAAACTATTCAGCAATTAGGCAAACAATAACCAACTAAATATCAGGGGAGGCGTTTCACCAGCAGCATGGCGTCGCCGGTGTAATGGATGAGCGGATGGGGCACGATCGTCTTGCGCATGGTCTCCTGGTACCCGAGCCGCCGGTAAAAATCATGGGCGATACGGTTGCCCTCGAGCACAATCAGAGACATTTTGGTCAGTTGCTTCTCGCGGCATTTCTCCTCGGCCATTTGCATGAGGATGCGGGCAATGCCCCTGCGCCGCCATGCTTCAGCGACGGCCAGGCCGGCAATGTAGAAACTGCCCGGCTCTTCAAGCAGCCAGTAGGGTTTCAGGACGGGATCGTCCACCACATAGTCATTGTCTTCCTGCATCACGTAAGCCAGCAGCACGGCAACGACCCCGCCGTTGTCGACGTCGGCCACCAGGCAGTTTTCATAACTGAAGTCGGTATTGCGACGCTCGTAACGCTGCTGCCCGATGTCGAGGAGGTTGTCCCCGGGCTTTGCCTGCTTTGACCAGATGTAGTCCGAGATGCCGTCCGAGGCAACGGAGTAGAGTTCGGCGATCCGGCGTGCGTCCTGCCTGGTGGCAGGACGGTAGGTGATCGCCCAGTTGGAGGTCATCAGACCGGGCTGAGTTTGCGCTCGTCCGCCCAGTTCCCGTGCAGGCCTTGCCGCAGGCGGAAGGGCAGATTCACGCTGCCGATCGGGCCGTCTTCAATGTGCTGTGCATCGAGGATGGCCAGTTTCGAGTAGTTGTTGACGATGTCATCTACCAGTGCGATC
The DNA here is from genome assembly GCA_964629325.1 of uncultured Enterobacteriaceae bacterium. Classification (GTDB taxonomy): domain Bacteria; phylum Pseudomonadota; class Gammaproteobacteria; order Pseudomonadales; family Pseudohongiellaceae; genus Eutrophocola. The sequence goes on from CAZVSC010000006.1 coordinate 83,763, forward strand.
AGGTAGCCGTCTCCCTGGGGGGAGTCGGGGCTGCGCGGCACAAAGCAGGGTTCCTGGATGACACTGTCCGGACCGCACCACCACTCGCTCTGCTTGCCGGTGAGGAAATCCATGTATCCCAGCTTGTTCAGCATCAGACCGGAGGCGCGCCCGCCGGGGCCATTGAACTGGAGGCTCTGGTCCATCACCAGCAGCCAGCCATAGTCGTGGTGTTGCGTGGCGTATCGATCGTCGATGCGCGGGAATTCTCCCACCATCTCGGTCATTTTCTCCATGCTTTCAAAATCCTCACCCTTGCTGTTGAAATCAACGGTCCAGCGGGTCATGTAGGATGCCGCTTCCTGCGGCTTGTATGGTGCGCCATGGACATCGGGAAAGAAGGGAAACATGTTGTTCCTGGCCACGGGCACGTCGAAGAACACCTTCGTCCCGTCGTTGAAGGCATTCATGACATGGGAGCAGAACAGGTTCGGCCCCTTGAACCATTTCATGTCCTTGCCTTCGCCGTTGCGCGGCAGCACACCCAGGTAAATGGGCAGCGTGGTGTCAAAGCCGAAGTAGGGCATGTTCTTTTCCACGCGCTCCCAGTTGCAGATGATGGGAATGACATGGATGACGATGTAATCCTCGGTAACGCCGAAGTCATGCAGCATGCAGGTATAGGGCACCTTGAACCACACTTCTTTGAGCAGCTCGCCCTTGGGGCTGATTTCCATGTAGGTGCAGTCATCGGTACACAATCCTTTCGACCCATAGCTGAAAGCCACCATGTTGCCGGTAATCGGGTCTATTTTCGGGTGCGCGGTGAATGTCTCGCTGGTGAGCTTGCCGTCGAAATCGGTATAGCCGAAGGTTTCCAGCGTCAGCGGATCCATCAGCAGGGGAGGACTGTCTTCCTTCAGGGCATAGAGCCTTCCCGCATGCACGATTGGCGTGGTGTTGGCCGTGCCGCGTATGGTGCCCTTGACCGTTGGATCATCCGTAAGTGGATTGCGATAGGCGCCGAACAGGGCCTTGTCCGCCTGCCGCTCCAGTTTCCACTTGTCTGTGCGTGCGTAACGCTGCCTGAAATCGACCTTGCCGCCACGAAAGCGGAACAGGGAGATCATGCCGTCGCCGTTGAAGAACTGGTCGTCGTCAAATTTTGGCGGAAACTGCTGGTCGGGGTGCACACGATGAAAGGTGCCATTGAGCTGGGGGGGGATTTCACCCTCGGTTTCGCAGTCGTAGATGTCCCCCTCGAAACGCAGCATGTTGAGAATGCCGGTGAAGGCGCGGGTTTCGGGATAATGTGCCATGGCGTTACTCCGTTTTCAGCCTGCCCGATTAAACCCGAGCGATACCTGATTTTCAATTGTTCGGTCTTTGATGTTGTCGGAAATCCGGGGGTTATTGACCGGAATCAAGCAGGCGGGGGGATCAATCCAGGGCGTTCAGGATCGCTGCGCAGACTTCATCCTGGTTGATGCCGTCGCTGGCAATGGTGATGTCGGCGTAGCGCCGGTAGAGTACGGAACGTTCCTCGAACAGCTCCTCGAAACTCTGGTCCGGGCGGCGGGCAATGCCGCGCTGGTCGTAATCCGTGATCCGCTGTTTCAGGGTGTCCAGGGTGACGTCCAGGAAAATGATGACGCCATCTCCGGCCAGGTGGGCCATGCTTTTCTCGCTGTAGACGACACTGCCGCCGGTGGAGATGACCGTGTGTTCCACGGCCAGTTGCGTGACCCACTTTTCCTCGATGTCACGCAGCACCATGTAGCCGTCGTTGTCGACGATATCCTGCAGCGAGCGATGTTCATGACTCTGGATGACCACGTCGGTGTCGACGAAATCCCGCGAAGTCTTCTTGGCGAGCAGGACGCCGATTGTGCTTTTGCCGGAGCCGGGCATGCCGATGAGGACAAGGTTGGTTTTTGCTGCTGCCATGGTGGGAACTGCTTGAATGTAAAGCGGCGATTATACCTTGTGCGCGGCCGATTCAGGAATCCGGCAGGCGGTTGCAGGCCGGAAGTTCAGTCGCCGAGGTCGGTAATGGCGAAATGGATGCTGTTGCGGCCAAAGCCTTCGCGGTCGTAAAACCGGTGGGCGTCGGTGCGATGCATGCCGGAATCCAGGTGCAATTGCGTGCAGCCTGCTGCCCGGGCGAAGGATTTCAGCCAGTCGATCATGGCCTTGCCGGCGCCCCGGGAGCGGGTGTTTTCATCCGTCACCAGATCATCGACGTACAGGTGCCTGCCCCAGGCAAGTTTCTCGTTGATCACGAATCCGGCAATGCAGGCTGGCCGGCCATCCATGAAAGCGCAGGCAACGTGGTAACCGGCATCTCGCTGCTGCATCCTTATGCGGGCGACCAGGCTTTCCCGGGTGTACTGGGGCCTGAGCTGGAGCAGCACCGGCGCGATAGCGGCCAGGTCGGCATCACTGTCGACCAGCCGTACGGCGAATTGATCAGTCATGCTTGACCAGGATGAGGCTGCCGGCATCAAAGCCGAGTTGAGCCGCTTCTTCCCGGAACCGTTCCAGCAATGCCGGGTCGGGATCGGGTGTGCGGGAAAGCAGCCAGAGATAGGAGAGATCGGGCCCGGAGATGAACGCGTAGTTATAGTCGGTCTTGTCCAGCTCGAAAATCACGTAGGACCCATAGAACGGACCGAAAAAAGACACCTTCAGGTATCCGGTACCGGGGTCTTCAACAAAATACGCCTTGCCTTCGGCGTCTTCCCAGGCCAGGTCTTCCACAGACCAGCCGCGGTTGAGGACGCGCACGCCGCCGTCGTCACGCATGGAATAATTCGCGGTGATTTTTTCCAGGCCCCGTTCGAAGCTGTGGTCGAGGCGGGCGATTTCGTACCAGGTGCCGAGATAGCGGTCGAGCTCGAATCCGGCAACGGGTTCGACGCCAGCCGGCATGCCCAGGCAGCCGGCGAGCATGGGACTAAACAGGAACAGGATGACAGCAGTACGTATATTCATCGGTTACAACACCTTCGCCATTGGCGTGTGCAAAATGCCGGCTTCCTCGAAATTCTTGCCGCAGGCAAAAAAGCCCAGCTTGTCATAAAAAGGCACCGCGCCAACCTGGGCATGCAGGTAGATGCGCCTGTATTTGTTCGCTTTAGCGGTGTCGATCAGCAGCTGCATGATCCGGGTACCCACGCCGCGGGAGCGGTATTCACTGAGGACGGCGACGCGGCCGATATGGCCGTCATCCAGCATGCGGCCGGTGCCGACAGGCTTTCCCTTGTCGCTGCACAGGACGTGGAAAGCCTCGTCATCAAGGCCGTCAAAATCGATGCCGGGATCGACGCCTTGTTCTTCAGAGAACACGGTGGTGCGCACCAGCCTGATGGCATCCTGTTGATCGGCATAACTGACGAGGGCTGTTTTCATGGTATGCGTTTCTACCGGCTGTTACTGCGGGTGTTTCCCGGGGTGATTTACAGGAAGCTGTAAAGCAGGAACAGGCCAAAAAGCAGGGCAACACCGCCGCCGACACGGCTCCAGGGCTGAATTTCCCCGGCGATCCACTTCACCAGGCTGCTGAAACGTTCCTGTCCCATCCAGGCGATCGCCACTGCGGCTATTACGGCAATCCAGCCGAAAAAGATCACCGTCTTCGGAAAGCGCGACAGGCTGGCATACGTCAGCAGCAGGAGCCCGAGCGCAAGCCGCATGACGATGGCCGCTCCGAACATCACCGGGTTGTCGGCATGTTCCGTGATCAGGTCGAGTATGACTTCCGGTTTCACCAGCAGGATGATTCCGGCAAGGGACGATCAGCGTGCCGAACAGGAAAATGATGGTCAGTAGCATAAAGATGTCCCCCGGGTGCAGCCGGCGTTTCTATGCCGGTGTTTTATTGTGCCTCTGCTGGCGGGCAAAAAGCCACTGTTTCGCAAGCTCTCTTTAGCTCCCTGCCGGTTCCGGGCGCAGTGAACGATCCGGCGCAAGTATTGGCCTGTTGGCTTGCTGCGGCGTTGTAAATGAACCGGAAATGAACAGGGTCCCCCGCACACGCCGAAAACTTGCACTGCGTCGCATTTTCACCCGGATTGAAAAAACGGTTCAGTCGAAATTCAGTTATCAACCTCTATCGTCAACCAAAGCCTGAAGAAATCATTTGAAATGAGTATGGGAGACTTGCATATGGAAACCGTAGAGCGACTCTATACGCGGTTTGTTGCTGCCGGGTTGCTGGCCAGCCTGCTGTGCAGCTGCGCCGGCATCGAGATCAGTTACCGGTACCCGGGACCGGGATCGGTATCTGTGCCGGTGTCCTGGCCGGTGCATGGCGAGGCCGGTATCGCCTCCTACTACGCGGACAAGTATCAGGGACGGCTGACCGCCAACGGCGAGCGCTTCAACATGTATGACCTGACCGCCGCGCACAAGACGCTGCCGTTCGACAGCATCGTCCGCGTGGTGAATCGGGGCAACGGGCGCAGCGTCGTGGTGCGTATCAATGACCGTGGTCCATTTATAAAAGGGCGCATCATCGACCTCTCCTATGCCGCCTTCGGGCGGATAGCCAGCCACCGCGACGGCCTGGCGGACGTGGTGATCGAGGTGCTCAACTGAGCGAATGCGTACGCCTATCGGGACTCTTCAAACCGGTTGAGCGCGACATTCTTTTCCGTCCTGGCCGGGTCGAATATCCTGCCGTTCATCGCGATGTACACCCCGGGGGGGAGTACCTGTGCGCCAACCAGCGCACAGCCCAGGTTGAAGACGGCATCGCTGTCACGGTATTGCGCGGGATACATGGATCCGGTCAGCACGATGGTCTTGCCAGGGATATCCTGCAAGTGCCGGGCAGTCCTGACCATGGTGTCCGTGCCATGGGTGATGATCATGCGCTCGCTGGCGACCGTTGCCACGGCCCGGTGGATGGTTTGCCGGTCCTGGTCGGTCAGGTCCAGGCTGTCCTTCTGCATGATGGGGACGACCTTGTAGTCGACGACGACATTGGCCCGCTCCAAGACGCCAGCAGCCTGTGGCTCGCCGACATGGTACTCGTTCTTGATGTCGAAGTAGGTCTTGTCGATCGTACCGCCGGTGGTGAAAATGATTATGCTCATAGGGTTGGCTGGTCAAATGTTACATGGAGGATCAGGCAGTTGCCTGGCTTGATTAAGCCTGTATCAGCGCCGACGCATGGTATGGCTGTGTTCCTGCTCGAATGGGCTTTTCAGCAATCCAATGCATGCTGACTTAACTGATTCAAGACTGTCATTGCCGCTTCAGAATTGCCTGCTGGAACAAATATGTGATCATGGTAGAAGCCAGCAATTACATTCGCACTAATATTGTGGGATGCCAGTTGATTGGAGACTGCCGCTGTCAGGCCTATAGCCTCCAGGCTTGAATGCACATTTAGTGTTATTTGGCGAAACACGCCGCAATATCTTAAGTTATGTGCCTCTGCTTGCAGCCTGGATAGAATTAAAGTTGTACCTTCCTTCTCTCTGAAGATACAAACAGGATTGAGTTTTATACAATCGGCAATACTGCAATCAAGCGAGCAGAACACATATTCATCAGGATGTAGTTCCGGCGACAAGGATTCCAGCAATATTTTTAAATCTACAATTCCGGACATAAGGTAAATTCTGAAGATTTGTTAACGCTGGAAAGGAAGGATGGTAAAAATATGGTTTATTAGCATCCAGAGCACGAGTCGGCTGCACTGATGCCGCTGGTTAGGCGTTATTTTGTTCATATTGCGAGTGTTAATTTATTTTCTATCAGCATTACTGAGCTTCACCATATATTCATCCAAAGCACCAGTGGTTATATCTGGCAATTCATTGAGGTATTCTTTCAATCTTGGATTTACAACTGTGGTGGCTTCCCAAACTTCTATAAAATCTGCCTCATAGGTATATCCGGCAAGGAATGGACCTAT
>CAZVSC010000007.1:0-26948 GCA_964629325.1 uncultured Enterobacteriaceae bacterium
GCGGGCCAGGCGCACAGGGGGCGACTGATTCCGGGCATGCTCCTGCCGGTCGCTGTCACCGCATCGGGTGCAGGGCCGTTTTCCACCCAGTCCACCAGCCCGGTGAGCAGGTCAAAGCTGTCGAGCGACTGCTGGCCGCCGGCGCAGTGCGCCATACCCGGCACGTAGAACAGCCGGCTCCAGTCCTTCACAGTGGCCAGTCCACCGTTGAACCCGGCCATTTCCTCGTAATAGCGGATGGTTTCGTTGACGGAGAACCACGGGTCCGCTGCACCGTGGAAAAAAATCTGCTTGCCGCCGTTGTCGGCGAACGAACTCATCAGCACAGACAGGGTTTCACCCATCACCAGATGCTGGCGTGAAGCCGCGATGACCTGGGCATCCACATCCATCTCAAGCACGCCCGTGGAGCCCGCCCCTTCCGGGGGATTGTTGCTGCTCGCCAGGATGCCGGGCAGGCCGCCGACATCGTCGATGCCCGGATCATATTCAAAGCCCGGGTATACCTGGATGCCGCGGGAGTCTCGCGGCCCCTGCATGGCCATGTGAATGGCGTCGGCCTTGGCCGGCGCCAGGCACGAGGCCGTGGAATCACCGCTGTCGCAGGCGATGACGCGGGGATCGAAGTCGCAGTCCCGGGGATTGAACAACAGACCGTCGACGGCGCCGTCCAGTCCGTCACAGCGGGTCATGAGCGCATCGATGACCAGTTCACGCTCTGCTTCCGTGAGCATGGGACCCGGTTGCGGACGACCGTTGTCATCCAGCGGTGCCGCCTGGTTGAGCTGCACACCCACCCAGCGGATGCCGATGTTGGACAGGCTGGTGCGCATGGCGGGCGCGCCGGAAATGATGCCGTCGTAATATAGCGGATACCGCTGCGCCATCAGCATGCCTTCCCTGCCCCCGGTGGAACAGCCCGTGAAATAACTGTAGGCAATATCACGCCCGTAATAACGGCTGACGAGGGGCTTGGTGATCTCGGTGACCTTGGGATTGGCCTTGTAATAAAAGTTGAGGGTGGCTTCCTGGTCGGCAAAAAAACTGTTGTCGAAAGGCCCGCTTGCCTGGTGTCCGGTATCGTTGCTCACTACGGCAAAGCCGCGCATCAATGCCGGGGCAGTGCCTGCAGCCGTACCTCCAAGAGGCTCACCGACATTGCCGTTGAGCCCACCGCCGCCCTGGAACAGGAAGCGTCCGTTCCAGTCCTGCGGCAGGTTGACGGCAAAACGGATGGCATATTCGACATCATTGACACCGATGCGCCGGTCGATGGCACCCTCCACGTGGCAATGGGGCGGCAAAGTCATGCCCGGTCCGCCGAAAGATGCGGCCAGCGTACGGTCATCAAACCACTGGGCACTGGTGATCTCGACGTTGTAGCCGTCAAGCGTGAAACCGGACAACGCTGCACACTCAGCCGGTCCCTGTGCCAGGACGCTACCTGGTGATACCAATAATACGGCCGTCAATATTCGGGTGAACCTCACTGCAAACCTCCCTACATGTTATGTCTGAAAAAAAGCCGGAGGGTTGCTCCGGCTTTTCCTTCTACCTTCTACCTTCTACCTTCTACCTTGTCCCTTGTACCTTGTCCCTGGCCGTCAGGCTTGTGGCATCTGCCACTCCGGCACCCACCAGCCGTGAATCTGGCCTGTGGCGCGAATGGGCAGGTGCACCACTGCGACGGGACCGTCTTCCAGGTGTTCGGCATCGAGAATCACCAGGTCGCCTCGGCCGTTCTCATTCTGGCGGGTGGCGACACCCATCAGGTACCCGGCGCCTTCAGGTGCATCAGGACTCTTCGGTGCGAAACAGCATTCGGCCAGCGACGTGCCGGGGCCGGCATCCCAGAACACGGTGGTGCGGGTGGCGTTGTCCATGCGGATATAGCCGGCATTGGCCTGGCGCGGGTTGGCTGCATCCTTGTCGCGTGTACCGAGGAAGCCGTAGCGGTAGTTCTCCGTGTTGTAGCGGTCATCCTGCCTGGGCAGTGCACCGGTGTAATCGTACAGGCGCTCGATCTCGTACCCATTCACGCTGCGATCGTTCATGTTGGCGGACAGCCGCGTCATGTAACTGGTGCCGCGCACGGGATCCCACTGCTTGCCGCCCTGCATCGGCATGAACGGGAACGGGTTGGATTCAGACATCTCCACGTCCACGTAGATGCGGCCGTTGTCCTCGAAGGTGCCCATGACGTGCGTGGCGCTGCGGGTCGGGCCCTCAAACCAGCGCATGTCGGAACCGTCGCCGTCGCGGCGCACGGCGCCGAACCAGGTGCGGCCGGAGTCGTTCCAGGCCCAGTGGATACCGCCTTCCTGGATCTGCTGGCGGTCGATCACCATGGGGATGACATAGAGGATGATGTAGTTCTCGGTGACGGCAAAGTCATGCAGCATGCCCACATAAGGCACCTTCACCATGGCGTTCCAGACCAGTTCGCCCTGCGGCGTATATTCGAACAGGGACACGTCATCACTGCCGAAACCGGTGGCTTCGTAGCCGAAGGCCACGATGTTGCCGGTGCGTGAATCCACTTTCGGGTGGGCCGTGAAGGTCTGGCTGGGCAGTGTGCCATCGAAGGTGTAGTTCGGGATCACGGTTTCCAGGGTCAGCAGGTCCATGGCCGAGGGCGGGCTGTCCTCTTTCAGGGCCAGCAGGTAGTTCTTGTGGTTGATGATATGGGTGTTGGCCGTGCTGCGGCTGAGGCCGGCAACACTGGGATCGTCCATGTACGGATTGCGGTACATCGGGAACAGGATGCGGCCGGCCTCGTTCTGGGCAGTCCAGCGGTCATTCTTGACGAAGCGGGTACGGTAGTCGACGCGGCCATCCTTGATGCGGAACATGCCCACGTGACCTTCCCCGTCGAAGGGAATATTCCCCGCGCGCATGGGGTACTGTGCGTCGGGCCCGACACGGTAGAAGGCACCGTTGAGGTCATCGGGAATCCTGCCGGTCACCTGGCAGTCGCTGACATCGGCTTCCAGGCGAAACAGGCTCGGACCCTGCGGCGCACCTGCGCCAGGACCACCGGGTCCGCCCGGGGGCTGCGCCTGTGCGTTGCCGATCAGGCCGGCTCCCGCCGCTGCGCCGGCAAGGCCGATGGCGCCGCCGAGAACCTGGCGGCGATTGAACGTGTGTTTGTCGGTGTTTTTCTTGTCAGTCATGGCGGTTTCCCCGGGACATCATTTTTAGTCGAATTCGGTTATAGCGATTGCTGGCCCTAGTTTACTACTCCAACCCACCCGGCTTCATCCGGTAATTGACTACCATATGATCGAGGGCAAGGCCGGGGCCTGCCAGGGTGAGTCCCTCTCATGGGCAACAGGCAGGCTCTCGCAGGCGACTTTCGGGTATGGCTGCTGTGCCCTGACTGGCAGGCAGACATTACAGGCAAGGAATGCGCAGTACCGTATCAAGCACATGGGAGTATCGTGATCGGTTATTGTCCGTGCCCGCCTTTGCGGGTGCACCAAGTAAAACAACATTGAATGGCCAAGGCAATAGAGCCTGCGCCTTGTCCCTGCCCGGAATACAGTGGATACTTGGATGCGATAAAACCCTGCACAGTTTCCATACAAACGAAGGCGCCCCATGAAAAAAACAACACTGGTTTTGCTGTGCCTGCTTGCCGTTCCCACGATGCCGGCACTTGGTGCACAGGCTCAATCCCCCAATGACACGCTGGTTTCACCCGTGATCGCGAACGGCCGGGTTACCCTGTCCATTTATGCGCCCGAGGCCTCAAGCGTGACCATCAGGGGCGACTGGATGAACCCATTTGCACCACTGCCCCTCGACAAGGCCGACAACGGCGTCTGGTCCGTTACCCTGGACAACCTGAAGCCGGATTACTACAGCTATACGCTGTATGTGGACGGGGTAAAGACGCTCGACCCGAAGAATCCGGAAATCAAGCAGGGTATCGGTGGGGTCGACAACATGTTCTACCTGCAGGGTGCAGAAACAGTTTTCGAGGACAACCGGCCAGTGCCGCACGGACAGGTGCGCAAGCACTGGTACTGGTCAGATACGCTGGGCATGCAGCGGCGCATGCATGTATACACACCTCCCGGTTACGACGCCAGCGGTGAGGATTATCCCGTGTTCTACCTGCTGCACGGCGGCGGCGACGAGGATTCCGGCTGGAGCACCATCGGCCGGGCCGGTTTCATCCTCGACAACCTGATTGCCGAAGGCAAGGCGGCCCCCATGATCATCGTCATGCCCAACGGCAGTCTTCCCTCCAGGGAAGCCAGTTTCGAGCGCGAACTGATGACCGCTGTCATGCCGGAGGTGGAGTCGCATTTCCGTGTCCGCGCCGGCGCGGAAAACCGTGCCATTGCCGGCCTGTCCATGGGCGGCGGCCATACCACCCAGGTGTTTGGACTCAATCCGGAGCAGTTCGATTACGTCAGCATCTGGAGTGCTGGCCTGTTCAATGGTTCCGTCGAGGATTACGAAGCCGCCTACCCGGATTTCATTCGCAAAGCTGACTGGATCAACAGCAACGTGGATTATTTCTCGCTGGTGGTAGGCACCGACGACTTTGCCCATCCCGCATCAAAGCTGCTGAGTGAAACGCTCGACAAGCACGGCATCGAACATGAATTCATCGAGACGGACGGAGGTCACACATGGCTCAACTGGCGCGCCTACCTGGCGGATTTCGCCCCGCGCCTGTTCAGGTAAAGGCCGTGAATGAAGACCGCAAGAAAAAGTGCCCGCCTGTTTTTCGCCCTGTTGCCTGACAGGGCGACGAAGTCTGCACTCGAATACCATGCCAACCAGTTTTCGCCAGTTACGGGCAGGAAGGTCTGTCCTGACAATTTCCACATCACCCTCCTCTTCCTCGGCAATATCGACCGCCACTACATCGAACCACTGTCCCTGGCCTGCGACAATCTGGAACTGCCCGCCTTCTCCCTGGAGATAGATACTCCCGGCTGGTGGAAAAAGGCCGGCATCCTCTGGCTGGCCCCCTCGGCAACGCCCGCCCCGCTCAAGCATCTGCATGCCGCACTGGCCAGCATCGCGGCCCGTTGCCATCTCGTCATTGAAAAACGTGATTACGTGGCTCACATCACCCTGCTGCGCAAGGTTGTGTCGGCGCCGGAATACCCCGTGATCAAGCCTTTCACCTGGCGGGCTGACGCGTTCAGCCTGATGGAATCGGTCACGCTGCCCGACGGGCCCCGGTACACGGAGCTGGCGTCCTGGAACCTGTATACGTGACTCGTGCGGGTGCCATCACTCTTTTTACAGGCTCCCCTGCTATAATCGATGCCATGCTTATGCGACTCTCCACAACTGTTTGTGTGCTGGCGATCTTCAGCATGCCATCTGCATACGCCAACATGGAGTATGACGGCAATATCAGCTATGGCTTCAGTGACAATATTTCCAATGCCGTCAGCGACCGGGATATTTTCGAGGACAGTTTTATTGCTGCCAACGTCAATATCGGCAAACTCTGGGTGCCGGCCGTAGGCAGGTCACTGCTGTTGAGCGGCCATCTCGGCACCGAAAATTTCAACGACAGCACCGGGTTGGACCGCTACAGTTACGGCGCATCACTCGCCTATATCCACAAACTGGGACTGGGGGCCTACACTCCCCGCCTCTCCGCCACCCTGCGGGCAGATTACCGTGATTTCGATACTGACATGCGCGACGGCATGCTTTACCGCTCCAGCCTCGGCCTGGAAAAGCGCTTTACCCCCGAATTGCATGCGGCAATCACCCTGACCAGGGAAAAACGCACGGCAGACGCCAACAAACCTGTGCCCTATGCACCCTACATTTCCGGCAATGTATTCAACCAGGACAACACCGAACTGGCGGCCAGCATCGATTACACCCTGCCCAACCAGTCACTGCTGACTGCGCGTTATCTCTACCGTGACGGCGAGATCGATGCCAGCACCAACCCCGGTTCCGCCTTTTTCGGGTTTTCCAGGGCCATCGCGAAGGATTACGGCCTTTGCAAGTCGTGCGGTAATTACGTCGTATACCTGACCAGGGCCAGTGTGCAGAGCTTAATGCTCGACTGGAACTTTGTGCTGGGCCGCGACACTTCCGTCAGCGCCAGCTATGAAAGGCGCGTGGCCGATGCCAACGGCGGTGTTACCTATACGGGAAATGTCTTCCGCGTCCAGCTCAACCGGAGATTTTGACCCCGCCATGAAACTTTCGATTTCGGCTGTAGTGCTGCTCCTGGCATCGAATATTGCCCTGGCCGGTGACTTGCACGTTCATTTCTCGGACAGCAAGGGCAACCCCGTGCCGGATGCCGTCATAGAGATCATTTCACCCAGGATTCCCGTACCGGCCGATTGGGATTACATGGGGCTCATGGACCAGGTGGACAAGGAATTCATCGATAACGTCGTGCTCGTGGTGGCCGGCAGCTACGTCAACTTCCCCAACAGCGACGATATCCAGCACCACGTATATTCCTTTTCCGACACCAAGTCATTCGAGCTGCCCTTGTACTCCGGCGACGAAGCCGACCCGGTACTTTTCGACATGCCTGGCATCGCCGTGGTCGGCTGCAATATCCACGACTGGATGCTGGGTTATATCTATGTGGGATCAAGCCATCTCATGAACAAGAGCAGTGATGACGGCATTGCCGTTCTCACCGGTCTGGCGGCTGGCGATTACACCTTCCAGGTCTGGCATGAGCGCGCCCGCCGCCGTGACCAGTTCACCACCTTCGATGTCACTATTCCTGCAACGGGAACGGCAACCGTCGCGCTCACACTGGAACTTGGCCGTGACCGGCGTATTCGTCGGGCACCTGCCGGCAGTGGCAGCAGTTACCATTAACTGCGCCAGCAGCATTCCCGGAGCACGCTGATCATGGCGGTACCAAAGCGACTACAGTTCAGCAGTTTCAGGAGCCGCATCATCGCCTGGCTTGTCCTGCTGCTGCTGGCCGTGCTCGGCACCGTGTTTTTTTCCGTCAATCGCAGCACTTACGACAACACGCGCGCCGTCATCGATGACAACCTGGCTATTGGGCGTGATGTGTTTCAGAGGTTGATCGAAGAACGCGAAGACAGCTTCAAGATCACTTTTCGCGCCCTCGCCCTCGATTTCGCGTTTCGCACGGCCTACAACACCGGCGATTTCGACACCATGCTCTCGGTCAGTGAGAACCTGCTCGGACGCACTGAAAATGCGGACATGCTGATGGTGGTGGATTACGACTACCGGATGATTGCCGACACTTCCGGCATGTATCCGCCTGAAAGTGAATTCCCCTGGACCTGGCTGCTCGAAGCAGCGGAAGACGACGAGGATTTCGAAACCTCTTCATTCATTCTCATGGATGGCACCGCCTACCACGTGGTGGCAGTGCCCATCCTGACGCCATTGGTGGACGGCTGGATCCTGGTCGGCCAGCGCCTTGACGGCAACTACGTTTACTCGTTGAAAGACATCATTACCAGCGACGTAACCATCATGGCGCTGGATGCGAACGGCAGCGGAAAACCCGTGGCCACCACACTGCCTGCCGCCCAGGCGGAAGATTTGGCGGCGAATTTCGACATGTATTTCGCGGGAGGCAGCGCCACCGGCATGCTCGACCTTGACGGCGAGGAATTTGTCTCATTGAACAGCCCCCTGGTTTCACGCCCTGAATTCGCCATGGTTGCCCTCATCCAGCAGTCGCTGCCCCAGGCCTTGTCTCCTTACCGGGCATTGGAGCAGCGCCTGATCGTCCTGTTTGCACTTGGCCTGAGCCTGTCTGCCCTGATGGCCATGTTTCTCGGCCGCTCCGTGAGCAGTCCCGTGCTGGCGCTGGTCAACCGGGTTGGCCGGATCGAGCAAGGTGATTATTCAGCCACATCACGCAGCCTGCGCCGGGATGAAATCGGCCGCCTGGAAACATCGGTCAACAACATGGCTTCCGGGCTGGCCGAAAGGGAAAAGGTTCGAGACCTGCTGGGCAAGGTGGTATCGCGGGAAATAGCCGAGGAGCTGATGAGCGGCGAGGTAAAACTCGGCGGTGAAACCCGCGTGGCCACGATCCTCTTTTCCGACATCCGTGATTTCACCGCATTATGTGAAGGCCGCGCCCCGGAAAATATCCTCGAAATGCTGAACCATTACCTGTCAGAAATCAGTGCGGCTATTGAGGACAACAAGGGTGTCGTGGACAAGTATATCGGTGACGCGGTGATGGCCCTGTTTGGGGCGCCGGTCAGCACCGCCAATGACGTGGCCAATGCACTGGCGGCAGCGCTGGCGATGAGGGAAAAAGTCCGGCAGATGAATGCGGCCAACAAGGCTGCCGGCCTGCCCCTGATGAAAACCGGCATCGGCCTGCACACCGGGGAGGTGGTCGCCGGCAACCTGGGGTCGGCAAACCGCCTGAACTACACCGTCATCGGCGACAGCGTGAACCTGGCGTCGCGACTGGAGGCGCTGACCAAGCAGTATGGCGCCGGCATCCTGGTCAGTGAAGACACCTGCCTCCAGGGACCGGGATTCGTCTACCGCGAACTGGACATGGTTCGCGTCAAGGGCAAGACAAAACCAGTGCGCATCTACGAACTGCTGGGCCATGAAGGCGAGGTTTCGGCTGAAGAACTGGCATTGACGCGTCAGTTCGACAAGGTGTTGGCGAGCTACCGCCAGTGTGACTGGGACGCGGCGGAATCGTTGCTGCGGCCTTTACTGGCTTCCCATCCCGATGTCGAAGTCTTCAAACTGTACCTCGAACGCATCCAGGCCTGCCGTGCATATCCCCCGGGACCAAACTGGGACGGCGTCTACACATTTATCGCCAAATAAAAAAGGGCGCCGAAGCGCCCTTTTCCGTTTCCGTTGAGCGATCGCTTAATACTGGTTTTCCAGTACCAGCACACCAGCACCGGTATTTGAAATCGGCGCATGGTAATGCTTGTGGATGATCTTGGCGTCGTCCTGCAGGGCGCCGCGCATGACGAGCCACATGATGGTCTCGATGCCTTCGGTGCCGGCCAGGCGCATGATCTCGCTGTTGGAGAACTGCGTCATCCATTCCGGCTCAGTCGCGATCTTTTCGATACATTCAATATCGAAGTCGACGTTGATCAGGCCCGCCCTTTCTCCCTGCAACTGGTGTGACAGGCCGCCGGTGCCAAAGATGACCACTTTCAGGTCTTCCGGGTAGGACTCGATGGCCTTGCCCAGCGCCTTGCCCAGCTTCAGGCAGCGTGCCGCAGTGGGCACGGGATGCTGCACGGTGTTGACCGCCAGCGGCACGGTTTTCACCGGCCACTTTTCGAGTGTGCCGTACAGTGCGCGGATCGGATTGACGAAGCCGTGGTCTACCAGCATTTCCTGGCACATGCAGATATCGAATTCCTGTTCCATCAGGGACTCGGCGATATGCCAGGAGAACTGTGCGTCGCCCGGGAACGGCGCCTGGGGTTTGAGGCCCCAGCCTTCGTCGGCATTGTGGTAGATGTCGGCGCAGCCAAGGGCGAAGGTCGGCATCTTGTCGAGGAAGAAATTCAGGCCATGATCGTTGTAGACCACGACGATGACATCGGGGTCGGCTTTCTTGAGCCATTCCTTCGCCGGCGCGTAACCGTCGAAGAAGCGCTTCCAGTAAGGTTCCTGCTGCAAGTTGTGCTCGATGGCATTGCCAACCGCAGGAATATGGGAGGATGTAAGTCCACCAATAATTCTAGCCATTCCAGTATCCTCCTACTTTAGCCAGTCTCTCTTCCAGGCCCTCGCGATTCTTCAGCAGCTTCGCCTGGAACTCTTCCGTGGTGATACCCTGGAAAGCGGCGCCGGCATCCTGTACGGAGGTGCCGCGGGGGATGGCGATCTTCGCCATGAAGTAAATATTGCAGCCGAGCCTCAGCATCTTCAGGAAGTCCTTGTTTACCACGCAATCCTTGAATTCACCGGTGACTCCAAACTTGTCGCAGTACGCGGAGGGGTCTTTGTCGAATTCCGAGCGGCACTCTTCGGTATTGAAGGTAAAGAGCATCTTGTTGATGTTGTAAGACGCGTGGGCGACCTTGCCGTCGAAGACGTAGGTGCCCGGAATATCGTCGTAGTCGTGCTTTTTCCAAACCATAAGGGAATACCCTGTATTGATCTCAAAATTTTTCGCTTTTATTTCAATGAGATAAGCGACAAAAAACCGCAGACGCGGTTTCAGGAGGCGCTATTATAGTAAAAGATGGCTGGGCCGTCCTGATATATGACAAGTTTTCCGCGAAACCGGTGCGCCTGGCCGGTTCGGGCGCCGGGACCTAGTCTTCGGCCCGGCTGCGGAAGACGTTGAGTGCCGTGTTGAAGGCTTCCGCCCTGTCCTGCAGATCTTCCACAATGCCGTTATAGAGGTAATTGAGTACGGCGACCTGGTTGATGGTAGCTTCTGCACCCCACCCGGTCTCCACTTCCTGCAGGCAGCCGAGATAGGCATTACCAGCGTCGATATAGGATTTCAGCGCAGTTTGCGCCGTCATCATTTCCTGCTGGCTGGCGGTTGAGCCGTCGGGAATGACCGGACGCATGGGCATGGCGCAGGTTCCGTTGATGCCGTCGGCGATGCCGCGGATTTCAGCCTCCTGCCCGGGCGTCGGTGCATCATCCTGGGCGGCAGCGATGCCGGCGCATAGACACACAAGGAATGTGCAGCAGGTAAGACTGGCTTTAACCGCCATGATATCGGCCACCTACTGTTTAATCGCCAACCCTGAGTGACGGGTCGTCTGCGGTGCGTGACCACATGGATGCGGCTTCCAGCTCGCATTTGTAGTCGTACATGGGCGTGGTGTCTGCCACCCGGACCAGGTCCACGCCGTCGCTGTAGGGAGCGGTCAGATAAATAGGATCGCTGATCGTGTATTCGTAGTGCAGGGTATTGCCGTCGGCACTGACTGAAAATCGTTCCACAAGGGTCTTGCGCGCGCTGGATGGCATGTCCCTGCCCCCGCCGAGCTTCTGCGTTGCTGAGCCGATGCCCCAGCGCGAGGGTACATAGCCGCCACTCTCGAGAACCAGGGCCTCGCCATCCACGTGTGCACGTACCACGCCAAAAAGGCCGTCCATACGCGGACGTACCGGTTTGCCATCCAGGGGGATGCGCCGCTCCACTTCCCAGGCCTGGTTGTAAATCACGACGGCGCCGTCTTCAAATTTCAGGTCCGCCAGGTAGGGTGCATTGAACATGTCGGGAAAATTCATGGGCTCACAGGTGTTGGCAGGCGACTGTTTGGCGTCATAACTGTCCCATGCCTGTCTGCCCTGTTCGGTCAACGGCAGGATCATCTGGTTGCCGAAACCGCCGCGCGAACTCCAGCGTCCGGCAAGCCTGTCGATACCCCGTACTCCGGCAACCGCGCCTTCACCTGCCTGCTGGTAGGGTTCGCTTTCCCGAAAGTTGTAGGTGCTGCCGTCCGCCAGGGTGAAATTCGAGGAATTGATGAACCGGAATTCCGGTTGGCGGTTGGGGTTGCCGATGATCGTGATGCTGTCACCAGCTTTGAACGTCTCGCCGGTAACACCCATCCGGCGCATACCCGCCGTGGCCATCGACTCGATCTCCCAGCGTTGCGGGGCTTCCTGCTGCGCCACTCCGTCTATGTAGCTGATCGCATCCACTACCATGGACGAATGCGGGCTGCGCAGCTTGAAATCCACCACGGTGCCGCGCAATTCAATTTGCTGCGACATGTCAAAGTTCGCCGTGAAGGAATGATGGGCACCGACCGGCATCGATATCGCCATGGTGATTGCCAGAAAGACTGAACAGATTTTCATCGCTTATTCCCCTTGTACCTTACCAGCCGCCGCGGCCCGGACCGTATTCGGCATCCCAGACACTCGGGACTGCATCAGGCAGATTGTAGAGCACCGCGTGCACTTCCTGGATCATGCCGTTCTTCACCTGGAAAAATTCCGCCACGAGACGATCATTGGAGGTCGCAACACTCTGACTTTCCATGCCGTCCTTGAGGCCGAAGCGTACCATGGACAATACGATGCCGCGCTCTTCGTCCACGACCGGGTAGCGACGATCCCAAAGATTGCGGCCGATAAAACGGCCTGTATCGAAACCGTCCGGGGCCGAACGGAAGGAACCGTCCACCATGAGCCCGGTAGTCTGCAGGCCGTTTTCGAAACGCAGGGTATCGTACAGCAGATCGGCGCGATGGTATTCCTCGGTGCCGTTGGTCTGGAAGGCGCGCCAGTAGCTTTCGGCAGCAGCGATCAGGCGGTAGTAGGAATCCCGGTCCGCGATACGAATGGATTTGTTCAGGTTGACCGACAGCGGATGGTCGACCAGGCGCTCTGGCCCCCACAGCCGGTCGGCGTCACCCTGGTTGGCACGGACGACTTCCACTTCGGTGATGGCATTGTCGGCCACTTTCAGGCGCACCATGATCATCGTGTAAGAGCCATCACTGTTGCGGATGACGGCTTCACCGGCAACGTCCCCCAGGCGCGGATTGGCGATATCCCAGCGGTAGACGACCTCCTCGGCATCTGCCCAGAAAGCCTCGCGCAGGGAAACGAGATTGTTGTTGTCCGAGATCTTCGCGTTGGCCGCCAGCGGCACCATGTTGGGCGTGTTGGCGTTCAGCGCGTTGTAGTAGGTGGTCATGTGCCCTTCCAGGCAGGCACGGTCGCAGCCGATCTGGGCAGTTGCATGAACAGACATGATCAGGCAGGCAACAGCTGCTGCGTTCATTATGGTTTTCATTGTTCTACCCCCTCTTTATCAAAGCGCATAGTAGCGCATTATATTGCCGATTTCCTTGCGCCTGCCGATGCCGACGATGACTTGGCGCATCAGCCAGTCAGGCTTGCCCTTCTCCACCTCGAAGGTCGGGAAGGCGTTTCATCCATGCTGGCGCCAGAACTCCAGTTTTTTGCCGAGTGCGACTTCCAGTTTCGCAATTTCAGGTTCAAAGAGGGCGTACAGCCATGCGCGGTCTTCCGCCATCATGGGGTTGTCATAATCCTGTGCGTTTACAATGCGCTCCTCAATGACCGGAAACGGGGCAATGCCCAGGAACGCACTGATTTGCTCCAGTACGGTCGCCGGGGACTGACGCAGGTCCTCGTTGAACACCACCAGAACATGTTCCCTGCCGAACAGGGACCAGAGCAATTCCAGCTGGCGCAGGTACCTGCCGCGATCGACATAGGAATAGACGCGCCGGTGATCAGCATCCGCTTGTTGCAGGCGTGCAGCCTCCTGGCGGACCGCCTTGCCGAAAGCAAGCGTCTCGTGACCGCGACGGCACTCCATCTGCCAGTGGGAAAAGGCACGTTGCACCGGGTCGCGCAGAATGACGATCAGGCGGATATCCGGATTGTAGGCGTGGATGCGCGCCGGTGCGTCGGGCCAGTACATGTAAACAGGCGTGGACTCTCCCCGCAGCTTGCCCTCCTCGTGCGGCGGGAAGTGCCGATGGTATTCCCGGTAATCGGGCTTCTCATTGCGAAACAGTGCCTCGTTGTCGAAGAAATGGACTTCCTTGGCATCTGCCATGAACAGATCCTGATGATGACGGCAGTAGGCATCCAGGGCGGAAGTGCCGCCTTTCTGGGTACCGCAAATCAGGAAATCGATTGGCGTGGAAATGTGGTCAGGCAACTGCTGCTCCGGGGCTCAAAACGGCGCGGGATGTGTGACCGGCGCGGCCTTGCATTGAGGGCTAGGGATGAAGCCGAAAAACGTTGTCGATGATTTTTTTTGTTTTTATTAATCAGTATGTTAGCGCATATTTTTACCGGCTTATTCTACTCATTTCTTGCACAATTAGCCTATCATTTTTTATCCGGAATAGTACACTTATCGGCTTGTTGGAAATAAAAAAAACCAGGGAGTTATTGATGCCAGTTTTGTCTCGGTCTGCATGGCGTTCAGCCGCTTTTTTTGCCGGTTTGGCGCTCTGCGCAACCACTTCCTTAACTACGCTTGCCGGTGGTGAAGCCGGCATCATCAGCCTGCGTGACCAGGGCCATTTCTTTGTCGGTGGCGTCACGAGCGAGCCCGCCGAAAACGGTTCCGTGCAGATCTATAACCAGATGTACGTCGGTTACCAGCTGCCGGCTGCAAAGTCCCGCAAGTATCCGCTTGTCCTCGTGCACGGCGGTGGCGGACAGGCATCCGACTGGTTCTCTACACCCGACGGCCGTGATGGCTGGCGCGACTATTTCCTGGCAGCCGGATTCGATGTGTATTGGGTGGATCGCCCCGGTTATGGCCGCTCCCCGACCAGCAACCGCTACGGTGAACTGACTGACAGCGCCACATCCAGCATCATCAACTTCCTGGCCAACTCCAATCACTGGCCCGGTGATTCCAAAAATCCCGTCGATGAAAACATTCTGAACTGGCTTGCCAGTTCACCGCCCGGACCATACGCCGGCGACCCTGTTGCCGCCGAGGGAATCAGCAAGCTGCTCGAGCGTATTGGTCCTGCCATCCTGGTGACCCACTCTGCAGGCGCCGCCAGCGGCTGGCTGGCAGCCGACCTCAACCCTGAAAAGGTGGCAGGCATCATCGCTTTCGAGCCGGGAGCCAGCAACATGACCAGCAGTATCCGCAAGGGCCTCACATTCGAGCCGCCACTGACGGATGCATTCGAAACGTGGGCCGATGCCGAAGGCTGCGAAATGCAGCCGCAAGCCGCACCCAGCAAACTGACCAATTTCGCGCGCATTCCCGTGCATCTGGTTGGTTCCGAACTCGGGCTTATTGCCGGTCTGCCCTGCGCGGTCAAGGTATTCACCCAGGCCGGCGTCAGCGTGCAATACACTTTCCTGCCCGATATCGGCATCACCGGCAACGGTCATTTCATGATGGCTGAAACCAACAATGCCGAAACAGCGCAGGTCTTCATCGACCTGGCCGCATCCATCAAGTGACGTTACGGGTGGTTGCCATGGCCAACCTCAAGCGCACCCTGGTTGTTCTGACAGGACTTGGTGCCGTCGTATTCACCCTGGCCGTCGTGCGCGCCGATCATGCAGGCAATGCTGATCCGGAGGTATCCAGCCTGGCCGGACAGATGGCAACAGCCGCCAATGCAATCCTGGCAACGGTGGCGGATGGTCCAACCGGAATAGAAAGTGCCGTCGGTTACGATCGCCGGGAATTATTGCAACTGGATTTCACCGATGATGCACGCACCAACTATGTGTACTGGCCTTACCTGCGCAAGGGGCTGCCGCTGGAATACATGACGGCACAGCAAAAATTCCTCACCCATGACCTGCTCAACACCGCCCTGAGCGCCAAGGGTTATCTCAGCGCCATCCAGGTCATGCAGCTGGAGAAACTCCTCGCCGATGCCGAAGTGGTCGGTTTCCCGCGCGGCCCCGAGAACTATGCCCTGGCCATCTTCGGTTCACCCGGTATGGACAGCAACTGGGGCTGGCGTTTCGAGGGACACCACCTGTCCCTGAATTTCGCCCTGGCAAACGGCGAAATCAGCGTCACACCGACCTTCTTCGGCGCCTCGCCGGCAGCCATCCGGACCGGTACGCTGGCGGGATTTCGTAGCCAGCATTATGTCCATGACGCAGGCCTGGCACTGGTCAATGCCCTTAACGATGCCCAGCGCGCAGAAGCCATCGAAGACGGCAACCCGCCGTTCGATATCGTGTCAGGCACACTCAATCGCCCGCGCGGCAGCTGGGATGACTGGAAATCACTGCCCCAGACCGGCATTGCCATCAACTCACTTGAGGCCCAACAGAAACAGCTTGCACAACATATTCTCGATGAAGTCGTGACCGTGTACCGTCCGGAAATATCCCGTGCCTACCTGGCGCAAGTGGACGTCAATGAACTGCGTTTCACCTGGTACGGCAGCACGCTTGGCTTTGATGCCCACTACTGGCGCCTGGATGGCCCCGACTTTTTCTTTGAATACGATCTCGTGCAGGGGGATGGCAACCACGTTCACGCCGTCTGGCGCAGCAAGCAAGGCGATTTCGGGGCTGATCTGCTCATGCAGCACCGCGCAGAAAGCCACTAACGCCCCGTCACCCGCCTTTCCCGGCTTCGGTTGAACGCCTGATTCGGCTGGATTATGCTTGAAAGGTTCCCCTGTATTTCCGGGTCCTGAACAACTCAGGATCGCAATGCTTTTGCCGTGGAGCACGCGGAGCTCAACATGACTCGCAGTAGTAATCTTTCCAAGCAGGACCATTCCGGCACCAGCTTCCATCTTGTCGTGCTCACGTTGCTGCTTTGTCTGACTTTTCCCATGCCAGCCTGGACCCAGGCCTCGTCCCAACTTGACCGCCTGGTCTTCGATCCCGTACTGATCGAGCCCGATACCGGGCTGGAGATGCCCGCGTACAGGCTGCCCCTGCAGTTGCTGCCCCTGGACGAGAATGGTCAAAACGACCAGGACAACGCTGCGGAACAAGACGAGCGAGGCGCCCTGGAAGTCCTGCGCACCATAGACGCCTACCTGGAAGCGGTCACAGCTCTCGAGACAGAATCAGGCCCCTTTTCCCCAGAGCTCATAGAGCTGCTGATCGATCTTGGCAGCCAGTATCAGCAGGCAGGAGAACATGAGGAGGCCATCGAACTTTTCCAGCGTGCGGAACATATCAGCCGGGTGAATAACGGGCTTTACCACCCCGACCAGTATGCCAGTATCGAGAAAATGGTCGACAGCTACATGGCCATGGGAGACGTGGCGAGCGCCAATGAGAAACAGCGCTATCTGGTTTATCTTAACGAGCAGCATCACGGGGATGCCTCGCCCGATGCGCTGCCTTATGTAGTCAACCTGGCGGATACCGGCATGGCTCAGTTCAACCAGGTCATGTCGACGCCGAGACAACCTGTGTTCTCCGTTTCATCTGGCATCGGCCCAGGCCCATCCGGGCGGGGTCCCACACCAAGGGAAATGGCGTTTGGCAGCCTGTACATGGCCCAGCAAAACTACCTGCGTGCCATCACCACCATGCTCGACAACCGCCAGTATTTTGATCCCGAGCTACTGGACCTTGAATACCGCTTTCTGGAAACACTATTTCTGCAGGCATTTCGGCAGGCCATTCTGAACGATCCCGACTATTACCTGAGCAACCGCACCACCACCACCGGCTCGATGCTGAAAAAAGATTATGCCAGCAGGTTTGCTTCCTACAATTTCAACAGTGGCAAGAATACCTTCGAACGCATCCTCATCTATATCCGCAATAACCCGGAAGCCCGCGTGTACCAGTTGATCAACGCCCTGATGGAATACGGCGACTGGTGCATGCTGTTCGGCAGGACGCAATCCGCCATGAGCAAATATCGCGAAGCCTATGAGTTGGTGCATGAGATGGGGGTTGAACAGGCTTCGATCGAGCAGCTGTTCCGCCCCGCCATGCCTGTGCATTTGCCGCTGATCACGGCCAAGCCGAATAGCCGGGAAAAGTTTGGCATCCATGACGAAGCCGAACTGGCGTATGAAGGGTATATCGA
This sequence comes from uncultured Enterobacteriaceae bacterium, assembly GCA_964629325.1. Classification (GTDB taxonomy): domain Bacteria; phylum Pseudomonadota; class Gammaproteobacteria; order Pseudomonadales; family Pseudohongiellaceae; genus Eutrophocola. The sequence goes on from CAZVSC010000007.1 coordinate 17,471, forward strand.
CATCGCCTTTACCGTATCCAAGTACGGCAAGGCCAAGAGTTTCGCAACGCTGGCAACCTCCGGAAACGTGACCCGGCAGATCGAGCGTCGTCTTGTGCGCTACCTGAGAAACTCCCCCTTCCGTCCAAGATTGGAAGCCGACAACCGTTTTGAATCGCAAAGGGTGGAAGTGCGCTACTACTTTGCCTACGCCGACAACGTTATCTAGACCACCTCGTCATAGGGCAGTCCAACATACTGTTCAGCCATGACACTCAGGCCGGCATCCGTACCGGTATAGAAATCGAGCTCTGAATCCATCAGTTTACGATCAAACTTGCTGCCAAAGTCATGCAGCATGTTGGTCATCCACCAGGAAAAACGCTCGGCATGCCAGATGCGTCGCAGGCACAGGGCGGAATACTGTTCTATGGCCTGCGGCCGGTTTTCCTTGTAAACCTTCAACAGTATCCGGTACAGGTAGTTTACGTCACTGCTGGCCAGGTTCAGTCCCTTGGCACCAGTGGGTGGAACGATATGCGCAGCATCGCCGACCAGGAACAACCGGCCGTACTGCATGGGTTCACAGATGAAACTGCGCAGCGGCGCGATGCTTTTTTCCAGCGAAGGTCCGGTGACCAGTTTGCCGCGCACGGATTCCGGCAGCCTGCCGGACAGCTCCTCCCAGAACCGCTCGTCAGACCAGTCCTCGACCTTCTCGTCGAGACTGACATCCACGTAGTAGCGGCTGCGGGTATGCGAGCGCATGCTGCACAGGAAAAACCCCCTGTCGCTCACGCCGTAGATCAGTTCCTCGTCAATGGGCGGCGTATCCGACAGCAACCCAAGCCACCCTACCGGGTAAACTTTTTCATATTCAGTGCGCAGGGATTCCGGAATGCTTTTACGGCTGACACCGTGAAAACCGTCGCAACCGGCAATGTAGTCGCAATCTATGCGATGTTGCTGCCCGTCCTTTTCGTATGTCACGAACGGATTGTCCGAATCGGGGTCGTGGATCTGCACGTTCTCCACTTCGTAGTGGATCGGCGCCCCGCTGGCCTTGCGCGCCTCCATCAGGTCGGCGGTGATTTCGGTCTGGCCGTAAACCACCACCTGCTTGCCGTTGGCGTACTTGTGGAAGTCCACGCGGCGGATCTCGCCATTAAAGGCAATCTGCACGCCGGCATGGGGCAACCCTTCCCTGTCCATGCGTTCGGCAACCCCGGCTTCACGCACCATGCTGACGAAGCCCTCCTCGAGCACGCCGGCACGTATGCGGCCCAGCACATAATCCGGGGTAACCCGTTCGAGGATGATGTTTTCGATGCCGGCGTTGTGCAGTAACTGGCCGAGCAACAGGCCCGACGGCCCGGCTCCGATGATGACAACCTGTGTTTTCATAGCATGCTGATTTCGGTTCAAGGGACCAATGCCCTGTCATTGCATAACGGGACATTGCCCCGCACCAGCGGGCGAGTATAGCAACGCCGTTTGCCCACGCAAAATGCGGCAGATCAATGAATGGATTGCCGGAGTGGCCGGCCCTGGCTGTGGATAAAAAAAAGCCGGCCCTTGCGGGCCGGCTTTACTTACCAAAAAGGGGAATTTTCAGTAAGTCGCGGAGTTCAACTACAACCCCGCATTACAGTGTGAAATCCCAGGTCAGGCCCAGACGCACGTAGCGCGGGGACTGGAAATAGGACGGGAGACCGAAGGTGGTGGAGGCAATGCCGGATTCTTCATCGGCAACTTCATCAACTTCAGTGACTTCATCAGCATCGAACAGGTTAAAGATATCAGCCCTGAAGGTCAGGAGGCTGTTACCCATCTCCATTTCGTACTTGGTGCCCAGGTCAACATTGACTGTAGAACTGGTGCGGCCAAGGCTGCCACGGGGAGTGAAGACGCCCTGGTTGAAGAACGACTCGGCACCATACAGAGCAGCGAAGCTGTCTGTCGGATGAACACCGAAGGCGTTCCTTGGACGACCACTCTGGTACTGGGCGGCAAAGTTCACCTGCCAGTTCGGGGTGATGTCATAGGCACCAAACAGCTTCAGCACATGACGACGGTCGTTCGGCAGGTCGCCGTAGGCACCGTCAACAAGGCCCGGGAAGTCATACAGTGTTGTCAGGCCGGCATCATCCTGACCATTGTCAGAACGTACCATGCCTTCTGTATTACCGTAGCTGTGCGACCAGGTGTAGATACCCTTCAGGTACAAGCCGCTGGAGAAGTTTTTCTCCATGGTCAGGTTAACCGCATGATACGTACGCATCATTTCCGGGAAACCCATTTGCGCTGCAGTGTAGTTGAGCTCTTCGATCACGCCATCACCGTCAACGTCGTACCAGGTGTTAACGTCGGTACCCGGGTTGGTCAGGATGTAGTGGAACTCACCCGGCAGATTGGCCGCGGCATCGATGGTTACGTCTTCGATGCCCTGGCCAAGGTCACGGTATACGTAGCTGATAGAACCGACCCAGTCATCGAACACTTCGCTTTCGTAGCCAATGATGAACTCATCCTGGTACATCGGCTCGATACCGGTGTCGATGGTTTCACGAACGTCAGGTACTGTACCGTCGCTGTACACGTTGGTGTCACCAATTTTCGGACCCAGGGCGACGCTGCCGTCAGCCTGGATTGCACCACCCAGCTGGTACCATTCTTCAGTGAAGAACTCGGCACCGGACAGGCGGATGTTGGTGTTTGAAGCGATCGGCAGATGGTAGCGGCCGAAGTTGGCGAAGGCCTTGGCAGATCCGTCACCGAACACGTCCCAGGCTATACCGATACGCGGTGCATACTGGTCAGTGATCTTGATAAAGGTTTCGTCAGCGGCATTGCGGTTGTCGAAACGCTCGTTACGGATACCAATACGCATGGTGATGTTGTCAGTAACAGTCCACTCATCCTCGATGTAGATGGATTCCTGGAAAGTACGGAAACGACCGCCGCCTTGCAGCTTGCGCAGACGAACAATCTCAGTGACGCCGGCAGGAACGATGGCGCCATTGTTCAGGCTGTCACCCGGTGTGGAGTTGTAGTAACGATAGTAGTTGTTACCTGAATAGAAGTTGGTGTTTTGAGAGATATTTTCCTCACTGTCCATACCAAAACGGATCAGGTGGCTGTCATTCAGCTGCCATTCGAAATCGGCACGCCAAATGTCTCGAGAGTCTTCGCCAGCTTCGGGAACCAGGTTGGTCCAGCATCCCAGGTAGGCAAGACCGCCCCCACGAGAGTCGTAAGCTGCGGGACAAGAAGTATCCGCAGGTGACTGGGTAGTGAGGTTGTATTCACTCTGGCCGGCCAGCAAGGCTACGGTGAAGTTGTCACCGAAGGTACCAGTGTACTTGAGGATGTGGTTGTCACCACCACGGTCGATAATAGTATCGCCCTGGTTGGCGCCGATAGTATCGGTGGACTCATCCCAGCTGTAAGTGGTACGAACTTCTGTTCTGGAGTCGGTCCAGCCAGTGTATTCCAGGCTGTGGTTGTCATTGATCAGCCAGTCCAGCTTCACGCCCCAGAACGGGTCGTCATCCTTTTCCTTGTAGTAAAGGCTGGAACCGGTGTAGTTGTCGTTTTCTACATCGCGAGCGTTGTAGATAGCATACATGAACAACTTGTCTTCAATGATCGGACCACCCACAGAGATGAAAGCTTCAGTGGAGTCTGTTTCATCTTTTGAGAAGACCTGGTCAAATTCGCCCGGAGTGTTCGGGTCGGCAACGTCAGGCGCACCGCTTTGCAGTGAACCCGGCTGCATGTAGACGCCGGCACGAATATTCCACTCGTTGGTACCACGCTTGGTGACGGCATTCATCACACCGCCGGTAGAACGACCAAATTCAGCACCGTAACCGCCGGTTTTCAGCTGTACCTGGTCATAGAACTCGAACGGGATGGTGCTGCCGCCAAGACCGTTACGGAAGTTGGTAACGTTCATGCCGTTGATGTAGTACGCATTCTCGGCAACGGAGGCCCCGCCGAAAGAGGCAAAGCCGAAGTTGGTGGAGTAATGTGATGCAGTTTTGAGCTTACCGAAAGAGGTATCGCCATAAACTGCGCCAGGCGCCATCAGTGCCACCGCGTTGATATCCCTGGGAACAGGCAGGCGGCCCAGGTCGACGGCAGTAATAACAGTAGTGGTTTCAGCACTGGTGGTATCCACCGGAGCGACGACGTCGCCGGTTACCACGATTTCCTGTACACCACCGCCAGACTGCAGCGAGAAGTTGGCCGGAGTACCCTGACCTACGTTAACTTCCACAGTCTGGACCTGGGAACCCATGCCAGGTGCGGCAACCCGCACTTCATAGGTACCTGTGGCCATACGGGAGAAACGGAAGTCTCCGGAATCAGAGGTAGTCATGGACCTGGTAGCACCGGTATCCAGGCTGGTCGCAGTGACCGTCGCGTTGGATACGGGACCAGATGCACCAGACACCTCACCCACGATGTAGCCATCCACGTTACCCTGGCCATAGCTCGCCACACTTCCGAACATCAGGGAAATGAAAGCAAACAGGCGGGTAAGGCGGGACCACGAATAAAAGGACTTATTCATAAATAAAGCTCCCACAATTTTTCCTTGAACAGTTGATGCAAGACTACGACACTTGCACGCTGATTTTTTTTTGCCAGCAACGCTAAAATAGAACTTCCCCCTTCCCGGCCTGCAAACTGTTATGTCAAACAGCCCATGAGATGAAATTTCCGTTCGATTTTCAGTGTCTTAAGCAAAGATTTTTCTATTGTTTAAAATTAATTAAACAATGTTCAGTTAAATACTATACACTGTTCAATTAGTTTGTACACATTTTTTTGAATTAAGTAATAAGTTGTATTAGAAGGGGTTTCTTGCACAGTGGGACGCAGATCCGACCACACCCAGGAACAGCTTAAAGAGCTGATCATCACGGCGAGTATCAAGCTAATCACCGATATCGGGCCCAGTGCCTTCGGTACGCGGGCCATTGCCAAGGAAATCGGCTATTCCTTTGGTACCATCTACCATGTCTACGGAGATCTCGAAACCCTGCGCTATCACGTCAAGGGCCGGATTCTCGACAACTGGTATGACGATCTGGCCGCCGGCATGGAAGAGGTCGAGGCGAAAGCCCAATACCTGGTCGATACCTATATCGACCTGTCCGAGCAGCAGCGCTTCCTCTGGGCCTTTGTATTCGCCTTGCCCAGTGATCCCAAGGAAAATGCCCCGACCTGGTATATCGAAAAGGTCGAAAGACTGTTTTCCCTGGTCATCAGGGCCTTCTCCCCCATTACCCATAACAGGAAAGAAGCGGAAATCGCCGCCAGAGCCATATGGCCGAGTATTCATGGTATTTGCGTACTGGCCATGGCCGGCAAGCTGGATATGGTCAGTTCGGAGAGCCCGAAGGAACTGGCTCACCGCCAGCTGGCGATTTACATGGAAGGCCTGAAGAGCCTCGACAAGGACAAGGAGCTGTTCAATGCAACAGCGGCAGGTAACGCCTAGCGATCGAATCCCAGCTCAACGGATCCACGAATCGGGCGGCCGCCTTGCGCATCTTGTCGGCTTTTTCCGGACTGGCCAGCAGGCTTTCGATGGCATCACAGATGGCATCGTAATCATCCAGGATCAGTGCTTCCCTGCCATTGGTCACCGGAATTCCCTCTATCCCCTTCGCCGTACTGATCACCGGCACGCCGGCTGCAAAATAATCGAGAATCTTCATGCGCGTTCCGCCGCCTTCAAGCAGGGGTATGACGGCAAGGTCGGCTGCCGGTAAAACCGGGCTCAGGTCTGCCACGCTGCCCGCAAATATCACCTTTTCATGCAGCGGAAAATCGGGTGGCTTGCTGCCGATGGCCAGCACGGTGACGTTTACCCCTCTTGCTTCGAGGCGCGGCAGAATTTCCGTGGCCATGACATTGATGGCTTCGAGGTTTGGTGCGTAACTGTAGGTGCCGTGGTAGACAAGCACTTTGTCCTGCGACGCAATCTTGTAGTGCTTCCTGATATCCATGGGAGTCGCCTGCTGGAAGGCATACAGGTCGACGCCATGGGGAACCACATGTATCTTTTCGGGTGCCACGCCATCGGCGATCATTTTGTCCCGGTCGTTGGTCGAAACCGCGACGATCCTGTCCGAATCTGCACACATTTCGAGTTCGACATCCTTCAGGCTCTGGTAATTCTTCTTGGTGAGCTCCGGCACCTGGTTGCGAATACGCTCGTATTCCACATTGTGCTGGACCAGCAGAATCTTGCCGCCAAAAAGCGCCCGGGCGTTGCGGCATGGTTTGACGTAGGCGGGAAATTCGGCCTGGTAGGCCCCGACGGGCTTGCGGCTGGCCAGGTAAATGGTTCTTACCGTGTAGCTCATGTCCGTCAGAGGCAGGTAAAGGAAGCTGTTGCTCCAGGGAAAGCCCTGCTTGATCAGTTTTACATAGGCCACTGAACTGGGCAGGCAGAAGAACCTGACCCACAGGGGAAACCTGTGGGTCTGCATTTCCCCGTTGGTGAACTGGTAGTAAATCTTGCGGTTATCCGTGGTGAGCCAGACATCCCTGCCCAACCGCGAGAGCGCTTCCGCAGTGCGTATGATTTTTACCGCGGCACCGTGATCGACGGGAAACAGGTCGGCGCGTGTCACCATCAGGATATCCGGTCGCGAGTCCGGCCTTGGAGGACATAGATAGCGCTTGAACAAATTGGCGAGAAGGATCTTGAAGGTGAACGGATGCTCCTGAGGGGATACCGGTTCGTCAGGCAGCTGGTCTTCCATTGCTTGCCCGTCGGTCTCCTGCGGGTTTTCACTTTCCTCTTGTGCCGGTGCAACCGCTACCGGTTCTTCGAAGAAGACTGCCAGCCCCGCCTCCTCTGCAGTAGCCTCCGGCTCGCTTTCCACTTCTGCGCCGGGCACTTCGATTTTTTCGGGATATAGGAACAGGTGCGCTGATTTACGCGGCGCCCTGATAAAGTCCAGTAGCGGCGCGATGGTGGTTGCATAATTCAACGCCGTGCCGGCCAGTTCACGGGCCCCTGCCCGCTTCCTCTCCAGTACGGCAGGGTCGGCCAGTATTTCACCGAGCAGTGTCTCGAGTTTGGCAGGCGAGTCTATGACCCAGCCAGCATCGTATTGCCGGATTGCTTCGGACAACTGCACCCAGGGATTGATGATGACGGGTAATCCGCACTCGAGGTATTCCAGCGCCCTGAACGAATGACTGAATTCGCGTTCGGTATTGCGCTCACCCAGTTCCAGCCCGATATGCGACCGCTGCAGCTCTTCCTGCATACCGGTATAACTGAGCAGGTTTGATTTCGCATCACTGCCGGAAAACCCGGGATACGTGCCCGTAAATTCGACGAACGCCAGGTTTTTATTGCCCCCGGTCAGCCTGTCGAGCTCCAGTCTATAGGCGGAAAAATCACGCCAGGGCCAGTCGACACCCGCATTGACCAGTCGCACCGGCAATCCAGGAGCATCCTTCCATGGCGTCTTGCCCCGGGCGGATATCGGCACTACAGAAATTGGCGCGCGCTCACGACAATCGATGCCGGCCTGCAAGAGGTAAGGCAGCAGCAGGTCCGCCTGCCGCCTGTTGCCGACAAGAAAATGATCCGCCTTGCACACCATGCGCATGATGTAGTCAGTATGTTCAGGAATGGTTTCGGGCTCCTGGTACATCAGCTCCAGGACACGCGGCGCGATGAAATCGAGCACCACCGGCAGGTCGGATGCATACAGGTGGTCGAGGATTGTCCAGAAACCCGCTATGAGCAGGACGGGATCCTGTTCCTTGATGAACTGCCGCAACTCATCGGACGTGTGATAATGAAAACATCCGAGGGAGTCCACACGGGACTTTTCCGTGGTATAGGTGGCCTGGATGACTTCGACACCGGCCAGCTCCAGGGCATCGCGAATACCCTGCACCCTGACCTGGTTGCCCGTGGCAACCTGATCCGGATCCATCGGCGGATCAAGAGTGATATAAAGAACTTTCATGGAAAATCACGGGAAAAAACAAGCGGGCATGATGCTGTGCTGGCAAAGGAGTGTCAAGGGAGATAACCTGCCGTCTTGCCAGTGAAATTTTCACCTGATTTCAATTGTTTATGTTGTTTAAAGTTGTAACTTCATCACTAACCGACATGAAAATTTCATGAATTTTTCACTCGGCGATCTGATCTGGGCATTATTGCTGATGATGGCGGGCATCTACTGGTGGCGCAGCCGCGGGCAACACGGCATCGCCCTCGCCTCTGCCAAAAAATACTGCCGGGAGCGGGATATCCAGCTGCTGGATGAAACCCTCGTCTTCAGCAAGTTCGCCCTCACCCGTGCCGCCAACAACCGGCGCTATTTCACCCGCATATACACATTCGATTTCTGCCGGGACGGCATGGACAGGCACAAGGGGGAAATCATACTGCGCGGCTATCAGGTACTGCGCGTGATGCTCGAAGGCGATGCGCTGGAGATTACCGAATACTAACAGTGAGCTTGAGGTATCAGCGGGTTTCCGCCTGCCAGCCGCCGCCCAGCGCCTGGAACAGGCCGACCATGGCATTGAGCTGCAGCAGCTTGTTGTCGAGATAACTGTTGCGGGTCGAGAACAGGGTGTTCTGCGACGTCAGGACCGTCTGGAAATCCGCCACGCCTTCTTCGTACCTGACCTGCGCGATGCGGAAGGACTCTTCGGCCGCTTCCAGGTTCTGGAAGGCCACCACGCCCTGCGCCTGCAGGAGCTGGATATTGCTGAGCAACACTTCCACTTCGTTGAAGGCACCGATCACCGCCCGGCGGTAATTGTTGAGGCTGTTTTCCATGGTGATCCTGGCCTGGTCGATGTTGCGGAAACGCTGGCCATTATCCAGCAGCGTCTGTACCAGGTTGGCATTGATACTGAGGATCGTGTCGGGATCACTGACCAACTCCGTCAGTGACGTGCTGGAGGCGTTGATGCCACCGGTCAGGGAAATTTGCGGGAACAGGTCGGTTTTCACGATATCGACACTGGCGCGCGCGCTGCGCAGGTTGGCTTCCGCCTGCACCAGGTCCGGTCGCCGAACCAGCAATTCCGAAGGCAGACCAGGCTGCACAGCGGGCACCTGTATCTGCTGCAGTGTCTGGCCGGCTATATTGAAATCCTGCACCGACCTGCCTGCCAGCAGCGCCAGGGAAGCACGGGTGGCGAGATCGTTCTGGATGAAGCCGCGCAGGTTGTTGCGTTCCCTTTCCATGGCAATCTGCTGCTGCAGCGCCTCGATAGGCACGGCGACACCGGCATCGACACGCGCCTGTGCAATGCGGTAGATAGCCTCGGCGTTCTCAACGTTCTGCATGGCGGCCTCGATCTTGTCGCGGGTCAGCAGCAGCTGGAAATAGGTGGATGCCGTGGTACCCAGGGTATTGAGCGCCACGTCGGCAACCTGTGCAACGCGGAAATCGTAATCAGCCACTGCCCTGTCATAGGTCGCCGGCTTGCTGAG
>CAZVSC010000007.1:27048-40493 GCA_964629325.1 uncultured Enterobacteriaceae bacterium
AGGCGGGCCGCCTTGCGTGCCGGGGCGAAACCGAATACGAGACCGGTCGCGGTGGCGCAGCAGAAGGCCAGGATCATGGGCATGGAGGTGAATTTTATCGATACCTCGAACGCTATGAGGATGTACCCCACCCCAATACCGGTAAGGACCCCGATGATGCCGCCGATACCGGAGACAACGATGGCCTCCGACAGGAACTGCGACATGATATCGGTCTGCCTGGCGCCGGTTGCCATGCGAATGCCAATTTCCCGTGTCCGCTCGGTCACCGACACAAGCATGATGTTCATCACGCCTATACCGCCGACCAGCAGTGAAATGGCTGCTACCGAACCGAGCAGTATGGTGAAGGTATCCTGTGATGCGGATACGGTTTCGAGCAGTTCAGCGCTGTTGAAGATACGAAAATCCTCGCTGCCGTGCCGGGCGATCATGTACTCGATGAGATTCTTCTCGGTTTGCTCGATCTGGTCGATGTCGTCGACGAACACGGAGATGTTGTTGGCAAAACTTTGGCCCATCAGGCGCAGGGCGCCGGTCTTGAACGGCACAAAAACAACATCATCCTGGTCGCCGCCGCCAAAGCCGCCGGAACCGCCTTTCGACGTCAGTACCCCGATCACCTGGAAAGGGATATTGCTGATAAGGATGTACTCCCCCAGCGGATCCTCCCCGCCGGGAAAAATTTCGCTGGCCACCGTCGACCCCAGTACGGCAACCGGCGTGTAATTGGTACTGTCCTCTTTGGTGAAGAATACGCCCCGCGCCAGCGGCCAGTTGTTCATTTCCGGCATATTGTCCGTAATCGCCGTGACAGAGGTCGAGTAATCCTGCCGCTGATAGCGAATGGTGTAGCTGCCTTGCAGTTGAGGCAGCGTGCCGAGAATGTTCGGCAGGTCTTCAGAGATGGCTTCGGCATCCTCGAGCGTGAGTGTGGACGGTATGCTGCGCCGCTGGCCGGCGATGCGGGCCGGCTGCAGGGTCAGGCGATTGGTGCCGATCTGGCTGATGCGATCGACGATATCCTGGCGCGCGCCTTCCCCGATGGCCAGCATGGCTACCACGGACGCGACGCCAATCACGATGCCAAGCAGGGTGAGAATCGTGCGAAAAATATTTGCCTTCAGTGAACGCAGCGCCATGCGGATGGCTTCACCGACACCGGCCAGCGGTGACGTTATCTTGCGACTGAGAAACAGATCGCGCAGCTCCCGGTTCTTCGCAGGATCCACCACGCCTTCGGCAGGGCCTGAATCACTGACGATCTCACCGTCGCGGAATTCGATGATGCGGTCGGCATGCGCAGCCACGTCACTGTCATGGGTAATCAGTATGACGGTATGCCCTTCCCTGGCCAGGCTTTCCAGCAGCGCCATCACTTCGACACCGCTTTGCGAATCGAGTGCGCCAGTCGGCTCGTCAGCAAGGATGACCTGGCCGCCGTTCATCATGGCACGGGCGATGGAAACACGCTGCTGCTGCCCCCCGGACAATTGTGTCGGTCGATGATCGAGGCGTTCGCCAAGACCGAGTGACGTCAGCAGCGCCTCGCCCCGCACCCGCCTTTCCTTGTGGCTGAGACCGGCATACACGGCAGGCACCTCGACATTTTCCTCCGCCGTGGCGGTACCCAGCAGGTTGTAGCTCTGGAATACGAAGCCGAAGGCCTCGCGGCGCAGCCAGGCCAGGCCGTCGGCGTCAAAACTCCTGATGTCCCGGCCGGCAAACAGGTATGTGCCATCCGTCGGGCGGTCGAGGCAGCCGAGGATATTCATCAGCGTGGATTTGCCGGAACCGGACTGGCCGACAATGGCCAGGAACTCACCCGGGTATATTTTTAAATCGATTCCCCTGAGGGCATGCACTTCAACACCACCGTCAGTCTTGAAAATCCGGTGGATCTTTCTCAGCTCAATCAGGGGTATGGCGATTTCGCCGCTGGTGGCTGCCGGCTCGTTCTCGGCAGCAGCGGTATTTGTCAGAGGGAAGTCAGGACTGAGCGCCTGGGTGCTCACTGGAATCCACCCATGGCACGGAACATCTGGCGCCGGTCAAAGCCCTGTTGCTGGGCGTTTTGCTGCCCGGCCTGCACGATGCCCGCGACGACCTGGTCGCCGGCTTCCAGCCCGGAGATCACTTCCGCCGCGATGCGGCTGGTGACGCCGATGATGACCTCTCGCTGCGTCTGCACACCGTTTTCGTCAACCACCCTCACGGTCGCGAGACGCCTGGCAGGCACTTCCTGACCGCCACCCTGGCGAGCGGCCGCGGCACCGGCAAAACCGCCCTGCGCCGGAAAGCCCTGGCCTGAAGCCATGCGCCCACGGATGCGTTCGCGCATTTCATCCGTCATGCCGCCCGGCGCTCCACCCGCAAAGCCACCCTGCCCGGAACCGGCAGCCGGGGCTCCACCATCTCCGGCAGGTACTGCCGGGCGAGCAGCGGCTGCCCGCTGGCCTGTCGGCTGGTCGAGAAACGTCAGCGCACCCACCGGGACGGTGAGGACATTGCTGGCGGAAGACGTCACGAAATATACCTGTGCGGTCATGTCCGAGAGCAGCGAGCCGTCACTGTTGTCGATGTCGAACAATCCGGTATACAGCACGACATTGTTCTCGATCACCGGGGTCGGCAGGATCTGGCGCAGTTCGCTGTACCAGCGGCGGCTGCCGCCGCCAAGGGTAGTAAAGTAAACCTGCATGCCCTTCTTGATGCGCCCGATGTCCGCTTCGGAAATTTCGGTTTCCACGGTCATGGTGTTGAGGTCGGCGATACGCAGAATCGTTGGTGCCTGCTGGTTGGCGTTGATGGTGCGGCCTTCGTTCATTTCGATCGACACCACCGTGCCGGACCTGGGTGCGTAGATGCGGGAGAATTCGAGCTGGGTTTTGTCGCTTTCCAGGCTGGCGCGGCTTTGCAGGATCTGTTTTTCAAGTTGCACCAGACTGGCCTGGGCAGAAGCCAGGTTGGTGATGGCGTTGTCATAATCGAGCTGACTCGTGGCATCGGCCGCCATCAGGCGTTCCTGGCGATCGGTATTGGCCTTGGCCAGATCCAGGGTGGCGCGCCTCGCTTCGATCTGCGCTTCCAGGGCCTCGATGCTGGCCTGGCTGGCCTCTACCCGGGCTTCCTGGATACGGGCATCGATCTCGGCCAGCAACTGGCCTGCCTCGACCACATCCCCGACATCGACGAGCAATGCCTCCAGGATGCCGTTCACCTGGGCACCGACATCGACGAATTCGTAGGGCTGCAGGCTGCCGGCGGCGGTAATGGTGTTCTCGATATTGCCGATCTCGACGGTCGCGATCAGCGGCTGGTCGGCGGCTTCCTGCTCCCGGCTTGACTCCCAGTAGTACCAGCCGCCGGCGGCAGCCGCCACGACTATAACCAGGCCGCTCCAGAGTTTACGCCTGCTGCGAAACAGGCCCTTGCCCGTGAAAGAATCAGCGTCTTTGGTGTTCATGATTCAGATCTTCAGCCCCGCCATTGAATGCCTGTCGCTGTTGAGAGTAAACGCCGGCATCCATTACCTGGTTTACCGGGTTCGCGCCGTTGCACGTTGTTTCCGCTTTTCGAAAAAAACGAATGCCCGATTTTACGCTGTCCTGTAACAGTAATTAAGGATTAATCAAGGATTTTATAAAGCAATTTCAGTGAGTTACCAGCAATGCGGAAGAATGCTGCTGGTTTTTATTCCGCTTTTCAGCAGGTTATGAGGCGCCCTGCTTTTGCTTGTTTTTCAGCGGAATGAACAGGCATGCCACTACAAAAACCACGGTGGCCAGCAGAACGAAGAGCATGCTTTCGCCGTTGATGCCGGTGAAGATCATGGTGCGCACCACCAGGACGAAGTAGATGATGGAAACAATACTGGTGAATACCAGGTTCATCCTGAGCTCGGCACCACAGCTTTTGCAGACGTGCGGCCGCTTCATCAGTTTGGTGACGGCGTCCATGGCTTCGTTATGGCATGAAGGACATTCATTGCTGCTCATGGCTGATACTCCCGGTATTTCTCGTGCAATACGATGGAAGCCGTGATAATGCTCAGGAATGCTTTTAATTGCAACAGTTAACGACTGATTTAATTGCAATTTTTACTGGTTGGTGATGGCACAAAGCCGGTCCAGGGCAGCCCTGGCGCGACCGCTGTCGATGGCATCTGCCGCCATGGCCACGCCCTCAGGCAGGTCATCAGCCTTGCCGGCGATGAGCAGCGCCGCCGCGGTGCCGAACAGTACGATATCCCGGTAGGCGTCCTTTTGACCGTCCAGCAGTGCCCGCAGGCGGGCCGCATTGTATTCCCCGTCGCCACCCTTGAGATCGGCCAGTGTGGCCCTTTGCAGGCCTGCATCTTCCGGAGAAAGACTCATTTGGGTGACCTTGCCGCCGGCCACTTCACAGATGTAATTGGCGCCGGTGGTGCTCAATTCATCGAGACCATCGGCACCATGGACGACCCAGGCCTTCTCGCATCCGAGGCGGGCCAGTACCTGCGCCATCGGTTCGACCCATTCCTGCGCAAACACCCCGATAAGGTAGCGCCTGACGCCGGCGGGATTGCACAGCGGACCCAGGATATTGAAGACAGTACGAATGCCCATTTCGACACGGACCGGCCCGACATACTTGAAGGACTGATGGTGACGGGGCGCCATCATGAACCCGATGCCCGCCTCCGTGATGGCCTGCTCGATTACCGGAATCTCCGCATCGAGATTCACGCCCAGTGCGGTCAGCACATCCGCAGCGCCGGATCTGGAGGACAGCGCCCGGTTGCCATGCTTGGCGATCGGAACCCCGCAGCCGGCGGTCACGATGGCGGTGGCGGTGGAAATGTTCAGGGTGCCGGAGCCGTCGCCACCGGTACCGACAATGTCCATGGCGCCTGCAGGCGCCCCGACCGGCAGCGCCTTGGCGCGAATGACATCGACGGCGGCGCTGATCTCATCGACATGCTCGCCGCGCATGCGCAGGGCCACCAGGAAGCCGGCGATCTGCACCGGCGTGGCACGCCCTGACATGATGATCTCGAATGCTTCACGGGCATCGTCGAACGACAGCACGTTACCGTCTGCGACACGGGCCAGGAAGGGTTTGAGTTCGGTCAGGGCGTCGGTCATCGTCTACTTCATGCTGATGGCGTTAAGGGTATTTTGCATCAGGGATGCGATGGTCATCGGGCCGACACCCCCGGGGACCGGGGTGATCCAGCTGCACTTGTCCTTCACGCCGTCGAAGTCGACATCGCCGGTCAGGCGCCAGCCGCGCTCGCGGGTATCGTCGGGAACGCGTGTGGTACCCACGTCTATGACCACCGCGCCTTCTTTCACCATGTCGGCAGTGACGAATTCCGGCTTGCCGATGGCGACGATGAGGATGTCCGCGCTGGCGCAGATCTCCTTCATGTTGGTGGTGCGGCTGTGCACGACGGTGACGGTGCAGTTGCCGGGGTTGGCGTTACGGGACATGAGCACGGACATCGGTGTGCCGACGATATTGCTGCGCCCGACGACGACGCAGTGCTTGCCGCTGGTCTCGATGTTGTTGCGCTTGAGCAGTTCGACGATGCCGTTGGGGGTGGCGGAAATGTGCGTGGGCAGGCCCAGCATCATGCGGCCCAGGTTCTGCGGATGGAAACCGTCGACATCCTTGTTGGGATCGATGGCCAGGGTCACCTTGTCCTCGTCGATCTGTTTGGGCAGCGGCACCTGGACGATGAAACCGTCGATATTGTCGTCGTTGTTCAGCTTGTCCACGATACCAAGCAACTCTGCCTCGGAGGTCTCTTCCGGCAGCTCGATGAGGGTGGACTCGAAACCGACTTCCTTGCAGGCCAGCACCTTGTTGTTGACGTAGGTCTTGCTGCCGCCGTCGTTGCCGACAAGCACCGCAGCCAGGTGGGGAACCTTGCCGCCCGCCGCCTTGATTTCCGCGACCTTGGCGGCGATATCCTCTTTCAATGCCTTGGCAGTTGCCTTGCCATCCAGTAATTGCATAGTGTCCTCTACTCGACCTTCAAAAAAGGCGTCATTCTACCGAAAGGCTCCGGTGTTGTGGAGTTTGGCGCACATCTTTGATCCACGCAGGAAATGGTTACCGATCTGCTCGGCTGGGTAGCGGGGATGGAGTGCCCGGTTGCAGCGACGTCCGAGGCAGGGATGCCGAGGCCGAACGACAGCCATCTGAGATGGCTGGCTGGACCTGCTTGCAGGTACGTCTGCGTTCGCGGCAAACGGGTATCCAGCCCCGCAAAAATCCCGATAAAGGCCTTAAAAAAATATTCTTTAGATACGACCGAGCGCGTCGAGGATGATGCCTTCGGTAAGGATCTGCGGCAGGACTTCCGCCGGTAATGACGGGTCGGCCGGGTACATCAGGTACAGCGGCACGCCGCTGGTCTGGTAGCGCTTGAGCACCTCGGTGATGGCCGGGTCGTTGTTGGTCCAGTCACCCTTGAGGTAGGTGACATCGTTGTCGGCCAGCGCCTGTGTCACGGTATCCGAGCTCAGCGCCACCCGTTCATTGACCAGGCAGGTGATGCACCAGGATGCCGTCATGTTGACGAAGACCGGCCTGCCCTGCCCGCGCAACTCGTTCAGGCGGGCGTCGCTGTAAACCTCGTATCCCTCACCCGCCGTGTCTGCGCCGGCAACCGCATCACGGGTTTCCAGCAGCGGCGAAGTCAGCAGGCTCAGCACGGCGGCGATGCACGCGATGCCGATGCCGATTTCCAGATAGCGCCACTTCGACTGCGACTGGCGCTGGTACAGCCATGCCGCCAGTCCGATGAAGACACAGCCGCCAACCACCAGGGCCATGGCATCGGCACTGGTCTGCCGGCCCAGTACCCACAACAGCCACACGGCCGTGGCATACAGCGGGAAGGCCAGGAACTGGCGGAACGTGAGCATCCAGCTGCCGGGCCGCGGCAGCATCCTCGCCAGGGCGGGGACAAAAGAAAACAGCAGGAACGGCAGCGCCATGCCGAAGCCGAGTGCAACAAAGACGATCAATGCCACGGGCATGGACTGGGTAAAGGCGAAACCGAGTGCCGCGCCCATGAAGGGCGCCGTGCAGGGACTGGCCACCACGCTGGCCAGTACGCCGGTAAAGAACGAGCCGGTGTACCCTTCCTTCTCGGCAAGACCCGAGCCCAGGCCCATGATGCCGGTGCCGATTTCGATGACGCCTGACATGGCCAGACCCATCAGGAAGAACAGGAACACCAGGGCGGCGACGAACCAGGGTGACTGCAGCTGGAAGCCCCAGCCGATCAGTGCACCACCGGCCTGCAGCGTCAGCAGGACACCGGCGAGCACGACAAATGACAGGATGACGCCGGCAGCATAGGCAATGCCATGCAGGCGTTGTTCACGCACCGGTGCCGAGGCGTTGCTGGCCAGGCTCATGGCCTTCAGTGAAAGCACTGGAAACACGCAAGGCATCAGGTTGAGAATGAGGCCGCCGGCCATGGCGAACAGGAATACCGTGAACAGATTCATGCCGCCTGCCGGCTGGGTACCCGTCGGCATGCCGCCTTCAAGCGCAGCCATGGTCACGCCTTCGGGGGCGGCCTGGATTTCATAGGAAACGATTTCCCCTGCCCCGTCTTCGACGATAAGCAAACCGCCCACGCGCTCGGGTGATTCCCGCAGTGCACGCGAATGGGCTTTCTGTGAAAGCTGCAGGCTGGATAACTGGTTGGTGATGTTCTGGTCGGCGATATAGTCGAGCACACGGTGCGTATCTGGAATGAACGCAATACGCTGCGCATTTTCAAATACGGGCTCGGTGGCCTGAACGAGCAGGTTGATGTCTTCCCCGGCAAAGGAAAACATGGCGTCGAAGGTGACATCCGATCGCGGCAGGTTCCGGCGCGTGGCATCGAATCCGTCGATCCAGCGCGAATCGATGCGGGCCGGCCCGGCGCCTACCGGCATTTCCAGGGTGACCGAGGCACCGCCGGGGATGCAGATCTCTTCACATTCCAGCCATTGGGCGTCGGCATGGAGAAGCAGGCTGGCACCGGCAAAGGATGCCGGGATAGTCAGCTCGGTCAGCAGGTATATCTCACCGGTGTAGCCGAAATCCACCAGGTCGGCGGGCAGGTCGAAACGTTCGGGCAATGGCCAGACGATTTCACCGGCGGTGACACCATCCGGCAGCTGCCACCTGATCTCCGTGGGCTTGCCGGCATCACCGGGATTCTTCCAATAGGTGTGCCACGCATCCACGTGCACGAGCCGCAGGGCGACCCACAGCGATTCGCCCGGGATGGCCGCTTCGGTTTCCGCGACCAGCTGGGCATCCACATGGGTGCCCGAACCCGGGACGAGTTCAGAGACGCCCTGTCCAAGCGCCGGCAGCTGCCAGGTCGCCAGGAATGCGGCAATCGCGAGAAATTTCAGGAAGTTCTTGGTCATTGTCTGTAATCCAGTCCTGCGGATTGTACTGACTCCATGCGTTTTTACCATGATTTCCATGGAGTTATGGGAACAACCGGGCGCATGTTGCTACCCGATCAAGACCGGTCGGCGGCGTTATTCGTTCAGGCCGTTAATCGCCCTCTCCCAGGATTTCCGGTTTGGTCGCACGCAGGATGGCACTGATGGCTTCCCTGGCCTGCGCATCCAGGTGGGAAAAAGCGGCGTCCTGAAGCTCACCGGACAGCACGCGCCGGATGCCATCGAACAGGTACCTCTTCACTTCCCCCGGCAAGGCCTCGATGGCATCGGAATAGACCAGATAGCTGAGCGGGTATGTAAAGGTGCGCGTTTCCAGGTTAAGGTCGCGCAATGAACGGCCCTGGTTGTCCGTCGGTCCCCTGGCCTGGAAGTTGTCGGCGAAACCGGACGAACCGGTGATCCTGTCGGCGAGCGCCACTTCGTTGGCAAAGAACAGCGACTCCAGCACCGGTCGGGTCAACTCCGCGAGTTCGTCAGCAGACAGGCTGCCATTCTCGTGCAGGCGCGTGCGACTTTCGAAGCTCAGCCGCGTGATTGCATTCTGCACCTCGACCTGGTGCTCCACCACCATGAGGGCCACGATGTCGCTGCCGCTGCTTATATAGGAAGAGGTATCCAGGTAACCGGCCAGGTCGGCCTTGTTGCCGTTCGGTGTGAGATCGAGATTACGCAGCTTCGCTACATCGTCGACGACGAAATTGCCCATGATGTCCTGGCTGCCATGCATGCCCGTGACATACATGCCGCCCCAGCGCCGGTTCAGCGGCGTCGACGTATCGGTGACGATACTGATCTCGTGCGTGACGATTTCCCCTTCGGGATTGGCGATCACCGAGGTGAGCAGGAAACGCGGCACCCCGCCGCCCGTCATCGAATAACTGTCGTGGCAGCGCAGGCAGCGGTTCATTTCCCGCTCCACGCCAGGCGCATCGGGATCCTGGTTGAAATCGAAGAACACGGGGCCCAGCACCGGGTCCATCACGGCGATCTCCAGGGTGCGGCTGTTCTGGGTGAAACCGATATAAGTGTCATCATTGAAATACAGGGCACGCGGCGTTTGCGCCGTGACGAAGCGTGTCTTCGCTGCGGTTTTGGAAAACACCAGGAACTGCGAATCCGGGTCGATATCCAGCGCGGCCAGCAGGGAATCCAGGTAGCCGCGCTGGCTGCCATCGTGTTCCAGCGTGACGCGCCCGGCGGCGACCTCCGCCATCAGGCGGGTGACGCGATCGGTGAGCGGACGGGAAGCGTAATCGACGCCGGGATAGGCCGTCTCATAGGAAAAGAACTGGGCGCCGGCTGTACCGCTGAACAGGCACAGGCAGCCGATGAGCAATTGCCGCCTCAGTTTGTAGGCAGCGGCAATCAAGGTCGTGGCGAGGCATCGAATTTCCATGCCCGCATTATAGTTTGTTCAAACCGGCTGTTGGACTGTCTGCGTAAAATCCTCCGTGTTTCCATGCTGTGAAATTTAATACCGTGATGAGCCCGCCAGCGGTTAAATTTCATATGCAAAGGTGCTAAAATCGCCGGCCTTTGCGAGCAACAGCCTGTTATTACAGGCTTTTCACGGCAGTAAATTTTCAGAAACAGCTCAAAGAACAAACCGCAAACCACCCAGGAAATCCATCCTACCAACAAGGGAATTCATTTTATGTCGCAGCCCTCAGATATCCAGATTGCCCAGAAAGCCAAACCGCAGCTGATCAGCGAAATCGGCAAAAAACTGGGCATCCCCTCGGAATCCCTGTTCCAGTATGGTCCTTACAAGGCCAAGATCGATTACAACTTCCTGCGCACCAAGAGCAAAGGCAAGAACGGCAAGCTGATCCTGGTGACCGCGATTTCCCCGACTCCGGCAGGTGAAGGCAAGACCACCACCACGGTCGGCCTTGGCGACGCCCTGAGCCGCATTGGCAAGAAGACCGCGATCTGCCTGCGCGAGCCCAGCCTGGGACCGTGTTTCGGCATGAAAGGCGGTGCAGCGGGCGGCGGTTATGCCCAGGTCATCCCGATGGAGGACATCAACCTGCATTTCACCGGCGACTTCCACGCCATCGGTGCCGCCCACAACCTGTTGTCCGCCATGCTGGACAACCACATTCACCACTCCAATTCCCTGGGTATCGATGTACGCCGCATCACCTGGCGCCGCGTCGTCGACATGAATGACCGCGCCCTGCGCGATATCACTGTCGCCCTGGGCGGTCCGGGCAACGGCTTCCCGCGCCAGACCGGTTTCGACATCACCGTGGCTTCCGAAATCATGGCCATCTTCTGCCTGGCCACAGACCTGGAAGACCTGCGCAAGCGGTTGGCGAACATCGTCGTCGGCTATACCCGCGACATGAAGCCCATCACCTGCAAGGACATCAAGGCCGACGGCGCCATGACCGCCCTGCTCAAGGACGCCATGATGCCGAACCTGGTGCAGACCCTGGAAGGCACGCCCGCCATCGTTCACGGCGGCCCGTTCGCCAATATCGCCCACGGCTGCAACTCCGTGATGGCGACCAATGCCGGTCTCAAGCTGGCCGACTACGTCGTGACCGAAGCCGGTTTCGGCGCCGACCTCGGTGCGCAGAAGTTCTTCGACATCAAGTGCCGCAAGACCGGCCTGAAACCCGATGTAGTCACCATCGTTGCCACCATCCGCGCCCTGAAGATGCATGGCGGCGTGCCCAAGACCGAACTGAAGGGGGAAAACCTCAAGGCCCTGAAGAAAGGCATGGCCAACCTGGAACGCCACCTGGGCAATATCCAGAAATACGGTGTCCCGGCAGTGGTTGCCATCAACCGCTTCACCGATGACACCAAGGCCGAAGTCGAGCTGGTGCGCAAGTCCTGCAAGGCCCTGGGTGCCGAAGTCATCGAATGTACCCACTGGGCAGACGGCGGCGCGGGCACCGAGCAGCTGGCGAAGACCGTTGTCAGCATCATTGAAAAGGGCAAGAGCAAGTTCAAGGTGCTCTACCCCGACAGCATGTCCCTGTGGGAAAAGACCCGCACCATCGCCCAGAAGATCTACGGCGCCGACGACATCATCGCCGACGACAAGGTGCGCAAGCAGTATGCCGACCTGCAGAACCGCTACCCGAACTTCCCGATCTGCATGGCAAAGACGCAGTACAGCTTCTCCACCGACCCTGCCCTGATGGGAGCACCCTCCGGGCACGTGGTGCCCGTGCGTGAACTGCGCCTGTCAGCCGGCGCCGAGTTCATCGTTGCCGTGTGCGGCGACATCATGATCATGCCTGGGCTGCCCAAGGTTCCGGCCGCGGAAAACATCTCCGTAAACAAGAAAGGCCAGATCGAAGGCCTGTTCTAGACGCGCCTGACTGCAAAGCCGGCTGCCCGCCAGGGCCGCCGGCTTTTTTGTGCCTGCAGCAAACCCGGAATCCCGGGTTGGGAAATTTCCCAACATTCTTGTGGCAAATTTTTGACATTACAGGTTGTTGACTCCCCTACTGCCCTTTGTTTAACTTGGGCAAAACACCAACAAGAATACAGGTGCCAGCCTGCGACCGGGGATACCATGGCCGACATCGACTCACTGATCGGGGAAATCGAGTCCTACTGCAACCGGCAGCAAATATCCAAGTCCACGTTCGGCCTGCGAGTGGTCAACGACGGCAAACTGGTCAACCGCCTGCGCGATGGCAAGGGCATCACGCTCAGGACCATCAACAGGATCCAGGATTTCCTGGCACTGCAGAACAATAAAGACGCTGTTAGCGTCATTGAAAATAACAAGGGGGGCAACATGTCCGCAGCCAAAACCACCAAGAAAGCAGTCAAAAAAGCCAAAACCGTCAAGAGCAAGGCCAAGGCCGGCAAAACCGCTGCCGCACCGGCAGCCAGCGACAAGAAAGACAACGCGCCGTTCCGCTTCTACGACAACCGGCAGAACTACCTGGCGTTCATCAACACCTGTAACGAAAAATCCGCCATCTCCCAGCGCATCGCCAAGGAGTTCCAGTACATCCAGCCCGGCCCGCCGGCCCTGCGCCTGTTCGATGCCGGCATGGGCGATGCCACCGTGCTGTCCAATACCATGCGTTACCTGCACCACAAGCATCCGACCGTGCCCCACTTCGTCGTGGCCAAGGAAATCAGCATGGAGGATGTGCGTATCGGCCTCGACAAGATGATCGACCGCTTCAGCGAACACCCGGCCACCATCCTCATACTGACCAATCTCAATTACGCCGAGGCACCGAAGCTCATGCCCCGCGACGTGCTCACGGCCAACGCCATGAACTGGCGCGAAGTGAAACTGGAAGGCAGTCATGCCTACAACTACCGCGAACAGCTCGAAAGCCTGCATGACATGTTTGCCGAAGGCTGGGAAACACAGACCAGCAAGATTTCCGGCAACCCGGTATTCAAGCGCCCGTCCGTGGTGGTGATCTACCGCGAGGATCACCAGATCCTCCTGGACTCCATCATTCCCAGGCCCGGCATCCAGAACTGGGATTACGATTTCATCCTGGCTTCGCAGCCCTGGCGCGCATCCACTTCGGCCAAGTTCAAGGCGGAGAAAATCATCGTGCCGCTGGCCCGCTCACTGGCGCCCGGCGGCCGTCTGCTGGCCATCCAGTCCTGCGGCAAGGATCCGGCCCAGGAACTCATCCAGCAGTACTGGCCGGACACCAACCCCTTCCCGGTAACGCGACACCACATACTCAAGGAAGTGAAGAAAATCCTTGGCCGGGAAGCACGCGACTACAACATCAAGGAGCAGTCCGAAGCGCGCGCCATGTTCCAGTACCGCATGCATGCCCTGCCCTCGGAAATCGGCGGCATCAGCATCGGCACATCGACACTGTTTGCCGCCTGGAATGCAGCGGTTTACGTGAACCAGATCGAGGACGAACGTGTCGAGCAAGTGATTGCGGATGGCACCTATCTCAAGGCCACTTCGAAAATATTGAACAAGTACGGCGGCCTCTGGTTTAACGACGAAACCTTTGT
>CAZVSC010000007.1:40593-48980 GCA_964629325.1 uncultured Enterobacteriaceae bacterium
CTGCAATACGAACGCCAGGCCTGATACAGGTATTTACTCGGGCGCTCCTTGTTGTGGCCATTCTCCATAGCCGGTATCATTCGCGCCTTGATTTTTCACTAATTTCCCTGACTGGCACCAACCTTGAGCACGCGTAAAATCCTGGTTACTAACGCCCTGCCCTTTGCCAATGGACCTATCCATCTGGGGCACCTGCTCGGGTACATCCAGGCTGATATTTGGGTCCGATATCAGCGTATGGCTGGTAACGAAGTGGCGTATGTGTGTGCGGACGACACCCACGGCACCGCCATCATGCTCACTGCCGAGAAGCGGGGCATCACGCCGGAAGAACTGATCGCCGGCGTGAACAAGGAACACCAGCGCGACTTCGCCGGCTTCCATGTCGACTTCGACATCTACTACACCACGCATTCGCCGGAGAACCGTGAACTTGCCACCATGATTTACGGCCGCCTGAAGGCCGCCGACAAGATCGCCAGCCGCGAGATCACCCAGCTCTATGACCCGGAAAAGGAAATGTTCCTGGCCGACCGTTTCATCAAGGGTGAATGCCCGAAGTGCGGTGCGGCGGACCAGTACGGCGATAACTGCGAGGTTTGTTCGTCGACCTACAACGCCCTCGACCTGAAAAATCCCTACTCCACCATTTCCGGGGCTGCCCCGGTCAAGAAGGCCAGCACGCATTTCTTTTTCCGCCTGCCCGAGTTCACCGATATGCTCAAGGACTGGACCCGCAGCGGCGTGCTCGTACCGCAGGTGGCCAACAAACTCGCGGAATGGCTCGATGCCGGTTTGCAGGAATGGGATATCAGCCGTGATGCGCCCTACTTCGGCTTCGAGATCCCCGATGAACCCGGCAAGTTCTTTTATGTCTGGCTCGATGCGCCCATCGGTTACATGGCGAGCTTCAGGAAGTTGTGCGACAGCCGTAAAGACCTCGACTTCGACAACTACTGGCTGCCGGACACCGGTACCGAGCTGTACCACTTCATCGGCAAGGACATCATCAATTTCCACGCGCTGTTCTGGCCCGCCATGCTGGAGACCGCAGGCTACAAGAAGCCCGACCTGATCAGCGTCAATGGCTTCCTCACCGTGAACGGGCAGAAGATGTCGAAGTCACGCGGCACCTTCATCATGGCAGAGACATACCTGAAGCATCTCAACCCGGAGTACCTGCGCTATTACTTCGCCGCCAAGCTCGGCAGCACGCCGGAGGATCTCGATCTCAACCTGGACGATTTCGCCCAGCGCGTAAATGCCGACGTGGTCGGCAAGGTGGTCAACCTGGCCAGCCGCAGCGCCGGGTTCATCAGCAAGAACTTTGACGGCAACCTGGGCGACACCCTGGAAGTGCCTGAACTGCTGAAAGAGTTCGCCGCTGCAGGTGATGAAATCGCCACGCTTTATGAAAACCGTGAATTCGCCAAGGCAGTGCGCATCATCATGGCCCTGGCTGACAAGGCCAACCAGTACATCGCGGAAAAGCAGCCCTGGGTGCTGGCCAAGTCGAATCCGCAGGACCCCGCCGTGCAGGCCATCTGCGCCACGGGCATCAACCTGTTCCGCATGTTGATTGTTTACCTCAAACCCATCCTCCCGGAAATTGCCGTCAACGTGGAAAACTTCCTCGCCGTTGCGCCGCTTACCTGGCAGGATTCACAAACGCTGCTGACAAACCACAGGATCGGCAAATTCGAACCGCTGATGACGCGCGTCGAGGCTGACAAGGTCGAGCAAATGGTAGAAGCCAGCAAGGAAAGCCTCGTGACTGAAAAATCCGATACCCCCAAGGCGGCTGCCGCCGACACGCCGCTTGGCCGCGACCCGGTCAGCGCCGAAATCGAGTTTCCCGATTTCGCGAAGGTGGACCTGCGCATCGTCAGGATAATCAATGCCGAGCACGTGGAAGGCGCCGACAAGCTGCTCAAGCTCACCCTCAGCCTGGGCAAGGGCGCGGATGGCAGCGAAGTCACCCGCACCGTGTTCTCCGGCATCAAGGCCGCCTATGCTCCGGAAAAACTGGTCGGCCAGCTCACCGTGATGGTGGCCAACCTGAAACCGCGCCAGATGAAATTCGGCCTGTCCGAAGGCATGATCCTGGCCAGTGGTGAAGGCAGCCATGTCTACCTGCTCGAGCCGCACGCCGGCGCCGAGCCCGGCACCCGCGTCACCTGAGGACGCTACTGCGCAAAAGCGGCTGCGGGCAGTAACAGCGGCCGGAATTCACCCATCGGGATACCCATTTTCGGATTCAATGTGCAAGGCTGCGCTGCAGGGGCATTCACGGCCACTGACAGGCGGAATGTGCCGGGCGCATCCAGCAACCAGAACTGCCAGTGTGCCGGGTCGTCCGCGATGATGCCGGAAAAACCGATGCCGATGCCCTGCTTGCCGAAGGTAAAGCTGAAATCACCGAGTGGTGTTGTAAGGCCCGTGCCGCAGGCTTTCAGGTAGGCTTCCTTCAGCGTCCACAGATCATAGAAACGCTGGTTCCACGCCGCCACGGGCAGGCGATAGAGCGCACGGTTTTCCTCGTCTGCAAAATACCGGCCCGCCAGCTTGACGATGTCCGCCTGCCGGCTGAGATATTCCACGTCGATACCCACCGGCGCTCGCCGGGTCACCGCCAGGGCGATCAGGCCGTTGGTATGGGTGAGGTTGAATTGCAGGCCGGAATCGGCCACTACCTGCGGCTTGCCGTGCCGGTTATGACTGAATTCGACAGCGGCGGGAGCGCAATCCAGGTACTGGCCCAGCACACAGCGTACCAGCGCCCTGGAAACCAGGAACTGGTGGCGATGGCGCGTGAAGATGAAGCGCTGGTGACGCCCGGTTTCCTCAGGATTCAGGATTTCCCTGTATGCGTCCAGCAGGTCGGGGTCTGCAACTTCCCTGTCATCTACAAGCCAGATATCGATATCGGTTTGCGCGGGTTCCAGCATGGCGGGAGTCTCTCATTATTGGCATAATTCCGCTACTCAAACTCATTCATCATATCAGGGTAATACCATGCGCATTCTCCATACCATGATCCGCGTCACCGATCTGGACAAGTCCATCGATTTCTACACTAACGTCTTCGGCATGAGCCTGCTGCGCAAGAAGGATTTTCCGGACGGCAAGTTCACCCTCGCCTTCGTCGGCTACGGCAGCGAAGATGAGAATGCGGTGATCGAGCTGACCCACAACTGGGAAACCGACCAGTACGACATGGGCAATGCCTTCGGCCATATCGCCATCAGCGTGGATGATGCCTACAAGGCCTGCGAGCAGATCGCCGGGAAGGGTGGCAACGTGGTGCGCCCCGCCGGCCCCATGAAGCACGGCGGTGCAGTCATCGCCTTCGTCAAGGACCCCGATGGGTACATGATCGAGCTGATCGAGGGCAAATAAATAAATAGGGGTCAAATACCTATTAACCAATGACCGATATCTTCCTCATCCTGGTCGGCGCCGTACTGGTCAACAATTTCGTCCTGACACAGTTCCTGGGGCTCTGCCCTTTCATGGGCGTCTCCGGCAGGGTGGAAACTGCAGTCGGCATGTCGGCGGCGACCCTGTTCGTGCTCACTCTCGCTTCCGCCTGCAGCTACCTGGTGTTCCATTACCTGCTGGTGCCGCTGGGCGTGGAATACCTGCGCACCATCGCCTTCATCGTCGTCATCGCCGCGGTGGTGAGCGCCACTGAAATGATCATGCGCAAGACCAGTCCCCTGCTGCACCGGGTGCTGGGTATTTTCCTGCCACTCATTACCTCCAACTGCGCGGTGCTCGGGGTCGCCCTGCTCAACATCAACCAGTCGCGCAGTTTTGCCGATTCCGTTTTTTACGGCTTTGGCGCCGCCGCCGGCTTCTCGCTGGTGCTCATCCTGTTCGCCGCCATGCGCGAAAAACTCGACAGCAGCGACGTTCCGGAACCCTTCCGGGGCCCGGCCATCGCCATGATCACCGCAGGCCTGATGTCCCTGGCCTTCATGGGTTTCAGCGGCATGGTGTGATGTCCTTTACCCTGCCCGCCCTGTTCACGCCCCTGTTGTCCCTGCTTGGCATGGGTATCGGTATCGGCGCGCTGCTCGGTTTCACTGCCCGCCGTTTTCATGTGGAAGGCGATCCCGTCATCGAACAGATCAACGACCTGCTGCCCCAGACCCAATGCGGGCAATGCGGTTACCCGGGCTGCCGACCCTATGCCGAAGCCATCGCGGCGGGTGATGCCATAAACAAGTGCCCGCCCGGTGGTGAAAAAACCATCGCCGATCTCGCCAGCCTGCTCAATGTCGCCACCGTGCCCCTGGATACCGGGTATGGCCAGGTTGAGCCGCGCAAGGTGGCGTTCATCCGCGAAGCGCAATGCATCGGCTGCGCCAAATGCATTCCCGCCTGCCCGGTGGATGCGATTCTCGGCGCTCCGAAATTCACCCATACGGTCATCGCCAGCGAATGCACCGGGTGCGATCTGTGCATCGAGCCCTGCCCCGTGGACTGCATCGATATGGTCACCGTCGAAGACGATGACCCGGCCGTGGAAATTCAGGAGCAAACTGCTTCACGCCTGGCCTGCATCAACTGCGCCCTGTGCGTGCCCGTATGCCCGGTGGACCTGCAACCGCACGAACTCTACTTCGCCTGTCGTGACCACAACCTGAATCAGGCGCAGTCGCTCAACCTCATGCACTGCATCGAGTGCGGCAAGTGTGACAAGGCCTGCCCCAGCGGCTTGCCGCTGGTGGATCATTACCAGGCTGCCAAAGCCGACCTTGCCAGGCAGCAGAAAGAGCGGGAGCGTGCCGGCAGGGCGAAACGCCGCTTCGAGCGGCACCAGCTGCGCATGGCCAGGCTGGCGGACGAGGAAGAATCACGGCGCAGGAAGCGCGCGGAACTTGCGATCAACCGCCAGCGCGTGTCAGCGGACAGTATCCAGGCAGCGTTGGCGCGGGTGAAAGCCAGGAAGTCGGAAAAATAGAACGCACGTTGCCCGGCTAATGCGAATCAGCAGCGGCGCAGTGATTGCAGGTGCCGCACACCCGCCCCGATCTCGGTGATGGCATTGCGGGGCGTATCGATTTCCACGAAGCCATGGCGGATGTTGTAGTAATCCATGCGCTCCATGACCGCCGTGAAATCCACCACCCCGCTTCCCGGCGGCACCAGGCTGGCGGCAGCGCCAAGGAAATCCCCCATGTCCGCCGGGCGGTTGCCGTTGAAGTCCTTCATGTGGCAGGCAATGGTCCGGTTGCCAAAATTGTCCAGCACGTTGAGGTAATCGACGCCGGCCAGGGCCAGCCAGCCGATGTCCAGTTCACAGCGCACCATCTGCGGGTCGGTATTCCACATGATATGGTTGAAGGGGATCTCACCGTCGACTTCGAAGAATTCCACGTGGTGGTTGTGGTAGGCAAATTGCAGGCCGCGGCGGCGGAACATCACCCCGAGGCGGTTCAGCAATTCCGCAAGTTCATCCATTTCCTGTTTTGTCTGCGGGCCCTGGATACGCAGACCGTTTGGTCCGGGCTGCACAAAACCCGGCGCGGCACCCAGAATAATGGTGTCCAGGCCGAGAATTTCGGCATTTTCAGCCAGGGCCGGAATATCGAGCGCATCAGCGGCTACATGGGAGCAGGTCATGGTGATTTCGTTGCGCTCGAGCAGGCGGCGAAATGACAGGGGGGACATGCCGAAGATCTCGGGCGCGCCGGTCAGGCCGAATAATTCAACATCCCTGACGCCGGCATTGGCCAGGTCGCGAATTGCCTCGATGGGATTGTCGGCCAGCTCGTTGCGCAGGGTGAACAACTGCGCGCCCGGGGTACGCTCGACATAGCAATCGAATGCAGCCTGTGCCAGGGGGCTTGTTGCGGTCAGGCCAAGGCCGGCCGATTGTAGGAAACGACGCCTTTGCATTAGCTCAATCCTGTTCCATTGTACTGTTGGGAATTGGTGCTCAGATTACACCATAGTACAGCAGGAGGAAGTAGGAAAGCCCCAGCGCATAACCGGAAACGAGAGTGGCGAAGAGACCTTTTTCGAAGAGTGTGGGCTGGTCGACAAATTCAAGCCTGGGGCCGACTCTTGCCAAAAACATATACATAAATCCCGAAATAAATCCTCCCAAATGATTTATGTAATCAACAAGTTCGAGCCAAAATATTTCTGCATAAAATTCAAACAGCAACAAAAGAACCAGTCTGTTGACAGGGATACTATTTATACTTCCTGGCAAATACTCTTCATATTTGTACTTTAAAAAGATATAGGCGCCAAATAGGCTATAAGTTCCTCCAGAAGCACCAACACTCCCTTCATTCAGCATCAGAATATTACTTGATAACACACCGAACAAACTGCCCACGAGAGTTACATTCACAAAACGAATTTGAGCTATGGTTTTCTCCAAAAGGTAAGCAAGTACGCCTAGCACAATCATATTTATTGCAATGTGCAGAAACCTTGTATGGATAAAAAATGAAGAAAACGCTCGATACAGCTCCATTTTCGAGATCAGTTCTTTGGTGTTTCCACCCAAAACCAGAAATGCTTCCGGCGTTTTTATAAATACGTCGCCGTTATTACCTATTAAAAAGATGATAAAGATCAATAAAGCCAACAAGAACGAAGCAAATGCACGCTTGTCCAACTGAGCAGCCGCAATACGATCTCTCACATGGGATATATCCATATCGCAGCATCGTCCGACTCTGCTCGAAAGGATTTGAACAAAATAGTTAAAATCTCCATGCTCTTTGAAAATGCCAGCGTCAACTACCTGCCGGGATTTCCCGGTTATACCAAGAATTACTCCTCGCACAATGCCGCCTAAAACTATGACCTCAACGGAATAGATGGCATTTATTGGTATTCGTTTCTCATCAAGAAAATAGTCAGGGAACGTAAGCTCCTCTTCTCCAACCCTGATCAGATGTTTGCGCCTGGAAACCAAAAGCAACTTATAAAGAAGAAATATGGAATATCCCGAAAATATGAAAATTACGGGATAAGTCAGCACTGGATAATCCAGGACAAAGGCCTTTATTACATTTTTTGTTAAGGCAAGAAGGGCGACTAAAAGGAAAGAAGAAGTTAGCAGGATCAATAACGATCTTTTAGCTTTTCTTAAATTAATCTCGAAATCCATTTCGTATGGAGCATCAAGACAGAGAGAAATCCATCTTGATGCTCGATTGTTACAACCTAATTAAGTAGCGAATAGCCACTATAAAAAGACAGGCCCACTATCAGCCCGGCCACAGGCCAACCGACACCTGTTATAGCAACGGCCCCCATTGTTGCCCAGCCAGATCCAAGCACTGTTTGAGCAATTCCTGCTGCTGCAGCAAAAGCGGCTGCTGACTCAGCAAAATCACCACCACTCACTTGCTCCAACTCATCCATGGTCAGTTCTCTCATTGTTAACCTCCCTGTTAACGTTTTTGCACTATTGCCCCCACAGGTTTAGTACAGCTTTCCTCCTTTCGCCAATATTCAGAGGTGATGGCGGGTGAAAAAGGCCCAGATCAGTTCGCTGGCGCTGATATCCTGCACCGCTCCGCGCTGCGCGGCGCCCGGCCACGTGTGCCCGCCGATATTGGTCTGGTAGAACAGGATCTCCGTCTCCCCGCCGCATTCGGTCCAGGCATAGGAGCGGACACTGTAGGCCACCTGCTCATGGTCGTTCGCCAGTGTGCAGTCGTTGGCCTGCCGCCACCGGTCCAGGGCGGTTTCCACGCCCATGCGCCAGTACGGGCGCGAATCGGCCTGCACCTCGTAGTTGTTCACGGGATCGTCTTCCGCGTGGAAGGTGATGATGGGAATCGGGCGCTTCAGGGTGCAGTCTTCCGGGTACTGCAGCCCCGCCACCGGCGCCGCCGCGGCCAGCACGTCGGACAGTTCGCAGGCCAGCCGGCTGCTGATGCGACCGCCACCGGAAAAGCCGGAGGTATAGATGCGGGAGGCATCGATGGCCAGCATGCCGCCGACCGCATTGATCATGTCCCGGGTGAACTGCACATCGTCCACACCGGCCTCGACGTTGGCATTCCAGCTGCGCGCCGTTACCGAGTTGGTGAATTCCCCGGCGGGGAACACGGCGATGAAGCCATGCTCATCCGCCAGCTTGTCGAAGCCGCTGACGTCCACCTGGTTCTGCGGGTAACCGCCGGAGCCGTGAAAACTGAATACCAGGGGCGCCGGTTGCCCGTTGTAACTTTCCGGCACATACAGCAGGTAGCTGCGCTGCGCCCCCGCCGAGGCAATGTTGTGCTCCGAAAATCCGCCCTCCGGCTGGGCAGACACATGTGCCACCTGCAAGCCACCCAATAATGTCAGTAACAATAAAATACGTGTATGTCGAATCATGGCAATCCCCCTTGTTCCTTGTTCCTTGT
>CAZVSC010000007.1:49080-63257 GCA_964629325.1 uncultured Enterobacteriaceae bacterium
CCTTGTTCCTTGTTCCTTGTCCCTTGTTCCCTTTGTCAATCATACGTGGATTCCCGCGACCGGCCAATTTGGGTGATGCCTCCCGGGCAAGCTGGTAACATGCGCGGGCATGACCCTGGCCACCCTGCTGTTCTCCCGTAAGGCGCCCATGACCACACCGCAAATCATGGCGCTGGTCCTGGCGGCCGCTGTACCGGGCATCATCGCCATGACCCTCTGGTTCGGCCCGGGCACCCTGATCAATATCGCCTGGCTCATCCTGTGCGCCCTCCTGCTGGAAGCCATCGTCCTCAAAATGCGTCACCGCCCTGTGATGCCCGCCCTGAAGGATTTCAGCGCTGCGGTCACTGCCCTGCTGCTAGCCCTGTCGATGCCGCCTGCCGCCCCCTGGTGGACTGGTCTCATCGGCGTCTTTTTCGCCATCGTCATTGCCAAGCAACTGTACGGCGGTCTCGGCAGCAATCCGTTCAATCCCGCCATGGTCGGCTACGCGGTCCTGCTCATCGCCTTTCCTCAGACCATGACCAGCTGGTTCCTGCCGCACAATGGCGCAGGCCTCGCCGATACCCTTGCCCGCTTTCTCGGCAATGCGACCGATGCCATGGACGCCTATACCGGCGCCACGGCACTCGACCGCTTCAAGCTGGAGCGCGGCGGCATGACGGTCAGTGAATTCGTTGCCGGCAATCCTCTCTACGGCACGCTGTCCGGTGCCGGCTGGGAATGGGTGAACATCGCTTTCCTCGGCGGCGGACTCTACCTGCTCTACCGGCGCATCATCACGTGGCACATCCCGGTTACCCTGCTGGCCGCCATGACATTACTGTCACTGGTCTTCTACGACGGCGGCAGTTCGGCCAGCCACGGCTCCCCGGTCTTCCACCTGTTCGGCGGCGCCGCCATGCTCGGCGCCTTCTTCATCGCCACCGATCCCGTGTCGGGCCCATCAACCACTACCGGCAAACTCTGGTACGGCGCCCTCATCGGCATACTTCTGTATTGCATACGCGTTTGGGGCAGCTATCCCGACGGTGTTGCCTTCGCCGTGCTGCTGGCAAACTTCGCCGCACCGGCCATCGATCAGTTCGTGCACATCGCGCAAAAAGGCAGCAACCATGCCGGATAGGCAGCCAGTCATCCTGAAAAGCAGTCTCGTGCTGGGCGGGTTTGCGCTGGTGGTCGCTGTCGTGCTGGCACTCGTCAACCTGGCCACTGCGGATCGCATCCTGGCGCAGCAACTTGCCGCCGAACGGCGGGCGCTGGCAGAGGTGTTTCCGGCCACACTGCATGACAACGATTTGCTCACGGATGCCTTCACGCTGGCAACCGGCACTGCCATGCTGGAATTGACGAACGATCGCCCGGGCTATGTCGCCACCAGGGATGGTCTTTTCGCGGGCGTCATCCTGCCGGTGGAAGCCCACGACGGCTACAGCGGTGACATCCGCCTGCTGGTCGGTATACTGGCCAGCGGCAGTGTGACCGGCGTGCGGGTTCTCGAACACCGCGAGACTCCCGGCCTCGGCGACAAGATCGACATCGAGGTCGATGACTGGATTCTCGCCTTCAATGGCAGGACGCTTGGCAACCCGCCGCCCCCGCGCTGGCAGGTGGTGAAGGACGGTGGTGAATTCGACCAGCTCACCGGTGCCACGGTGACGCCACGCGCTGTCGTCAATGCCGTGCGCAGGGCGCTGCAATTTTTTGAACAGAACCGGGCTCTTTGGGCAAACCGCGATGCAGACTGACTTCAGGCAGATCACTTACCAGGGGCTGTGGGGCAGCAACGCCGCACTGGTGCAACTGCTGGGCTTGTGTCCGCTGCTGGCGGTGAGCAACTCGGCCGTCAACGCCCTGGGACTTGGTCTCGCCACCATCCTGGTCCTGGCAGGATCCAACACCCTGGTATCCCTGGGCCGGCATGCCCTGGTACCGGCCATCCGCCTGCCGGTGTTCGTGCTCATCATTGCCGGTTTCACCACCTGCGCCGAATTGCTGCTGCGCGCCTATGCCATCGAGCTGTACCAGGCGCTGGGCATCTTTATTCCATTGATCGTCACTAACTGCACCATCCTTGGCCGCGCGGAAGCCTTTGCCTCGAAGAACCCGTTGCTGCCATCCTTCATCGACGGCCTGATGACCGGGTTTGGCTTTGCCGCGGTACTGCTTGTCCTGGGCATCCTGCGGGAACTGGCTGGCACCGGCGCCGTGTTCGCCAACATGGACCGGCTGCTGCCGTTCGCCGGCAACCCGGAACTGGTGGTGTTCACCACGGACTCGCCGTTCCTGCTGGCCATCCTGCCGCCGGGAGCGTTTTTGTTCATGGGCTTCCTGATCGCCCTGAAGAACGTGCTGGACAGGCAGCTGGCCAGGCCGGCTGCAGCGCCAGAGCCCGTCGCACCGGGCAGCAAGCGGGTCAGAGTGACCGGGTGACCACTTCGTGAACAAGGAAAAACGCACCGAGATTTTTCATCGCCTGCGCGATGAAAACCCCACCCCCACCACCGAGCTTCAGTACGACTCACCGTTTGAATTGCTGATCGCCGTCATGCTGTCGGCCCAGGCCACCGATGTCAGCGTCAACAAGGCCACTGAAAAACTGTTCCCCGTCGCCAACACACCAGCCGCCATTTATGCACTGGGTGAGAACAAGCTGAAGAATTACATCAAGACCATCGGCCTGTTCAACACCAAGGCGAAGAACGTCATCAAGACCTGCAAAATCCTCATCGAGGAACACGACTCACAGGTGCCGAACACCCGCGAGGCGCTCGAGGCCCTGCCCGGCGTCGGCCGCAAGACCGCCAACGTCGTGCTCAATACCGCGTTCAGGGAAAAGGCCATGGCCGTGGACACGCACATCTTTCGCGTATCCAACCGCACCGGCATCGCGCCGGGCAAGAATGTACTGGAAGTGGAAAAGAAACTGATGAAGTTCGTGCCGGACGAGTTTTTACTCGATGCCCACCACTGGCTCATCCTGCATGGAAGATATACGTGTATAGCCAGAAAACCACGCTGCGGCAGTTGCGTGATTTCAGACCTGTGCGAGTACAGGAAAAAGGAATTGGATTAAAACGTCGGATGGCGGCACTGCGTGCCTTATCCGACCTACATTATGAATGTAAAATATTGCAGGTCGGATGTGCGAAGCGACATCCGACAAAGCAATCGCACAAGGCCCCGGGGCGACCTGAACGAGTTTATTCCAGCCAGCCCGAGCGCAGCAGCGACTGCGTTTATACCCTACTTCTTGGACCGCTTGCTGGCCGCTGTACGCAACCTGAGTGCGTTGAGCTTGATGAAGCCTTCCGCATCCTTCTGGTTGTAGGCGCCGGCGTCGTCCTCGAATGTCGCTACTTTTTCATCGAAGAGCGAGTCGGACGCGGATTCACGGCCCACGACGATGACGTTGCCTTTATACAGCTTCACGCGCACCTTGCCGTTGACGTGTTCCTGGGACTCGTCGATCAGGCCCTGCAGGGCGACACGCTCGGGCGACCACCAGTAGCCGTTGTAGACCAGCGAGGCGTAGCGCGGCATCAGCTCGTCCTTCAGGTGGGCCAGTTCACGGTCCAGGGTCAGCGATTCGATGGCGCGATGGGCCGGCAGCATGATGAAGCCGCCGGGCGTTTCATAGCAGCCGCGTGATTTCATGCCGACGTAACGGTTTTCCACGATGTCGGTGCGACCGATGCCGTTTTCGCCGCCCACCTTGTTGAGGTAGGTCAGCACTTCCGCCGGGGACATCTTCTTGCCGTCGATGGCGACGATGTCGCCTTTCACGTAATCCAGTTCCAGGTAGGTTGCCTTGTCCGGCGCCGCTTCCGGCGAGACGGTCCACAGCCACATGTTCTCTTCCGGCTCGGCAGCCGGGTCTTCCAGGATGCCGCCCTCGTAAGAGATATGCAGCAGGTTGGCGTCCATGGAGTAAGGCGACTGCGTGCCGCGCTTCTGCTCCACCGGGATATTGTGCTCGGCACAGTAGGCCATCAATTTTTCGCGCGAGGTCAGGTCCCATTCACGCCATGGGGCGATGATCTTCACGCCCGGCATGAGGGCGTAGGCGCCCAGCTCGAAACGGACCTGGTCGTTACCCTTGCCGGTGGCGCCGTGGGCGATGGCGTCGGCACCGGTCTCTTTGGCGATCTCCACCAGCCGCTTGGCGATCAGCGGACGCGCGATGGAGGTGCCCAGCAGGTATTCGCCTTCATAGATGGTGTTGGCGCGGAACATGGGGAAAACGTAGTCGCGCACGAACTCCTCGCGAATGTCCTCGACGTAGATTTCCTTCACGCCGAGGGCC
The DNA here is from genome assembly GCA_964629325.1 of uncultured Enterobacteriaceae bacterium. Taxonomy (GTDB): domain Bacteria; phylum Pseudomonadota; class Gammaproteobacteria; order Pseudomonadales; family Pseudohongiellaceae; genus Eutrophocola. The sequence goes on from CAZVSC010000007.1 coordinate 53,387, forward strand.
TCGGCCTTGGCGCGCGCAGGCTCCACTTCCTTGCCCTGGCCGAGGTCGGCGGTAAACGTCACCACCTCGCAGTTGTAGGTATCCATCAGCCATTTCACGATCACGGAGGTGTCGAGCCCCCCTGAATAGGCCAGTACGACTTTCTTGATATCGGACATCGGTTTTTCCTGCTCTGAAAATGGGGTCAGAGACCTATTAAAAGGGCGGTATTGTACCCGCGCGCTGTCAAATTGCGAAATAGTCCACTGAGGGCGCGGTTCGGCCAGTTCCTGCTATAATCTGCCGCCATTGACAGCCAGGACCCGTCGGGAACCGCGATTTGACTCAGGAAATCACCCTCACCAGGCCAGACGACTGGCACCTGCATCTGCGCGACGGCCCCTTCCTGACCGATACAGTCGCCCACACCGCCCGCTACATGGGCCGCGCCATCATCATGCCGAATCTGGCGCCGCCAGTGATCACCACGGCCGACGCCCTGGCCTACCGCCAGCGCATCCAGGACCAGGTGCCGGCGGGCAGCAGTTTCCAGCCCCTGATGACCCTGTACCTCACGGATAACACAGCCCCGGAAGAAATCGCCGCAGCCAGGGCCAGCGGTCATGTCTACGGCGTCAAACTCTACCCCGCAGGCGCCACCACCAATTCTGATTTTGGCGTAACCGACATCAGGAAAACGCACAATGTCCTGGCCGCCATGAGCGAGCACGGCATGCCGCTGCTGGTGCATGGCGAGGTTACCCGCAGCGAGATCGATATCTATGACCGCGAAAAGACGTTTATTGACGAGGTCCTCGAACCCCTGCACGCACAATTCCCGGCGCTGAAAATCGTCTTCGAACACATCACTACGCGGGATGCCGCGCAGTTCGTGCTGGATGCAGGCGACAATATCGGCGCCACCATCACGCCGCAGCACCTGATGTTCAACCGCAACCACATGCTGGTGGGCGGCATTCGCCCCCACTACTACTGCCTGCCGATCCTCAAGCGCAACACGCACCAGCAGGCGCTGTTGGATGCGGTGGCCGGCGGCTCGAAAAAACTGTTCCTGGGCACCGACTCTGCACCGCACGCCCAGGACGCCAAGGAGAACGCCTGCGGCTGCGCCGGTTGTTTTTCCGCCCACGCCGCGCTGGAACTGTATGCCGGCGTGTTCGACGAGCTCGGCCTCCTCGACAAGCTGGAAGCCTTTGCCAGCTTCAACGGTGCGGACTTCTACGGCCTGCCCAGGAACACTGACACGGTGACCCTGCGCAGGAAACCCTGGCAAGTGCCGGACACCTACAAGCTTGGCCACAAACAGATCGTGCCGCTCAATGCCGGCGTCGAGATGACCTGGTCCGTAACCTGACGCAAACACCCCGCAGTACCATGCCTGACAAAAAGACTGAAGAGACAACCGGCAAGGAAAAGGCCGATTCACCACTGGCCAACCGTTTTCGCGGTTTCCTGCCCGTCGTGGTGGACGTTGAATGCGGCGGCTTCAACAACCAGACCGACGCCATCCTGGAGATTGCCGCGGTCACCGTCGGCATGGATGAAAACGGCCTCCTGCGGCCCGAGGACACCTGGTTCTTCCGCGTCCAGCCTTTTCCCGGCGCCAACCTGGAAGAATCCGCACTGAAATTCACCGGCATCGACCCGCACCATCCGCTGCGCATCGCCCACGAGGAGCCGGAAGTATTTCGCGAGTTGTTCAAGAACATCCGCAAGAAAATGAAAGCAGAAAACTGCACCCGCGCCATCCTCGTCGGCCACAACGCCCATTTCGATCACGGTTTCGTCAATGCCGCCGCCGAGCGCAACAGCATGAAGCGCAATCCCTTCCATCCCTTTTCCAGCCTCGACACCGCCTCGATGAGCGCTCTCGCCTTCGGCCAGACCGTGCTTTCACGCGCCTGCGAGGCGGCGGGCATCGACTTCAGCAACGAAGAGGCGCATTCGGCGCGCTACGATGCTGAAAAGACCGCCGAGCTGTTCTGCTACATCATCAACCGCTGGCAGGCCCTTGGCGGCTGGCCCCTCGACGCGGCACCCGCGCACGAAAAATAAGCAAGAATTGGTCATGCGGGAACGGGCTTGATCAAGGTCAATGCCGCCTGTGGCCGCGGACTCTAAAGTACCCCTGTAAACCAAAAACACACAGGTACGAGGAGTTTTACATGGCTATGGCTGCAAGCAGGAAAATCTTTGTCATCATCGACGCCACCCAGGAACAGCACCTGGCACTGGAGCGGCTGATCATCACGTCCGAGATCAACGAGCCGAATTCCCACGTTCATCTGTTCATCAGTGTCGACCCGGAGCGGTCCAGTCTCGCAGCGGATAACGACAACCTGTACCGTGATGATGCCTGGCTGAAGACCATCACCGACAAGCTCGATGCCGCCGGCGCCAAATACACCTACGAATTCTGCTGGTCCAACGAGTGGCAGAAGGCCGTACTGAAAAGCGCCCAGCGTTACCAGCCGGACCATATTTTCATGCCGGCTCCGCTTGGCAAGAAGGGGCTGTTCAGCAACGAGCAGTGGGCGCTGCTGCGTACGTCTGTCGCACCGATCTCCATCGTGCGCTCTACCGAAGTCAAGCCGCGCAAGAAACTGCTGGCCGCCATCAATATCCAGAAGCATGACGATCCGGCCTACGCCAGGCTCAATGAAAAGATCCTGGCCAAGGGTCAGGAAGTGGCAGGCCACTACGGCGCCGATTTCTATGTGATCAATGCCTACAAGGACAGCATGCATTTCCCCGACCGCCAGAAGATCATGAAATTGTCCGGCCTGCCGACCGACCGTGTGCATGTCGAGGAAGGCGACCCGGCCAGCGTGATTTCACGCTACGCCAAGGAAATCGACGCCGACACTGTCCTGATCGGCACGATGGCCCGCCAGGGTGCCGCCGCCCTCATGCGCGGCAACACCTCCGAAAAGCTGTTGAGCAAGCTCGACCTCGACGTGATCGCGCTGTCATAAACAGCCCCTGCCGTACCCCCTTGGCGGGGCGGATGTTGCAGTCACCGCCCGGCCTTTTCACAATCCGCCAATACACCCCAACCCGGTTTATTGTAAAACTGGCAAATAGCTGATTTATTTAATAATATTTCTCCTTTGCGCCGTGACCCCCGGGGCCGGTAAAACAATAAAACAGTAAACCTGGTATAGGCACAGCGGCCCTGCATGAATGATTTTCCGGACAGCAACGACGTCCAGGCCTGGATGGACTATGTCGCCACGCTGCCTTCCCTCGGTGAACACTGGGTGGAAACGTGCAAGGCACCCGGCAACCCCGTCATCCTGGCCGACACGCTCGGCGCCAGCCTGAAAGCCAAAACCGCCCTGACCGGCACCTTTCTGTTAGCCAGGCGTATCAAGCAAACCTGCCCTGGCCAGAACGTTGGCCTGCTCCTGCCCACCACGGCCGGCGGCCTGCTGGCCGGCATGGCGGTGATGGTGCTCGGCAAGACCCTGGTGACACTCAACTACACGGCCCCACTGGATACCATCCACTCGGCCATCGAACAGGCCGGCCTGAAAACGGTGTATACCTCACGCCGGTTCCTGGACAAGCTGAAGACCCGCGGCATCGATCTTGAACCCCTCAAGGACGTCGTCGACCTGGTCATGCTGGAAGACCTGCAAGCCGGTATCTCGCCCTTGGAAAAGCTGCTGACACTGGCCCAGTGCAAGGTCATGTCCGCCGCCTGGTTGCGCCGGAAATACTGCCGCACACCGGCTACAGACACTACCGCAGTGATCCTGTTTTCCAGCGGCAGCGAGGGCGAACCCAAGGGCGTCATGCTGAGCCACCGCAACATCCTCGCCAACGTGAAGCAGGTGGCGAAGATCCTCGATGCCGACGCAGACGATGTCATCCTGGCCAACCTGCCCATCTTTCATTCCTTCGGGCTCACTGCCTGCCAGTTCCTCCCCCTGCTGGAACGGATCAAGGTGGTGTGTCACATCGATCCCACAGACGTGGTCACCAATGCCCGTGTCATCCAGGAGCAGAAGGCCACCTTGCTGTTCGGCACTTCCAGCTTCTTCCGCCTGTACACCCGCAACCCGAAGGTCACGCCGGAACACCTCGCCAGCCTGCGGCTGACCATCGCCGGTGCCGAGCGGTTGCAACCGGAAATCAGCGTGGCATTCCAGAAGCGCTTCGGGCAGAAAGTTCATGAAGGCTACGGCTGCACCGAATTATCGCCCGTGGCCTGCGTCAATACGCCCTTCCCCAACCTGGAAAGTCCACACCTGAAGGACAACAACAAACCCGGCACTGTGGGGAAAGCGATACCCGGTACCCGCGTGCGCATCGCCGACCCCGAGTCACTGCAGGAACTGCCGCTGGGCACCGCCGGCATGATCATGGTGGCAGGTCCGCAGGTGATGCAGGGTTACCTGAACAACTCCGCGTTGACCAGCAAGGTCGTGCCTGAAATCGACGGGTACCGCTGGTACGTTACCGGTGACAAGGGCTCACTCGATGAAGACGGCTTCCTGACCATCCAGGACCGCTACGCCCGCTTCGCCAAGATCAGCGGCGAGATGATCGGTCTCGGCAATGTCGAGGAAGTGGTGCGCAAGGCCATCAATGATGAGGATATCGAAGTCATGGCCGTCAGCATCCCGGATCCGAAGAAAGGCGAGATGATCGTCATCCTGTCGACGCAGGAGCTCCACGACCAGAAACTACGGCCGAAACTGCACAGCGGCGGGCTCAACAACCTGGCCCTGCCCGCCGCCTATATCACCGTGGACACCATTCCCAAACTGGGCTCCGGCAAGGCGGATTACGCCACCGCCAAGGAAGTCGCCAGGCAGGCCATTCTGGCGCGCTAAAGCGGGATAAAAGATAAAGGATGAAAGATAAATGGAACGACACTTTGAACACTAATTATCTTTAATTTCAACATGTTACATTGAGAACACGCTTCTGCATCGTAACGCTGTCTGCTTTTATCTTTTATCCTTTATCTTTTATCTCATCTCTCGCATCTCGTATCTCCTGTTGATCCATGTCATGGCGCCATTCCAGGCCCTGACGGCAGAATATCCCCCGTGTAAGGCACTGGATTTATTGATAACTTTCTTGTTTGACAATGATTCTCATTTAGCTTAGCATTCTCATCCATCAGGCCTCCTAACAGAATCTATCGACCCATGTACGTCTGTCTTTGCAAAGCTGTCACCGACCGCCAGATCAAGGAATTTGTGAATGGCGGTGCCGGTTCTTTCGAGGAAGTCTGCAAGCAGCTGGGTGTCGCCACCCAGTGCGGCAAGTGCAGCACGCTGGCGCAGAACATTGTGGAGTCCACCGTCAAGAAGACCCCGTTCGTCGAAGCCTCTAGCTAGTTTACCTCCTTCTCCGCCTACCCCACCGAATAAATACAAATACGAGCAATACGCATTCGTATTCGCGTTTTATGCTGAAAAATTAGGCACTTATCCCGCGTGCAAAGTGGACAATCCCTGCCCCAGCGGCCACAATAGCCCCTGCCTCAATCCTGAGAAATCCACAGATCTGAATTACGGGAATCCATATGAAAGGTGACAGCAAGGTAATCGAACATCTCAACAAGGTGCTGGGCAACGAACTGGTTGCCATCAACCAGTACTTCCTGCATGCCAAAATGTTTGAAGACTGGGGCCTGAAGGAACTGGCGGAGGTTACCCGACACGAATCCATCGATGAAATGAAGCACGCGGACGACATCATCGACCGCATCCTCTTCCTCGAGGGCTTTCCCAACCTGCAGGACCTGGGCAAGCTGCACATCGGCGAGGACACCGAGGAAATGCTGCGCTGCGACCTCGACCTGGAGATGCGCGCCATCCCCGACCTGCGCGAAGCCGTCGCCTACTGCGAGTCCGTAAAGGACTTCCCCAGCCGCGACCTGTTCCAGGGCATCCTCAATGACGAGGAAAACCACGTGGACTGGCTGGAGACCCAGCTTGGCCTGATCGACAAGATGGGCATCCAGAACTACCTGGCCGAGAAGATGGACGAAGGCGGCAACTGATTCGCCCCGCATAAAAAAAGCAGCCCTCGGGCTGCTTTTTTTATGCCGGAGATTTTGCCTGACTTTGGTATAACCGGCGCCAGTGCAGGTAGCCGAACACCACGATGACCACGTAAGCGGCAAAGAGCAGCGCCGTCAGGGTCAGGCCGCGATCCATGTAAAGGAAGATGGACAGCCCGTCGATGACGAACCAGTACAGCCAGTTCTCCAGCACCTTCCACACCACCAGGAAAGTGGTGAGCACACTGGCCCAGGTAGTGAAGGCGTCGAGATACGGCCAGGCCGCTTCGGTGTAGCTGGCCATGATCCAGCCATTGATGCCGGCGGCAATCACCAGGGCGATGATCATGGCCCCGTGCTGCCAGGTTTTCAGGGTCCTGATATGCACGCCCTGGTGCGCCCTGCCCCCGTAGCGCCACTCGTACCAGCCCACCACAGCCATCACGACATAGAACACGTTGAGCGCGGATTCCATCAGCAGGCTCACGTCCCAGAAGATGACGGTGAAGATCGCGGAACTGGCAAAAGCGCAATACCAGCAGGCGCTATGTTCACGCGCGGCCAGCAGCAGGTAGGCGATGGCCAGGACAACCGCCAGGGCTTCGAGGGTGAACATCGGTCAGGACAGTTCGTGGCCGGGGATGAACTTGGCGACAAACACTTCCCGGCCGTGCTTCCCGTAACTCCAGGCAAACAGTTCCTTCAGGGTGTCCATGACATAGGCGTATTCCCCGTGGATCATTGTCGAGGTGGCCGACGTGTTTACCACCAGGCCGTCGCGCTTGTTCAGTTCGGTGATGAAATCCTTGATCAGGGTTTTGTAGTCGGCATGGAAGGGATAGAGGCTCAGCTCAACGGTTAATTGCATCTTTATCCCCTCCAATAGGATTTGAGCCTGTCTTTCTTATACTGGTCTTCAATATTGTTTTGATACTGCGGTAACTTCCAGAGAATAAACAGGTTTTCGGCCTTTTCCAAGGGAATTCGCCGGCGCACAAAGCCCTCCCCCGCCTGGACGGGGGTGGATTTGGAATTAAACAGGGATATCAGGCGCTTACTGTGCCTTGACGATAAAGTAGGTGATGGCCTCGCCCGCCCCCACAATGACGTAATGCGGGACGGTGGCGGGAATATGCACGATATCGCCCTTGCCCAGGCGCCGGCTGGTGCCGCCGGTGATGCCGGTGCCGCGGATTTCGCCGGGGGAATCCTCCCGGGCGTTGGTGATGGTGCCGCCGGTAACCAGGGTGGCCTTGCCATCGGTCACGAAGTAGATATCCGCCCACTCATCATGGGACTCGGAGAAGCCCGGCCCGGGTTCCCGATGCACCATGGCGCCAAAATGGCGGCCGTCCTCGAATACCCGGTCAAGTATGGCGGCGTTGTTCGGCCCCACATTGTCGGCCAGGTCTTCACCCATGGTGGCGAGATCCTCGGCGGAAAGGTAATTCTGGGCCATGGCGGGCGCGGCACCGTATATGGCGACAAGCAGCACGATCAGTTTTTTCATAATGATTTCCTGTTGGGTTACCGCCCGTCCCGGGCTTCGATGGCGGCCACGTAACCGGTATCGCACTCACAGGGCCACACGTGTCCAATTGTAGGAACTCGCTTTCCTTGCTGTAAAGCGCTTACCGCAATTAACTGCTTCCACCGGCAATCAGGACTTTCCATGCAAGCGGTTTGCATTGAGAATAGGACTGTCTTCGCAAGAACCGCACACCATGGAAGAACACTACCAGCCGCCAGCCAGGTTAACCTGCAAAAACTGCGCGACCGAACTGGCCGGTGAAAACTATTGCCCGGTCTGCGGCCAGAAAGGCGACACGCACGTGCTGACCTTCCGCGAGCTCCTGGAAGAACTCGCCGACGGCCTGTTCAACACGGATTCGCGGCTCTGGCGCTCGCTGATCCCCCTGGCCCTGATGCCCGGCCGGCTGACCATTGAATACCTGCGCGGACGGCGCATGTACTACCTGCCGCCATTCCGACTGTACCTGATCCTGAGCGTGCTGTTCTTCCTCATTCCCTCCAACAACGGCAATCTCGGCGGGAATTTGGGAGCCAACCTGGGGGATGAGTCCGGGGAGTCGAATATCCTCACCCTGAATGATGTGATCCAGGAATCGGATATCGGCACCGAGGGCACGGAGATCGCCCGCCAGATCCGCGAGGAATTCGCCCGGGAACTGGCGGCGGTGCAGGAGGAAGATCTGGAGGCTAATGTCGACATCGACGGCAACATGTGCGTACTGGAGGGTATGCCCTCGTCGCTGCTCACCATCGTGATCAGGGATACCTGCATGAAATTCCAGGACGACCCGGAACGATTATGGCGGGAAGTGATCGACATGGTGCCACTCATGATGATCCTTGGCATACCCCTGGTCGCCCTGTTCATGTTCGCGGCATATGCTTTTTCCGGGCGCTACTACGTGGAGCACATCATCTTCCTGTTCCACACCCATGCGTTTTTCTTCCTGATCAGCATCGCCATGGGACTGTCCTCGATCATCGGTGCACGCTACGGGTTTTTGCTTGAACCGATGGACTGGTTCAGGGTCGTCGCTGCCTGGTACATCCCTGTCTATATATTCACGGCGATGGTGAAGGTGTACGGCGACGGCTGGGGCAAGACCTTATTCAAGGGCATTTTCATACTGACCGGCTACGGCATCAGCATCTTCGTCGTTTTTGGCGTGGGCATCCTGTATACCGCGGCGACCGCCTAGCGTTTCACTCCCGGAGGGCGATCAGTAACGCTCCAGGCACTCGTAAGGGTGCACCGACATTTCAGGGTACCAGACGAAATAGCGTGTCAGGGTGAACGGTTCGGTGAAATTCACCGGGTCGGTGACCGTGATCTCGTAGTCCAGCCGGCTGTAGTCCGCGTTGGGGATGAAGCGCTCCACGGTGCGGATCTCGTCACTCTGGCGCACACCCGCAGGATCGAAATAACCGGCAGCGATATGGTCGGTTTCCACCACCAGTACATCCCCTTCGAAATGCCCTTTGGAAAACCCGAACATGGTGTGCTCAGCCGGCGCCTGTGCATTCGCGTCCATGTGGATCAGGCGGCGTGCATCGTACTCTTCCAGACGCATGAGGATGTCGTTGCCCTGGCGCGTAAAGTCCATCGGGCTGGGCGTGATCATGATCAGCGGCTGGCCCTTGTTGCCGCACTGCAGGAGGCTGTTGTTGTTGGGATCCCACGCGGACAGCGCCCGCTGGCCCTCATCGGTCAGCGGGTAACCGCCCTTGAACATGGGGAAGGCGGCGGGGTCGCCCATGATGGTGCTCCACACGCGGAAGATACCGTCGGCGGCGGCAATGGCGGCGGACGCATCGACGTCGGGAATGTCATAGCCCACGATGTTGCCGTTCTTGCCGGCGGGAAAATACGGGTTGCCGGAGCCGAAATCGAATTCGTAGCCGCCGGGCAGCAGCACGTTGGTGCCGAGCATGACGGGAAGATTGCGGCGAGAGGGTTGGCCGGCCATCGTGACCGTATCGCCGATGGCAATCACATCGTCACGTACCTTGCGGTTGCGCAATACAGTGTTGGAGGCCACCTCGGCCTCCCATTCGGTGAGGTTACCGTTTTCATCGGCGACTTCCAGCGTGATGCGGCCATGGGGATTGCGCCAGGAAATGGCGGTGACCTTGCCGGTCACTTCGATGCGCTTGGAGGCGTCGTAGATGGCGATGGTGCTGTGATGGGCGAAAACTGTCGTGGAGACAAGCGCGGCAGTAAGCGTGGTAGCGATGCGGTTCATGTGACCCCCTGTCTGACTTTCTTCTTGTTTTATCGCGGCAGTCTACCGCCGGGCGGGGTCAATTGCCATTGGG
>CAZVSC010000007.1:63357-78317 GCA_964629325.1 uncultured Enterobacteriaceae bacterium
GCCATTGGGGACAGTGACCTTAATAGATACCAGACCGTCAGCGCCAGACAATCAGATAAAGGTCACTGTCCCCCATTTAAGGCAACTGTCCCCTTTTATGTTAAGGCAACTGTCCCCTTTTATGCCTTTTATCCCGCTTTCTGCCGCTGTTTGAACATCACGTTGAGCCCCACGCCGGCCAGTACCAGCGCCATGCCGGCGTAGGTCAGCAGGTTGAAGCCCTCCCCGAACAGGATGTAGCCCAGCACGATGGCATAGATGATGCCCGTGTAGTTGACGATGGAGACCGTGGAGATTTCCGCCAGCTGGTACGCGCGTGTCATGTAGTACTGCGCCACCTGGCTGGTGATGCCCACCATAACAAGATGGAACCACGCCCAGCCCTGCGGCTGCACCCAGAACAGCAGGCACCAGATGCCCGTGACCGGCAAACACACAAAGGGAAAGTAAAAGATGATGACCAGTGGGTGCTCGCTGGTGGAAAGCTTGCGCACGCAATTGTAGGCGATGCCCATGAACAGCGAGGTGACGATGCCGACACCCAGGTGGAAAAGCGACACGCGCGCATCGAAGCCCTGGATCACCAGTGTGCCGGCAAAACTGACGGCAAAGAACAGGAACTGCAGCGGACTCACCTTCTCTTTCACGAACCAGATGCCGATCAGGGTGGTGGATATCGGCGCCAGGTAGGTCAGGGTCGACGCCGTAGCCAGGGGAATCTCGTGGATGAGGTAGAAGTTGAGCGTCAGGGCCAGCACCCCGGCGATACCGCGCAGAATGAGCATGGGCTTGTTGTTGCCGAAAATGGGTACACGCGCCCTTTTCAGGCCCCAGTAGCATAGCGTCACAGAGATGATGGCGCGGAAGAAAATGATTTCCAGGGCGGGTATGTCGGGCACCAGCTTGACGAAAACCGTCATCAGCGCGAACAGGAAAGTGGCCAGCGCCATGTACCAGACGCCGCGCAAATTATCGCTCATGGGAAAGTCACGGAAATAAAAGAAAGGCGGATTGTATGGGCTGGCAGTGATGCCCACAAGCAGCCCCCATAAGGCATCGCGGGGCTACCAATTATTTATTAAATGATATTGATTCTCATTTGTGTTTGCATTAGCATCTCGGTTACTCGCACTTTTGAGAGCTTTACGCATGAACCGCCTTGTAACCCGCTGCTTCGGCGTCAGCCTGCTGCCCCTTTGCCTGGCAACGCCCGTAGCCTCCGCCCAAACCAACGACACCGGCCTGCTCCGGGAAATCATCATCCAGGGCAGGTATCTCAGTTCTGACCGGGTCAATGCGCTGCGATCGCCCACGCCCATCATCGATGTGCCCCAGAGCCTCTCCATCATCACCGCCGACCAGATCCGGTTGCAGGGCTTTACCAGCATCGGCGACATCATCAACTACACACCGGGCGTCAATACCTCGCAGGGTGAAGGTCACCGGGATTCGATCGTGTTTCGCGGCGTGCGTTCCACCGCCGACTTCTATATCGACGGCGCGCGCGATGATGTGCAGTACTACCGCCCCTTGTACAACCTCGAACAGGTGGAAATCCTGCGCGGGCCCAACGCCCTCCTCTTCGGCCGCGGCGGCACAGGCGGCATCCTCAACCGCGTCACCAAGAAAAGCGTGATCGGCGAGAATTTCAATACGTTCCAGGCGGCCAGCGACACCTTCGGTGAATTCAGCATCCAGGCCGACAGCAATCTGACACTTGGCGAAAACACCGCATTTCGCATCAACACCTTCTACGAGAGCCTGAACAACCAGCGTGACTTCTATGATGGTGAACGACTGGGTGTCAACCCGACACTGAAGTTCAGGCTGGCTGAAGCCACTACGCTCGACCTGTCCTATGAATACGTCAATCACCAGCGCTTTATCGACCGCGGCATTCCCACAGGCACCGACGGACGCCCGGTTGAGGCATTCGAAGACATCGTGTTTGGCGATCCCGATTTGAACAAGAACGATCTGGAAGCCCACCTGTTCAGAGCGGCAGTACAGCATGAGTTTTCCAACAGCCTGAAAGGCAACTTCAGCCTCTACCACGGCGACTTCGACAAGTTCTACCAGAACTTTTACGCCTCGGGCTACAACCAGGCTGCATCACCGGATGTGGTCACCCTGGACGGCTACGTGGATACGACCCAGCGTGAAAACACCATTGTGTCAGGCAATTTCGTGTGGGAATTCAGCCTGGGCATGATCGACCATACCGTCATTACCGGCGCCGAAATCATCGACACCGCTTCTGACCAGGACAGGTTCAATTCCCTCTGGAATGCGACATCGGACGACAACGAGTTGTTTGCGATCAATCGCCCGCTCAACCTGCGCGGCGGCCGGGGAATCAATGCCAGTGGTATCTCTACAGTCAACGATTTCACGACCGATCTCAACGACTTCACGGAAGTGGACATCGACGTCCGCTCCTTCTACATACAGGACGAAATCGCGCTTTCGGAAAATCTGGATGTGGTGTTCGGTGCACGCCTCGACAGCTTTGACATCCAGGTACTGAACGTACCTGCCGGCGAAATCCGCAGCCGCAAGGACGATGAAGTGACACCACGTTTCGGTGTGGTATACAAGCCGCTCGAAAACATTTCCCTGTATGCGAGCTACAGCGAATCCTTCCTGCCCCGCAGCGGCGAGCAGTACACCGACATCAACGGCAGCAACAACCAGCTTGCCCCCGACACTTTCACCAATCGCGAAGCCGGCCTGAAATGGGATTTCAGCCGCGGACTCAGCCTGACAGCCGCCATTTTCGAGATCGAGCAGAGCTCACCACAGGTGGCCGACAACAACCCGGAGACGCTGGACGTGATCGACTCGGAAATCAGCGGCTTCGAATTGCAGCTGCAGGGCCAGATTACCGACCGTTGGTACGTCACGACCGGCTACAGCTATCTGGATGGCGAACAGGTGGACCGCTCAGGCCCGACCGGCAGCAGACCACGGGAACTGCCCGAGAACATGTTCTCACTGTGGAACACCTACCGGGTAACGGATCAGCTGGGCTTGTCGCTTGGCCTGACCCACCAGGATGAGAGCTTTATAGACAACGGCAATAACGCGGTCATGCCCTCGTATACACGCGTCGACGTCGCGGCGTATTACGACATCTCGGAAAAACTGCGCGTTCAGCTCAACATCGAAAACCTGACCGACCAGCTTTACTTTCCGAACGCGCACAGCACATACCAGGTCACCGTGGGTGCGCCCATCAACGCACGCCTGTCCGTGAGCGGCCGGTTCTGATGACCAGCCCTTTAAGCTGGCATAAAAAAGCCGGGATCATCCCGGCTTTTTTATGCTTTCCTTTCAGGCTTGCATCAGGCTTGCAGATTTATGCCTGGTCTTCGGCTTCCTCGCGTTTCGCCGCGGAGGCATCCAGCAGGGTTTTCAGTTCACCGCTCTGGTACATGTCGGTCATGATGTCACACCCGCCAACCAACTCGCCATCCACAAAAAGTTGCGGGAAGGTCGGCCAGTCGGACACCTTCGGCAGGTTGGCGCGGATCTCCGGGTTGGACAGGATGTCCACGTAAGCGAACTTCTGGCCGCAGGCCATCAGGATCTGCACGGACTGGGCGGAGAAACCGCACTGGGGCGCGTTGGGGTTGCCCTTCATGTACAGGATGATGGGGTTATTGCCGATCTGGTCGCGGATCACGTTCTGAATGTCGTTACTGGGGGAGTTTTCTTCGCTCATGGAAATTCCGGGGCTTCAGGTTGGTTAGTGGAAAAAGATGGGGGCATTTTACGCGAAAACAACGGCCAGCGCAGTCATGCAGGGCAATTAAATACCATCAAGCCCTTAATAAGTATGGGGTTTTATCAGGGCAACCGGCTTGCCCGAAAATAGGGCCTGACCAGTTCGATGCAGTCCTGCAGGCCGGGCAGGATGGCAGTGATCGCCGATATGCCATTCAGTGCGTCGCTATCGCCCAACTGGATCTGGTTCATGTAGATAGCCACGGCCGACGCCAGCCGTTCCTCGCTGAGTATGCCCTGCTGGTACTGGAAGCAGGCCATGTCGGCATGACGGGAAACCGTGATGGCATAACTGCGGAACATGCTCACTTCGACCGGGTCGGTCAGCTCGCCGCGTATGCCGCGATCGGTCAGGTCGGCAAGATAGGGATCGCTGTCCCAGACGTTGTTGATGTCGAGGATCTGTGACACGAGATCCTGGTAGGCGGCGGTTTCCAGGGCACGGGTGTTGAGCGCGCTCTGCGCGGTGCTTTGCTGAATCTCCAGGCCAACAAAGATCAGGCCCGCCACCACGGCGATGGCGGAAATGATTTCCGCGACGAGGGCGTATTCCTGGAGTTTTTCTTTCAAAACACCAACCTCTTACAGTGCGCCAGGATCGCCATGCACCACCCTGCCACCGACCAGCGTCAGCAGGGATTTCACTAGCTTGATGTCCTCGTTCGGCACCGCCATCTCATCGAAATAATCCCGGTCCAGCACCACCAGGTCGGCGCGGGCGCCGGGCTCGATCGAACCAAGGTCGTCTTCACGCAGGAACCAGCGGTTGGCGGCGGTGTACAGACGCAGCGCCTCGTCACGCGGCAACGTCTGGTCACCATTGATCAGCTCACCGCGCGCATTCATGCCGGTGACCACGTAGTAAAGCCCGATCCACGGATTCATCGGCGAAATCTGCATGCCGTCGGAGCTCATGCCCATGGGGATGCCGTTTTCCGCCAGCATGCGGAACGGCGGGCCGTTGGCTTCGGCCGTGCCGGAAATGTAGCGCCAGCCACCCAGCACGCTGACGCCGCCGCCCATGTTCTTCAGTTTGGTCGCATACTCGTCCGTGATGAAAGGCACATGCGCCACCACCCAGCCCAGCTTGGAGATACCGTCGCCGCCGAGTTCGTCATGCACCTGCTGCCAGCCGTCGATGATGACCTGGTAGTCGTTGCCGAACAGGCTGTGGTTCTCGTTGCGCCAGCCGGCCTCGGCGACACGGCGCGTACCGTTGAGCCACGGCTCGGAGGCGCCGAAGATGACCGGACTGGAACCGGCGGTGAATTCGCCGATGCCGGTGGTGCGCAGCATGGCATCACCGAACTCGGGGAACACGTTGTCGAGGCGCGCCTGCAGCTGCGGCGTGGCCGGGTCGTCTTCCATGTGCAGGAAGTTGATGCGGATGCGCGTGAGCATGCGCCCTTCATTGTGCAGTTGCTCGATGGCGTCGTAGGAAGAATACGGGTCCATGTTGGCGGCGCCGTCGGCATCGGTGCCGGTCAGCGGGAAGCCGCCCTGGTCGAGATGGGTGGTCAGGCCCAGGCTGGCGGCATAACGCATCGCATCGATGGTGCCGCGCTTCTGGTCTTCCAGGGTCTGGATGCCGCGCAGTGCGAACAATGCCTTGGTGGCCGGGTTGCTGCCTTGCCCCGTCGCCACTTCACCGTTGTCACCTATCTCTATGCCCCGCTCCTCGAGCCAGGCCTTGCCGAGTGAGTTGGTCGCGCCGGGACCGGCGAAACTTTCCTGGATGTAGACGGGATGGTTGGGCGTCACGGCGTCGAGCTCCGCCAGCGTCGGAAAGCGCGGCTCGCCCGGCGCGGGCGTAAACTGGTTGCGGTGGAAGCCGCCGATGGCAGTGATCCATTCCCCGGCCGGCACATCGGCGGTGCGCGCACCGATGGTCGCCACGACTTCCTCGATGGAGGTGGCATTCTCGAGGCGCGTATCGTGACCGGGACGCAGGCCCAGCAGGATGATGTGGTTGTGGTTGTCGATGAGGCCGGGCACGACGGTGCGGCCATTGAGATCGATCACCTCACCGCAGCCGGACGCTTGGAGACCGTTGCCGGTTTCGACAAAGCGGCCGTTGGCGATACGGGCGGAGTCGACAATGGTGCCGGCCTCGTCCATGGTGTGAATCACGCCGTTGGTGACCAGTACTTCGTCCACCGGCAGGCAGACGGGATCGTGAAGCGCCGTCATGGTTGGCGCCTGCTCCTGCGTACATGCAGCCAGCAATGCTGTTGCCAGCAGCGCTCCGATGCAGGCATTTTTACCGATAGCTCCCATCGATATCCTCCTCCCTTATTAACCTGTTGGCTAAAACCGAAGCCTGATATTAGCGAGCCGTGTCAGAACACGCCACACTCATGTTATAAACGGCTGCATAATTCAAGAACACCCGGGCTGGAGACAAACCATGAAAGACATTCCACTGGTGGATCGGCGCGATATTCTGAAAGCAGGACTGGGGCTGACCGCCGCCTCCGTATTTGGCACCGCCGCGGCCCAGGACGGCATCGCTGCACCGGTTGATCCCACCAAGATACTTGGTGCCACGAACTCACCCCTGGGTTCGCGCTCACCCTTCGAAACGCCGCAGCGCATAATTCCCGGTACGCCTGCACCGGCCAGTGCATCGTTTACGCCGCTGGAAATCCTGCACGGCATCATTACACCGGCCGACCTGCACTTCGAGCGCCACCATGGCGGCATTCCCCTGATCGATCCCGATCGCTACGAACTGCTCATTCACGGCCTGGTGGACCGCCCCATGAAATTCACCCTGGCTGACCTGAAACGTTTCCCCGCCGAATCGAAATTGTATTTCCTGGAATGCTCGGGCAACGGCAATTCCGCGGCCCGGCGTCCCGAGGACCTGGCCGAGGACATCACGCCGGGACGTCTCGACGGCCTGTTCAGCGTCAGCGAATGGACCGGCGTGAAACTGTCCACCCTGCTGAAGGAAGCCGGTGCCTCACGTGCGGCCACCTGGATGCTGGCCGAGGGCCAGGATGCGGCGGTGATGACGCGCAGCATTCCCATGGCCAAGGCCTGGGACGATGCGCTGATCGTGTACGGGCAGAACGGCGAGGCGCTGCGTCCCGAACAGGGCTATCCCGCGCGCCTGTTCCTGCCGGGCTGGGAAGGCAACGCCAACATCAAGTGGCTGCGCCGACTGGAAATCGGCGACGGCCCCTTCATGACGCGCGAGGAAACCGCCAAATACACCGACCCGATGGCGGATGGCCGCGTGAAGATGTTCACCTTCGAGATGGCGCCGAAGTCGCTGATCACTTCCCCGGCCTATCCGGAAGTCATGTCATCGAGGGGCTGGCAGGAAGTTCGCGGCCTGGCCTGGAGCGGCGGCGGCAGTATCGCCCGGGTTGACGTCAGCATCGACGGCGGCCGGCGCTGGCAGCCTGCACGATTGCAGACGCCGGTGCTGGAAAAATGCGCGGTGCGTTTCAGCTACGGTTTCGACTGGCAGGGCGAGGAGCGCATCATCATGAGCCGCGCCACCGACACCGCCGGCAACACGCAGGTGCATTACGCGGAAAATGAATCCCTGCGCGGCCCCGCCACCTTCTATCACAACAGCGCGATCCGTCCCTGGAAGATCGCCCGTGACGGGCGCGTCACCTTTGCGATGAAGGAGATGGTGTGATGTCCTGGCGAATACTCCTGTTTACAGCATTTTTCCTGGCCGGTTGCCAGGGTGTGGCTGACAACACAAGCGGATACGGACTTGGTCGTGAAGCGACGGCGCAGGAAATTGCGGCGTGGGATATCGACGTCACCCCGGACGGTCACGGCCTGCCGGCAGGCAGCGGCTCGGTGTCACAGGGCGCGGCGGTATACACGCAGAAATGTTTCGCCTGCCATGGCCAGGAGGGTGTGGGTGGCGTCAACGATCGCCTGGTGCTGGCGTACGTGCCTGGCGTCGTCTACGCGGAAGGCACGACACCGAAGACCATCGGCAACTACTGGCCCTATGCCACGACGCTGTATGACTATATCTACCGCGCCATGCCCCACACCGAGCCGGGCTCGCTTACCGCTGCCGAGGTCTATTCCCTGACCGCCTACCTGCTCAACCGCAACGGCATCATCGACGACAATGCTGTCATGAATGCCGATACGCTGCCGCAGGTCACCATGCCGGCGCGCGAGCTGTTCTATTTCAGTGATGAAGTGAACTGATCAGGCGCGGGGTTTGCCCCAGCCGCCGCCACCCGGTGTCTCGATGGTGAGACAGTCGCCTGCATGCACAGCGATGGCGGTTTTGCCCGGCAGGGGCTTGCCGTTGAGATAATTGTGTCCGGGTTGACCGGACTCCCCGCCGTTCAATCCCCACGGCCCGTGACGACGGCGTTCGGTCAGCAGACTGACTTGCGCAGTTTTCAGGAATTCGTATTCGCGCACCAGGCCGTCACCGCCCCGGTGTAGTCCCGTGCCGCCGCTGCCGTCGCGCAGGCCGTAGCGGCGTATGCGGATGGGATAATGCATCTCCAGGCTTTCCACCGGCGTGTTCAGCGTGTTCGTCATATGGGAATGGCGCGCACTCAAGCCCTCGTTGTGCGGCCCGCCGCCATGCCCCCCGGCGAGGGTTTCATAATAATCCCAGTGGTTGTCCGCCTGTCTTGCGCCCATGGCGATGTTGTTCATGCTGCCCTGGCTGGCCGCGGGAATGCGGTCGGGCAAGGCCTGCTCCAGTGCGCCAAGCACGACGTCGACGATGCGGGTGGAGGTTTCCACGTTGCCCGCCGCCACCGCGGCCGGCGGGTTGGCGTTGACCAGCGTGCCCTCGGGTGCGCTGATGCGGATGGGCCGGAACAATCCTGCGCAGGCGGGCGCGTAATCAGGCATCAGGCAGCGGAAGGCGTAGTACACGGCAGCGGCCACCACCGGCAACGGACAGTTGATGTTGCCGCTGACCTGGAAGTCCGTGCCCGCGAAGTCGACGCTGATTTCGTTTTCGCCCACATCGAGTTTCACGCGAATAGCGATGTTGGTGCTGCCCATGCCGTCGTCGTCCATGACGTCGGAGAAGACATAGGAGCCTTGCGGGATCTCCGCCAGGCAGGACAGGGCCACGCGTTCACCGTATGCATTAAGCTCATTGAGGCCGTCCTGGAATTTTGCCGTGCCCAGCTGGGCCACCAGGGCCTGCATGCGCCGCACGCCGTTCTTCACGGAACTGACCTGGGCGGCCATGTCGCCGCTGAGGTGGAAGTTTTCGGTCTGCCCGTGGATGGGTTTCAGCGTTTGCCACAGGTCGGTGTTGAGCTTGCCGCCGCGCAGCAGGTACTGCGGGGAGATGATGATGCCCTCCTCCTCCAGCCGGTGCGTGATGGGCATGGAGCCCGGGGAATCCGAGCCGATGTTGGCGTGGTGGGCGCGGTTGACGGCAAAGGCCTGCAGTTCGCCATCGACGAAAACCGGGGCGACCACGGTCACGTCGGGCAAATGGGTGCCGCCGAGGAAGGGGTCGTTGAGCACCACGGCATCGCCATCGGCCCAGCCGAAGCGCGCAACGATGTCCGCCATGGCGTAGGCCATGCTGCCGAGGTGCACGGGTATGTGGGCGGCCTGGGCGCAGAGCTGGCCCTGGCGATCGAACAGCGCGCAGGAAAAATCCAGGCGGTCCTTGATGTTGGGCGAAAAGGCGGTGCGCCGGAGCACCACGCCCATCTCGTCGCAGACGGCCTCCATGCGATTGACAAACAAGCTGAGCTCGATGGGGTTCATGTCTTGATTCCGTAGCAACAACTTCGAAACGAATTGATAAATAAGGTACAAGATACAAGGTACAAGAAAAAGCTGAAAAACCACCTAATTTCAGGGCAAACCCTCTTGTACCTTGTACCTTGTATCTTGTATCTCCTTTCATTAGAATTCCGGCCTTCCCTGGCAGCAACCGCTGCCATTTTTATTTTATAGGCTCCAGAAAAGCCCAATAAAAGGAGGCCGAAAATGGCCGACTCACAGGTACTGATGACTACCTACAACCGCATTCCCGTGGATTTCGTCCGCGGGGAAGGTTCCTGGGTGATCGATGCCGAGGGCAACAGATACCTCGACGCCATCAGCGGCATCGCCGTGTGCGCGCTGGGCCACAGTCATCCGGGTTTCATCAAGGCAGTTCAGGACCAGGTGGCGACCCTGGTGCATACCTCGAACCTGTATGGCGTTCCCCTGCAGACACGATTGGCCGAGAAACTCTGCCAGGTGTCCGGCATGGATCGCGTGTTTTTCTGCAACTCAGGCGCCGAGGCCAACGAAGCCCAGATCAAGCTGGCGCGCATGTTCGGCCACAGCAAGGGTATCGATGTACCCGGCATCATCGTCATGGAAGGCGCCTTCCACGGGCGCACCATGGGCGCCCTGACCGCCACGCACAGCAACCGCCACCAGGACGGCTTCGCGCCCTTCCTCGACGGTTTCTACCGTGTTCCTTTCAATGACATCGCTGCGGTGGCAAAGACCATCAACAGCCATGACAACATCGTGGCGCTGCTGGTCGAGCCCATCCAGGGCGAAGGCGGCGTGGTCGTGCCGTCCGCAGATTACCTGACGGATCTCCGGCACCTGTGCGACGAACACGACATGCTGCTGATGCTGGACGAAGTGCAGACCGGCAACGGCAGGACAGGCAAGTACTTTGCCTACCAGCACAACAATATCCTGCCGGATGTGATTTCCACGGCCAAGGGCCTGGGCAACGGCTTCCCCATCGGTGCCTGCCTGGCGCATGGCCGTGCGGCCGAGATCTTCCAGCCCGGCCACCATGCCACCACCTTCGGCGGCAGCCCGCTGGCCTGCGCCGCGGCCCTGGCGGTGATCGATGCCATCGCGGCTGAAAACCTGCTGGAAAACGCCACCGTCATGGGCGATCGGATCAAGTTCGGCATCAGCCTGCGCCTGAAGGATGCTACCCACGTGAAGGCAGTGCGGGGCAAGGGCCTGATGATCGGCATCGAACTCGACACCCCCTGCGGCGACCTGGTTGGCCAGGCCCGCGCCAGGGGCATCCTGATCAACGTGGCCTCCGGCAACGTCATCAGGCTGGTGCCGCCGCTGAACATCAACGAGGCAGACAGCGACCTCATCATCGAAGTGATCAGTGAACTGGTCAGTGCCTTTAAATAATACGGAGAGGGTCAATGAGCACGAGACACTTCCTCACCCTGCTGGACATCACCCCCGACGAGTTCCGGGACATCATCAACCGCGCCTGCGAACTGAAGAACATGCTGGCCAACCGCGTCCCCCACCCCCTCCTGAAAGACCGGGTGCTGGCGATGGTCTTTGAGAAGTCCTCCACGCGCACGCGCGTGTCCTTTGAAGCCGGCATGGCCCAGATGGGCGGCTCCGCCCTGTTCCTGTCACCGCAGGACACGCAGCTTGGCCGCGGCGAGCCGGTGGAAGACACCGGCAGGGTCCTTTCGCGCATGGTGGATGCGATCATGGTGCGCACCTTCGAACACGAGAAGATAGAACGCTTCGCCGATTTTTCCTCCGTGCCGGTGATAAACGCGCTGACCGACGACTACCACCCGTGCCAGTTGCTTGCCGACATGCAGACCTACTTCGAGCATCGCGGCGATATCCAGGGCAGCACCGTGGTCTGGGTAGGCGATGGCAACAACATGTGCAACTCGTATATCAATGCCGCCCGCCAGCTGGATTTCGAACTGGTGATCGCCTGCCCGGAAGGTTACGAACCGATGGCTTCCCTCATGGCGGCAAACAAAAACCGGGTGAAACTGGTGCGCACCCCTGAGGAAGCCCTGCCCGGCGCATCGCTGGTCGTGACCGACGTGTGGGCCTCCATGGGCCAGGAAGACGAGCGGGTGCGCCGGATGAAGGATTTCGAGGGCTTCGAAGTGACCCTGGAACTGATGGCGCTGGCCAATGACGACGCCCTGTTCATGCACTGCCTGCCCGCCCATCGCGGCGAGGAAGTCAGCGCCGATGTGCTGGATGCGCCCGATTCGGTGGTCTGGGAAGAGGCCGAGAACCGCCTGCACGCCCAGAAGGCCCTGCTCGAATTTCTTTTATGCTAGATTGAGACTGCGGTGCAGGCCGGATAAGCAACGCGCCATCCGGCATGGCGAACAGCGTTCACCTGGATTGGAAAGCCCCGCGAGACCGGTTCATTTATGCAGACACTGCTGGAAATCAACAACATCAACTGCCGCTACGACGACCAGGTCATCATCGACGACCTGAGTTTTACCGTGGCACCGCAGCAGATCGTGAGCCTGCTCGGCCCCAGCGGCTGCGGCAAGACCACTGCCCTGCGCGCCATCGCGGGCCTGGAGGACATCCATGCCGGCCAGATCCGCCTCGACGGTGTTGTCATCAGCGCGCCCGGCAATACCCTGCCGCCGGAGCAGCGCCAGGTCGGTATGGTGTTCCAGGACTACGCCCTGTTCCCCCACCTGACCGTGAGCCGCAATATCGCCTTTGGCCTGCACGGCCGCGACAAGGCGGAAATCGACGACAGCGTGGCGCAGCTGCTGAAACTGGTCCGCCTGGAAGACCATGCCGCGAAATTCCCCCACCAGCTCTCGGGCGGCCAGCAGCAGCGCGTGGCGCTGGCCCGTGCTCTGGCGCCGAATCCGCGCATTCTGCTGATGGACGAGCCATTCTCTAACCTGGACACGGAGATGCGCCGCAGCCTCAGCCGGGAGGTCCGGGACATCCTCAGGGCGCGCCAGACCAGCGCCATCCTGGTGACCCATGACCAGGACGAGGCCTTCACCATGGCCGATGTCATCGGCATCATGCTGGACGGCGACCTTCAGCAGTGGGGCAGCGCCGATGCCCTGCAGAATCAGCCCGCCAATGACTTCGTTGCCCGGTTCATCGGAAACACCCCCTGAGCCTCCTGCCCCGGGATTTTTTGACCCGATTTCGCCAGCCCGACAAACACAAGATATAGTGTTTCGTGATTTCCCTTTTTTTGCCCTGATTTGGTGCGCATGAAACCGCCCTCGCGGTTTTTACCCGGAAAATTCAGGCCTTAGGCTCCCAGGCCGGCTGTGGATAATTTGCTCACTGTTGGTGCGCTGTCACAAGCAGGCTTCCCATGACCCCGGAAACCCTGCCGTAACCCCCATGCTATGTACATTTTATCCACATCAAATTCACACATTATTGGCTTGCAACGGGAAAAATATACCTGATATAGTGCGTCTACAGTTTTTTTACACAATATGTTGTGCTTTCACATTCCTTTGGTTAGACTGGCCTGAAATCGCCAAACGGCAAAAAATCAATAACAGCCGCCGGTTAGCCAACGTAGTTAAAGCAGTCTGAAACCAGGGAAAATGTGAATTTCGGGGAATACGGACTCCAGCAAAACACGGTCAAAAACACCTTTTTTGCCGCTGAAAACAGCCTGAAAATGTGTTGCTGATGTCCTGCCCCCCGCCGTCGAGGGTTTATCCACAGGCCCCACGACGGCAAAAACAGGGATTTCGCCCAACCACTACATCTTGTGTTTGGGAAATCCGGGCCAAACCGGCCCAATCTACCGGCAACCCACGCCGGCCAGAACAGACAAACGCTGACAGAAAGCCAGGTAATGGCTGAAAAAGCTGGATTTGAAGGCAGTTGCCTGTGCCGCATCCAGCAGGCAAAGAACGCACCGTAGCCGGCATGACCAGCCACGGACAGAACAAGAACCAGTACACCGCGTTGCATCCAGCAAGGTGTACCAAGAAGAAGAAAAGTACGCACCCGGAGTCACCAAATGCATACAGAAGTTGAATCAACCACCTCAGCCTCCAAGGCTGCACCGCGTCAGCAGGACACCACCGACAGTTCCATCGCCGCCATGGCCCCGGGCACATTGCGCGTGATAAAGCGCAACGGTGCAGTCGTCGGCTTCGATGCTTCCAAGATTTCCGTGGCGATCACCAAGGCGTTCATCGCCGAGGAAGGCGGCAACGCCGCCGGCTCCAGCCGCATCCACGAAACCGTGCAGAAGATGACTGACGAGATCATGTCCACCTTCAAACGTCGCATGCCTTCCGGCGGCAGCATCCACATCGAGGAAATCCAGGACCAGGTGGAATTGATGCTGATGCGCTCCGGCGCACACAAGGTGGCCAGAAGCTACGTGATCTACCGCGCCGAGCGCGCCCGCGAACGTGAACGCGAGCGTGCCCAGAACCCGCAGGCTGCCGCCCCCAAATCCGACATCATGGTGACCATGGAGGACGGCTCTTCCAAGCCCCTGGATACCGCACGCCTGCAGACGATCATTGCCGAGGCCTGTGAAGGCCTGGAAGACGTCAACGGTGACGCCATCTATGAAGAGACCCTGAAAAACCTTTATTCGGGCGTCAAGCATGGCGATGTGCAGATCTCCCTGGTGATGACTGCCCGCACCCTGGTGGAAAAGGAGCCGAATTACAGCTTCGTGGCCGCCCGCCTCCTGCTCGACACCCTGCGCAGCGAAGCCCTGGGCTTTCTGGGTGTGGCCGACAGTGCCACCCAGGCTGAAATGCATTACAAGTACGCTGCCGCCCTGCGCCCCTACATCGAGCGCGGTGTGGAACTGGAACTGCTGTCCCCGCACCTGCTCGAGTACGACCTGGAGCGCCTGGGCGAGGCCCTGAAGGCTGACCGCGACGCCCAGTTCACCTATCTCGGCCTGCAGACCCTGTACGACCGCTATTTCATCCACAGCGAAGGCACCCGTTTCGAGCTGCCACAGATCTTCTTCATGCGTGTCGCCATGGGCCTGGCCTCCAACGAGGAAAACCGTGAAGACCGCGCCATCGAGTTCTACAACCTGCTGTCGAGCTTTGACTACATGGTATCCACGCCGCAGCTGTTCAACTCAGGCACCATGCGGCCGCAGTTGTCCTCCTGCTTCCTCACTACCGTGCCCGACGATCTCAGCGGCATTTACAACGCCATCCACGACAACGCCATGCTGTCCAAGTGGGCCGGCGGTCTCGGCAACGACTGGACCCCCGTGCGTGCGCTGGGCGCCTATATCAAGGGCACCAACGGCAAGTCCCAGGGCGTGGTCCCGTTCCTGAAAGTGGTCAACGACACCGCCGTTGCCGTCAACCAGGGCGGCAAGCGCAAGGGCGCCGTCTGTTCCTACCTGGAAACCTGGCACCTGGACATTGAAGAATTCCTGGAACTGCGCAAGAACACCG
>CAZVSC010000008.1:0-71998 GCA_964629325.1 uncultured Enterobacteriaceae bacterium
GCGGAGCCCAGGAACAGGGTATTGGCGGCGTAGCCCGCCAACAGCACGCCCAGTGCGATACGCGCACCCATGACCAGCTGCTTGCGCTCGCTGACTTCCGTCTTCACGGAGAACATGGGGCGGTAATACTTGTTATAGGCCAGGCAGAGCAGCACATTGCACAGCAGGGTGGCGTAGCCGAAGGTCGATGCCCCCGAACTCCAGCCTTCCAGGGGAGCATCCCAGTAGAACACGCCGAAGGACACCGGCAGGCATACCAGCAAAGACAGTGGCGTGAAGAACGCGAACAGCACACCGATGCCTGCGATCAGTTCCACGAACTTGACGATGTCGAACAGGCGGCTGTCGAGCAGGGCGACAATGAGCTCCATGCTGAGCGGCTGTGTTCCCATTGGTTGCGGGAAGAGTGGCAGGAAGTGATTGAGACCGGCGGGAATCATCCATGCCGCGAAGATCAGACGTACAAACCAGAATGCATATTTCATGGAGCCCCCTCGGTACTTCTAGTACCTGTTGTTTTACTTGTTCTACTTGTTCTACTTGTTTTACTTGTTCTAATTGTTTTAATTGTCGGACCACGTTGCATGGTCCTTTATGTTGCCCGAAAGCTTAACACCGCTTTGGAAAAGTTGTAAGCGTCCGCTAATCCAGTCGTTTTCTGAACTTCAATGTAGCCACCATCAACCCGACCACGGTAAAACCCACCAGGAACAGGGCGTCCGCCTGCACATTGTCGATGCTGGCGCCGCGCAGGACCACACCGCGAATGATGCGCAGGAAATGGGTCGTCGGCAGCACCTCCGCTATCCACTGTGCCGCCTTCGGCATGCCCTCGAAGGGGAACATGAAGCCCGACAGCAGGATGGACGGCAGCAGGATGAACACGGTCATCTGCATGGCTTGCAGCTGCGTTCTGGCGACAGTGGAGATGATCAGGCCCAGGGTCAGGCTGGCAGCGATGAACAGCAGTGTGCCGAGCACGATCTGGCTGATAGCGCCGTTGATGGGTACGCGGAAAATCAGGTAGCCGAGACCGAGGATGATGCTCATCTGTACAAGGCCGATGAGTACATAGGGAATGATCTTGCCGAGCATCAGTTCCAGCGAATGCACCGGTGTTGTGATCAACAGCTCGAGGTTGCCGCGTTCGCGTTCACGCACGATGGCGGTGGAAGTGAACAGGATCATTGTCATCGTGAGGATGATGGCAAGGAGTCCGGGGACGATGTTCACCGCGGTGCGCTGTTCGGGGTTGAAGTACTGGACCACTTCAAAGGTTGGCGCCGGTGGCAATGAAGCCCCGCGTGCCAGTTCCGCCAGCGGCATCGAGCGCAATCCGCGTACCGTGGAGGCGACGATATTGTCGGAGCCGTCCACCAGCCACTGGCCGACGGCTCGAGGCGGCATGTCTCCCCCGGCGCCGAGGTTGCCTGTGGCCGACTGGCTTTGCGCCAGGCGCTGGTCGAGGTCGTGAGGAAGTACCAGTACCGCGCGAACCTCGCCATTGGTGATGGCCTGTTCAGCGGCGAATACTGAAGCGTAGCTGCCGACGAATTCCACCACCTGCGTGGCGCTTACCGCGGCGATGATGCTGCGCGAGGCATAGCTGTGTGCGTCATCGAAAACGCCCGCCGGAATATGGCGAACGTTGGTGTTGATCGCATAACCGAACAGCAGCAGCTGGATGAGGGGGAGCATCACCACCATGCCGAATGTCAGTTTGTCCCGCGAGAGCTGGCGGAACTCCTTGAAGGTGATGGCGCTGATGCGGGTCAATATGCTCACAGCCTTTCGTCCCCGGTTGAAGTGACGAAGACATCTTCCAGGGAGGGCCGCACGATCTTCATTTCATAGTCGCCGCCGCGGCAGGCGTCCTGCTGCTGAAGCCAGGTCACCGGCTGGGCCACCGCATCGTCAACAAGCACGCGCAGGCGGATGCCCTGTTGTGCCACGGAAATGATCTCGGGGAGCCTGAGAAGCTCCTGTTTCAGATTACGCAAGCCGGGTCCGCCGATCTCGACGACGTTGGCGCCCATGTCATCCATGAGCTGCTGCGGTGAGCCGTCGGCACGCTTGCGGCCATTGGCAAGAATGGCCAGGCCGTGGCAGCGCTCGGCTTCGTCCATGTAGTGGGAAGACACGAGTATCGTGGTGCCGGCTTCACTGAGGTCGAAGAGTTTCTCCCAGAATTCACGACGGTTTTCCGGGTCGACGGCGGATGTTGGTTCGTCGAGGAACAGCAGTTCAGGTGCATGTATGGTGGCGGCTGCCAGGGCCAGGCGTTGTTTCTGGCCCCCGCTCATGGTGTCGGCCAGCTGCCTGCGCTGGGGAGCCAGCTCATACAGGTTCAGCAACTCGGTCACGCGCTGCTTCTCCGCCTGGCCGTGCACGCCGTAGATTTTGGCCATGAAGCGCAGATTCTCCTCCACCGTGAGGTCGCCATAAAGGGAAAACTTTTGTGTCATGTACCCGATGCGCCGACGCAGGGCCTCGGCCTGGGCCGGCAGGGTCAGGCCCAGCACGTTGATGCTGCCGGCATCGGGTTTGAGCAGGCCGGTCAGCAGGCGAATGGAAGTGGACTTGCCGGAACCGTTGGGGCCGAGGAAGCCGTAAATACTGCCGCGGGGGATCTGCAGGTCGAGGTTGTCGACGGCCACCAGTGCGCCGAACCGGCGGGTCAGGCCGCTGGCTGCGATGGCCGGTTCCATCAGGGCAGTTCTACCTGTGCCGGCAGCCCGGACGGCAGGGCAGCGGCATCTTCGCCGAGCTGGATTTCCGCCAGGTACATCAGGCGCGAGCGCTCTTCGCGGTTAAGGGCGTAGTAGGGAGTGAACGCCGGCTCTACCGATATCCAGCGTACGGTGCCCGTCATCGCGGCATCGATACCGTCGACACGAATGGTCAGTGTATCCCCGACGCTGACACGGGCGCGCACGGGCTCGGGAATGTAGACGCGGGCAAAGGGCGGGCCCTCCGCCAGCAGCACCGCCAGGGGGGCGCCCATGTACACACGTTCTCCGACATTCCAGGGCAGGTTGTCGAGGATGCCATCGCGTGTGGCCCTTACCGTCAGGTTGGCCAGGTTTTGCCTTTCCCGGTCCAGCAGGGAATGCGCGGCGCTGAGCTGGGCTTCGGCCAGGCGGATATCCTCGGGGCGGGTGCCGGCATTGAGCAGGCGCAGCTGGTCCTGTGCTTCATTCAGCGCTGCCTGGCGGGCGTCGCGACGGGTCTGGGCCGTTTCCAGTTCGGCGGCAGGCGCCAGTTGCTGCTGCACCAGGCGCTGGATTCGGCTGATGTCCTGGGTTATCTCCTGCAGGGTGGCGCGGGCGGCTTCCACGCGAGCCTCAGCTGCCATGATTTCTTCCTCGCGGGGGCCGTTGCGCAGTTTCTCGAGGTTGGCTTCAAACTGCAGCACATCGGCTTCCGCCTTGGTCACCACGGCCATCTGCAGGCTGTCATCGAGCTGCACGAGCAAATCGCCCTGGGTAACCGGGCTGCCTTCATGCACCGGCAGGGCGGTGATGACTTCAGCTGCGGTGGCGGACAAAGTGACGCGGTCGCGTTCGAGTGTGCCCAGTGCGAGGGAGGCATCATCCGGGCGATTACAGCCCGCCAGCAGCAGGATCAGGGCGATGCCCGGCTGTATTCGAAGGACTGACTTTCGCATGGGTTTCCCCTTTCCCGTGGCGGGGAGTGCTAAAACGGAAAGCGGCCTTTCGGCCGCTTCCGATCTAACTGCTTATTGCGCCATTAATCCCGCCCGGAGGGATAACAGCCAGTTCTTCACACCATCCACATCCTCTTCGGAAAGGAGATGCCCCAGATTGGGCATGCCGCGGCCGCCGTAGGCGCCTTCGCGGACGATATTCTGGATGATGTCGTAGGTGGCGGGTGCTGCATAACGCAGGTCGGCCAGGGCACCGCCGCTGGCACCGCCGGCACCGTGGCATAGCATGCAATGGGTGACATAGACGTCCTCACCATGCGCCAGCACCGCAGGATCATCGTTGTAGTCGATGGCGGTAAGCTCTGGCAGGGGCTGGCCTGCCACGGGCACGATCGGGTCGCCGCCGAGCCGGAAGGTCCACAGACGTCCCTCGGGCTTGTAGGCGCCGCTGGAATTCGGGCCAATGAGGCCGGAAGAGCCGCCCCAGCCGACGAGCACGGACAGGTACTGGACGCCGTCCAGTTCATAGGTCATGGGCGCGGCCATGATGCCTACTCCCAGGTCGACATCCCAGACCAGTTCGCCGTATTCGGCCGTCATGGCACGCAAATGACCATCAGCACCGCCCTGGAACACCAGGTTGCCGGCAGTGCTCAATGTACCGCCGTTGATGGTGAAGGGATATTCACGCACCCAGCGCGGCGCGCGCGCCACCGGGTCCCAGGCCAGCAAGACGCCCGGTGAGTCATACACAGGACCGGTGCCTTCGGCATAGGCATCGTCCGGGCGCACAGGGCGGTCGGTCATGGTGCCAAGGCCGATGCCGAGATTCCAGCCGGCGCCCTCGTAGTCCCAGTTCTCGTCAACGGAGTAGGGGAAGGCGCCGCCCTGCATTGTGGGCACGTACAGCAGGCCGGTTTCCGGGTTGAACGACATCGGGTGCCAGTTGTGGGCACCGGACGGTCCCGGGGTCAGGAAAGAGATGGCGTTGTCGTAACGGGCCTGTGGTGTTTCGATGGGCCGGCCGCTTTCCAGGTCGACGCCGGTTGCCCAGGTGACGCGGGCGTACGGATCGGCGTAGATGAGGTCGCCGGTCTCGGCATCGAGGACATAGAAGAAACCGTTCTTCGGGGCCTGCATGACGACCTTGCGCGGAATGCCGTTGAAGGCGATCTCCGCCAGCATCAGCGGCTGCACCGCGGTATAGTCGAAATTATCCGCGGGTGTGGTCTGGTAGTGCCAGGCGACACTGCCGTCATCGACGTTCAGGGCAACGACGGAAGACAGGTAGAGGTTGTCGCCGAAGCCGTCACTGCGGTATTCATGGCTCCAGGGAGAACCGTTGCCGGTGCCGAGGAAGACCAGGCGCAGTTCGGGATCGTAGATGATGGAATCCCAGGGATTGCCGCCACCGCCGTATTCCCACCATTGTCCGGCCCAGGTGGCCGCTGCAGCTTCCATGTCGGGATTCTCGAAGCCATCGGCCGGATTGCCGGGCACGACCCAGAACCGCCATTCGATCTCACCGCTGTCGGGATTGTAGGCGGTGAGGTAGCCGCGGGTGCCGAGTTCGGCGCCGCCATTGCCGATCAATACCTTGCCGTCGGCCACGCGCACAGCACCGGTGATGGTGTAAGGCTTGCTCTGGTCGACAGTCACGACACTCCACTCCACTTCGCCGGTGAGGGCGTTCAGGGCGACCAGGCGGCCGTCGATGATGCCGGCAAACACCTTGTCGCCGTAGATGGCAACACCGCGGTTGACCACGTCGCAGCAGGCCTTCCAGCCCATGGAGCGGTCGACCTGCGGGTCGTAGCGCCACAGTTCCTCGCCGGTGCGGGCATCGACGGCGAACACGATGGACCAGGAGCCGGTGGCATACATGATGCCGTCACGCACCAGCGGAGTGGCTTCCAGGCCGCGGAAGGTGCCGGTGTCATAGGTCCAGGCCACGCCCAGATCGGCGACGTTGGAAAAGGTAATCTGGTTCAGGGGGCTGTAACGGGTCTCGCCGTAATCACGGCCGTAGGACAGCCATTCAGCGGCATTGTCAGCGGCATTGACGAGATCGGCGTCGGTAACGGGTGTCAGGGTCGGTGCCTGTGCCGTGGCAGCACCGGTCGCGGTCGCCGGCTGCTGCGGTTCCGCGCTTTCCTGGGAACAGGCGGCAAGGCCCAGCAGGGCGGCAAGAATCAATGTAAATCGCATGGTGGTTTCCCCTTCAGATGTTCTTCTAATGCAGGCGGGCAAGTCTAACACAGAGACAAGCGCAAAGAGGCAAGAGACAAGGCTGTCCGGAGATGGCTGGGGGTTAAAAGGTGTTCTGTATTACCGACGGAAAACGCGCAGCCAGCGCCAGAAATTCAGCAGCCCTGACAGTGAACTGGCCAGGTAGGTCAGCGCACAGGCGGTCAGGATGCGGCGAGCGGCGCGGTAATCGCGGCTGTTGATGTACTGGCCTTCCCTGAGGATGGGCAGGGCGCGGCCGAAACTGGCGTCGAATTCCACGGGCAGCGTGACCAGGTGAACCACCGTGTTGACCAGCATACTGAGGATGACGACGAGGGTGAGGGGCAACGCAAGGCGCGCCCCGGCCGGTGTGAAAGCCGCAAAGGGAATCACCAGCAGGGCGACGCCACCGATGCGCTCCAGTTTCTGCGCGGTCTTCACCATGGTAGTGCGGGTCGTCAGGGGCTTGTACTGCTTGTGGTGCTGCAGCGCATGCCCGAATTCGTGGGCGGCCACGGTAATGGCGGTCAGTGAGCGATTGTCGAAATTGCCTTTCGACAGGCGCACGGCACGCTCATTGGGGTCGTAGTGATCGCCCAGTTCCGTATTTTCGATCTTCAGGTAATCCAGCCCGAACTTTTTCTTCAGGTGCTTTACCAGTTCGGCGCCGGTGCCGGGTATGTCGTCACGGTGACCGGCGTGTTTCTGCAGGATGCTCTTCGCCCACCATGAAGGACCGAGGATGAGCACGAACAGGAGAATGCCGAGGATGAGGTAGACCATGGTCATGCAGTGTAATGAAAACCACCGGCTTGCGTCATGTCATTTGCAAACAAGGCAATAAGTGGCGACGTGCAGCCTGAAGGATTCACTGCGAAGGCAGCGGATAGGTGATCGCAGGCATGTGGGCCAGGTGGTTGTTGCGTCGATGCTGTTGTAGAGTAGCGCCATGCAACTGAGCCCCAATCTGAACGCCGACCCGAAAGCGCTGGCTGCTTCCTACCGAACGGCCGAACCCTTTCCCCACATCGTCATCGACAACCTGTTCGATGATGATCTGCTGCGCCAGATACTGGGCGTGTTTCCAAAGGCCGGAGACATGCCCTGGCGCACGTTCGATTCGGATACGGAAAAAAAGCTCGGTTACTGGCACACCAACACGCTGGCACCGGTCATCTGGGATTTCCTGCAGTCCATGAACGCACCGCCCATGCTCGATTTCCTGGAACAACTGACCGGCATCGACGGGCTCATTCCGGATCCGTATTTTGGCGGTGCCGGCCTGCACCAGATCCTTCCGGGCGGTTTTCTCAAGGTGCACGTGGATTTCAACATCCATCCGAAGATGAAGCTGGACCGGCGCCTGAACATGCTCATCTATCTCAACGAGGACTGGCAGGATGCCTGGGGCGGGCACCTGGAGCTCTGGGACAGGGACATCAGCCGCTGTTATGAAAAGATCGCGCCGGTTTTCAATCGAACCGTGGTGTTCAGCACCACCGACTGGTCCTACCATGGCCACCCGCATCCATTAAGCTGCCCGGAGGGTCAGAGCCGCAAGTCCCTGTCCTTGTATTACTACACCAACGGCAGGCCCGAGTCGGAGCGCTCCCCTGGCCATGACACCATTTTCCGGACCACTCCGGAGGAAGCCTGAACGGGTGTCAGGATTAAATGCCTTGTCGGCATGCCGTCCCTGCTTTACCTTGTGCGCCATGCCTGCCTTTAAGAAACCGCAATTGCCCCAGGTGACGAACGGGTACAGGGAACGCACATGAACTGGACAGAAATATTTTCCACCGCGGTTACCCTGTTCCTCGTGCTTGATTCACTGGGCAACATCCCTGTGTTCAACGCCATCCTGTCGCGGCTCGAACCGGCGCGGCGAACCCGGGTCATCGCCCGTGAAATGCTTATTGCCCTGGGCATCCTGTTGGGTTTCCTGTTTGCCGGCAACGCCATCATGGCCTTTCTCGGCCTGACGCAGCCTTCCCTGAACATCACCGGCGGCGTGCTGCTGTTCATCATTTCCATGCGCATGATCTTTCCCGGCCGGCACCAGTACAACAGCGACGATGAGCAGGATCCATTCATTGTCCCCATTGCCGTACCGCTGACAGCAGGGCCGAGCACCATCGCCATCCTGCTGTTTCTCGGCTCCAGCCAGCCCGGACGCATCTGGGAGTGGTGCATCGCCCTTATCCTGGCCTGGCTCGCCACGACAGTGCTGCTGGTCCTGTCCCCGAAGGTGCTTTCCCTGATCGGTGAACGCGGCTCCAGGGCCCTGGAGCGGCTGATGGGCATGATCCTGGTGATCCTGGCCATCCAGATGCTGCTCAACGGCATCCGGGAGTTCATCCAGTCACTCTAGTCCGGAAAAACATTATGGCGGCCAGAATTCTGTTTCTTCCCCACGGCGGCGGCCCCATGCCCCTGCTGCATGATCCTGAGCACTCGGCCCTCACCGAATTCCTGGAAACCGTTCCGGATCGGCTGGGTACACCGGAGGCGATCCTGGTCATCAGCGCCCACTGGGAAATGCCAGTCCCGCATGTCACTGCGGGCGCTGCTCCGGAACTGATCTATGACTACGGCGGCTTTCCCCCGGAAGCGTACGAAATCCGTTATCCGGCGCCCGGCAATCCCGGCCTGGCCAGGGAACTCGCGGCAGCGCTTGAACAGGCGGGCGTACCCTGCGTGCTGGATGAAGGTCGCGGGTATGACCACGGCATGTTCGTGCCGCTGAAACTCATGTACCCGGAAGCATCCGTTCCGGTCATCCAGTTGTCACTGCTGGCCAGCCTGGATGCCGCACAGCACATTGCCCTTGGCCAGTTGCTGGCGCCCCTCAGGGAAAGAAACATCCTGGTGGTGGGTTCCGGCATGTCCTTTCACAACCTGCGCGCCTTTTTTGTCCCCGGTCTCGTCAGTGACGAAGACAATGTCGCCTTCGAGTCCTGGCTGCAGGATACCTGCAGCAGTGAGATGGAGGAGGGGGAGCGCATGCGCCGGCTGGCCAACTGGCATCAGGCGCCCGGCGCTCTGAAATGCCATCCTCGACCCGAACACCTGCTGCCGCTGCACGTGTGCTACGGCATGGCCCGTACGAAAGCAGAGGTCGTCTTCGATGGCGCCGTGATGGGCAAACACGTCACGGGGTTACTATGGGAGTAACCGGCTCCCTGGAAAGTTTATTCGAGGAATAATAAAAGGGCGCCGATTGGCGCCCTTTTGATTTTCCGTACTGGATTTAGTACTTGTAGTGCTCAGGCTTGTAGGGGCCTCCCACTTTCACACCGATGTACTTTGCCTGTTCCGGGGTCAGCTTGGTGAGCACGCCGCCAAAACCTTTCACCATGCAGGCAGCCACTTCCTCGTCGAGGGTCTTCGGCAGTACTTCCACCCTGATGTTTGAGGGCTTGAACTCGGCGTCGAGGTCGGCGAACTTGCGTTCCCACAAGTACATCTGGGCCAGCACCTGGTTGGAGAAGGAGCCGTCCATGATGCGTGACGGGTGACCGGTGGCGTTGCCCAGGTTGATCAGGCGGCCTTCGGACAGCAGGATCAGGTAATCCTCGCTGCCGTCCTTGTTCTTGCCGCGCCTGATCTTGTGCACCTGCGGCTTGATCTCTTCCCACTTCCAGGTCTTGCGCATGTAGGCAGTATCGATCTCGTTGTCGAAGTGCCCGATATTACACACCACGGCGCCTGACTTGATGGTCTGGAGCATGGCGCTGTCGCAGACATTGAAATTGCCGGTGGTGGTCACCAGCAGGTCGGTATTTTCCAGCAGGGCCTTGTTGATGTCCTTGACCTGACCGGTGTTCTTGCCGTTCTTGTACGGGGACACGACTTCGTAGCCGTCCATGCAGGCCTGCATGGCGCAGATCGGGTCGATTTCGGAAACCTTCACGATCATGCCTTCCTGGCTCAGGGACTGGGCTGAACCCTTGCCCACGTCGCCATAACCGATGACCAGCGCCTTCTTGCCGGACAGCAGCATGTCGGTACCGCGCTTGATGCCGTCGTTCAGCGAGTGGCGGCAACCGTACTTGTTGTCGTTCTTGGACTTGGTGACGGAGTCGTTGACGTTGACTGCCGGAATTTTCAGTGTACCTTCAGCCATCATTTCATACAGCCTGTGCACACCGGTGGTGGTTTCCTCGGTGACGCCGTGGATCTTGTCCAGCATCTGCGGGTATTTCTGGTGTACGACCTGGGTCAGGTCGCCGCCGTCGTCGAGAATCATGTTGGCGTTCCAGGGCTTGCCGTCCTTCAGGATGGTCTGCTCGATACACCATTCGTATTCTTCCTCGGTTTC
This sequence comes from uncultured Enterobacteriaceae bacterium, assembly GCA_964629325.1. Taxonomy (GTDB): domain Bacteria; phylum Pseudomonadota; class Gammaproteobacteria; order Pseudomonadales; family Pseudohongiellaceae; genus Eutrophocola. The sequence continues at coordinate 10,218 of CAZVSC010000008.1, forward strand.
ACCCTTCCAGGCGAAGGTCGGAACACCGCGTGCGGCCATGGCGGCGGCCGCGTGGTCCTGGGTGGAGAAAATGTTGCATGAGGACCAGCGCAGCTCGGCACCCAGTTCGATCAGGGTTTCCATGAGTACTGCAGTCTGGATGGTCATGTGGATACAGCCCATGATCCGCGCGCCCTTGAGCGGCTTGCTGGTGCCGTACTTGTTACGCAGGTACATCAGGGCCGGCATTTCGGCTTCCGCGAGGGTGATTTCCTTACGGCCGAAATCCGCCAGGCCGATGTCCGCGACTTTGTAATCTTTTTTGGTTTTAGCCATTCTTTTGTCCTTTAAAAAACGGGGTCAGAGCCCGATCTTGATATTGATTGAACCCTTGGGGTTCAGTGTCAATCGGGGTCTGACCCACGGCTGGCTGCGCCAGCCAATCAACTATATTTCCGAGACCTGCTGTTACTTGATCTTGGCGTCAGCCTTGAGTGCAGCAGCCTTGTCGGTCTTCTCCCAGGAGAATTCCTTGCGACCGAAGTGGCCGTAGGAGGAGGTCGGCAGGTAGATCGGCTTCAGCAGGTCGAGCATCTTGATCAGGCCGGCGGGCTTGCAGTCGAAGTGCTTGCGTACCAGCTTGGTGATCTTGCCGTCATCGATTTTGCCGGTGCCGAAGGTGTCGACCAGGATGGAGGTCGGCTCGGCCACGCCAATGGCGTAGGACAGCTGCACTTCACACTTGGTGGCGATACCGGCGGCCACGATGTTCTTGGCGATGTAGCGGGCCAGATAGGCAGCGGAACGGTCGACCTTGGACGGGTCCTTGCCGGAGAAAGCGCCGCCGCCGTGGCGGGCGTAGCCGCCGTAGGTGTCGACGATGATCTTGCGTCCGGTCAGGCCGCAGTCACCGAACGGTCCGCCGACCACGAAACGGCCGGTGGGATTGATGTGGAACTTGGTCTTCTTGTCGATCCATTTCTTCGGCAGCACCTTGAGGATGATCTCCTCCATGATGCCTTCCTTGAGGTCCTTGTTCTTCACTTCCGGGAAGTGCTGGGAGGACAGGACTACGGCGTCGATTGAGTGCGGCTTGCCGTCGACATAGCGGAAGGTCAGCTGGCTCTTGGCGTCCGGCAGCAACCAGGGCAGCTTGCCGTTCTTGCGCATCTTGGCCTGCTGCTGCACCAGGCGGTGGGCATAGCAGATCGGGGCGGGCATCAGTACGTCAGTTTCGTTACAGGCGTAACCGAACATCAGGCCCTGGTCACCGGCGCCCTGTTCCTTGGACTTGGAGGAATCCACGCCCTGGCCGATGTCACGGGACTGTTCGCCGACCGCGTTGAGGACGGCGCAGGTATTGCCGTCGAAGTATTTGCGTGACTCGTCGTAGCCGATGTCGCAAACGGTCTTGCGGATGATCTTTTCGTAATTGATATTGGCGGCCGTGGTCACCTCGCCGGCGACAACCACCATACCTGTCTTGATCATGGTTTCGACGGCAACACGTGATTTGGGATCCTGTGCCAGCAATGCATCGAGAATGGCATCTGATACCGCGTCGGCGATTTTATCGGGATGGCCTTCAGATACGGATTCCGATGTAAACAATACTGCTTCAGTCATACTGTTTTCCTTTTAAGGTTTATGCAAATGGCGGTGCCGGTAACCACTGGGGCATGCCTTTGCCTTGGTCTCTACTAAGTTCTACTAATTAGTCTCTGCGGTAACTATTAATAGTCACAATAGTCATTTCAATATAAAGCCCGGTTTTACCGGGCCAGGGTTATACCCTGTACTGATATTCTTCCCCCGGGAATGTTCCCCTAAGTAAATGCATCAAAAGCTACCCCACGCCCAGCCCGCTGTTGTTGCCTGGAGATAAATCTCCCGGCGCGCTATTCCTCGAGGGGCTGGTTGTATTGCTGACCTGGGATGTCTTGAAATACTTGTATTTTTTATCATCAGACAGGAATTGCAGGGCAACGAATGTATCACCCTATCCGGGTTTTCGCAAATTCCTGAAAGTGCTTAATTTGGGGGGATTAATCGTGGATTGAAACGCCAATTTTCGACCGCTACGAGTGGCAAAATCAGGCCGCCTGGGAGACAATAGCCAGCCCTTTCGGGGGGAATAACAAAAAAATAATCGGTAATCCGGGTTTCCAGGGGGCTCCCTGTGAATCCGGGGCGCAAGGCCCCTCATTTTTATCAGTATCCAGGAGAAGCAGAATGCCGGCTGAAACATCCAGCACTTCCGGTATCGATCAACCATCAGCAAGGCCAGCCAGCAGGAAAGAATGCGCGAACGCCATCAGGGCGCTGAGCATGGACGCCGTCCAGAAGGCCAAGTCCGGGCACCCGGGTGCGCCAATGGGTATGGCGGATATTGCCGAGGTGCTCTGGCATGACTACCTGCAGCACAATCCGACAAACCCGAACTGGATCAACCGCGACCGTTTCGTACTCTCGAACGGCCACGGCTCGATGCTCATCTATTCCCTGCTGCACCTGACCGGCTATGACCTGCCGATCGAGGAACTGCAGAACTTCCGCCAGCTGCATTCAAAAACGCCGGGCCACCCGGAATTTGGCTATACACCCGGCGTGGAAACCACGACGGGCCCCCTGGGGCAGGGCCTGGCCAATGCCGTGGGCATGGCCATCGCCGAGCGCACTCTGGCGGCGCAATTCAACCGCGGTGAATTCAATGTAATCGACCATTACACCTATGTCTTCGCTGGCGACGGCTGCCTCATGGAAGGTGTATCCCACGAAGTCTGCTCCCTGGCCGGAACCCTTGGCCTGGGCAAGCTCATCGTGTTCTACGACGACAACGGCATTTCCATCGATGGCGAGGTCGCCGAGTGGTTTGCCGACGACACGCCGAAACGTTTCGAAGCCTATGGCTGGCAGACTCTGGATGCCGACGGCCACGACCCGGATTCCATCATTGCCGCCATCGAGGCGGCCCGCGCCAACACCACGCAGCCGACCCTCATCAGCTGCAAGACCACCATCGGTTTCGGTTCGCCGAACAAGGCAGGCACCGCCGCCACCCACGGCGCCCCGCTGGGCGAGGATGAAGTGCAGGCCACACGCGAGGCGCTCGGCTGGAATCACCCACCCTTCGAGATCCCAGAGGCGGTGTACCAGACCTGGGAATTCCGCGACAAGGGCTTTGCCGCCGAGACACGCTGGAAAGAACTGTTCGTCCGCTATGAAGAGGAATACCCGGTTCATGCCATGGAGCTGATACGACGCTACCGTGGAGAGCTGTTCAACGATTTCGCCCATATTGCCGACCAGTACATTGCCGAGTGCAATGAAGCCGCGGCCGATATGGCTACCCGGCAGGCATCGCAGAAATGCATCGCCGCCTTCGGCAAGGTATTGCCGGAGCTGATCGGCGGTTCTGCCGACCTCACCGGTTCCAACCTTACCGCCTGGGACGGCAGCTTGCCCATCAGCGAGGATCCCAAGGGCAACTATATTTATTACGGGGTGCGTGAATTCGGCATGGCGGCGATCAACAACGGCATCGCCCTGCATGGTGGATTCATTCCATACTGCGGCACCTTCCTGATCTTCATGGAGTATGCGCGCAACGCCGTGCGCATGGCCGCACTGATGAAGCAGCACAGCATTTTCGTCTTTACCCATGATTCCATCGGCCAGGGCGAGGACGGTCCGACCCACCAGGCCGTGGAACAGACCTGCGCCTTGCGCGTGACGCCGAACATGTCCGTCTGGCGCCCGGCAGATACCGTGGAGACCGCGGTGTCCTGGAAGGCCGCCCTGATGCGGGCGAATGGTCCGACATCGCTGGTTCTGACCCGTCAGGGTGTGCCCCATCTGGCACGGACAGAGGACCAGGTGCAGAACATTGCCCGTGGCGCCTACGTGCTGGCCGACTGTGCTGGCGAACCCGAGGTCATCGTGATCGCCACCGGATCGGAAGTCTCGGTTTCCCTGGAAGCCGTGAGGGCCCTGCAAGGGGAAGGCAAGGCCGTGCGCCTGGTCTCCATGCCGTCAACGGATGTCTTCGATGCCCAGGATGCCGACTACCGTGAATCCGTATTGCCTTCAGCCGTGCGCAAGCGCGTTGCCGTGGAAGCGGCCCAGGCGGATTACTGGTTCAAGTACGTTGGACTGGACGGCAAGGTCATCGGCATGACCACGTTCGGGGAATCCGCACCGGGCAAGGTGGTGATGGAGCATTTCGGTTTCACCGCCGCTAATATCAAGCAGCAGATAGCCAGCCTATTCTGAATTCAGCTGATCGACAAAGGCCGCAGACCCGTTTTCCGACAAAAGATTGGTTAATGTCGTCAAACGGGTCTGCGGCCTTTGTCGATCTGATATCCAGGTCCGGGTTCTATTCTGACGTATTCAGGCGCAGGGAGGCCGTGTCGCCTTCGGCCGGGTAGCCCAGCGCCGTCATGAATACCTTCACCATGTCTCCCGCGTCGTAATCGAGGATAATCACCTCATCGAACACGGTGGCCAGCAGCGTCTTTTTCCTGTCGTAATCGAACAGCCACGAATCCGGTTCGAGATAGCGGTACGAGCGCGGGTCGTCACTGAGGGGCAGCTCCAGGGATTCGAGTTGCCGGGTATAGGATTGCCGGTAGGACTCGCGCTCGCGAAAACAGCAGATGCAGCCCACCTGGTCGCTGTAGAGGGCGAACAACTGCTTCAGGCGCTGGTACTCCGCCTCGGAATCGAGCAGGTACAGGCCCTCGTTGGTCCACAAAATTTCCTCGCAGCCGGCGTCCATGGCCTTCTGGTAATGCTCGGCGACGGCGGCGGCCAGGCGCCGGTCCAGTGTGGCGAAGAAATCCGCATCGAGAAATTCCCGCAGGCGGGTCTTGGCGGTGGAGTCGCGATCCTCGTCCAGTGCATAGACGTTGAGCAGGAAGTGGGATGGATTATCGAACCCCAGCAGGGAGTCGGGGACGTACAGGCCGGCCTCCATCAGCGTGTCGCGGTGTTCACGCAGGTAATGCTGGATGGAGGTGGTGCCGGTTTTGTGCTGGCCGATATGAACGAGGGTTTTCACGGCAGGATGGTCCCTTCCCCGGGGCATTCAGGGAAGCAAAAAGCCACGCAATCGGGTATGATTTGACCCTTCGAAAACAACACTATCAACCCCCAATTTTCATCGGTAAAGCAGTCGCCATGGCAATTCGCAGTATTCATGATTACCCCCTGAAAGACCAGCGCGTATTAATCCGGGAAGACCTCAATGTTCCGGTCAAGTCAGGCAAGGTAATCAACGATGCCCGCATCCTTGCTGCGCTTCCTACCATTCGCCTGGCCATGGATGCCGGTGCCAAAGTCATCCTGATGTCCCATCTTGGCCGGCCCGAGGAAGGTGTGCCCATCAGTGAGCAGGCCGAGTTTTCCATGGCTCCTGTTGCGGCCCGTCTCGGCGAACTGCTGGGTACCGAAGTGGCGATCATGAAACCGGATTTTTCCGCCGATGATTCACGCCGCCTGGCTTCGGGATCCTGCGTGTTGCTGGAAAACGTGCGTACGAATGTGGGTGAAACGAAAAATGCCGACGACCTGGCAAAATACTATGCCGGACTGTGCGATATCTTCGTGATGGACGCCTTCGGTACGGCCCATCGCGCCCAGGCCAGTACTCATGGTGTGGCCAAGTTTGCTCCCAAAGCCTGCGCAGGCCCGCTGCTCAAGGCGGAGCTCGATGCCCTGGACAAGGCGCTCAGCAACCCGGAGCGGCCAATGCTCGCTGTCGTGGGCGGCGCCAAGGTATCCAGCAAGCTGCAGGTGCTGGAAGCCCTGGCGGACAAGGTCGACCGGCTCATCGTCGGCGGCGGCATTGCCAACACTTTCCTGGCCGCAGCCGGCAAGCCCATCGGCAAGTCGCTGGTTGAGCAGGATATGATCCCGATGGCGAAGGCGTTGATGGCCAAGGCGGACATTCCGTTGCCGGTCGACGTGGTTGTCGCCACGGAATTTTCCGACACGGCTCCTGCCACCCTGAAGGCGGTCGACGAAGTCGGTGAGGATGATATGATTCTCGATGTCGGCCCCGAAACCAGCAAGCACTTTGCCAGGATCATCGCCGGGGTGAAGACCATTCTCTGGAATGGCCCTGTCGGTGTATTCGAATTTTCCAATTTTGAGCAGGGCACGAAAACCCTGGCGCAGGCGATTGCCGACAACGGGGGGTTTTCCATCGCCGGCGGCGGTGAAACCATCACCGCCATCGACAAGTACGATATCAGCAGCGCGATATCCTATATATCCACGGGTGGCGGTGCATTCCTGGAATTCGTCGAGGGCAAGACGCTGCCTGCGGTGGCGATTCTCGAAGAACGCGGACAGAACTGAATAGAATGTAGGTCGGATAAGGCCGGCAGGCCGCATCCGGCGCTTGGATGAACGTAAACAAACCTGTTAAAGAGAAAAGGTAAGTGACATGGCATTGATGAGCCTGAGACAACTTCTGGACCACGCCGCAGAAAACAGCTACGGGGTTCCCGCATTCAACGTCAACAACCTGGAGCAGGTTCGTGCCATCATGATGGGCGCAGACGAGGTGAACAGCCCGGTTATCCTGCAGGCCTCGGCCGGTGCGCGAAAATATGCCGGCTCGAATTTCCTCAAGCATTTGATCGAGGGCGCCATCGAGGAGTTTCCGCACATCCCCATCGTCATGCACCAGGACCATGGTGTGTCGCCGGCGGTGTGCCAGCGTTCCATCCAGCTGGGCTTCTCCTCTGTCATGATGGACGGCTCCCTCGGGGAAGACGGCAAGACACCGATGGATTTCGAATACAATGTGAAGGTAACCCAGCAGGCTGTCTTCATGGCTCACGCCTGTGGCGTGTCCGTTGAAGGCGAACTGGGTTGTCTCGGTTCCCTGGAAACCGGCATGGCCGGCGAGGAAGATGGTCACGGTGCCGAAGGCGGCCTGACCATGGAGCAGCTTTTGACGGATCCGGAAGAAGCGGCGCAGTTCGTCGATGCCACGCAGGTGGATGCCCTGGCTATCGCGGTTGGCACCAGTCACGGTGCCTACAAGTTCAGTCGTCCACCCACAGGCGATATCCTGGCGATCCAGCGCATCAAGGAAATCCACCAGCGCATCCCCAATACACACCTGGTCATGCACGGCTCATCCTCCGTGCCGCAGGAGTGGCTCAAGGTGATCAACGAATTCGGCGGTGAAATTCCGGAGACCTATGGCGTCCCCGTCGAGGAAATCCAGGAAGGCATCCGCAACGGCGTGCGCAAGGTCAATATCGATACCGACCTTCGCCTGGCCTCCACTGGCGCCGTGAGGCGTTTCCTGGCGGAAAACAAGTCCGAGTTCGACCCGCGCAAATTCCTCACGCCGACAATCAAGGCGATGCAGGAAATCGTTGTGGCCAGGCTGCAAGCCTTCGGTACGGCAGGCCAGATTTCGAAGATTGGCAAGATCTACGATCTCGAGGAAATGTCCCAGCGCTACACTGCCGGTGAATACAAATCGAAAGTACATTGACGGCCTGGCAAGGCTGATCCGTCAGTAATCGTCCAACCTGTTAACCATCACGCTGTTCGGCAGGGGCAGGCGGACTATACTGGCCGGCAATTTCAGCAAACAGGTATGACAGCAGGACCAGGCATTGCAAGCGAAACCGGAAGATTCCGCCCAGATCGATAATTTCTATCGTTGGATACGCGCCTACCTGGCCGACCTGTCCCGCGCCGATGATGGCGAGCTCAGCCATGCCATCAACTTCGGCTACTGGCCGGAATCCTGCAACAACCTGTTCCAGGCCCAGATGGCCTTCTTCGACCTCATCTGCTCACTGCTTGCACCCCTGGGTGAGAATGACCATGGCGTCGAAGTGGGTTGTGGTATCGGCGGTTATGCCATGCGCCTGCTCAGGAAATACCCGGTTAAGCTCACCTGCTACGACCTCTTGCAGGAGCACCTCGACCTGACCCGACAGTATGCAAGGGATCACAGTGTCGATGACAGGCTCGAAACCATCCAGGGCAATTCGATGCACATGGATACCTTCGCCGATGATGCCGTGGATTTCATGTACTGCGTCGAATCATCCTTTCACTATGATGAGAAGCAGAAGTTCTTCGATGAGGTGTACCGTGTCCTGAAGCCGGGTGCGACTTTCGCCTATGCCGACATCAGCTGCGAGAACACGGCAAAGATCGCCTTCAAGTCAGGCAATCATTTTTCAGCAAAGACCGAACTGGATGACCACATTACCAACGCCGGGCTCAGCATAGTCGAGCACAGGGACATCGGGCCGCAGGTGTACGAGCCGCTCTACAGGTATACGGAATATTTCAATGACGAACTGCTCGATGCGCCTGCGGGTTCGGACAAGGCGAAGGTCGGCAAGTACTGGGACCTCGTCAACAGCAATTACACCAAGCTGTACCGGCAGGGACTGATGGGCTACCAGGTCTACAAGATTCGTAAGTAGTCGCCAGTCACCAGTCTCCAGGGGTTCCCCTTCAAGCGACGAAATTCGAGAAAGATTTTTACTTGTGTGCGATGGGGTATATTGGCAGCTATGTTCTGCCAATTACCCTGATTTTGGTGACTGGTGACTTTTTGGAAAATATAACCTGATGGGAATAATCACGGCCATTCGATTCAAGCTCATGTTCGCCTGGGTGGCCTTCCTGCGCCGCTTTGCCTCTTACGCCAGTGGCAACAATGTCGCCTCCCGCACCGTGCATCTGCTGCATCCTGCCGTTGGCAGGCAGCGGGCCGCCTGGCTGGCCGGGCTCGATGCACAGTTGGGTGACCGTCAAAAGGCACGAGCCGCCTGGCGCCGCCACAAGGCGCTGCTGGGTGTTACCAGACTGCAGGGCAGTTACTACTCCCAGGATGACACCAGCTGGATAGGGCGATGCCGGCTCGAAATCGACGGTGGTGACCATGTCCATGCCGCGCTGGCGAAAGGCATGGGCGTGCTGGGCATGACCTATCACCATCACTTCAATATGCTGTTCTGCAACCTGGTGACCCGGCTCGGCTATCCCGTGACCACCATCGCCATGGACGCCCGGGAAAACAATGCGAAATACCAGAAATTCGGTGACCGGGTCGATCGTATCTACACGCATGCGGAAAAGCTGTCCAATGGCGGCACGGTGATCCTGGTCAGGCCCAACAGTACGGTGCGGCCGATCCTGCGCGCTTTCGAGGCCAACCACGTGGTCATCACCGCCAACGACTTTCCCGAGGTATTCGACGACAAGAACCGCCGGGATTTTCCTTTTCTGGGCACGAACCTGTCCTGTCCCACGGGAACCGTCAAGCTGGCGGTGAAAAAGCAGATCCCCATGGTCGCAGGCTACCTGGACTGGCTGGGGGCGGATCGCTTCAGGCTGGTGCTGCGCCCCGTCAGTGCCGGTACGCCTGAAGATACGGTGGAAACCGCGATGACCAGCTATCTTTCCGTTCTGGAAGAGATGGTCAGGAACGAACCGGGACTATGGGAGGGTTGGAAATGGTTGGGAAAGGACGATAAAGCGATAAAAGGATAAAACGATAAAGCGTATACAAACCAGGATTGTGAATAAGGACGCTTTATCCCTTTATCGGTTGATCCTTTTATCGAAGACCTGATTATTTCGCCTTGATGGTTTCCACACCTGTTTTTCGCCCAAGCAAAAGTATATCCGCGGGGCGATGGGCGAAAAGTCCGTTGGTTACCACGCCCACGATCTGGTTGAGGTCGGATTCCAGTTTGCGTGGATCCACGATGGACATGTTGTACACGTCAATGATGATGTTGCCGTTGTCGGTCACCACGCCCTCCCGGTAAACCGGATCGCCGCCGAGCTTCACGATCTGGCGGCCGACATGGCTGCGCGCCATGGGAATCACTTCCACCGGCAGCGGAAATCTACCCAGTACATCCACCCACTTGCTCTCGTCGGCAATGCACACGAATTCCTTCGCCACTGCGGCGATGATCTTTTCGCGGGTGAGTGCGGCGCCGCCGCCCTTGATCAGCTGCAGGTATTCATTGGTCTCGTCCGCACCATCGATGTAGACAGTGACTTCATTGACACTGTTGAGGTCGTACACGGGAATGCCGTGGGCCTTGAGCCGGCGTGCGGTTTCTTCCGAACTGGCCACCGTCGCGTTGATTTTTTGCTTCACTGTCGCCAGTTCCTCGATGAAGAGGTTGGCCGTTGAGCCGGTACCGACGCCGATCACGGCATCGTCAGTGAGGTATTTCTGGATATGGTCGAAGGCAGCGGCGGCGACGGCTTGTTTCAGTTCGTCCTGGGTCATTTGGTAACTACTCGGGTCAGCGAAGGAAACCTAAGTCTAGCGGAGGCTCGAGCGGGTTGCGAGGGGGCCTGGGGATGGGTAGGCGGGGCAAAATAAAGGTTGCGTAAAGGAACTAAAACTCCTATAGTTCAGCAACTTAAATCATATAGCTAACAAGCTATATGAGATTTAGGCTCTAACTTGTTGGTTGTTCCATGCAGTTTCGCACTGGTCCTGGACCAGTTGTTACGAAAAGCTACGCATAGCTTTGGAGAGAACATGAAAAAGAGTCCGGATCTGATGGTGGTGCTGCTGATCGTGTTCAGCGCCGGCATCCTGATCAGCAGCGTCGCCCAGAGCAGTCTGCTCTTCTAGACCAGGCGACCCGGCCGACATCACCGGAAGCGGGAAAATCCCAGCCCGGTGACAATACCCCAAAGGGGCACGTCCCAAGCGGCGGCCTCCAGCTTCCCCACCCTCTGACATTCATGCGCCAACCCAATTAATACGGGGCCTGCAGCTGCATTGTCCATCAGGAAGGCGAAGGTGCGATCGTAATAGCCCTTGCCCATACCCAACCGGTTGCCTGAGCCATCAAAACCCACCAGCGGCATGAACACCGTGTCCAGTTGTTCCGGTGCAATAACAGGCGCTTCGGCATCGGGCTCCTTCAGGCCATACAAGTTGGTGACCAGCGGCCGACCGGGTACCAGCTGGCGAAACAGCAGGGAGGTGGTGTCCTCGACCAGGACGGGCAGATAGCAGGCCTTACCCCGGGCCAGGAGGGCATCGAGCAGGGGGCCGGTGTCCACCTCGCCGTCGGCGGAGCTGAACAGGGCGATGTGCTGCCCCAGTGGGAAATGGGCTTCACCAAGGGCGGTCTCCGCCACGGTGCGGGCGGTTGCATGCTGGACTTCCGGGGACAATCCACGACGCTGCGCGCGCAGCGCCTTTCTGAGTCGGGTTTTGTCGGAAAAGCTTGTATCTTGCATTATATAATGTAAGTAAGCACTAACTCAGAAAACTGTGTTTCGGGTTTTCGATCTGGGTCCAGACCGTTGCGGCAGGTAAATCACTCCCCAAGATACCGCTATCGAACGCGTCCTGAACCGTACGGTTCAGGTGGTGGCCTGTCCGACGTATCAGGCTTTCCGTCTTGCGGACATGCACACAACGCCATTGGGCAAAGCCTCCGGGTTACTTTTATCGGCTCAAGAACATATTCAACTGGCCAATATCCCAGGGAGATCGGGAGGGATTATATGCCAATTCCCTGGACGGAGAACAGGGAGAGTACGGGGTAAAAAGCGGGATCAGATTTCGATCTGGCGGCTGTTCAGCAGGGCTGATTCGATCTTGTCCTGCAGCTGCCTGATCTTGCCAAGGGAGTCTGACTCGGAGGATTCGGCCTGCTGGGATTGCTGGAGCAATTCGTGGCAGATGTTCAGCGCCGCCATGACAGCCACCTTTTCAAAGGCCAGTGTTGAACCGCGGGATTTGACCTTTTCCATCTGCTTGTCGAGGTACTTGGCGGATTTTCGCAGGGCTTCTTCTTCGGCGGGAGGGCAACTGATCTGGTATTCCCTGCCCAGGATATGTATAGAGACAGTATCGACTTCTTGTGCCATCTGGGTGATGTTCCCGCTATTGCTGCGATTATTCAGACGTAGCCCTTTTGCCGGGCGGTGTTGCTGTATCTGTGTTTAGATTTGTTCCAGTGTTTTCAGGCGCTGTAATACTTTTTCCAGCCGGGTGCGGGCCAGCTGGTTTTTTTCTACAAGGACTTTGCGCTCGTTTTCCCAGTTGTGCTTGTCATCCCTGAGCATCTGGTTCTCTTTTTTCATGTTGTTGCAAAGTTGAATCAGTTCATCAACTTTGTCTTCTAACGTATTGAAACTAGTATCACTCATCTGCCTGTTTTTCCCTGAAAAAAGACGGCACGTAACTATAAAGCCCGTGCAGTACCCGGTCAACTCAAGTTTTGGAAGGCCCTGAGGGGAATGCGTGGCACCGCTCATTTCCGCTTTCACTAGTGCTATCATTGCGCGCTTCCAGCACTGACAAACAGGTAAGCTAACCTCTCATGGCAGCCGATTATGCAATGACCCAGGAGCTCCTGGTTTCCCACCAGGTGTACCGGTCGGCAGCGGAAATCCATGGGGTGATCACGGGCCAGCTGTGTGCGGAAGATGCCGGTTACGATGTCGATCTCAGCTTAAAAATCCTCGAAATCCACAAGGATTCAAGCGAAGTAATCACTAGCTTGTTGAAAATGCTGGCGGATGACATCAGGGCCCAGCTGGGCGCCGAGGACTATGCCTTCCAGCCCCTGTTGCCGAACGATGACGAGGATATCAGGGCCCGCCTGGCCGCACTGGCCGACTGGTGCGACGGCTTCAATGCCGGTTTCGCCGGAGCCTGGGTGCGCGAGGAGACAGAGATGCCGGAACAAACGCGGGAGGTGCTCAATGACTTCTCGCGCATCGCCCAGGTGGAACAGGAAGATGAGGCTACGGATAAGGAAAACGAAGCTAACCTGATGGAAATTGTGGAATACGTGAGAATGGCTGCCATCACGGTATTCCTGCAAAATGGCCTGAAAACGCCTCGGCACGGCCGTGACATGGCGCAGCCGGACGTGGATATCCACTGACTTCGAGAAATACATCCAGGACTGATAGTTTTATGCCGCAACCCAAGATCAAGATTTCGGAATACAAGAAACGCCGTCGTGAACTGATGGCACACATGGAGCCGAATTCAATCGCTATCCTGCCGTCGGCCGACGAGCTGCTGCGCAACGGCGACTCCCATTTCGCCTTCCGCCAGAGCAGCGACCTGTACTATCTGACCGGTTTTCGCGAGGCAGAAAGCTGCCTGGTCCTGATACCCGGACGCAAACAGGGCGAGTGCCTGCTGTTCTGCCAGGAAAAGGATCCGCTCAAGGAGCTGTGGACCGGGCGTCTCATGGGGCCGGAGAACGCGGAGGAAGTGCTGGGAGTGGACGATGCCTTTCCCATTGCCGATATCGATGACATCCTGCCCGGCCTGATCGAGGGTCGTGAACGCGTTTACTATGCCATGGGACGCGACGAGCAGTTCGACCACAAGGTCATGGAATGGGTGAAGGTGATCCGCAGCAAGGTGCGAAGCGGTGTGCATTCACCGGGTGAGTTCCTGGTCCTCGACCACCTGCTGCATGAAATGCGGCTGATCAAGTCGAAAAATGAACTGAAAGTCATGAAGGAGTCCGGCCAGATCGCCGTTCGTGCCCACAAGCGCGCCATGCAGGTATGCAAGCCCGGCATGTACGAATACGAACTCGAGGCGGAATACCTGCACGAGTTCGCGCGCTCAGGCTGCCGCGAGCCCGCCTACAATTCCATTGTCGCCAGCGGTGAGAACGCCTGCATCCTGCACTACAACGAAAACAACATGCAAATGAAAAAGGGCGACCTCGTCCTGATCGATGCCGGCTGCGAATACGAATACTATGCCTCCGACATCACCCGTACCTTCCCGGTCAGCGGCAAGTTCAGCAAGGAGCAGAAAGCCATTTACGAACTCGTGCTGAAGGCGCAGCTTGAAGCTATCAAGGCGGTCAAACCCGGCAACCACTGGGACGATCCCCACAACGTCACCGTGAAGGTGATCACCGAGGGCCTGGTGAAACTGGGTATTCTCAAGGGCAAGGTGGACATGCTGATCAAGAAGGGCGCCTACCGCGATTTCTACATGCACCGCGCCGGTCACTGGATCGGCATGGATGTGCATGATGTCGGCGATTACAAGATTGACGGCAAGTGGCGCCTGCTGGAGCCCGGCATGGTGCTGACCGTGGAACCCGGCATCTACATCGCTTCCGGCAACAAGAAGGTGGACAAGCGCTGGTGGGGCATCGGTGTGCGCATCGAGGACGATGTCGCCGTCACGGAAAAAGGTCACGATGTCCTTACCGATGGCCTGCCGAAAACCGTCGAGGATATCGAGGCCTTCATGGCCGCTGCCTGATGTCCCTGTGCAGCAAGCCAAGCTATGACCTGGTGATCGTGGGCGCCGGCATGGTCGGCGCCAGTCTCGCCTGCATTCTCGACCGTATGCCGCTGGCGCGGCCATTGAGCATCCTGCTCGTCGAATCCGCCCCCATTGACCTGGATGCCCCGCCCGCACAGCCGTCATTCGATGCACGCAGCACGGTGCTCTCCTATGGCACGGTCAGCTACCTGCACGAACTGGAGATGTGGGAAGGATTGTCGGCGTCGGCCGAACCCATTACCCATATCCATGTGTCCGATCAGGGCCGCCTGGGTTCTGTGCGCATGAGCAGCCGGGAACAGGGTGTCGACGCGCTCGGCCATGTCATCGAAAACCGTCTGCTCGGCAGCGTCTTCAACAGGGCCCTGGCGGCGGCAAGGCACCTGGAAACCCGCAGCGGCGTGCAGGTCACCGGCATCACGCCGCAGCAAACCGGCATGCAGGTCAGCCTGGGAAAAGAGGATGAATCCCAGGTAGTGGATGCCAGCCTCGTCGTGCTTGCCGAAGGCGGTCGGTCAGGGCTTTGTGAAAAGCTCGGCATTCACCGGGTTGAGCAACCCTATGACCAGGAAGCGGTCATTGCCAATGTCGCTTTTTCTGTTCCGCACAAGAACGTCGCCTACGAGCGTTTTACCGTCAACGGGCCGCTCGCCCTGTTGCCGCTACCGGACATGGACGGCCAGCATCGCGCCGCTCTGGTCTGGACGCGCAAGGGGGGAGATGCCCAGGCGCTCATCACCTTGCCGGAAAACGAATTTCTGGACGCGCTGCAAAAGGAATTCGGCAATCGGCTTGGCCTGTTCACACGTGTCGGTCAGCGCCATAGTTATCCGCTGAAGCTGGTGACGGCAGAGGAACAGGTGCGCCCCGGGCTCGTTCTGCTTGGCAATGTCGCCCACTCACTGCATCCGGTGGCCGGACAGGGTTTCAACCTGGCATTTCGCGACACCATGCGCCTGGCGGCGATATTGGCTGTCGCCCACGACCGCGGCGAGTCTCCCGGCGCCATCGACAATCTGCAGTTGTACCTGCAGCAAACAATCACCGACCAGGACCGGACGGCCGCCTTCAGTGATTACATGACGCGGCTGTTTTCCACCAACCACCTGGCGGCGGTCTGGCTGCGCAAGTTCGGTCTGTTCAGCATCGACCTGGTGATGCCGCTGCGCCGGGCGTTTGCAAAGCGCGCCATGGGACTGGGTGAGCCCCGGGTAAAACTGGACACCAGCACATACTGAAAGGCATTTATTGATGGATATTCTCAATCTGCCGGAACATATCCGCATTCTCGAGGAACTGCTGCTTCATCAGGACTTTGCCAACAGTCCTGATCAACTCGAGGCCATGATCAGCGAGGATTTCAGGGAAATCGATTCACGCGGCAGGCAAGTGTCCCGTGATGAAGTGGTTCGCTGGCTGCTCAATAAAAGTCCTGATTCACGCTGGGAGTTTTCCGCGTTCGAGGTCAGGCAACTGGGTCCCGGCCTGGTGCTCGCCACGTACCAGGCCCGGCAGATAAAGCCGGAGGGTGCTTCCGGGGGCGGCGCCATGCACAGTTCCCTGTGGCAGGAAAAAAAACCCGGCCGGACCTGGGAGCTGGTGTTTCACCAGAGTACACGCCTGGAATGAGAAGCTTTTGCGGCAATAGAGTATGTCTGTTTCGAAGCTTTATTCAGGTTGAGGTTTGCCTTCCACGATAAAAGGATAAAGGGATAAACCGATAAAGCGTAAGAGCGACAACCAGTGAATTTGTATGATCGTGTTTTTGATACCTGATTCCACAGGAAATATTCAAACAAGGCGGATGAAGTGAATACGGACGCTTTATCCCTTTATCGTTTTTCGTTATCCCTTTACAAATCCCCTTGCTTCCCGCAAACTCCCCCGCCATGAGAAATCATATCCAACTGAACAACTGGTGGTGGTCCGTAAACGAGGGCTGCCGACAGATCTGAAAACGGCAGGTGTAAACAAGCGCTTACATCCTGTCTGACCATGAATTTAAAACAGGCCGCCCGGTTAACCGAGGCGGCCTTTTTCTTGTCCCGAAATCCATCAAAAACGCTTCCCGGTTTTCCGGACGGCCCTCATCCCGGAGAAGGGCCATGAATGCAACACGTTCCGCACGTTACAACACCGCTGGTGGGATCACCGTATACCGCGCCAGCGTCAGTACCCCTTACGCAAACGCCGCTGCTGAAATCAGCCGTGCACTCGATTCACAGCGCGGCGTCCTCTTTACATCGAATTTCGATTTTCCGGGACGCTACACACGTTGGGATATCGGTTTCGTGAACCCGCCCCTGGCAATTTCCGCAGCAGGCCGGGAAATGGCCTTTACGGCGCTCAATGCCCGCGGCCGCGTGCTGCTGAAGTTCCTGGCACCGGTGATCGGCGCCTGCGAGGCGATCAAGAGCGTCCAGCAAATCCATGGCGGCCTGGTCGCATCCCTGAAGCCGCCGCGCCCGGTGGTCTTCGAGGAAGAACGCAGCCGCCAGTACTCGGTGTTTTCAGTGCTGCGTGACGTGATCGCATTGTTTTACAGCCGTGCTGACGGCGTCCTCGGGTTATATGGCGCCTTCGGTTACGAACTGGCCTTCCAGTTCGAAGCCATAAACATGAAACTGAAACGGCGATCGAATGCACAGGACCTGGTGCTGTACCTGCCGGATGAGATACTGGCAGTGGATCACAGCAAGGAAAGCGCCAGGCGTTACAGTTATGATTTTGAAATTGATGGCATGTCCACCAGGTACTTGCCCCGCACGGGTGCCCGCGCGGCATTCCGACTGCCCGACCCGGAAACAGCAGTAGAAGCCTGCGACCATGCACCCGGTGAATATGCGCAAATGGTTCGCAAGGCGATCGGATATTTTGCACGCGGCGACCTGTTCGAGGCGGTTCCTGGACAGTTGTTCAGGGAACCGTGCACGGATGCGCCGTCGGCAATTTTCAAGCGCCTGTCAGCGCGAAACCCGTCACCCTATGGCGCCTTTATCAATCTTGGCGAGCAGGAATACCTGGTCGCGGCGTCCCCGGAAATGTTTGTCCGCGTGGAGGAAAGCGATGCGGGTATGCGCGTCGAAACCTGCCCTATCTCCGGCACCATTGCCCGCGGTAGTGATGCCATGGCAGATGCCGCCCGCGTGAAAGAGCTGCTCAATTCGGCCAAGGACGAAGCGGAGTTGTCCATGTGCACGGATGTCGATCGCAACGACAAGTCGCGTATCTGCATCCCGGGTTCCGTCAGGGTGATCGGCCGTCGTCAGACGGAAATGTATTCACGCCTGATTCACACGGTGGATCATGTCGAGGGATTGCTGCGTCCTGAATTCGATGCACTCGATGCCTTCCTGTCCCACACCTGGGCGGTAACCGTGACCGGTGCCCCGAAGCAGGCGGCCGTCCAGTTCATCGAGGATCACGAGAAGTCGCCGCGCCGCTGGTACGGTGGCGCGCTGGGCTTTCTCAAGTTCAACGGAGAGATCAACACCGGACTGACATTGCGCACTATTCACATCGAGGATGGCATTGCCGAAGTCCGCGCGGGGGCGACCCTGCTGTACGATTCCGTCCCGGATGCGGAGGAGGCGGAAACGCGGCTCAAGGCCTCGGCCCTGTTGTCTGCCATCCGCAATGATTATGCCGGGGTCTCCACCCCGGGAATGCACAAACACCTGTTTGGGCAAGGTCTGCATGTGCTCATGGTGGACCACCATGATTCTTTCGTGCATACACTGTCCGCCTATTTCCAGGAAACCGGTGCACAGGTCAGCACTGTCCGCCCCGAACATGTCGCCTTTGCCATTGAAGCGTCAAAACCGGATCTCGTGGTGCTGTCGCCGGGGCCGGGCAGGCCGCAGGATTCTCACCTGGGTCATACACTGGAACAGTGCCTGCAGCATGACCTGCCGGTCTTTGGTGTCTGCCTGGGCCTGCAGGGCATCGTCGAGCATTTCGGCGGCTCGTTGGCCACGCTCGAGACCCCCGTTCACGGCAAGGGCTCAGAACTGGTCCGGACCGGTGGCTTCCTGTTCGACGGGGTGGAAATGCCCATCAGCATCGGGCGTTACCATTCCCTGGTGGCTGACAGGGTGCCGGACTGCCTGGAAGTGACGGCGCGCACGCAGGACGGTTGCGTCATGGCGATCGAGCATGCCAGCCTGCCGGTCAGTGCGGTGCAATTTCACCCGGAGTCTATTCTGAGTCTCGGCAACGAATGTGGTGCAAAAATCATCGGTAATGTGGTCAGGCAAGTTACAATGAGCCAAATGAACCATTCAGCGGAAAAGGCAGTACAGATTGTTTGATCAATTCGGGCTCGACGAGAAGCTCCTGAAAGGACTGGCTGCCGCCGGTTTGAAAAACCCCACGCCGGTCCAGCAGGCGGCGATTCCTGCCGTGCTGTCCGGCAGGGATATCCAGGCCAGCGCCCGCACCGGCAGCGGCAAAAGCGCGGCATTCCTGTTGCCGGTGCTGCAGCGGATGCTGGACACGCCGTCACCGAGGACAGCAACGCGCTGCCTGGTGATCAGTCCCACACGCGAGCTGGCGCTGCAGCTGGACAAGCATTGCAGCGAACTGGCGAGATTCACGCCCGTAACCTCCCTGGTGATTGTCGGCGGGGAAGGCCTGCGTTCGCAGCAGGCAAAGATCCGCAAGAATCCGGAGATCGTCATCGGTACCCCCGGACGGTTGCTCGAGCATGTACAGAAAAAATCCCTCGAGCTCGGCGACCTGGAATTTCTCGTGCTGGATGAGGTGGACCGTATACTCGACATGGGCTTTCGCGACGATGTCCTGGCCATCGTCGGTGCGTGCAACGGGGAGCGCCAGACCATGGTGCTCTCCGCCACGCTGGATCATGGGGAACTGAAAGGAATCACCTCGCGCATCCAGAAGGATCCGCAGATACTCAATGTCGATGAACAACGTACCGCCAACGCGGATATCGTGCATGAAGCGATAATCGCCGACGATCCAGGTCACAAGCGCCAACTCTGCAACTGGCTGCTGGCCAACGAAAGCTACCAGCAGGCGCTGGTGTTCACCAATACACGCGAACATGCCGAGCAGCTGGCGGCTTTTCTTGTGCAGCAGGGAAATCCTACGGTGTGCCTGCACGGCGAAATGCAGCAGACCGAGCGTAAAGAGGTGATGCGACGCTTTCGCGACGGCCGGTTTCAGGTGATGGTGGCAACGGATCTTGCCGCACGGGGTATTGATATCCCCACCATCGATCTCGTCATCAATTTTGCCATTCCCAGGTCAGGCGACGACTACGTGCACCGTACCGGCCGTACCGGACGCGCCGGCGCCAGCGGCAAGGCGATTTCCCTGGTGGCGCCCCAGGAATGGAACCAGATGGACAGCATCGCCCGCTACCTGAAGCTGAACTTTTCCCAGCGCGCCATCAAGGGTCTGCCCGCGCGATTTGCCGGGCCGGTCAAAAAGAAGAAAGACCAGAAAGGGAAGGGTAAGAAGCAGGAGTCCGGCACAGCGAAAGCCAGGGTAAAGAGCAAGGAGCGGCATCGCAACAAGAAGAATATCGGCAAGCGCCGCCAACCGACAGGGAAGGGAAGGGGCGCTGCAACCAGCCAGGATGACGGCCTGTCACCTCTTACCCGAAAGACCAGGAAGTAATTTCCGGGGAGCTTGTGCCAGTACTACCAGTTGATATTGGCGGCCAGCAGGCTGCTGTACTGCTGGATGGACTCGCTTTTTTCACCGACCACGACCAGGTTGCCGCCAGGAGTCGGGCTGATCACCCCTTCAAAGCGGCCATCGGCGATGGCGAATTCGGATGCTACGGGGGTGTTCGGGATGACCATGACGGTAACCGGGCCGACTTCGCCCTGCATCACGATATGCACCGCCTGCAAACCATTGATGAAATCGACATAGCAGTCCTTGGTGACATTGATCTGCAGGTTCTGCATGTCCGGGGAGCTCTGGAACTCATTACCCACCAGGGCCGCCATGATGAAATTGACATTGTCCAGGGAGACTGGTGTGTCATCCTCGAGAAAATCCATTTCGCTGTAGATATGCGAGAACACCATTTCCTCAAGGGGGTTGGCTTCCCCCTGGTTATAGATGCCGATGATGCCCAGTGCGATTACGAGACCGGCGGCATAACGGAAATTGCGCCGCCAGAACGAGTCATTGGCTGCAGCGACGCCGCTATCCGGGTGCAGTGAGCCCTCCGGTATATCCAGCAGCGCCTGGCATAGCGAGGCGGGTGGTTTCACCGATGCCAGGCCGGCTTTGAGGGCGCCATCGAACTTAAGCAGTTCGGCAAGCAGTTGCTGCCGTTGCGGGCTTTGCGCTACAGCCGCCAGGAATTCTGCAGAATCATCATGCGGGTTGGCATGGGCTCTTTCGAGAAATTGTTGTTCGTTCATTATTTTTCCGGGTCTCTCAAAAAAAGTTTACTGATTACACAGGCTTCTGGCCACAGCGTGATTGGCCAATGCCACGCAATTTCCCGACAGAATGGCTGCCGGACCTTCGTCTGTCATCTGCACTTGCGGCAACGTTCTGTCGCCGGGGCTCATCAGTTGTCCCCGCCATCCAGTACTTCCTTCAGCTTGTTTCTAGCCCGGAACAGCCGGGTCATGACGGTGTTGTTGTTCAGATCCAGCATCTGCGCAATCTCCTCACCGCTGAACCCCCCGACGACCTGCAGCAGCAAGGGGTCCCGGTATTCAGGCTCGAGTTCCCCCATGGCCTTGTACAGCAGCTCCCGGTCCAGCAACTGGTCGGGCTCCAGCTTTTCGGTTTCCGGCACCGAGTAATCGTCGATGTCATCGGTTTCGGGGCGGTATTTCTCGTAAAGCCGGGCATTTTCCCGCCGCAGGATGGTGAATAGCCACGCCTTGGCGGCGGCCGGGTTCTCCAGGCTGTCCAGTGCCCGCCAGGCGCGCAGGAAGGTTTCCTGGGTGAGGTCTTCCGCCACCTGGCGGCTTTTGCTCAGCCAGAAGGCATAACGGAATATGTCACCGTAATAGTCACCAACCAGTGCCTCGTAACGCGTCTTTTTGCTGCCGCTACTGCTACCAGTGCCGCTGCTGCCTGAAGCATCTCCCGCTTGATCGGCATTGGCGCCAGTATCGTCTATGACCGGCGAGCCATCTTTTTCTTTCGAAGGCATCTTTATAAAAATATCTTAAAAAACAGGGATTTTCCCGAACAAAACAGCGAAGCATTATGGCCGATGCCTGTCGGGGATAGCAAGGGAAAGCCAGCCAGTGCAGGCCCCCGGATAAAGATTAAATTCAGGTTAATTTAAATGTTATCCTTCCCGTGTCTTTACAAAACCTTAACGGATTGATGCTACTCTTTTCTCCTGTGCTTTCCGAGGTTTAACGGCCAAACTGCTTGCGATAACTGTAGTCAATGAGCAAAAAAAAGATAGTCATCATCGAAGACGAACCCGATATTCTGGAAGTCCTGAGTTACAACCTTAAACGTGAGGGCTTTGACGTCTATTCGGCAACAAACGGCACGCTCGGATTGTCGCTGGTCGAAAAGGAATTACCGGACCTGTTGTTGCTCGATCTCATGCTGCCCGGTCTGGATGGTATCGAGATTTGCAGCACCATCAAGAACAACCCGGCCACCCAGAACACCCTGATCATCATGGTGACCGCCAAGGGCGAGGAAAGTGACATCGTGCTCGGGCTCGGGGTCGGCGCCGACGATTACATCACCAAGCCTTTCAGTCCCAAGGAACTGGTGGCCAGGGTCAAGGCCGTACTTCGCCGTGGCCAACTGGTGGATACAGTCCCTCCTACCGAGAAAGTGAAAGTGGGTGACCTGGCCATCGATACCAGCAAATACGAGGTCACTATCGGCGGCAAGGAAGTCAGGCTGACGGCGACTGAATTCCGGTTGCTGCATTATCTCGCCAGCAATCCGGGTCGGGTATTTTCCCGCGAGCAGCTGCTGAGCCGGGCCATGGGCGATGAAGTGGTCGTGGTCGACCGCAACATCGACGTCCATATCCGGGGCATCCGCAAGAAAATGGATATAGATCCGCCCCTGATCGAAACCATCCGGGGTGTCGGCTACCGTCTCAGGGATCTGGCCTGACATACTGTCAGTGCACATGCTTTATAATCCCTTCCTGCACGACCGGGCCGTTGCATGAGCAGCTGTCTTGCCCAGGAGTCAAGTTGAAACCATGTTTCTGAAGTCACATTATTTCTGGCGTACCTACCTGGGCTATGTAGCCGTGGCACTTGTGGGCACTTTCCTGTTAGCCGTCTCCCTGTTACCGCGCAACAGTGAACAGGCGCAGGAAAACCTCCGTCAAAGCATGGAAGTGACGGCCGACAGTCTCGCCCGGTATGCCGGCCCTGCCATCGGCAACCTGGATTACCAGGGTTTGCGGGAAAGTTCGGATTCCCTCTCCGAAGTATCCGGCCTGCGCATCACTATCATTGATCACAACGGCGTCGTACTGGCAGATTCCCATGAAGATCCCTACAGCATGGACAACCATTTCCGGAGGCCGGAAGTGCAGGGCGCCCTTGCCAACGGTACCGGGTGGGCCCAGCGTTACAGCTATACCCTGGAAGAAAGTTTCCTGTACCTGGCAAAACGGGTGGAAAGCCGGGGGCAGTTCGCCGGCTTCGTTCGGGTTGCCAAAGCGGAAACTGCGCTTGCCGCCGAGATACGCCAGTCGCAGATGCTCATCGTCCGCAATGCCTCCATCATTACCTTTATTGCCCTTCTCGTTGCCTTTTATCTCGCCGCCCGCCAGACCTGGAAAGTAGAAGAGTTGACTGTCGTCGCCGAGGAGATATCCCGGGGAAATTTCGCCAGGCGCATCCCGGAAGGCAATTCTGTGGGGCTGAAGAAACTGGCAGAAGCAATCAACCAGATGGCACGCAGTTCAGCGCGCCGGGTCACAGATGTCACCGCCGACCGCAACCGCCTGTCCACGGTATTTACCTGCATGGTAGAGGGGGTCATCGACGTCGACATGGACCAGAACATCCTGCATATCAACGAAGCGGCTGCGAGGTTGCTGCAGGTAAACGAAAAGCAGTCCGTAGGCAAGCCGCTGTGGCAGGAAGTCCGCAATCGCGAAATCCTCAATGCCCTCGACCAGGCCATTTCCACGCAGTCCGTGATCAAGACCCAGATGAGACTGAATCGTGAATCCGACCAGATGGTAGTGGATATCTATGCAGCATCCCTGAGCAATGACGCGAGTGAGCCCATCGGTGCCGTCCTGGTACTGCACGACATCACCGACCTGAAAAATCTGGAACGTATTCGCACAGATTTCGTGGCCAATGCCTCCCATGAACTGAAGACGCCGATCACTGCCATACGCGGGCTGACTGAAACCATCCTCGGCGATGAAGATGTTGACGCCAAAACCGTTGTGCACTTTATTGAACGCGTGCATGCGCAGAGCCTGCGCCTGTCGCAGCTGGTGGGAGACCTGATGACCATCTCGCGACTCGAAAGCAGCCAAAGCAAAGAGGAGTTCACCCGCATCAACTTCGTTGATCTGGCCAGGCAGGCAGTGCGGGCCGGACAGGCTGTCGCCGAAGAAAAGGGGCATGACCTTGATGCTGAGCTGCCAGACACGGAGATTATGGTCATGGCTGACCGGCAGAACCTGAGCCAGTTGCTTGATAACCTTATCGATAACGCCATCAAGTACACCACGGATCCCGGAACTATCACGGTGAGGGTTTTCAAGGAAGGTGACAGCGCCGTACTACAGGTCAGCGATACCGGTATCGGCATCAGCCCCCAGTACCAGCAAAGGGTGTTCGAGCGTTTTTACCGGGTCGACAAGGCGCGCTCGCAGAGCCTGGGCGGAACAGGACTGGGTTTGTCCATCGTCAAGAATATTGCTGAGAAGCATGGCGGCAGCCTGGGGGTAGAAAGCCAGCTGGGGAGCGGCTCCACGTTCACCTTCAGGATGCCGCTGGATACAGAATCTTCCTCTGCACCATAAAAAAACGGGATCTGGTTCGCCAGATCCCGTTTCCTGTTACCGGTTCACAACCGGTTTGGTAATTTCAATTAAAACGACACGTCCCACTGGAAGCGCAGGCGGTTGTCAGACTCGCCCATGGCCAGGAAAGAATCATCCAGATCCAGGCGGGAAAAATCCAGTGTCAGCTTGTTATTGTGGCCATTGAAGAACCAGTTGGCGCCAAAGGTCGTTTCCGTGCGCTCGTTTTCCAATACGAGGTCAGTCCTGTTTGGCTCATCAACGAAAGCATAACGAAACGCAAGTTCAAGCTCTTCCGGGAATTCCGGGAATACATTGTGGAAGAAATAACCGGCCTGTACATAGCCACCTGTCAACTCGTACTCGGTGCCATTCACGTTGTCGCCGACAGTTTTGTGATGGTACTCCTGCTGGGCAGAAAAGCCCCGGTACTTGAAGGCAAATTCCTGGACCCACTGATCGATATCGTACTGGTCCGGGGCTGCATTGGCAGGGCTAACGAAGCCATCGAGGTTGCCGCATCCCGATGACGACCAGCGGGTGCAGCTGCCGGTAGTGGTCATGCCGGCAAGGGCAAAGCTTCCGGTGGGGCGCTCCGTGTACTCGACGTCGGTTTGCCGCCAGTCCAGATCCCTGCCCATAAAGTTCCATTGCAGCCTGCCCATGTACATCATGTTGTTGTCAGTGTTGTTCACACCACGGCCTTCGCCGTTGAACACGCCCGCGTAAAAACGCATATCTGCCGGCGTTTCCTTGAAGACATGGCCCCTGACCTGGACACCAACCTGGCGGTCGATGGTGAAAACCCGGTTGGCGATGGAGCGTTCGACGAACTGTTGCCTGCCCGAGGAATCGACACGTTCGCGGTTGAGGTCAATCTTCCATTGACCTACCCGGATGCCGCCCCAGTCCCATTTCGCGATATCAAGACGCCAGTCGATGACCCTGGCGCTGGCAGCTTCGGCATCATCATCGACATCACGCGAGGGCTGGAAGTCGACTTCGGCATAGTAGCTGAGCCAGGGGCGGTAGCCATGACCGCCAACTTTCATGCGCAACCGGCGCGCCTCGAAATTGTTCTGGTTTTCTGCGTTGAAGTGCGAGACCTGCCTGGGGTCTGACCGGTAAGGCGTGGTAAATCGCAGCTGTGAACGCCACTGCACCTCGGTACGCCAGTTACCATCCCTTGTTGCCATGCGAAAACCACTGCTTGTCTGGCTGGCTACGACCGGGATTTCTGTGTCGATATACTCGTTGACCTGGGCAGCAATGCGATTTTCCAGGTCAATGACTTCAACGTTTGCATTCTCTGAACTCGGCCGCGCCACGATGATGTCGTCACTGCTGATCGCGTCCCTTTCCACCAGGACGTCATACTGCTCCTGGGTGATGGCCCCGTTGGCGAGAAGAATATCGAGTAATTCCACATCTGCAGCGTAAACAGCGGCGCTGGCATTCAGCAAAGCTGCTGCGATCAATGCCTGATTGAGCCGGGAAAGGGGTTTTAGTTTCATTTGGATGTCTCCATGCTGTAGCAGAGCCCGTGAATTGCGGCGCATTGTCACAGAGAATTATTAAGATTTAATGAAGGGTATGTTAAGTTTTAAATTTGTGGTAAAGACTGGATTAAGACGGCATGAAAGCACCGTCAATCAGCAGGGAGGGGAGGCGAGAAACCGGCGTTGGAGAGGCGTTATTGATCCAGGTTAAGCGATTCAGAAAAAGATATGATTATCTTTATGCAATCTTAATAGAGTAATGCAAAAATGCGCGCCATCGGCAATACGTCTATCCCTACCCTCAGGAACCGGTCATTAATGAACACTTCTACTATGCTTAAATCACTGAAAGCTCTCACCCTGTTAGTCGTCACTGTTGTTATCGCTGGCTGCGGCGGCAGTGGTGGAGAGTCTTCCGCAGATGCCGGCATCTCTGCCGGCGCTGGTGCCTTGCAGGGTGTGGTAACCCTCGATGGTTCCAGCACGGTGTACCCGATCAGTGAAGCGGTGGCGGAGGAATTCCTGGCTGTGGCGCCGCGTGTACGGGTGACTGTAGGCGTGTCTGGCACGGGCGGCGGATTCAAGAAGTTCCTGGCCAGGGAAATCGACATCAACGATGCTTCCAGGACCATCAAGGAATCGGAAAGCATGGAGGCTGAAGCCAACGGCATCGAGTACCTCGAAATTCCGGTCGCTTTCGACGGCCTGTCGATCGTGGTCAATCCCCAAAACGACTGGGTTGATTCACTGACCGTGGCTGAGCTGCAGAAGATCTGGCAGCCTGGCTCCACGGTGGACAGCTGGGACGATATCCGTCCGGACTGGCCGAGCGCCCCGATCAGGCTCTACGGCCCCGGCACCGATTCCGGCACCTTCGATTACTTTACTGAAGCGGTCAACGGTGAATCCGGTGCCTCTCGTCCCGATTACACCGCTAGCGAGGATGACAACGTGCTCGTCCAGGGCATTGCCGGGGACGAATATGCACTGGGTTTCTTCGGTTTTGCCTACTATGTGGAAAATCAGGACAAGCTGAAGGTGGTTCCCATTGACGGCGGCAACGGCCCGGTGACTCCGACCGCAACCACCATTAATGACGGCACTTACAGCCCGCTCTCCAGGCCGATTTTCATCTACCTCAATACCGCCAGCCTGGCGCGTCCGGAAGTCCGTGCTTTCCTGAATTTCTACATCGACAATGCCGGCGTACTGGCCAGCGAAGTGGGTTACATCGAGCTGCCTGAGGAAATGTACCAGTCATCCCGGGAAAAGCTCGCCGCTTTCTGACTCCTTAACGAATTTTTGTTAAATTCTGGTGATTTAAAGGCTAATATCCCCAACCTGCCCTGATTGGTTTCGGCACAGGCTTTTCATGACCCAAGAACGAGAAACGGATACCCCGGTAGCCGAGATCCAAGATGTCCCGCGGGCACCCGCTTCCATCAAGAAGTCAGGTATCCGCTGGGGCGAGTTCCTGATCAAGGGCTGGCTTGGACTTTGCGCTTTCGTTTCGATTGCCACGACGGCGGCCATCGTCATCCTGCTGCTGTCTGAAACCCTGAACTTTTTCGAAACCGTGTCGCCGGGTGAATTCTTCCTGGGCACAACATGGACCCCCCTGTTCGAACCCTCGTCCTATGGCGTACTGCCCCTGATGTGGGGCACGTTAATCGTGACCATCGGTGCCGCCATCATTGCCATACCCACCGGCCTGGCGAGTGCGATCTACCTGAGTGAATACGCCTCCGACAAGGTACGCCGGATCATCAAGCCGGTGCTGGAATTGCTGGCCGGTATTCCCACAGTGGTTTATGGTTATTTCGCGCTCACGTTTGTCACGCCTTTATTGCGTAGCGTGATACCGGATATCCAGGTGTTCAATGCACTGAGCGCCGCCATCGTGGTCGGCATCATGATCCTGCCGATGATCGCCACGCTGAGCGACAATGCCCTGCGGGCAGTGCCGGAAAGCCTGCGCCAGGGCGCTTATGCGTTGGGTGCCACGTCCTATGAAGTGACGACACGTGTTGTTGTTCCCGCCGGCCTGTCCGGTGTGATGGCCTCATTCCTGCTGGCGATTTCCCGCGCTATTGGTGAAACCATGGCCGTGACCCTGGCCGCGGGGCAAACGCCCAACATGTCACTGAGCATGTTCGAGAGCATCCAGACCATGACAGCCTATATCGTGCAGGTCAGTCTGGGCGATACACCGACGGGCGGCATTGCGTACCAGACCCTGTTTGCGGTCGCCACGCTTTTATTTGTAATCACTCTTGTAATCAATATTGTTTCCCAGGTGATCCTCAACCGCTTCCGCGAAGTGTACGAGTAATATTTGAAAGGTTTGTTGCGTGCCGTTAACTACTGAACAAGAACACCGAAACCTGGTCCGGCGCCATCGCAAGGCGAGAGTATTCGCCAGGTTCTGCGCTGCTGTTACCTGGTCCGGCGTCCTGTTGCTGGGCGTCCTGCTGTATCAGGTTTCCATCGATGGCTTCGGCTGGCTGGACTGGCAATTTCTGGACAGCTTTCCCTCCCGTTTCCCGGAACGTGCCGGCATCAAGTCCGCGCTGGTGGGCACGGTGTGGCTGATCGGCCTGGTGGCGGTGATTTCCATTCCCGTGGGAGTGTCCACTGCGTTGTATCTTGAAGAGTTCGCCGGCAAGGGCAGGATCGCCAAGGTCATCGAAGTGAACATTGCCAACCTGGCCGGTGTACCTTCCATCGTGTACGGCATCCTCGGCCTGGCCATATTTGTCCGCTACCTGGCGCTTGAGCGCAGCCTGATCTCCGGTGCACTGACCATGAGCCTGCTGATCCTGCCCGTAATCATCATTGCCAGCCGCGAGGCCATTAAAACCGTACCGCAGGGTATCCGCAACGCTGCGTATTCGCTGGGCGCCACCAAGTGGCAGACCGCCTGGTCTCACGTATTGCCAGCGTCGTTCCCCGGCATCATGACCGGCGTGATCCTGGCGTTATCACGCGCCATCGGCGAAACCGCTCCGCTGATCATGATCGGTGCACTGACATTTGTTGCCTTCCTGCCGGAAGGCCCCATGGATTCTTTCACGGCATTGCCGATACAGATTTACAACTGGGTATCCCGGCCGCAGGAAGAGTTCCATGAACTTGCAGCCGCAGGTATCATCATTCTCCTTGCGGTACTGCTGATCATGAATGCTACAGCCATTTATATTCGCAACAAGACAGAACGGAGATTGAAGTAATGAGTGAGTCTCCTGAAATCGCCATGGCTGAAGAGCAGGCGCTCGGCATGCACAGGAAGTCCGTGCTTGAACTGCGCAACGTCAGTATTTTCTACTCGGAAAAGAAAGCGGTGAATGACGTGTCTTTCAATATTCGCCGCAACAAGATCACGGCCATCATAGGCCCTTCGGGCTGCGGCAAGAGCACGCTGCTGCGCTGCCTGAATCGCATGAACGATTTCGTGGAAGGCTGCCGGGTGGATGGCGAGCTGCTGTTCGCCAATGAAAACCTGTACGGCAAGGATGTCGATCCGGTTGAAGTCAGGCGCCGCATCGGCATGGTGTTCCAGAAACCGAACCCTTTCCCGAAATCCATTTACAACAACATCGCCTGGGGACCGCTGATCAACGGCTACAAGGATTCCACCGATGAACTGGTGGAAAAATCGCTGAAACAGGCGGCGCTCTGGGAAGAGGTAAGAGACAGGCTGCATGATTCCGCGCTCAACCTGTCCGGTGGGCAACAGCAGCGCCTGTGCATCGCCAGGGCGCTGGCCATGGAGCCGGAAGTGCTGTTGATGGACGAGCCCTGTTCGGCGCTGGACCCGATTTCGACAGCCCGCATTGAAGACCTGATGTTCGAACTGAAAGAGAAATACACCATTGTCATCGTTACCCACAACATGCAGCAGGCAGCGAGGATCTCCGACTATACTGCCTTTATGGAGATGGGCGACCTGATAGAATTCAACGTCACCAAGCGCATATTCACGCGCCCGGCGATCAAACGTACAGAAGAATATGTCACCGGCCGCTTCGGCTAATATACCGGTTATAGGGGGAAACACCTGCCATGTCGTTACATCTGAGTCGCGATCTCGAGAAGCTGAAAAAGGAAGTCCTCAAGCTCGGCAACCTCGTGGAGACGGCGATCAACAATGCGATCCTGGCGCTGAACAATCGCGAAGCTTCCTATATCGATGAAGTGTTCAAGCACGAGAACATGATCAACGACATGGAGGTGAAGATCGAGGAAGACAGCCTGAAAATACTGGCGCTGCACCAGCCCGTTGCAGTGGATCTGCGCTTCATCGTTGTAGTGCTGAAAGTGAACAATGATCTCGAGCGCATGGGTGATTTTGCCAGCAATATCGCCAAGCGTGCCCGCGACCTGATGCAGGAGGAACCCTTGCCGACGTTGCCGGAATTCGTCAACGAACTGCCGGATCTGGTGCGGACCATGGTTCGCAAATCACTGGATGCCCTGGTCAAGCTGGATATGAGCCTTGCCAAAGAGGTCATCGAGATGGACGACAAGGTGGACCAGATCAATCGGGAAATGTACACGGTCGTGAAAAAGGAAATCGCCAAAAACCCGCATAATACTGAAACGGCCATCAATGTACTGTCGTGTTCAAGGTACATGGAGCGCATCGCCGATCTCAGTACCAACATTGCTGAAGACGTCATCTTTATGGTAGAAGGCAAGGTCATCAGACACGCTGACTAACCATGCAGAAAACCATACCGTTCCTGATAGCCGCATTCCTGGCCGCCTGTAGCGCTTTACCCGAGAAAACCGCGCCGGTGGACCCGGACGCGATCATTGCGACCTATATCGATATCGCGCGGGCTTCCTACGGTGACTCCCTAGATAGCGCGCTGGTCCTGAAGCAGACGGTGGATGATTTTCTCGAAGCGCCTGCAGCAGATACGTTGCAGGCAGCGAAAAACGCCTGGCTGGCCGCCCGCATTCCCTACCAGCAAACCGAGGCTTTCCGTTTCGGCAATTCCGTAGTGGACGAATGGGAAGGCCGGGTGAATTCATGGCCGCTGGACGAGGGCCTGATCGATTACACGGCACCGGTTTACGGCATGGAATCCGATTTCAATTATTTCTACAGCGCCAACGTCATCGCCAACGAATTGCTCGACGCCGGCGGCATCATCGTCGACGCGGCGGTGATCTCCCCGCAACTGCTGGCCGAGGAACTGCACCTGCTCGACGGCGTCGAAGCCAATGTCGCCACCGGCTACCACGCCATCGAGTTCCTGCTCTGGGGGCAGGACCTTAACGGCACCAATCCTGGCGCCGGCAACCGGCCCTGGACCGACTACTCGCTCGACAACTGCACCAACGGTCACTGTGACCGCCGCCGTGCATATCTGGCCGCGGCTGTCGAACTACTGGTCAGCGACCTCGAGGAAATGGTGCACAACTGGCAGGACGGGGGCGCCGCTTACAACGACCTGCTGGGCAAGGGCACGCAAGGTGCACTGTCCACCATGCTCACCGGCATGGGCAGCCTGGCTTATGGTGAACTGGCCGGTGAACGCATTCGCCTCGGTCTGCTGCTGAACGACCCGGAAGAGGAGCATGACTGTTTTTCCGACAATACGCATAACTCCCACTACTATGATGCACTCGGCATTCGCAACGTGTTCATGGGGGAATACCGCCGCATCAATGGTGAAGTCGTTGCCGGACCCTCGCTTGCGCAATTGCTGCGCCAGGAAGACGCGGCCGTGCATGCCGAGATGATGGCGCGTCTCGAGGAAACCGAATTCGCCATGACCGCCCTTGTTGACGAAGCGGCACGCGGCAATACCTTCGACGTACTGATCGGCCGTGACAATACGCGGGGTGAAGCCGTGATCACGCGCATCGTCAATGCGCTGATGGAAGAAACCCGCACCATCGAAAAGATCATCAATGCCCTGGCGCTGACAAACGTGAGCATCGAAGGTTCCGACTCCCTTGACAACCCTGAAGCCATTTTTTGATCTGATATTTTTTGCGCTTCTGTTTTCAGTGGCGACTTTCTCGGTCGCCCAGCCCTCCCTGGATTACGTCACCGGCAAGGCCCTGTTTGAAAAACAGTGGGTGTTCGCGCCGGCTTCCACCGGTGCCAGCGACGGCCTCGGTCCCTATTTCAATGCCCGTTCCTGCAACCAGTGTCACCCCGGCGGCGGCAGGGGCGATGCCGACGTTTCGCGCACGATACACATCAACGACGGGGTTTACGGCGAGCAGTTGCAGAAGTTCACGCGCCCGGGGGTGCCGGCGGAAGCAGCTGTCAGCGTCACCTGGTCCGACCCGCGTATAACCGGGGCACTACGCTCCGTTTCCGTGGCGATAACCGATTTGCATTACGGTCCGCTGGCCAGTAATGACCTTTCATTGCGTATCGCGCCATCGCTGGCAGGCCTGGGCCTGCTGGAAACCATCCCTGAGAGCATGCTCGAGCAACTGGCTGATCCCGACGACGCCGATGGCAACGGCATTTCAGGCAGGCTGCCGCGATTACTGGATGGACGCATCGGCCGTTTCGGCTGGAAGGCCTCGCAACCGGACCTGCGCGAACAGGCGGGCAGGGCGCTCAGTCTTGACCTTGGTCTGGGTAACCCGGTGCGGCATTCCGCTCACGGTGACTGCACGCCCGCGCAGGTGGCTTGCCTGGCCGCACCCGCCGGCGCCGGCGGCGACAGCCTCGAGGTGAGCGAGCAGGTGCTGGAGCTCTTGTTGACCTACATCAGGGCATTGCCGGCCCCGGTTCCGGCAGACTACACCGCTGAAAGCATTCAGCGCGGCGCGGGTCTCTTTGCAGAAGCGGGCTGTGCGGAATGCCATGTGCCCGAGTTCGAGGTGGATGGCAGCATCGTGACCCCGTACACGGACCTGTTGCTCCATGACATGGGCCCCGGCCTGGCGGACAATCTGGCGGAAGGCGCGGCGGCGGGTAACGAGTGGCGCACGCCGCCATTGTGGGGCCTGGACCGCACCGGGGGCTACCTGCATGACGGCAGGGCGCGCAACCTGCAAGAGGCAATCCTCTGGCATGAC
Source organism: uncultured Enterobacteriaceae bacterium (assembly GCA_964629325.1). Classification (GTDB taxonomy): domain Bacteria; phylum Pseudomonadota; class Gammaproteobacteria; order Pseudomonadales; family Pseudohongiellaceae; genus Eutrophocola. The sequence goes on from CAZVSC010000008.1 coordinate 43,045, forward strand.
GGCGAAGCCGCCCCGGCCAGACAGGCTTACCTGGACCTTAACGGGGCTGAACGAGGTGATGTCATCACCTTCCTCGATGGTCTATAATGAGAACCGTTCTCAATTAGAATTATTTACCATGACACGATTCCTCTGCCTTCTGATCACCGGGCTGACCTCTGTGCCCCTTGCTGCCCAGGATGCCGGCCAACCCTCTGACGACTTCAACGCGGTCAACCTGGCCGTGGCCGACCACCAGGTGATTCCCGCCTATGCCGTTTTCGCCAGTGCCGCTACCGGACTTGCCGAGGCGGCAGCCCGCTTCTGCCAGGCGCCGGATGCGGTCACCCTCACCACTTTCCAGGCGGGTTACCACGCCAGCCTTGATGCCTGGGAGAGCGTGCAGCACATCCAGTTCGGGCCCATCACCTATTTCAACTGGAATTTCCGGGTACATTACTGGCCGGACGAAAAAGGCACCGGCGCGCGTCAGCTCGATACATTGATAGCGGGACAGGATCCCGCTGTGCTGGCCCCGGAAAGTTTTGCCCGGGAAAGTGTCGGCGTGCAGGGGTTTCCCGCCCTGGAGCGCCTGTTGTTCGAAGACGACAGCCTGGCAGCACTGCAGTCAGACCCGTTCCGCTGCCAGGTGGCCCAGGCCATTGCCCGCAATATCGATGAAATTGCCACCGGTGTGCATACGCGTTGGGTCGATGAATTCCGGGCTACGGTCGCCAATGCAGACGACCGCGGATTCTTCGAAAGCAGCGAAGATGCCACCATCGATTTCCTGAAGGCCCAGGTCGAAACCGTGCGCCGCATCCAGCAGCAGAAACTGGAAGAGGTGATCGGTGAGACCTCCAGCCAGGCCCGCGTCCGCCGCGCCGAATCCTGGCGCTCGGCCCGCTCCCTGAGAAACCTCAGGCTCAATGTGCAGGCGCTGGAGGAGTTGTTTAACGGCAGCGAAAACCAGGACGTTGCCCTGAGTGCCGTCCTGTATCCGGAAGACGTGGCAGCGATCAGTGCCCGCTTTGCGGAACTTGACGACTCCTTCAACGGGTTGCCCGATGCTTTCGACACGGCACTGGCGGCAGAGGGCGGTCACGCCCGCCTGCTCGCCGTCGCCGCCGGTCTTGATGCCCTGTTCGAGGCCTTCGAGGCCAGCCTGAAAAACACCGACCTTTATCTAGGCTTCAATTCGCTGGATGGGGACTGATCATGGAGCGGACATTGTCCACCAGCCTTGCTCCTGACCGGGGCGGAAACCTGAAGCGTCGACACTTTCTCGCTCTCACAACCGGGCTGCTCGCCGCGCCGGCTTTTGCCGTCAGCACGGCCCGGGAAACGCCGTTGTTTCTCAGTGCGGCGTCCGATGCCGACGACCGGCACTGGGTGATCGGGTTCCGTCAGTCGAACGGTCTGGTCAGCCAGGTATTCAAGCATGCCCTGCCGTCCCGGGCCCACTACATCGCGATTCATGAAGGGTTGGGCATTTATGTCGTGCTCGCCCGCCGTCCGGGCCGCTACCTCTGGGTTGGGGACATCGACACCGGCGCCAGGTTGGCGGAGATCACCGTTCCCATGGACCGCCATCTGTATGGCCACGGCGTGTTCACGACAGCGGGTGATCGTTTCTATACCAGCGAAAATGCCTGGCAGTTCATCAACGGTGACAGCGGCCGCATCGTCGCCTGGGATGTGGTGCGCGACGGTGACAGTATCACCATGACCCGCAGCCTGGAGTTTCCCAGTTACGGAGTAGGCCCCCATGAACTTCTGCTGAAGCAGCAGGCGGGTGTTCTCGTCATCGCCAATGGCGGCATCCGGACATCGCCTGAGCAGCCTCGGGCCAAGCTGAATATCGACTCCATGCAGCCCTCACTCGCCTATATCGATGCCGGCAACGGCCAGCTGCTCGAACAGCACACCCTCGATTCGGACTGGCACAAGGCCAGCATTCGCCACATCGATCTCAATGCCGCTGGGCAAGTGGTCATGGGCATGCAGTACGAGGGAGAGCCGTTCGAGCGCGCACCACTGATCGCCACGCATACCCAGGGCCAACCCCTGACGCCGCTATGGGCGCCCGAACCACAGCAGGGCCAGATGTCACAGTATGTCGGCTCTATTCGCTATGATGCTTCGGGCGATTATTTCGCCGCCACCTGTCCGCGAGGCAACCTGATCACCCTCTGGCATGCACGCAGCGGTGAGATGGTGCGTTCCCTGCGCTCACGCGACGGTTGCGGTATCTGTGCCGTGGAAAACGGCTTCCTGTATACCGCGGGTACCGGTCGTATCAGCCATTACGACCCGTTGCATGACGCGGTCACTGAACTCGACAGTGCTGCTACCGGCAGCGTGTTCTGGGACAACCATCTGAGTACGAGGCGAGCGTGATGCGGTACATTCGGTTCCTGCTTACGACACTGATCCTGCCCGCTTTCGCCGTGGCGCAGGATGATCCGTTATACCAGCAGAAACTCGTTGATCTGGGCACCGCCCTGTTTTTCGACGTGACCCTGTCACGCGACAAGACCCAGAGCTGCGCCTCCTGTCATGACCCCGCGCAGGCCTTCATGGACTGGCGCGGCAGCCCGGTCGGGCGCGCCGCTTCCGTCGGCAATGACATGAAGTCACTGGGTGACCGCAACGCCCCGACGCTGGCCTATGCGGCACTGACACCGGTGTTTCACCGCAACGAGGACGGCGACTACGTTGGCGGCATGTTCTGGGATGGCCGCGAGCCCGACCTCGAAGGCCAGGCTGGCGGTCCCTTTCTCAATCCTATCGAGATGCAGATGGCATCGAAAGCCGCCGTGGTGGAGCGTTTGCAGGAACACACGCTGTTTCCTGCCGCCTTTAAGGAGCTGTGGGGCGATGATATCTTCGAGGATGTCGATGTCGCCTACAGGCGCATGACGGAAGCCATTGCCGCACTCGAGCGAACCGAATTCTTCTCGCCGTTCGATTCCAAGTACGACCGCTACCTGCGCGGTGAGTATGAGCCCACTGTAGAGGAAGAACTGGGCATGACCCTGTTCTTCTCCCCACAGTTCACCAATTGCAACCAGTGTCACCAGCTCAAGCCGTTTGCCGAAAGTGAAGGGGAGCTGTTCACGAACTACAAGTACTTCAATGTCGCCACGCCGGTGAATGTGGCGCTGCGCAAGGCCAACGGGCTGGGTCCCGATCATCTCGATTACGGCCTGCTGGAAAACCCGCAGGTGGACGACCCGGCGCAGGCCGGCAAGTTCAAGACACCGACATTGCGCAACGTGGCCATGACGGCCCCCTACATGCATAACGGCGTGTTTCCGGATCTGGAAACCGTGGTGCGTTTCTACAACAAGTTCAATGTGCGCGGGCCTGCCCGCGACATCAATCCCGATACCGGCGAGCCCTGGGGCGAGCCCGAGATCGCGGACAATATCGACTGGGAAAAGCTGGAGTCGGCGCCCGCCCTGGATGAGCGTCGCATCAAGGCCCTGGTCGCCTTCATGAGAATGTTGACTGACCGGCGTTACGAGCACCTGATGCCCTGAGCATGCCGCTTCATTGGCGACGGTCGATTATTCAAGCAGAGTCACCATCCTGTCCTCCTGCAGTCTGGACGGCACCGGGTTTGCCGGTTATCCTGCCCAACGCCGTATCATTAAAACAACAAGATTCAATACCGCCATGAGGGAGAAGCACCCATGAGCACGGTCGTTTCGGCTCCACCCGTCGCCTCCGCGACATTCCGGCCATCCTTTTTCTTCTGGATGACGCTGCTGATGGCATTCTTCGTCTTCGGCGGCTTCGGCATGACCTACTTTTTCCCGCTGGCGACCGGCACCTTTCCGCCGGCACCGCCGGTCGTGCATCTGCACGGGTTCGTCTACTCCACCTGGATGATCCTGCTGGTGGTACAGGCGGGACTGGTGAACGTGCGCAATGTCAGGCTGCACCGCAGCCTGGGGATGTACGCCATCGCCCATGCCATGGCCGTCATCCTGATGGGTTGCCTGATCACCATCCTGGGCGCTTCCGGGATTACATCGCCGAAAGGACCGAACCATGGCATCTTTCTTGGTTACATGGCAGTCACCGGTTTCGGTCTCCTGTTCACCCTGGCCATCCGCAACAGGGGCAACCATGACGTTCACCGTCGGCTCATCCTGTTTGCCATGTTGCCGATTCTGCCGCCGGGCATCCACCGCCTCTACATGGTGCCGTTCGGGATCACGTACTTCCCGTTGGTGCCGATGTACATCACACTCGACCTGATGGCGCTCGCCATCATCGTGCAGGAGTGGCGTGCCTCAGGCGCAATCAACAAGTACACCTGGACAGGTGTCGGCTGGCTCCTGTTCCAGCAGGTGTTCCACGCCACCTTCGGCATGTCGGAGGTCTCCGGGGTCGTTAACCAGTGGATTGGTTCGCTGGCGTATTACCGGTGATCAAGCAGGCAGGGTATAGCGGGCAATTTTGAGCCCCTTGTCAGGATCGTTTTCCTCGAACGCCGTCGCCACCGGCAGCCATTCCCCGAACCGGGCGTCGGGCAATTCTTTGGCAAAGATTTCCAGCAAAAAGTCCCTGCCCAGGAACGGGCTGTTCAACGCCGCGATGACGGTCGCATCGGGGTTGCACAGTTTTGGTAATCGTTTCACCACGCTCTTGTAATCGCGCTCGGCGTCGAAGCTGCCTTTCTGCCGTGCTGGCGGATCGATGATGACCAGGTCGTAGCGGCCGAACTGCTTTAGCTTGCCCCAGGAAGTGAACAGGTTGTGCGGCACGTTGTGTATGCAGGCCATGTCCTGGCCGTTAAGCTGGTGGTTGCGCATGCCCCATTCGATGCTGGGCCTGGACATATCCACGTTGGTGACGCTCATGGCGCCGCCGGCCAGTGCCGCTACGGACAGGGCGCAGGTATAAGCGAACAGGTTGAGGACGTTCCTGCCTTCACTGTTGGCCAACAGCCACTCCCGCATCGGGCCCATGTCGAGGAACAGGCCCGCATTCTGCCGCCGTCCGGGATTCACCTCGAAACGCAGGCCCTCGGACCGCACGATGACGCGTCCGGGGTCCGGGCCATGCAGGGTTTCCGCGGGTGACTGGTCGACATGACGATGCTGCAGCACGATGCTTCCCACCTGGTTGTTTACATCGGCTTCGAGGATCTGCTGTTTCAGGGTTTCCGGATTGTCATGGGGCTGCCAGGCGGAGATGAGCGCCACGGGACCGAACCAGTCCAAGCACAGGTGTTCGAATCCCGGGTAGCAGTGTCCGCGGCCATGAAAAATCCGCCGCGCTTCGGGTTGCTCGGTGGCAAAAAACAGCTGCAGTTTTTCCGCCAGTACATCAGGCATAATCAGTCCATGTCGGAACAGGAAGCAAGAGAGTATTTAAAGGGATAAGATGGGCCAAGACAAATCAGGACTGCAATGAATGACTGACGGAGACATCCAGAAACTGGAAATTGCCGGGGAAACCATCAGGCCCGGGACCCGCAAGCGCATCGAGATCAGCTGCGCCAAGCTCCACGATTACACGGAAATGGTGATTCCCGTGGAAGTGGTGCGTGGCAGGCGCCCTGGTCCAACGCTGTTCGTCTCGGCGGCCATCCATGGCGATGAAATCAATGGGGTGGAGATCATCAAGCGCCTGCTCGCGCGCAAGGTGGTGAACCGCAAGACCCTGTGCGGCACCCTCATTGCCGTGCCTATCGTCAACGTTTTCGGATTCAACAGCCATTCCCGCTACCTGCCTGACCGGCGCGATCTCAACCGCTGCTTCCCCGGTTCGGAAAACGGTTCCCTGGCCTCGCAGGTAGCCCACGTTTTCATGACCGAGATCGTCAGCAAGTGTACGCACGGCATAGACCTGCATACCGGTGCCATCCACCGCAGCAACCTGCCGCAGATCCGTGCCCACCTGGACAACGAAGAAACCACGGCGCTGGCCAGGGCCTTCGGTGTGCCGGTGGTACTGAATTCCTCCATCAGGGATGGCTCACTCAGGCAGGCCGCCGAGGAAAAAGGCATTCCCATGCTGCTGTTCGAAGGCGGGGAGGCCCTGCGTTTCGATGAAAAGGTCATCCGCACCGGCCTGCGTGGCGTTCTCAACGTGATGGGTGAAATCGGTATGCTGGCCCAGCGCAAGGTGATGGCGCTTGGGCAGGAAAAGGAAGTCTTCATTGCCCGTTCCAGCCACTGGGTGAGGGCGCCGCACAGCGGTGCGTTGAGGACGCGCAGGGGCCTGGGTGCACGTGTCGATGAGGGGGAGCTGCTGGGGCTGCTGTCTGATCCCTACGGTGACTCCTCGGTACGGGTCTGCGCCAACAAGGAAGGCATCATTGTCGGCATTACCATGATCCCCCTGGTAAATCAGGGCGATGCCCTGTTCCATATCGCTACATTCGACGACACGGAGGCGGTAGAGGAATACGTTGAGGAATGGGAGGAGCGCTGAAACGCGGCTCAGGACTACGCGTGCTTACTCATCTTCGTGGGTGTAGTGCTGCACGCCGATTTTGATGCGGTCGCGGCCCTGGGCCAGGCGGTGATTGTTGGTGTCGCGCAGGGAGTACACGCAGCCGCAGTATTCCTGCTGGTAGAACCCCTCACGCTTGCTGATCTCGATCATGCGCTGTGCGCCACCGCCCTTACGCCAGTTGTAATCCCAGTACACCATGTTGTCGTAGCGTGACGCGGCTCGCCTGCCGCAATCGTTGATCTGCTCCATGTTCTTCCAGCGCGAGATGCCGAGCGAGGATGAGATCGCCGGGAAGCCGTGTTCCTCGGCATACAGTGCCGTGCGCTCGAAGCGCATGTCGAAGCACTTGGTACAGCGCTCACCGCGTTCCGGTTCCCACTCAAGGCCTTTCACGCGTTCGAACCAGTTGTCGGTATCATAGTCGGCGTCGATGAACTCGATGCCGTGCTGTTCGGCGAAGCGAATGTTCTCTTCCTTGCGTAGCAGGTATTCCCGTTTCGGATGGATGTTCGGGTTGTAAAAAAAGATGCTGTATTCGATGCCGGAGGCATGGATGGCTTCCATGACCTCGCCGGAGCAGGGCGCGCAGCAGGAATGCAGCAGCAGCTTGTCTGCACCGTCGGGCAATTCGAGTTTTGGCCTGTCTGTCGGGTTCATGGTTATCCTTTGCCGGGGCCGCAAAGCTATCATATTACGGGGGCCAATTCATCCCGGCAGTATGGATGCTTGTTCATTCCTGCGGCGCCAGCATGCCCCGGGCTGACTCGTAGATGGATGCAAGAATAGGCGGCCCCTTGCTGAGCTGCCGGTCCAGGGACAGTGCGTAAAACTGCTCCCGCACATGAGTTGTCCTGCCCACCACGCCCACATGGTAGTGCTGGCAAATTTCCTTCTCGATTATGCTGGGCATGAAGAATGCGCCGGCACCGCCTTCGCCAAATGCCTTGAGCAAGGCGCTGTCATCAAATTCGCCAACCACATTCGGTCTCACACCTTCGGACATGAACCATTGGTCGAGAGCGGGCCGGATCGTACTGTTGTTCGTCGGCAGCAGGACCGGAGCCTGGTCAAGACTGGCGGGGAATCCGTTGCGCAGCTTCTTGGCAATTTGAGGTTTTGCAAAGCAGGTAATCGGGCTTTCGCCAATCTTGTGGTTGTAGGCTTTTATGCTGTACGCGGTGGTTACCGGCATGTCGCTAATCACCAGGTCAAGTTCGCGAATCGCCAGTTTGGCGATGAGCTGATCGAAGCTTCCCTCGCGGCAGGTAATGCTTATGCTGTCATCTTCCATGGCAGGCTCAAGAATCTTGCACGCTATTATCTTGGGAATGCCGTCCATGACGCCGACATTGAAGGCGCTCTGCAGGTAGCTTCTGGATCCCCTCAGGAACTCAGTCAGTTCCTCGCCCAGGCTGAATATTTCATCGGCGTAAGTGAAGACAATTTTTCCCTTATTGGTAAGAACCAGTCTCCTGCCCTGTCGTTCCAGCAGTTTTTCACCGATAGTGTCTTCAAGCAGCGATATCTGGCCGCTTATAGTCTGGGGTGTGATGTGCAGGGTCTCGCTGGCATTGGCAATACTGCCGGTTTTTGCCACGGCCCAGAAGTAGTTCAGGTGTTTGTAGTTGATGTTCACGGGCTGCCTCTCAGTTCGAAAAATTCGAATTATTCATATATAAAATACGAATTTTGCGATAAATCGGATTAGTCTAGGATTCACTCATGTTCAACATCCGGAGAAAAAAGACATGAGTATCCATATACAGGCCAGGGGCTTTCCCCTGACAAAGGCTTTGAAGAGTGTTGTGCAGGAATCGATTCTCAAGGTGACAGAGCGCCACCACGAAGTACGAACAGTGGCTGTCAGGCTAGAGGATATCAATGGCAATCAGCATGGCGGCATCGACAAGTCCTGCCGTGTAGTCCTGAACCTGGATCATGCACCTTCTCTCGTGTTGCAGTCGACCCAGTCTGATATGTACCTTGCTATCAGGCACTGTGCATCCAGGCTGAAACAGACGCTTAACAGGAACAGTGAAAGATTGAAAGGGAAGTACACGGAACACTGACACCGGGTCTCCCTGTTTACGACGTTAATCAAGCCCCTCCCACCCCCCTGAGGCAGCCCGGTTACCCACCCGCCGGCGCTGCCTTTTTTTTGCCGAATTATTCCCCTGGGTTCGAAAAAACCGAATCGAAAAAGTCAGTAATTCGAATTTTTTTTGCCGGGAAATTTACATAACCTGCATTCAATTTCTTGGATAAGGAGTTGGCAATGAAGATTAATGACTATGGTTGCAAGTGTTTTACGGCTCGGGCGCTACTGGCTTTATTGACTTTCCTTGGCTTCACGACAGCCCTGGCACAGCCGGTAGATGTTCGTGTGAACTTCACCCTGGCTGCTGAGTTTGCGCATTACACCGATCATTCGCACGGTACGGACCTGGCGCAAGAATCGGAAGGATTGGGTATTGGGCATCGTTCGCTTGACCGGCATACACCGGCACTGCTCAGCACCTACAGGCTGAAAGTGTCCCAGCTGCAAGGCAGTTGGTCACCTGCCGGCCAGGATTGGGTTATCACCGCCACGTTGACCGATCCCGCGGATGAACGCCTGTTCAAGAGCGTTACGGATCTTACGGAAATGTCACAGGATATGTTGCGGCAAACGCCTTCCAGGCACTGGTGGATAGGCGTTCAGAGGAAATTCTAGTCAGCAGGCAGGGAAAGTGTGAGTCAGGAATCATCTGGCGTTTCACGGGAAGCACCTTGCACGCTGCTGACCATGCATCTGTGCCTGGCATGGATCCCAGGACAGTCGTATCAGGGGCTGGCGGCCAGACGCACGACGATCTCGTGGTAGGCCGCAACGAACCTGTACAGTTCTTCTTCGAGGATGCGCTCCTGGTCGCTGTGTGCGCCGAAGCCCAGGGTGCCGTCCTCGCGATCGATACCCGGGCCCACGCCGTAACAGGCAACACCATTCGCCCGCAGGTAGCTCATGTCGGTGGCGCCGGTGCTCATGGAGGGTATGACAGGAACGCCGTAATGCTCGCTGTAAACGGACTCGATGACCCGGAAGGCTTCCGTATTGAGACTCACGGGCGCGCTTGGGCGCACCAGGGCGTCATCCCAGCTCACCTCGATGGTGTCATCATCGACGATGGCGGCGATGGTATCCAGGAAGGCATCGAAATCCTGTTCCGGCATCACCCGCACGTCCAGCTGGGCGGTTCCGGATGACGGAATGACATTGTACCGGTAGCCGATATTGATGATGGTCGGCGTGACGGTATTGTGCATCAGGGCAGCCATGTAGGGATCGTTTTCCAGCAGGTACGCCATGGCGTCTTCCGCCGCTGGCGAGCCCGGATTGAGCAGGGCGCGATAACGGGAAGCGGTCTCCGGCGGCGCGATATCAGCCATCCGTGTCAGCATGGCGGTGGTAGTGTCGCTCAGGCGAATGGGTTCCTGCCAGTCAGCCAGCCTGGAGACGGCCTGGCCGATGCGTATCACCGGATTGTTCTGTGTCGGTACGGAGCCGTGCCCGGCAACGCCGTTTGCTGTCAGGATTGCGGTGCGCCGTTTCTTTTCGCCCGCCTGGATGCCGGTATACAGCGGAGCGCCGTTTTCGCGAACCACGCTGCCGCCTTCAGCAAGGCAGTACTCCGCATCAATGGCATCGAAGTGCTCGCTGGTCATGAACTGGATGCCCCACTGCACGCCGCCTTCCTCACCGGCCTCGGCGAGGAAGATGACATCGCGATCCAGCTCGATGCCGCTGCGCTTGAGCAGGAGCATGGTCATCAGGGAAGCGACGAGATTGTCCTTGTCGTCGACAGCGCCGCGGCCGTAGATCCACTGTTCATCGACGGTGCCGCCAAAAGGCGGGAATGTCCACTTGGCAGGATCGACGGTGACCACATCAAGATGGGCCATCAGCAGGAGGGGGCGCTTGCTGCCGTTGCCGGGCAGGCGCGCGACCAGGTTGGCGCGGGCGGGATCACGGCTGAAGGTTTGCACGTCGATGCCTTCATTCAGCAATACTTGCGCGATCTGGTCGACCAGCACGGTTTCATTGCCCGGCGGATTCGACGTGTCGACCTGCAGCATGGCCTGGAAACGGGACAGGGTTTCCGCATTGATGGCATCCATGTCAGGTTCTGCGGCAACCACACCGAGGGTGACGATGGCAGCTGACAGGGTCAGTGCTGCCTGGGCCAGTGATCGGAATCGGGTCATGACATGCTCCATTGCCGGCGTTACCGGTTTACACACCTGGGATTACCAGCCTTCATCCAGAGGCAGGGCGGGGTCGGCGGAAATATTGAGCACCGCGCAGTGATGATAAGTGAAGCCGCCTTCACGGAATCCGGGGTGCTCCTCCATGAACTGGACCACCTGCAGGAAACAGCTCTCGCAGTCTATGTTCGGGATGCGGATCTCGGTCATGCGCGGGCCGGTGCGCCGTTCCTGGTTTTCCCAAAGGCCGTCGATGAGGACGGGCGGCTGTGGATTTTCATCGATGACGAAGTAGTCGGAACGCGGTCCGTTCTCGGTATCCTTCATTACCGGTACGTTGTCTGCCGGCAGCCAGTTGATGCGCCGGGCCAGGGAAACACGCCAGTGGCCTGGATGAAAAATGGTTTCCTCGATGGCGACCTCAAGCATGCTGCCGCCGGTCACATCCGTCACCGCGCCGGTGCGGGTGCCGCCGTCGGCCAGGGTGCCGCCGCAGGGAGCCATTTTCTGGGGATCGCCGCGGTCATCCTCTTCGATCCAGGATGCCGGGCTGACCAGCTTGAAGTGTGCCTGCGCGCCAAGGGCGGTAAGTGAGAGTGCCGCTGACAGGGCCAGTTTGGTGAAGCGTTTGTTCATATTCTTGTCCTGGTTTTTTGATGTTGTTGTTCCTGTTAGGTACAGACCGTGTTATTCGATCACTGCTTGCATGACGGCGGTTTCAAAATCCTGTCTCAGCGTGAAACGGCTGGACGAGCCGCTGACCTGGCTCATGAACAGGCCAATGATGCGTTCCTCGGGATCGACGAAGAAATGGGTGTTGAAAGCACCGCTCCACCCGAAGGTACCTTTGGACAGCCAGGTATGGTTGGCAATCGGGTCAGTGATGACGCGCACACCCAGGCCATAGCCTTCACCGGGATTGCGGCCGGGCAGGGTATCGGCCAGGAAGGGTGAGCGCATCAGCTCCATGGTGCGCCGGCCCAGCAGTCGGGTGCCATCGAGTTCGCCGTCGTTGAGCAGAACCTTCGCAAACTGCAGGTAATCCTCGGCCGTGCTGAAGAGGCCGCCGCCTCCGGAAAAATAGGCGCCGTTGATAAAGGGCATGTCGGGCGTTTCCACCAGTTTGCCATTGTCGTTGCGGTACAGTGTGGCGACATCGGTATCTGGTGTATCACGATAGAAGTAGGTGTTATCCATACCCAGCGGGTCGAAGATGCGGGCGCGTGTAAAGGTGCCGAAATCCACCCCTGAGGCGACCTCGACAATCCGTGCCAGCACATCGAAACCATACATGGGGCTGTAAGCCCAGCGTGTGCCTGGCTGGAATTCCAGCGGTGCCGCAGCCAGTTGCGGCAGGACACTGGCCAGTGTGGCGTCTGGCGTAAATTCGATGGCTACCGCGCCATTGCCGGCCGGGCCGCTCATCAGGCCGGAGGAGTGGGTGAGCAGATCCTTGACGGTGATTTCGCGGTCGGCCTCGACGCCGCCCGGTATACCTTCGGCGGCTACGCGCAGGCCTTTCAGTTCGGGTATGAAGCGCGACACCGGATCATCGAGACGCACCCGACCTTCCTCGGCCATCATGAGAATGGAGAAGGCCACCACGGGCTTGGTCATGGACATGATGCGGAACACGGTGTCCTTCTGCATGGGCCTGCCGGAAGCGATATCCATGACGCCCTGGGCCTGGAACCAGGCGATGTCGTTGTCACGCGCAACCAGGGTCACCGCACCGGCAAAAGCCTGGTTGTCGATCTCCCGCTGCATCAGGGCCTCGATGCGTACCAGGCGCTCAGAAGACAGTCCGACACTTTCCGGCCTGACTACCTGTGCGCCGGTCTGCATGGCCACCATGAAGGTGAGCAGCCCGGCCAGTGTTCTGTAAAGCCGACGAGTGAATGTCATACAGGTTTCCTTTGTGAAGTTTCTGGTTGTCCGAAGATTAACGACTGCCCTGATAGGCAAGAAGAATGCATTGCTGCTGGGCTTCCGGACTGGAGCGGCCGGCACAGTGGCTGAATGCTGCTTCGCCGGTCAGCCTGGCCAGGATAGCCTTGATGTTGGCATCCGCCTCATCGTAGCGCGACAGCAGGGCTTCGGCCACCTGTGCGCGTTCCCGCTCCTTCTGGTTGAAAGCATCGGTCAGCTGCCTGACGGCCTGCCGCTTTTCTTCCAGCGCCGTGCGCCGTGTTTCCAGTGCTGCCCCTGCTGCCTTCAGCTGCGCCTCGGTGGCATCACAACGAGCCAGTTGCTCGCGCGTATAGCTTCTGCCACTGCCGCACTCGGCATTGAACGTGTCGACGTTGTCGTTATGCCTGGCAAGGTCGCGGGCATAGTCTGAACTCTCCCGTTTGTATTCGGCATTTTCCCGGTTAACGGTGCTTTGCTCGGACTGGTAGGCATTTTTCTGCGCCAGGTTGGCCTTCAGTGCCGCTTCGGCAGCGCGGGCGTTGCTGAAACTGCTGGTCAGTTCCTCCAGCAGCTGCGAGGTCGAGCGCATATCGCGCTGGGCCATGGCTGCTGCCGGGGCCAGGCAAAGCATTAATGCCAGAAAAGGGATGGAGAAGGATTGGCGTGTCATCGTGTACCCCGCTTGCCCGTTGCCAGGCATTACTCGTATTTGCGTCTTTCCCAGACTTCCTTCAGGTATATGCCGCCGTCCGGCTGGCGGTACTTGGCACTGTTGGCCGCACTCCTGGCCTGCATTTCTTCCACGGACAGGCTGGCATCAATTTCCGAATCCCAGTGCTCGCGACGGAAGGGAATGATCTGCGCATAGGGCGTCCCTGCAGGCAGTATGCCGGTAATGCCCTTGAGAAAAAAGAAGGGCATGGTGCCCGGCAGTTTGTCCCTGTCGTTGTCGACGATGCCGCTGGTCGTGATAAAGGGCAGTTCGAACCGGTTGATCGGGTGCATATACAGGGCACTGTAACCCTCCGGCAGTTCCACTGCCCAGTCCGGCCACCAGGCGAAATGCCTGTCATGATACCCGGGCGGTACGACAAAACGGGGCAATGGGTCACGCTCCAGGAGAAAATTGGGGTGTCCCGCATCCAGCACCCTGGCCTGTATCCCGCCCGCCGCATCCTCGATGAACTCGATGTCGCAGGGCGTCCTGTAAGTGTAGCCGCTGCCCATCACATCAAATACGGCCGGGCACGCCTTCCAGGTCGGGATCTTGCCGCCGACACCCGGCATCTCGACATGCTTGCCGGTGGCCGGGTCACGGGCGAAGCGGTCGGCCTGCCGGTACCACTCCGGAATGGTCTTGCCGATGGGCGCCGGTCTGGAGGCGCTGTCCTCGGTCAGCCAGGGCCGGTTGGCAACGAAGCGTATTTTCCGGGTATCCATGATCGCGCTACCGGTACTTGCGTGGATCGCGGACTTCGTTGAGGTAAACGCCGCCATCCGGTTGCCGGTAGCGGGCACTGCTGGCCCTGTTCTTTTCGCTCATCTGCTGCTGTGTCAGGGACGCGTCGTACTCCGCCACCCAGTGCTCGCGCCTGAACGGAAATATCTGGGCATAAGGCGTTCCGGCCGGCAGCACGCCCGTTACCCCCTTGCGCCAGAAAAACGGCATGGAGCCGGGCTGGTGCACCTTGTCGTTGTCGACGATGCCGCCCATGGTCATGAAGGGAAGTTCGAAGCGGTTGAACGGCTGGGCATACAAGGCGCTGTAGCCCTCGGGCAGCTCCACGGCCCAGTCCGCGGTCCAGGCGAAATGCCTGGCATGGTAACCCTGGGGAGGCGGGAAACGGTCGAGGGGCAGACGCTCGGTGACCAGTCCTTCGTGCTGGGCAACCAGAACACGAGCGCTGATGTGGCCGTTGTTGTCTTCATAAAACTCGATGTCGCAGGGAGTCTTGTAGGCATAACCGCTGCCCATGATATCGAACAGGGCAGGGCAGGCTTTCCAGGTGGGTATGCGCCCGCCGCCATCGGGTAGCTGGTGATACGCCCCGGTTGCGGGGTCTTTCGCGAAACGGTCTGCGTTACGGTACCAGTCCGGCAGGGTCTCGCCAATCGGTCCTGGCCGGGACGGGCTGTCTGCCGACAGCCAGGGCCGGTTGGCAACGAACCTGATCTTCCGAGTTTCCACTATAGCTGAGCTCCGGCATTGCTGGCCTCCTGCGGGGGCAGGGGAGACGAATCGTTTTCATTTGTGAGCAGGCAAGAATAAACGCCCGGTCCCGGAGCGTCCAGTCGCAAAAGCCCTGGCGAAAACCGGTTGGCCGGGGCTGCGTTATCCGGCCGCGGAAGACGGCGGCAAAAAAGATGCCAAATGGCTGGTTTACCGGGGAAAATATATTTTTCAAAGCGTCTCAAAATCCCTATTGCAAAAAATACGGAAGCCCTATAATGCGCGCCGCCCGGGTCTATCCAAGGCCATGCGCCCCTAACTAATTTCTACAGGAAATTTTCCAATGATTACCAAAAGCATGAACAGGATCGGCAGCCTGAGCTTGACTGCCGCAGTGCTGGCCCTGTTAGCCAGTTGTAGCTCTACTGATGAAGAAATGGTCCAAGAGCTGACTTCAGAGCCCGCTGCCGCACCGGTCCAGCAAGGCCCGAGCGCTGCGGAACTGGCAGAAATGCGCAAACGTGAGCAGATGCTTGCCACGACCGTGTTCTACTTTGATTTCGACAAGTCAGATCTTAAACCGGAAGCCCGCGAACCGCTCACATATCACGCCCAGCGCCTGAAGGATAATCCCTCCATGCGCGTACGCCTGGAAGGTCATGCCGATGAACGCGGCACCCCGGAATACAACCTGGCCCTCGGTGAGCGTCGTGCCATTGCCGTACAGCGCTACCTGCAGGTGCAGGGTGTACCTGCCAGCCAGCTCGAAGTGATCAGCTATGGTGAAGAACGCCCGGTAGCCTCAGGCACTGGCGAGTCCAACTGGTCCAGGAACCGTCGCGTCGAACTCAAGTTCTGATTCCAGAATGAGTTTCCAGGGCCTTTCCCGAAGGGGAAAGGCCCTTTTTTTTGCTTGTGCAAAATCACGCCATATCTTCCATATGATATTGCCACTATGACCCGGCATTGATTCACGTTACCCTGACGCCCGGTTTTTCCGGACACATCAAGAATTGCAGATGCAGGACTTTTTCGCGACTTGCCCCAAGGGCATCGAACAACTGCTGGCTCAAGAGCTGGCGGGTCTCGGCTGCGCGGATATCCGTGAAACCGTCGCCGGGGTGTCCTTTCGTGCCGACATGCAGACAGCCTGCCGCGTCTGCCTGTGGTCGCGCCTGGCCAACCTGGTGCTGGCGCCTGTGCACCGCTTCGCTGCAGAGAATGCCGACGAGCTCTACCAGGGTGTGAAGGCGGTGAATTGGCTTGACCATATCCGGCCGGCCGGTCGGTTGTGGATCGATTTCAGCGGCACCAGCCGCGAGCTGCGCAACACCCAGTTTGCCGCGCAAAAGGTCAAGGATGCCATTGTCGACAGGGTGCGCGACGCCCGGGGTACACGGCCCAGCATCGATCGCGAACGCCCTGACCTGGTCGTCAATGCCAGGCTCAGCAACGGCCAGGTGGTGATCAATCTCGACATGTGCGGGGAAAGCCTGCACCGGCGCGGCTACCGCAGCGATACCGTGAAAGCCGCCATGAAGGAAAACCTGGCTGCGGCCCTGCTGCAGCGCGCCGGCTGGCCGGCCATCGCAGCACAGGGTGGTGCCCTTATCGACCCCATGTGCGGCAGCGGCACACTCCTGATCGAAGGCGCCATGATCGCGGCCGACATCGCTCCCGGCCTTATGCGGGCGCAAACGATCGGCCGCCGTTTTGCCTTCGAGGCCTGGCCGGCCTTTCCAGCCGAGCAATGGAAAATCCTGCTGGATGAGGCGGCAGCACGCCGCTCCTTTGGCCTGAAAAAGCACCTGCCCGATATCTTCGGCTATGATGAAAACCTGATGGCTGTTCGCGCCACGGAACGCAACCTGCTCAGCATCGGGCTGTCTGAACAGGTAGTCGTGCGTAGAAAACCTCTCAGTGAATTCGCCAGGCCAACCCACAAGACACTCAAGCCCGGATTGGTAATCAGCAATCCGCCCTATGGCGAGCGTCTGAGTGACGAAGAAGCCCTGAAACCTGTGTACCGCCGACTGGGCGAGGTTCTCAAGGGCGATTTTTCCGGTTGGCAGGCGGCGGTGTTCACAGCCAACCCGCAACTGGGCAAACAGATGGGGCTGCGTGCCCGCAAGAAATACAAATTCTTCAACGGCGCACTGCCGGCCGAGCTGCTGCTGTTCGATGTAAGCGAGGAACATGCGGTGCGCGGGGGTTCACCCGAAACCGCCATGCGTGAAGAACCGGCGCAGGCACACCACGTCCCGCCACTACCTGATGCCAGCAGGCCGCTCAGTGAGGGTGGGCAAATGGTGGCGAATCGCCTGCGCAAGAACCACAAAGTGATGAAAAGCTGGCGCAACAAACAGCAGGTGGATTGCTATCGTCTTTATGATGCTGATCTGCCTGAATATGCCGCGGCCGTCGACGTCTATCATGACGTTGGCCGCGACAGGGACTACTACCATGTCCAGGAATACGCCGCCCCGAAATCCGTAGACGAGCGAAAAGCGCAGCAGCGGTTCAGTGACTTCCTGCAGGCACTGGCGGCAACCTTCACGCTGGCGCCGGACCAGGTCAGCGTCAAGCAGCGCCGTCGCACACGCGGGCATGAACAGTACGAGGCCGAATCCGGGGATCCCTTCGCCCATATGCTGCGCATCCAGGAAGGCCCGGCATCTTTCCTGGTGAATCTGGAGGCTTACCTCGACAGCGGCCTGTTCCTGGACCACCGGCCGCTGAGGCGCATGATCGCCGAACGCGCCGCCGGCAAACGCGTGCTGAATCTTTTCTGCTACACCGCGTCGATTACTGTACAGGCCGCCCTCGGCGGCGCGGCCAGCAGTGTCAGTGTCGACATGTCAAAAACCTATATCCAGTGGGCAAAAAAGAATTTCCAGCTCAATGGGCTCGACCTGAGAAAGCACCTGTTGGTGCAGGAAGACTGCTTTGCCTGGCTCAAGTCGTGCCGGCAGGGGTTCGATATCATCGTGCTCGACCCGCCGAGTTTTTCCAACTCCAAGCGCATGGAAGGAGTGCTGGACATCCAGCGAGACCACGTCGCACTGATCAGGCGCTGTATGGACCTGCTGGATCCTGGTGGCTGCCTGTATTTTTCCAACAACCTGCGCTCGTTCAAACTGGCGGAAGACGAACTCGCGCAGTTCACGATCACGGATATCAGCACGAAGACGTTAGACCCGGATTTCAAACGCAACCCGAAGATTCACCGTTGCTGGGAAATCCGGCCCAGACAGGAATCCTGAGCAGAGAGACAGGCGGACTACAGACCCGCCTGTAAAAGTGATTCACAGTGTTCCCGAGTCTCGCCGGCGAGGCTGGGGGTGTTGCAGAGGCTTTCCAGGTTGGCGTAGAAGGGGGCGAGCGCGGAGGCATCGCCCGATGCTGCCTGCCATTCCTGCAGGTCGTTCACCAGGCTTTGCAGCCGGCCGAAGTTGCGGCCGGTGAGTACATTTTCCCTGTCAGTGAATTCCTCAAGCAGGCCCAGCGACGTGCTGGCGATCATTTCGCCCTGTTCCGGCGCGAGCTGGATCATGCTCGCCACGTACTGGTAACCCCATTGGAAACGCGTCGCTTCACCCTTCGATCCTTCGTAGGCCTTGCGGTGCCAGTCGACAGCTTCCGTGTTGTTGCCGGCTTCCTCGGCCAGGCCGCCCAGGCTGCTCATGAAGTAGTAGGGCGCATGGGACTTGCCGATCTCATCCAGCAGGATCTGGCGGGACAGGTCCGGACGTTTCGCTTCGAATAATAACTGGTAGGCGGTGTTGATGACGTTCTGGCGGGCATCGCCACGGGTTTCGCTGTCGACGGCGGTGATGGAATCGATGATGGTCTGCTCCAGGTCGGCGGGGAGGCGCTCGGCGTCGGGGTTGCTGTTAAAGAACCGTTCCACGCTCGGGTACCAGCTCGCCAGGTGTTCAGCGCCGGACAGTTGCGGCGCTTCCCGCAACACGGACATGGCGGCGATCCAGTCGTTGGCCAGCGTGTCGTCTTCCTTATCGCCGACGGACAACATGTCGGTTATGTCACTGAAATAGAAAAACAGGTAATCGCTGTTGGCGAGGGTCATGTCCCTGTCGTGCAGGACCACATCCAGGTCCTGCCGAGCCCGGTGGACCTGTTCTGGCGACAATTCCTCGCCGCTTTCTTCCATGGCCGTGACCGCCGCATACAGGGCATGGAACATCAGGCGTGACCAGGCGATGCCGTTGCCGGCTTCGCGGGCGCCCTGTGCCAGGGCATGGAACGTATCGGCATCCATGGCCACATCATCGGGCAGGTTGGCCTGCTCCCAGGAATAGAAGGCGAGGCGCGTGTACGCGTCGGGTTTGATACCGGCAGGATTTGTCAGCGCCATCTGCAGCAGGTCGGGGGTGCTGGTCAGGTCATCGAGCGCGATCTGCAGCACGTTGATGTACTGCGTACTGTCGATCCAGCCCGGAATGCGTGTGATCTCGTCACCGGAGGGTGAAAACACGATCATGGTCGGGTAACCGGCCACGGCAAAATGCTCGCCCCAGGACTGGGCGCGCTCGGTATCGCCATCGAGGTAGACGGGCACGAACAGGTCCATCATGGTGAGAAAACCCGGGTGCTTGAAGACAGTGGCCTTGATCTGTTCGCAGGGCGGGCACCAGATGGCACCCCAGTAGAAGAACAGGGGCTTGTCCTCGGCTTCGGCCAGGGCGAATGCCGCATCGACGGTGCCGTCATACCAGTGGATATCAGACGTATGTTCTTCCGCAGGGATGGCGGGTTCTGAAACCACGTCGGCTTCCGGTGCGGCAGCCTCCTGGCCGCAGGATACCAGTGCGGATAAAAGAAGGAGGGCGGGAATTCTGCTAGCGTTATTCAACATGCTCTTTGGCGCTTTGTCGGGGGGTATGGCGGAATTATGCGGATTATTGGCCGGGGACGAAACCCCGGCCGAGCAAAAATCCGGCTTACCTGGGGGCGATTCGCAGGACCGCGAATTCGTCGCCGTCCGTCAACACGTACAGGTTGCCGTCCGGGCCCTGCTTGACGTCACGGATGCGCTGGTGGAGCTGGCCCAGTAGTTTCTCGCGGCGCAGTTCCTCGAAATTCTCGTTCAACACCACGCGCTCCAGTGAGCCGGTACGGTTGATCTGGCCGTAGCGCACGCTGCCGACAAACAGGTTGCCCTTCCAGGCGGGGAACGCATCGCCATCGTAGAACATGATGCCACTCGGACCGATGGAAGGAATCCACACGACCTGCGGCTGCTCGATACCGCGCTCCACCGGCAGGTCGGAAATCCTCGTTCCGTCGTAGTTGCGCCCGTAGCTGGTCGCCGGCCAGCCGTAGTTGCCGCCTGGTACCAGCAGGTTCACCTCGTCGCCGCCATTGGGGCCGTGCTCCGCTGCGAACACGGTGCCGCTGGCCTTGTGAACGGTGAGGCCGAGCTGGTCGCGATGCCCATAGGTATAGATGGCAGGATGCACATCGTCACGGCCGAGGAAGGGATTGTCACCCGGTATGCTGCCGTCATCGTTGAAGCGCAGCACCTTGCCGAACACGTTGTCCAGCTGCTGGGCCTGTGGACCAAAGGGCGCGCCGGTGGTCATGTAGATGGTGCCGTCGTTGGCGAAGGCGATACGCATGCCGCTGGTGCCGCCAGGCTCGCCGGTGAACAGTTCCTCGACATCGGTGACCCGGCCGTTGTCCCAGCGCCCGCGCATCAGCGCCGGGATGCTGGTCTGGCGATCACCGTCTTTCGGGCCGGCCTTGTTGTAGCTGAAATACAGCCAGTGGTTGCTGGCGAAATCCGGGTGCAGGGCGAGATCGTTCAGGCCGCCGTTCCGATAAGGCTCCGCCAGTGAGGGCATACCCGGTACAGGGTTCGGGTCAAGCATGGCAGAGGGGCCGGTGGCATCGTGGATGACGCGCAGGTTGCCGCCGCGTTCGGAGACGAGCAGGTCGCCGTCCGGCAGGAAGGCCAGGCTGAAGGCGCGCGGCAATCCCTTTGCGAGCAGGGTGACCTCGATAGCGTGCTGCTCCGCCGTGTCAAACACATATGGCGTTTCTTCCAGTACGAAGGCGTCGATGCCGATGGGCGGCTGTTCCGCGGCCATCACCTGGCCGGCAGCGATAATAAGCAGCAAAGCAAAAGCAGAATGAAAGGTACGCATGGCACTCACCCCCGGGGTTCCTGTTGTCAAAAAACGCTGTGAAAAAAACGCCAGGCATTGCCTGGCGTCTGTGTTCGGTGTTGCGCTTACTCGATGCTTGCCATCGCGGCGCGCAGCAGGTCGGCGGTCGCGGTGCGGTCGGTGATGTCCTGCCGGCGTGCGCCAGGTCCGGTGCGCGGGGGTGCCAGGGCGGCATCCAGGGCAGTCATGCCTTCGTTATCCCTGATCATGGGATCGGCACCGCGTTCCAGCAGGTGGGCGACGACTCGTTCCCAGCCGATTTCCGCGGCGCCGAACAGGGCGGTGCGGCCTTCGTTGTCCTTCCATTGGATATAAGTGTCGAGTTTGGCGGTCAGGGTATGGCTGTCGTTGACGCGGGCGTTGATATCGGCACCGGCATCCAGAAGCATATCGATGGTTCTGATGACTTTCGTCTGCATATCGTCGGATTCGCCGCCGCCGGGTCCGCGGCCATTGCCGCTCATGCCCGCTGCATACATCAGCGGTGTCAGCCTGAAGACGTTGCGCAGGTTCACATCGGCGCCGTTGGCGAGCAGGACCTCGATGGCCTCGTGGTCATGACTCAGCACCGCCACGTGCAGGGCGGCAGTGCCGCCGCGCATGTCATAGTCGGCGAAGCGGCCGCGACCGGGGCCGTTGGGACGCATGCGGGTGAGCTGGTGATTGACGTCGACACCCATGCCGATCAGGCGGCGAACGATATCCATCGCGGCAATGCTCTTGTCGTTTTCACCCTGGGAATTGAAGGATTCGCTGATACTGGCGAAGCCGAAATTCCTCGGGCTGAAGGAATTCATGTCCACGGCCAGATAGAGGGGGGTGCGGCCGGTCATGTCCCACACATCGACCTTGGCACCCTGGTCGATCAGGTACATCGTCACGTCGAAATTCTTGTTGTCGATGGCATTCAGCAGTGGCGTAACCCCGTCCGGATTGGGTTGGTTGATGTCCGCGCCGGCTTCGACGATTGCCACGGTGCAGCGGTAACAGCCGGAGCGGGTGGCATACAGCAGGGCATTGAGGCCGCCGGTGGGGCGGAACTGGGCGCGTGGTTCGGACGTCATCTGTCGCGGCCAGTCATCGGCGACCGCCTTCACGTGTACATCGGCGCCATTGGCGATCAGCAGGTCGACAACGTCGGGGTGATTCTCGGCGGCTGCCCACATCAATGCGGTCTGGTGGCGGAAGGTTTCGATGGCGTTCACGTCGGCACCGGCATCGATCAGCTTGTCAGCGATGTCGAGATTGCCGATGTAGGACGCCAGCATCAGCGCCGTCTGGTTGTCGAGATTGGGTGAATCCGGATCGGCGCCGGCGTCCAGCAGGATGCCTACCAGTTCTTCATTGTCCAGCTTCACGGCTTCCGCCAGGGGCGTGGCGCCGTACTGGTTGGTGATATCTGCCCTGGCACCGGCGTCCAGCAAAGCACGCACGAGATCGGTATCCACATTGTAAGTGGCGTACATCAAGGCGGTGGAACCATCCGGACCTGCGGCATTCACGTCAGCGGACGCGATGGCGTCCATGGCGGCGTCATGCCGGCCGGCCTTGATCAGGTCGATCAGGGATTCCTGGGCATTTACAGTTGCAGCCAAGAATGCAAACAAGACAACAAAACAAATTCTGGTGAGTTTTATCAATGAAAGTTTAATCATTTCAGAATTCCACTAGAAATTAGGATTTTTGTTTGCAGGCAAGGCGGAGGCGCACGGAAAACCGGAGTGTACACGTCAGTACATGAGGAGAGCCGGCCCCATGAGCGAAGCGAATGCCTTGGGTCTTTGAGTACGACTCCAACGCAGCCTGCGTACAAAAAGACAATTTCCGAAAAAGTTTACTCATAAAATCAAACTACGTTGCCGCCGAAATTGGTGTAGTGTGCCCATAAACCCTTTGCGGCGTCGTAACAGAATTTGTACGGATCATCGAATTTGCGATCGATCTCATCCATTACCCCGGCATCGATAATGTCCTGGGCGCTGCGGCCGCTGTTGACCAGCGTCGAGCAGCGCTCCCACAGGTGCCACATCATTTCCCGCTCAGCCCGGTAGTCAGCCATGGTCATGACCGGGCCGTAGGCCGGCACGATGAGCGTGTCGTCGTTGGCCACTTCCAGCAGGTCGTCCATGGCGTCGACGCGGCCGCCAAGCCAGCCGCCGGCGTACCAGTCCAGGGACGGATCGCGCAGGGGAGAGGCAACATCGCCTACGGCAAGCACGTTGGCGTTGCGTAGCAGGACGTAGGCATCGCCGCGAGTATGTGCTTCCAGCAGGTAGCCGACCTCGATGCTTTCATCGCCCAGTTCTATCACTTCCTTTTCACGGAACGTGTGCGTCGGCCTGCCGACTTCCGGCAGGGCGGACACCCAGCGGTCTTCGGACGGAATATAGTAATCGGCGCTCAACCATTGCCGGGTGATTTCATGGGCATGGATGGCCGCGCCGGCATCGCCGAACAGGGCGTTCCCGCCGGACTGATCGGCATGGTAATGGGTATTGATGAGCCGCGTGACGGGGACATCGCCCAGGGTCAGCTTCACCGAAGTGGCCATGTCGGCCGCGCCGGAATCCACCAGCAGGCGGCCCTCACCCGTTTCCAGGACCAGGACGTTGCCCGGTGCATTGGAAATGATACTGACGCCGTCCCGGATGGATTCGACGGGCAGCAGTTCCGGGGTTCTTGCAGCCGGTGCAGTGGTTACGTTGCCCCCGGTTTCCCTTGTGGCCGGTTCCTGCGAACAGCCGGCCAGGCCTGCCAGCAGTGGGGCGCAGGTAAGACCGGCGCCTGCCCTGAGGATGGTTCTGCGTTCGAACATTTTCCTGCGACTACTCATACGACTGCTCATTGAACTGCATTAGACCTCGGAAAGAATGCCGGTGCTGTTGCCAAAGCTTTCTTGCGGAATGCCCAGTTTGTCCAGGATGGTCATGTGGATATTGGCCAGGGGTGTACGCTCGGGCGGCGTGACATTCTTGCCGCCCTTGTGCGCGCCGCTGGCGCCGCCCACCAGGATTTCGGGCAACGGATAGTTGTCATGCTGGTTGCTGTTGCCCATGTTGGATCCGTACAGGAACAAAGAATGATCCAGGATGCTGCCGTCGCCATCAGGCGTCTCGGCGAGTTTCTGTACGAAACGGCCGAAGTGCTCCATATGGTAGGTCTGGACGCGAATCAGGTCCTGGATACGCTCGGGGTCATTGGTGTGGTGGCTGGTCGGGTGGAAGCCGCCGGCCACATTCACCTGCGGGTAGGTACGGTCGGTACCTTCGGCCGCCATCACCAGGGTGAGGATGCGGGTCAGGTCGGCCTGGTAGGCCAGTGCCGCCAGATCGAACATCATCTTGATCTGGTCGTCGAAATTCTCGAACACGCCGACGGGCGCTGCAGGCACATCGATTCCGGACATGTCCTGGTTCTGGGCGATCTGCACGCGCCTTTCGATTTCACGCACGGTGTCGAGGTAGTTCGACAGGATCTCGCGATCGCCGGTGCCGAGGTCCTTCTGCAGGACGCGGGTGCGGTCGGCGATCATGTCCAGCACACTGCGGTTCTTCGACAGGATCAGGGAGCGCTCTTCCTGGGTGTCATACGGACCCATCAGCTGGATGAAGATCTTGCGCGGATTGAACTCCATCGGCAGCGGCTGGTTTGGTGCCGCGAACGATGTGGTCACGGCATAGAAGCCGCCGTTGCCGGCCGCCACCTGGACAGTGGTCTCGGTGGCCATTTCCAGGGACGGCAGGGCGGTTTCCTGGCCCAGCTGCTGGGCGATGACCTGGTCGAGGGTGGTGGCCAGTGCAGGCACGGAGCCTTCGCCGGGGCGCACACAGGACAGCCAGGTGGCCGGGTTGAAGGTGTGCACCGAGCCGAGTGCGGCATTGTTCTCGATATTCTCGAATGTGGTCACATAGTTCTTGTAGGGCTCCAGCGAAGCCATCATCTTGCCGAGCTGGAAATTGTCGCCCGAACCGGTGCTGGTCCAGTGGTCCACGTCCTTGCCGAATGGCGTGTTGTTCATGATGGTGCCGTGGGGCAGGTAGAAAAAGCCGGCACGCTTTTTCGGCATGGCTTCGACCTGGGCCAGCGCGGTGCTTGCGGGCACCATGGCATCCAGGAAAGGCAGTGCCAGAGCGACACCACCACCGCGCAGCAGTGTGCGGCGAGACAAATGTTTTTTGGTCAGAAATTTGGCCATGAGCCTTCTCCCTAGTTCCCGGTTGCTGTTGACGCCACATCTGATGACGTCGAATTGTTTGATGGCTGGTTGGCGTGTTCCTCAGGACCCTGCATGCGGAACACGTCGTGGTTGACCAGCGCGGTTATGATTGCGGTGAACGTGTAATTGTCTTCGGCTGCCTGTTTGACGATTTCCCTGATATAGGGCATATCGAAATATTCGATCTCGCGGTTCAGGGCATACATCATCAGCCGACTGGTAATGGTCATCGGCAGCTGGTCTTTCCGACTGAGCAAGTGTTCACGCATTTCCACGGGACCATCGATGAACTTGCCGCTGGTCAGTACCGTGGTGGAATCGATCGGGGCGTCCGCCTCTACATCGACATCGCGCCAGCGACCGGTGACATCGAAATTCTCCAGGGCCAGGCCCGGCGGGTCGATGGAGCCGTGACACGCCATACAGGTCGGGTTCTCCCGGTGTTTTTCCAGGCGGGCGCGCAGAGTGGTCGGTTTTTCCCCGTCATGGATGGTCAGGTCGACTTCGACGTTCGGCGGCGGCGGTGCGGGCGGCGTTCCCATGATCCGGTCCAGGATCCACGCACCGCGCAGGACCGGTGAAGTGCGATCGCCATAGGAGGTGCGCAGCAATGTGGCGCCCTTGCCGAGCAGTCCGTGCCGTGCCTCGTTGTCCAGTTGTATGCGGCGGAACTGCGGGCCGTAAATACCATCGATGTCATACTGATCGGCGAGCGAATCATTAACGAAGGTCCAATCGGCCGTCAGCAGTTCATGCACAGACCGGTCATCCAGCAACACACTGGCCAGGAACAGGCGGATCTCGGTTTCAAAATTGGTGCGCATGTTGTCGCTGAAGCTGCGATCCACCGGCTGTACCTGGTCCAGTTCATCCAGGTTCAGCCAGGCCAGTGCAAAGTTCTCGATCAGGGCATTGGCGCGCGGATCGGCAAGCATTCTTTTTACCTGACTGCCCATGACCTCGGAATCTGACAACCTGCCGTCCGCGGCCAGGGCGATCAGCTCGGCATCCGGACCCTGACTCCAGAGCATGAAGGACAGACGTGTCGCGATTTCCAGGTCGTTCAACTGCCGTGGTGAATCCTCGATGATGCGCATGGAACGATACAGGAAGTCGGGGCTCGACAGGATCGCTGTGGTGAGCTCGATGATCCCGGAATCGAAACCACCTTCCTCGGCACGGCCCACTTCATAGAAGGGCATCAGCCATTCCAGGTCTTCGTCGCTCACCGGGCGACGAAACGCGCGTGTGGCCAGGTTGCGGGCGATCTGCTCGGCGCAGGCCCTTTCCTCGGCCGCCTCCCTGGGCTGGCAGACCAGGATTTTCTTGCGGCTGTCGCTCATGGACAATCCCGTCGGGTTGAATGGACCCTCGACTTCGACACCAAGGCCGATGATCGGCATGCCGAGCACGCGGCCATTGCCGGTGGCATTGTTGCTGGCGGCCCAGGAACGCTCGATGAAAGTCACCATGACTTCATGGGTGCCAACCTTGACCTCGGCCGGGATACCGGCGATTTTCGCCAGGATGACATCGCCGCCCGCGACACCATCGCGGGTTGCGATGGCGAGATCTTCCGGTCCGCCGATCTCAACACGATTCACTTCGACGCCGTCCACCAGGACGACCATGGTGGCTGCGGTCTCCATGCCGCGCGGATACAGTCCGGCATCGATATCGAGCACATTGAAACGGTATTCGCCGTCAGCCGGGAAGAAATGGGTGAACTTCATTCCGCCTCGGGTGCCCAGCGGGTAACCGTCGATATGGTTGCGCGCCGTGCTGTTGCCGCCGTTGAACGTGCCGCGGTTCTGGTTGGGCAGTTCATGAAAGACGCTGGCGAACTTGGGCGTCGGGTTGCCGATGGCCTGGGTGGCCAGCTGGCGGGTAGCCGCAATGTACTGTTCGAGGAATGTCGGTGAGGCGCCCAGGGCGTTGGCGATATTCTCGAAGCCGTCCACTTCGATTTCGCTGGGCAGGATCTGCGCCGGGTCCGCGGCCACGCCGA
Organism: uncultured Enterobacteriaceae bacterium; assembly: GCA_964629325.1. GTDB lineage: Bacteria > Pseudomonadota > Gammaproteobacteria > Pseudomonadales > Pseudohongiellaceae > Eutrophocola. The sequence continues at coordinate 70,236 of CAZVSC010000008.1, forward strand.
TCAGGTCGGACACGATGGTGGCGAATTCGGTGCGGTTCAGGCGCTGGATCGGCACGTTGCCTATGTGGCGTTCATGCACTTCGGTGTCGATGGTATGCTCGAGATAGCTTATCGCTGCATCAATTTCGACCTGGGGAGGCTGGTCGGCACCGGCGGGCGGCATCAGGCGGCCACGCAGCTTGTTGATGGCGGTTTCCCAGACTTCCTGGTCCTGGCTGAGCTGGTTGATATCCAGGAGATCGAAGGCGACACCGCCGGAAAAATCTTCCAGGTTGTGGCAGGTCTCGCAGTAATTTTCGAGGAGGGCGCCCGGCGCCTCCTGGGCAACAGCGCCCTGCGCCAGCAGGCCGATACTGACGGCCGGGGCGACGATCCAGGCACTTCTTGCCGGCGAGGCAACTGAACGGAAGAATGAAACTTTCCTGCGCATGGCTTTCCCTTGGTATGACTATTGGTATGACTATTGGTATGTCGGGTACCGGCCAGCAAAATCAGGCCGGTGGTATTCGGGCTATTTTGCCACAAAACGCCGGGTTTGCAGGTTATTCAGGGCCGGTATCCTGAAAATTTGCGCAATTGCAGGATTATGGCCACCGTGGGGACGGGACCCCAGGGGCTTTATTGGGTAAAAAGTGTGCAAGGCGTAACGTCGGGGCCTCAGACGGCCGTCAGGAGTGCGCTTTCCTCGAGGGGCTGGAAGGCGTTCATAACGTCCTCCAGGGAGGAAAAAGCCGGCCGGGCGGTTTCCTTGAGCACATCGATGATGGACGCGATTTCCTGCCGGTAATGCGATGCCGCAGGATAAATGGCGTAGATGGGCTGGTCGAGAACCGGGGCACTTTCAATGCGGTGCAATTTATCCTCGAGGTGGTTTTCCACCAGACGGTAAGGCAGGTACGCGCTGCCGCCATGATCAAGAATGAACTGCAGGGCAAACTCGCTTTCCGTGCACTGAAAAACCGGGCTGGGCATCCTGGAAGACAGCTCGAGGAAGCGGGTGTTGAAAAACGAGCCCCATTCCACGGTCACGTATTCGCCCGCCAGCATTTTCTCCAGGGTCATGCCGGGTTCAGAGGATACCAGTACCAGCTCAATGCTGCTGACCGGTACCGAAACGAAATCCGTGTCACGAAAGGCTTCATACAGAAGGATCAGGTCCATGCGCTTTTCACGCAACCTTGCGCGCAGGTTTGCTTCGTCCTGTGTGGTTACTTTCAGGGTGATGCCGGGACTGTTTTCATAAACCGCCACGATACAGTTTTTCAGCAGGTTGCTGCAAAACCCGTTGCAGACACCCAGGCGGATATTCTTCCGCCCTTGCTTGCGCAGTTCTATATCCAGTTTGGCATTTTCCCAATCGCTTATGATTTTTTCCGCATACAACACGAAGCGCTCGCCGGTATCGGTGAGTTGGAGGTTGTTGCGGTAGCGGTTGAACAGGGGTGCATCAAGCTCGTCCTCGATCTGCTTGATGCGCAGGCTGACGGCAGACTGGGTGATCCCGAGGTTTTTCGCGGTTTTGCCAAAATGACCGAGTTCCCTGACCATCAGGAATGTTTTCAGCAGAACAGTATCCATGCACTCTCCCCTATCCAGGACTGATGGACCAAAGTTTCTCCCGGGAACCCGGGATCCAGGTTGCAGTATCATTCTCCCAAATTGTGCAAATAAAATTTATTCATGGTTCCCTGGATTTTTTTTCAGGCATAAAAAAACCCCGCCGAAGCGGGGTTTTTTATGACAACTCACTAAACCTTAGAAGG
>CAZVSC010000009.1:0-40058 GCA_964629325.1 uncultured Enterobacteriaceae bacterium
AGTAGCGGACTCATAATCCGTTTGTCCCTGGTTCGAGTCCAGGTGGGCCCACCATTTTTCCAACAGGACAATGGTCATTCTCTCCGAGCCATCATCGGCACATCTCCGAAAGTCCAACATCCATCCATTTGTCCCTGGCACCGAAGCCAGACCGGATGAAGCGCCGGAAAAAGTTCAACTAATGCTGAAGATAACAATGAAAAGCAACCCGGAAGCTGCCAGCGTCGGTTCCATCCTTGCGTATCGCCAGGCAAGTTTCCAGCTGATACACAGGGCCTTCATATCGACATAAAGGGTAGCAGCAGGCATATACCCTTAATCCGACATCACTTCAGGATTTCAGTGAAAAACCCTTGAGACAAGTGTGTGCCTATCCCACCTGGGCCATGCTTGCTTATTTTTTGGGCGTTTCGTCTAAAGCTTATTGAACAGCATTGATATCTACGGCCTCATCCGAGGATGGCGCCATGTAGATATCCAGGCCGCCGTCGTTCTCGCTCCGCTCGGGAATCGGCTCTCCCCTTGACCGCGCCATTGCCACACGCTCCTGGTAGCGTTTTTCTGCACGGAGCGCATTCGCCACGAAAAAATTGCCCTCATGGCAGGAGTATTCGAGCACCTCGTAGTCCGGTTGCGTCGTCAAGGTCAGGCGAAAGGTCCACGGACTTTCGAAGGTACGCGGGTCATCGACCGTCACCCGGTATTCGATCATGTCGGCATCGATGCGGGTGAAGCGCTCTTTCAGCACCGCATCCTCGCTATGGGCGAAGCGGCCAAGACTCAGCTTGTCAGTAAAGTTTCTTGTCTCGACGACGAGAGTGTCGCCCTCAAAGTGGCCGCGCGACACGCCCATGTACTGCCTGAGCCCGGCTTCGGGGAAGGCGGCACCACCCAGGGGAATAATACGGGTGTCATGGAGCATCTCATAAGTGATCGCCACTTCCGTGGGCGATTGCACAATGCGCATGGCATCACCGTAGAGTGAAGGCAGGATGGATCCTGTCACGCCCCTGGTGATGCAGCGATCGTAATAGGAAAAGTCAGTCGTAGTGTAGAACGGGCCGTTGGCCTGGCCGCGCCTTGCCGCCAGTTGGCGCTGTTCACCCTCTGCGGTCAGCGGCGGCAGGCGGCCGTCCGCCGGTTCGACGATATAGGACGTGTAACCGAACACCCGCGTCCCGACTTCCGAGGAGTCTATCGCACTCAGTTGCAGACGCTCGTTGCCCTCGAATTCCTCACCCTGCCGCAGGGAGGCCAGTCCGATATTGCCGCCGGTGGCGCGCTGGTAGAACTCTTCCGCGTCGAGGGTCTCACGAGCGCCGAATTCCACAGGCCGCTCCATGGGAATGCCCACCATGTCACGACTGGTGAAGGTACCTTCCAGGTTCGGGTCACCCCAGGAGAAACGCGGCACCTGCCAGTTCGGGTCCGCGAAGACCGCTGCCGTGCGCTCCGCCGGCACCGGGATATCATTCTGCGCCATGGCCAATGGGACACCAGCGATAGCAAGCATTGCCGCAAGCAGTCGTGACTCGATGACATGCGGCGAATCTTTGCCCCTTACCTGGCCGGCAAACCCGGTTTGTCTTCCCAACATTCCTGTTCCCCCGATAAAGCGATGTGTGTCTATAATAGGCCAGATGAAACCACGACTGCTACCCGACCTTATCCGATTTCTTGTTGTTTTGACATGCAGCATCGTCACTGCGTCCTTTGCTATCGCCCAGGCGCGTGAGCGACCGGAACGCATCAATGGCAAACCCAACCTGAACGGTATCTGGCAGGCCTTCAATACAGCCAACTGGAACCTGGAGGCTCATTCTGCCGAGGCTCTGGATGATTTCTGGCAACTGGGTGCCATAGCTGCAATACCTGCCGGCAAAAGCGTCGTAGTGGGCGGCTCTATTCCTTACCTGCCAGAGGCATTGGCAAAGCGGGATGAAAATCGCAAAGGCTGGCCGGCCGCCGATCCGGAAACCCTGTGTTACATGCCTGGCATTCCACGCGCGACGTACATGCCCTTCCCCTTCCAGATCGTTCAGGGGGAGGGCGATATCATGACCTTCAGCTATACCTTCGCCAACGCCAACCGCCCTGTTTACATGAATCCGGATGATCACCAGGTCGCGCCTGTAGACACCTGGATGGGCAGATCCAACGGCTCCTGGGATGGTGATACGCTGGTCATCGAAGTCAATTCCACCATCGACCAGACTTGGCTCGATCGCGCAGGCAACCATCACAGTTATGCCATGGTGGTTACCGAGCGCTATACACCGGTTACCGAAAACATCCTGATGTACCAGGCAACCATTGATGACCCGCAAACATTTTCACGGCCATGGACCATTGCAATGCACCTGTACAGGGACATTGATCCGGACGCCAGGCTCTATGAATTCAACTGCGTGGAGTTTTCCGAGGAACTGCTTTACGGCGACCTGATGACCAGGAACCCGGATCGCGCCGAGTAAAATGCCCGCGAACACAAATACAGAAACAGAGGTTTCCACGATGCCCGGCAAATCCACAACCCACATGGTCCTGGCCGTTCTTTTCGGATTCTTAACCAGCCTCCCGGCTGCGGCTCACCACTCCTTCTCCGCGGAGTTCGATATCAACCAGCCCATCCAGCTGCGCGGCGAAGTCATCCGCATGGTGTTCACCAATCCGCATTCGTATATCTATATCAGCGTCACCACCGACAGCGGCGATGTCCAGGAATGGGCAATTGAAGGTGGCGCGCCCAACGCACTGATCCGTCGCGGCTGGAACCGCGACTCGCTGCCAGCCGGCACGGAAGTGGTCGTTCTTGGTTATCGGTCAAGGGATGGAGAAAACCGCGCCAGTGGCGGCGCCATCACCTTGCCGGACGGTTCGGAACTGGATGCCACATCGGCGGGTATCGGGGCTCCTCCCGGACAATAGGAATCACCCCGCTTTCAGCACTCAGGCCAGTGCCTGCCTCACATACTCCGGTGATAACGGCAACCGGCGTATACGTACACCGGTGGCATTGAACACGGCATTGGCCACTGCGGCCGGCACCGTCACGTGGCTTGGTTCGCCGGCGCCGCCAGGCGGCAGATCCGGCCGGTTCAGCGTCACGATCTCGATACTTTCCGGCGCATCCCGGATATCCAGGATCGGGTAACTCAGCCAGTCGACACTGCGTACCATTTCTTCATCGAAACGCACTTCCTCGAACAGGGTGCGGCTCAATCCCTGCACGATATTGCCTTCGATGGTGGTGCGCAGGCTCTTCGGGTTGATGATCAACCCGCAGTCGTGGGCCACGTAGAAACGTCGCGCCCATACGCGCCCGGTAGCCGGCTCCACCTCCACATCGCAGACGGTGGCAACATATCCACCGAAGGCCGTGGCCAGGGAAACACCTCGACCGGCAAGCAATTCACCGCTGCGTTTGCCCTGCGGTGCCGGGCGGCTTTCCCAGCCGGCCAGTTCGGCGACGGCTTCCAGCACAGCCCGCTCACGGTCATGCGTGAGGTACTGCAAACGCAGGGCGATAGGATCCTGGCTTGTGGCGACGGCAACCTCGTCGATGAAACTTTCGTGGGCAAAGTGAACCTGCGGCTCCTGCGGTGCCCGCATGTGCGATGTGCGCAGCGGCGAGGCCTTCTCCTGCAGCGGTGCAATGGTCTCCCAGTACGCCACGCTGTTGGGGAATTCATAGGATTCGGTCGGCGCGCCGAAATTATGCCGCCCTTCCCGTTCGTAGCCGGTGAGCTGGCCCACCAGCGTATCCTTGGGTTCGGATGCATTGAACCAGACATCCCAGCCCGACATGCCCTTGGCATGGAAATACCAGGCATTTATCGATTTGTCCTGCCCGATGCCCGCCTGGCAATTGATCACACAGGGCGGCGCCTTGGGATCCCAGGCGTGGCCCTCATGGCGCATCCACTGCATGCGCACAGGCTGGCCAAGATACTGTGACAACAGCGCCGCTTCATAGGCCGCCTCATCGGCATCGCTGCGACCGTAGGAGCCGGGGCCGGGTTTCCATATGACCCGCACCTGCTCCAGGTCCATACCCAGAATCTGCGCGATACCGTTGCGGGTATCGTGCGGCTTCTGGGTATCGGAATAAATCTCGGCATAACCGTCTTTCACATCAGCGACACCCAGTGACGGCCCCATGCGGGCATGGGACTGGAACGGCACGAAGTAGCTCGCCTCGAGCCGCGCATCCGCATTGGCTATTGCACGCAGCGTTGGCGCTGTTTCATAGGGCCGGCCGCCAAAGCCGCCCGTGGCGCTGTTACCGGTCGCAGGGCTGTTCTCGATATGGTCAAAAAGCTGTGCCATCGGCGGGAACGGGTCATCCGCCTGGCTCCACGTCACCACGAGTTCCCGGGATGCACGGATCGCGGCCCATTCGGTGTCGGCCACCACGGCCAGGAAATCGCCCAGGCGTACGACGCGTGCGGACGCAATGCCCCTGATCGAACTTGCATCGACCGCAACAGGCACCTGGTTGGCCACTGGCGGTCGCACGGCACGGGCATGCACCATGCCAGGCAGTACTACATGGTGGCAGTACTCGGTCGTCGCCATGATCTTGCCCGGTATATCCTTGCGCGGCACGGACGTGCCGACCACGCTGTAATTGGCAGCCTGTTTCGGCTGCGCCTGCCCGAATACGTTCAGGCCGTTGCCAAAGTTGCCGTTCCAGTCCAGTTCCGTATCGAGGCCATCGGCGATCAGCTCAGCGTAGCTGACGCGTGGCGAGGCACTGGCAGCGGATACGACGCCATTGCTTACACTGAGTGATTCAGCGGGCTGCCCCAGCACAGTGGCGGCCCGATCAAGCAGCACGCGGCGCGCCTCGGCGGCGGCATTGCGCAGGGCATTGGCACCCTGCCTGCAGCCACTGGAGCCGCTTGCCCCGCCCTGGTTGGCCGTACGGTGGGTATCGCCCATCACGACATTGACCACATTCACATCCAGGTCGAGTTCCTCGGCCACCACCTGGGCTATGGCGGTATCCACGCCCTGCCCCATGTCCATCTTGCCGAAAAAGGCCGTGACGACACCATTGGTGTCAAAGGACAGCCAGGTATCGAGTTGGGCAGGACCAATCGGGCGGGGTGATGCTGCCAGGGTCTGCGCCTGGCTGCTGTTCATCGTGAGGATATTGAGGCCACTGCCGGTCGTGCAGGCGAAGACGATGGCGCCCTGGCCCATGAAGCGGCGGCGTGCGAAATCGACAGGTTGTTCATGCTTACCCATGCTTCACCTCCCCGTTTGCATAATCGCTGACGCGCGTACCGGCCACTGGTTGACCCAATGCAATGGCGTCGGCTGCCCGGCGTACGGCTCTAATAATGGCCATATGCGTACCACAGCGGCATTTGAGGCCGGTGAGCATCTGGCGGATTTCTGCATCGCTGCGATCGGGATCCTGTTCCAGTGCGGCAACGGCCGTCATCATCCAGCCGTTGGAGCAGTAGCCGCACTGTGCCGCCTCCTCCTCGATGAAGGCTGCCTGTACGGGATGCGGGTTTTCAGGGGTGCCGATTCCGTCCAGCGTGCGTATTTCGCCATTGACGGCTGCGGCAATCGGCAGGATGCAGGAACGCACCGCATTGCCATTCAGGATGACTGTGCAGGCGCCGCACTGGGACAGCCCGCAACCGAACTTCGGACCTCTCAATCCCAGCTCGTTGCGCAGGGCATACAGCAGCGGCATATCGGCATCGGCTTCCACTGCCTGCCCTGTGCCGTTTACCACAAGGTTGTACAAAGGCATGATTTGAATCCCCCAATGGAACAAATGTATCTATGTCCGGAATCTAGCTTTTCCCGAAGCATTAGTCCATGGCTGCACGGCGGCTGTGCCGGTGAAGGAGTTACTTGCGGGTGATGGCGCTGGTGGTGGCGTTATTGGCCAGGTTCTGGCCTTCGCGCATGGCGGCCGTGAGGCCGATGATGTACTGGTTGGTGGTGCCGAAATAGGTATCGGAGGCAACATCGAGGTTGCTGGATGCGACGTTCAGCACGCGCAGGTAGAGCCGGCCGGGCGGGTTGTCGTCGCCATAGCGGGGCGCATTGCTGAACATGCCCTCCCTTGTCATTTCAACGAGCACCTTCATGACACGCGTCAGGTTGTTCTGCATTTCCGCCTGGGTGAGCCTGTTTTCCTCGCCTTCTCCATTCACGCCCAGCGCCAGTTCCAGCGCCGCCTGTCCGACCTGGTCTGCCGTGGCGGTTTCCGCAGAGATGCCTGCCGGCAGGCGCCCGAGAATTGCACGGCGAATTTCACTGTCACTGAGTTGCGCGGAAGCGCCCACGGCTACCATTGTACTCAACAGGAAAAAACAGATGCGCAGCATGGTCATGGAATGATCAGTTATCCAGGAGTGCGTCGATAAAGGCGACGGTTTCGCTGTAACCCATCAATTCAGCAAGATCGCGCGGCGTCATGCCCCCGACATCCCTGGCATGAAAATCCACGCCCTGTTCCCAGGCATATTGCAGGGCAGCGTTCCAGCCGGCCTTGGCCGCACCGTGGGCGACATTCTGGCCGTTGGAGGCGACGTCATGGATACTGGCGCCGGCTTCGACCAGCAGTTTCATGATGGCTGCCGCCTGCTCCGCTGTCTTGTATTCCCCCGAAATCGGATACTCCATGAAGATACCGTAGACACGCCACACACCCGCCGCCGTCAGGATCGGGGTGACATCGTAAATCTTGTTGGCGGCGTTCACATTGGCGTCATAGGCCAGCAGCAATTCCACGGCTTCCACGTCGCCCGCTTTGGCGGCCTTGTGCAGTGCCGTCGCACCACCGTTGAGGACGCGACCGTCCGGACTGGCATCGGTATAGCCGCGATCACCACCGGCGCGGAACGGCGGCTCCTTCTTCAGGCGCATGTCCGGGTTGATGCCCATGTCGAGCAGGGTCCTGGCGATATCCAGGGCGGTAAGCTGGTCCGTTGACGGCAGATCGCCGCGCCGGCTGCTGGGTATCAGGTGCAGATCGATGGTGTGATACAGGGCATTGCGTCCCCACCAGTCCCAGCGCTGGATATCGGCACCGCGCTCAATAAGCAGGTTCGCGGCATCCCAGTGCAGGTTCAGGGTCGCCATCAGCAACGGTGACTGCCCCCACAGATCGGTCAGGTCGATGTCGGCACCGCCGTCGAGCAGGGCCTCGATGCAACCCTGGCACCCTTCCCTGGCGGCATACAGCAGCGGTGTATAACCACCCGGATCGATCGGCTTCACACGCGGCTCCGACGTGATGTAGCGCGGCCAGCTGTTGTCCTTGCCGCGCGCATCCACCTGCGCACCGTGTTCGACAAGCAAACGGACCATGTCGGGCTGGCTCTGGGAGGATGCCCACATCAGTGCCGTCTGCTCGCCCCAATGTTCACGGGCATTCACATCGGCGCCGCGCTCGAGCAGCAATGTCGCCGTATCGGTATTGCCCGTGCGGGCCACCGCCATGAGCAGGGTCTGGCCATCGGGGTTGGGAGATTCCGGATCGCCACCGGCTTCAAGCAGGGACCGCATGATGGTGAAGTCGCCATGGACAGCGGCCACTGTCATGGGCGTGGCGTTGTAATCGTTTTGCGCGTTGGGGTCGGCGCCTGCTTCCAGCAGGCGTCCGACCAGAAGGGCATCCTGGTGATGCACTGCCCAGTGCAGGGCCGTGGTGCCGTCTACCGAGCGTTCGTTGACATCGGCGCCCTGGTCCAGAAGAGCCAGTGCGGCAGGCTGGTTGCCCTGCTCAGCCAGTACCGGCAGTGAATCCGCACCGAGTACCGGCAAGGCGGTCAGCAGCAGTGCTGCCAGTGTGGCGCGCAGGACGTTCACGTCAGACTTCCGCGAACAGGCCCGTGCTGTCACCGAGGGATTCCACACCGGGGATACCGGCCCTGTCCAGAATGGTCAGGATCAGGTTGGCATGCGGCGTGTCCGCGGCATAGGCAAGATGCTGGCCGCCCTTGATGCGGCCATTACCCTTCCCGAAGATCGCCGACGGCAGCGGGTTGGCATTGTGCGCATTGGAGTCACTCATATTGCTGCCGAACAGGATAATGGAGTGATCGAGCAGCGAGCCGTCGCCGTCAGGTGTACTGCTTAAACGGTCCAGGAAGCGTGCGAATATCCTGGCGTGATAAGCCTGCACGATCGCGCACTTGTCCATGTTCGACTGGATATAACGGTGATGTGACAGCGGGTGGTAGGCATCGGAGATACCGATCTGGTTATAGGTCAGCATGCTGATTTCCGCGGAGAGCATCATGCTGGTGATACGGGTCAGTTCCGCTTCATAGGCAAGCGCCGTCAGGTCGAGCATCAGGTTGATGTGCTCTTCCCAGTTGCCGGGCACGCCCAGTGGCGCATCCGGAATCTCGACACCGGTGAAATCCTGCTGGCCCAGTTTCTGTACCTGACGTTCGACATCCCGCACCGAGTCCAGGTATTCCTCCATGCGCTGCTGGTCGGCATTGCCCAGCCGGCCGGTCAGCGAGGAGGCGCTTTCGGAGACCAGGTCCAGCAGACTGAACTTCTGGTTCATGATGGATTCGCGCTCGGCGGCGGTGTCACCCTGGCCGAACATGCGGAAGAACAGTTTGCGCGGATTGTGCTCCAGCGGCAGCGGCTGGGTGCGCGTGCGGAACGAAATGGTGGAACCGTAGCCGCAACCGAGGGTGGGGTCACAGGCGCCCGCACTGGAGGCTTTCACCTCGGTGCACAGTTCCAGAGAAGGAAAAGGTGTGTCCCGGCCAAGATGCTGGGCGGCAATCTGGTCGGCGGATATGCCGTAGTTCGGATCGTTTTCATCGACGGTGAACGGCGAGGCGCAGCTCAGCCATGTTCCCGGTGACGTGGCATGCACGCCGGCACCTTCAGCCGCCCGGTTGCGCAGGCCGCTGACGATGGTCATCTGGTCGCGGTATTTCTCCAGCGGTTTCAAAATGGGTGTCATCGCGAAATCGGTACCCGCGGTTTTCGGCGTCCACTTGTCCATGATGGCGCCATGGGGAAAGTAGAAGAATCCCAGCTTGGGACTCGGCGCGGCAGCGGTTTGCGCCAGCGCGGTACCCGCCGGAATCATCGCATCCAGCAGCGGCAGGCCGATGGCGGTCCCCATCCCCCTGAGCATGGTCCTGCGTGACAGGTGTTTCTTCGATATGAACATGTGTCTTCCCCCGGACCCGCCCTCGGGCCCCCTTTTACCTGGCTAGCGTTGTGGTACCACTGCCATGCCAATAAAACTGGTCAATAACTATACAGCAAGTCTACTCCCCGGCCACTGAATTTGCTGCAAGTAATTCGCCTTCCGCCTCGTATTTCAGCCGGAACTGCTCGCTGTTGACGATACCCATAACCAGCGAGGAAAACCGGTAATTTTCTGCCGCGGCCTCACGCACGATCTGCCGGATCGCGGGCATATCCGGGTACTCGATACGGCGCCCCAGGGCAAAGAGCATGAGTTTTTCCGTGAAGGTCTGCACGAACTGGTCGGGGCGCGCCATGATCGCCTTGCGCAGCTCGACCGGACCCGCGACGGGCGTACCGTCCGCGAGAACACCCGAGGCATCGATGGGCGACCTGGCCATGCGGTCGATATCACGCCACCGGCCGACGGCATCGAAGTTTTCCAATGCAAAGCCGAGCGGATCGATGACCCCGTGGCAACCGTTGCAGGACGGCTTGGAGCGGTGCGATTCCAGCCGCTCCCTGACGGTAGTGAATTTCTCGCCGGCCTCGATCTCGACGAATCCTTCAACATCGGGCGGCGGCGCTGCGGGTGGTGTACCCATGATGTTTTCCAGCAGCCAGGCGCCGCGCAGTACCGGTGAAGTCCGGTTGGGGTAGGAAGACACCATCAGGACGCCGCCTTTGCCGAGCAGGCCAAAGCGCCGCTCATCGGCCAGCGTCACGCGCCGGAAATCCGCGCCGCGAATATCGTTGATGCCGTAATGCAGGGCGAGGTTTTCATTCAGGTAGGTGTGATCGGCTGTCAGCAGGTCCAGCACGCTGCGGTCAGCACCGAAGATGCTTTGCAGGAACAGCAGGGCTTCCTGCGTGAGGTCGGTGCGGATATTCCGGTCCACGTCACGGAACAGTTGGGTATCGGGCGTGATGTTGTCCAGTTCGGCCAGCCCCAGCCACTGGAACCCGAAGTTATTGGCCAGGTTTACGGCGCGCGGGTCAGCCAGCATGCGCCTGACCTGTGATTCGAGTACCGCCGGGTCCTTCAGGCCGTCATCGACGGCAATCTCCAGGAGGGTCTCGTCAGGGATGGAACTCCACAGGAAGAAGGACAGGCGCGAGGCAAGTTCGAGACTGGTCAGTTCGTAGGTCACCCCCGGCGGCAGTGCTTCGGGGACGGGCTCGAGGCGGTAGAGGAATTTCGGGTGGGCGAGAATGCCGGACAGGGCAAAGGCGATACCCCTTTCAAACCCGTCCTCCGAGTAGCCGGATTCATAGAGCCGCATCAGCAGGTCAGTGTCCTCGTCCGCCAGCAGGCCGCGGAAGGCTTCGTTGGCGAGATCCGTCACGATGCTCCTGGCACAGGTGGCCTCGTCGGCGTCATTATCCGGGTGGCAGGAAAATATTTTTTGCCGGCTTGGCGTATCGCTCAGCCCGGTGGCATTGACCGGACCGTAGATCTCGAACTGCCGCACCATGGCGATCTCGTCCTGTCCCTTGCGGGGGGTCTGCTGCTGCAGGGGGGCATCGGATTCGGCAAATGAACGATGCAGGAAGAACACGGCAACCTTGTGCGGGCCCGCTGTGGTGGTCACGGGAATATCGCGAAGCCTGGCGTTCATTTCATCGATGGCGGGGGCACGAATCTTGTCGAGACGCTCGGCATCTTCGAGGCCGCCCATTTCGGTTTCAAAAAATTTGCGGCCGTCGATAGTGGCCACCAGGGTGTGCCTGTGCTCCATGCCCACAGTCGCCAGGCTGGCAGCGATACTGCCGATGTTCAGCAGGTAGTCCCCGTCACTGGGAAAATAATGTTCGACCACGGCACCGCCGCGCGTTCCCAGCGGCAGGCCTTCGACGTGGAACGACTGTCCCACCGTGGAGAAACTGTAAGGTGTACCGGAAGGACGGGCATTGGCCGAGCCCACGGCCTGTTCACTCACGGTCCTGGCAGCGCTCAGGTACTGGTCGATGAAGGTCGGCGTCACCTGCAGTGCGGTGGCGACGTTGTCGAATCCGTCCTCGGCGCCATCGACCGGCAGCAGGGAGTCCACGTCCACTTCCAGGCGCAGGAAATCCCTGACCGCGTTCGCGTATTCGGTACGGTTCAGTCGGTGCAGCAGTTTTTCACCGGGATTTTTGTAGTCCCTTGGCTGGTCCAGGTTGCCTTCCAGCCAGGCGACGAATTCATCGACCTTCGCGTTGTCGGGTTTGTCCTGTCCCGGCGGCGGCATCATCCTGCCGCGCAGCTTGCGCACGACCTTTTCCCAGGTTTCGGCATCGGCAAGGATGCCATCGTGCGCCATCAGGTCGAAGGCGAGCCCGCCGCTGTAGTCGTCCAGGTTGTGGCAGTCCATGCAGTATTCATCGAGCATGGCCCACTGCGCGTCGGCACGGGCATCGAGCGTTTCCTGTGTCGGCACTTCATTGACGGGCAACGCGGCCGACGCATCAACGGCCGCTTCCTGCACGGCCGGGCCGCCACTGTCGCCACAACCGGTCAGGCACAACACGATCGCCAGGAACAGGCATGACCTGCAGGCGGTATCGGTTAGGGCTGTGGGTTTTAAATTGATCATCGGGTCGGCACCGGGCAAATGGCTTACGGGATGTTGAGCACCCGGTAATTCTGCGGATCGCGTACACGACCCTGGAAGCTTTCGAAAGCCAGCGTCATGAACTGGGTGGGATCTCCCATCTGGGCATCGAACTCGGCGGTGTGATGCTCCGCCAGGATATCCGCGAGACTGTAGCTGTCGATCAGGGATCCATGAAAGCGGTCAAAAACGGTCAGGTACATCTGGTTCTGCGCCTGCAGTTCTTCCAGGGTCATGACGTCGCCGTATGCGGGTATGATGGTGGTATTTGCATCGGGCACCGTCAGCAGGGAAACGAAACCGTCGAGCAGGCCGCCGATGTAACCGCCGGTCCACCAGTCGATCTCCGGCCAGCGTCCGTTGGACACCATGCCGCCGGTCACCAGGACATTCCCGTCCTCGAAGTAAACCCAGATGTCGCCATCGGTATGGGCATTCCAGGCGTGGCCAAAATAAATATGCTGATCACCGATCTGCATATCGGTGTCATCATAAAAGGTCGTGGTCGGCAATCCGGCAGCGGGCAGCGGCGCAAAGGTTTCACCGGACCAACGCTGCCAGATTTTCGTGCTCAGCCACTGCTGGGTATTTTCGTGGGCGATGATCTCCACGCCTTCCCTGCCGAGCGGGACGTTGGCACCGGTCTGGTCCGGATGCCAGTGTGTGTTGATCAATGCCCTGATCGGGGTGCTGGGGAAATTGGCATCGAGAACCTGGCGCAGGCCGTCGTACCAGTCGGCATGACCGCCATCCACCAGAATGAGTCCTTCGCTGCTTTTCACTGCCAGCACGTTGGAGTCCGGGCCCTTGATGAACAGCATGTTGTCTGACAGACGACGGGTTTCCAGGGATTGTGCGGATACGGAAAGCGATGCAACCAGCAGGCAACAGGCGAGTACAGCCAGCGTCCTGGTCCGGGAAAGGTACTGCCTGGCGTTGCCCAAATTCATTGTTTTTTCGTATTGTGCGCCTAGACTTGTTCAGCCGGGCTGGTATTTAATAATGACAGTCTTTTTTCGGGATTTTTAAGCGATTTGAGTATATCGGTGCCGCTTGTATTTTTATAGAAATAATAAAGGAAAGATTATGCAACTCAAATGTAAACAATTATTTTCACTGGGAATTCTTACTGTTCTTGCTGCCACCACGCCGGTCTTTGCACATCACTCCCTGGTCGGGGAATTCGACACTTCGGTCAGCTTCGAAATTCGTGGAGCCATCACCGAAGTGGAGTGGACCAACCCGCACATCTGGCTGTACCTGGATGTCGCCTCTGAAGACGGCAAGGTGGAAAAATGGCAGTGTGAAATGGGCTCACCCAACCAGCTGATCCGCCAGGGCTGGGCAAAGGAAGACCTGCCGCTGGGCACGGTCATTCGCGCCAACGCCAACCCTGCACGTGACGGCTCCAACACCTGCAGCACAAGAAGGATCACACTGGACGACGGCACGCCGGTTTTCTCACGCGTCGGCAACCAGTAACTCTTGTAACTGCTGCATTATCCAAGGGGGTATCAGGAACATGATTCCACGCAGGTTTATTTTCGCTGTTTTTTCCACGCTGCTGCTGGCCGGCGGATTCATCCAGCAGGTTTGCGCCCAGGATGACATTCCGCGTCTTGCCAGCGGCAAGCCGAACTTCAACGGTATCTGGGAATTCCCCTACGTGCCAGACATGGCGCGCAGCAACGGGCGCAACCAGTTCGGCCCGGGTGAACTGCCCTTTACGGATGCCGGCCGGCGCAATTTCGAAAGCTACAATGCCACCGACGGCGACTACACCGGTGCCTGCCTGCCCTTCGGTCACGTGCGCTCCATGAATTCACCGAACCCGGTGCAATTTTTCCAGACCGACGATGCCTTCGCCTACCTGTTCGAAGTGAACACCTGGCACCACTCGTTCAAGATCGGCGGCCCTGACATGAGTGAGCGCCTGCCGGCGACCTGGTACGGCAACTCGCACGCTGAATGGGATGGCGACACCCTCGTGGTGACCACGAAGAAATACAACGGCAAGACCCGTCTGGATACCATCGGTCATCCGCACAGCCACAAGATCACCGTGACTGAACGGCTCACCCTGCGCGATGCGGACACCATCAACTACGAGATCACCGTCGACGATCCGATCTACTATTCCGAGCCCTGGAGCA
Organism: uncultured Enterobacteriaceae bacterium; assembly: GCA_964629325.1. GTDB lineage: Bacteria > Pseudomonadota > Gammaproteobacteria > Pseudomonadales > Pseudohongiellaceae > Eutrophocola. Next base: position 13,943 of record CAZVSC010000009.1, read on the forward strand.
ACCAGCGCACCTTTACCCGCATGTCTGACGGCCTGGGCCTGCTGGAATATTCCTGCAACGAGAACAACCGGGGGTTCTGGGACGGCAGGATCCAGCTGCCGGATTACGAAAACTGGCATACTTACGACCCGGCCGATTACGACTGACCGTAAACTGACCGGAAAGAGTTGCAGTAAAACGGGAAGCTGGCGCTTCCCGTTTTTTTTTGAGTGAAACTTCAGGGCCCGCTGGTCAGCAGAGTTACGCCGCAGTCGAAACTGACTGTCGCCCCGGGCGCCAGTGCCACCAGGTTCTCGCCGGTATTGAAGGCGTTCACACCGCAACTCACCGACTCCAGCGCGATGGCGCGGCGGTCAGGTGGAATGAACACCTGCATGTGACGGTATCCCCCTTCTCCTGGCGACCCCGTATCCTGCCACAAGGCGACACCGACCCGGCGCTGTTCAGACCAGAGCTGCGCCACGGCCCTGCCAGGTGCCTGCCCGCTGAGTTTAAGTGAACTGTCGATGGCCTGCTCTCCAACCCGGGAAAATTTTTCGAAATCATGGAACGGCCTGACTGCGCCTGTCGGAAGCAGTTGTGCATCCAGTACCGCCAGGTCGCACCCGGGCAATTGGAGCGACAACTCGTCCACCTGCCCTTGCAGCGAAAAGTAGGGATGCCAGCCCACACCGACGGGTACGGCCGTGTCATGCAGGTTGTGCACGGACATGGTGATATGCAGTTCTGCCGGACTTTGCAGGCGGTACTCGACCGTGATTTCGGCCGGAAAGGGATATTCAGGCCTTGCACCATCGTAGCGGTACTGAACCGCGATGGCAGCGGTGTCCGCGCCCACCGCCTGCGAAACGATCTGCGGGGTCAGCTGGTTCAGGAAGCCGTGCAGCGCGTTTTCCCCACCCGGCGCGTTCAACGGAAAACGGTATTCCTTGCCCTGCCAGGCATAGCGGCCTTTTGCCAGGCGGCTGGGAAATGGATAAAGCCAGGCACCGCGGTACAGGGGATTGCCCGCGGCCAGTTCCGCATCACTGCATCCGGCCAGGACATCGATGCGCTCACCGGCCTGCGTGGTGAAGCAAAGGCGCTGGCAGGCGCCGCCGTGTTCAGGCAGGAGTTCAAGCAGGCAACGCTTGTCCTGTGGGGAAAGGATCAACGGGAAGCCGTTTCAGCAATCACGCAAAGGCGCCGCTTTCACTCGAGCGCTTCGGTGTACTCGAAAGCCAGTTCCTTGCACTGGTCGACGGCGAAAGGTGCATCGGCAAGCAGCACGATATCGTTGCCTGCATAGGTATCCTCAAAATACACCGGGTCCTCGGCCTCGAATTCCCGGTTCAGCTCCAGCCGGCCCAGGCTGTCGGTATCGAGACTGAAGCGCTCGACCACGTGCAGCTGGCTGCTGTTGGGTACGTTGCCCGCGATGCGCCCGGGCAGGAAACCGATAGTATCGACCACCAGGGTATCGCCATCCCAGCGGCCGATGGAATGTCCGCCCCTGCTTAGCTCATAATAACCGGGATGGCTGTCCATGTTCATGTGAATGGTGCGCACCAGGTCGCGACCGTACTCGATGGTGATGGTGTCGCCGGCCTGGGTAATGCGATTGATCGGCCCGTCAAATACCCAGTCAAACAGGATGCTGGTGATCCCGCAGGCGATGCGGGGGGTTTCCTCGACCGGCTGGGCGCGCAGCACGGCCTCGCGCGCCTTGCCGAGCGTGGTCAGCGTGACCGGCCTTGGGCCCCAGCCGGAAGGCTGCGCATCGGCCGGATCCAGGGTGCCCGCCATGATGCCTTCCACCATGCTTTTCGGGACAAGCCCGGCACTGGTGCCATCGGGTTTGTTGGTAATCAGGTATTGCTCCTGCGCCCATTCGCCGCTGATGTTCGGTTCGCCGCTGGACAGCCGCGCCGGCCGCTCTTCCTGCGGTGCCAGCACCTCACTCAACTGCTGGTAACGTTCCAGTGCCGGTCCGTCCCCAATGGCCATGGTTTCCACGTAACAGGACGTGGGATCGTCCCGATGGGGACGGCCCGTGATATCGATGTTGACCCCCGGCACGAACATCTCCGGCGACCAGCCGGAACGCCGCAGCACGGTGGCTGCCCGCATTTCACACCCCATCTTGCGGATACTGCCGTCATCGAGCACCACATCGAACAGCACGTAGGAATGGGGATTCACGAACTCGAGATCGGTGAGCGTGCCGTGCAGCTCGATATTGCCATTCATGTCGAAACGGCCGAACCCGTGATGCGCCATCGCCGGTATGGCCGTCATGGCCATGATCACCGGAATCAATCCTGACGAAATTTTCATATCCCCATCCTGCTTGTCGTTATGGTCCTGTCAATCGCTTAATCAGTGGCGAAGCAATAGAGCAAGCCCGCACCGCCCACCTGCACCAGGTTGGCCTGCGTGCAGCCGGGGGTACCGTGCGAAGAGTTCCAGGGTGAACCCGGATCGCTGAATGAATAGCGGTCGCCATGTCCCACCCAGGCCCTGCCTTCGGTGCCGCTCGTCCAGTTGTTGCAGGTGTAATCCTCACCCGCCGGGAACGCGGTGCCGTCCAGCCGGGAGCCGGTGAGGATGTCATGTTCGGTGAAATCCGGGTTGCCGTCTATGCGCGAGGCGAACTGGTGGCCGTTCTCATCCCGGGAATGCATCCAGTTGAAGTTGGAATTGTCGTAATGCAGGTTTTCCACGCTGGTGGCCATGACCACGCCCTTGGCATTGGCCCATGGGCCCGAACCGATCCGGTCCCTGGCATTGACCGCGTTCGGTCCCTGGGTACTCAGGTATGCTGCCCAGGTCCGGTGGCCGGCACCGGCTTCCGTGGCCAGAGCCTGGCAATGGGCATCGGCCCCGGCCAGCCCCCCGAGGTTGCCGCCGTTGCCGATACCCCGACTGGTGACAAAAAAGCCCATTTCCGGGCGCTCGGCAGTGGCATCCGGCTGGGCGGCATAGCCCTGCCCTGTCAGCATGCCAAATGTGGTGATAAGCGTTGTGACGATCAGTGATGCGGCGCTTTTGATTTTCATTTTTCTTCCCCCGTGTTATTCAAAGCGAACCCAATAATCGCGCATTCACCAGACCCGCACAAGGCCTGGCACGGACTGCCGCACGGCCGCGATTTCATGGAATTCTGCCGGCCAGTTCAAAGACTTCTTTACCACACACGCCTATTCTCCCTATACTTTTTTACATGCCTGACCGTGGTTGACGACCACATCCTTATGCAAGGAGTAGCGCAATGTGTGACGAACATACCCTGAAAGACTGGGAAGAATACCTGAAGAACAAGCCGGTCTCCCGGCGCAAATTCACCAGGCTGACCGCCGGTGCCGGCCTTGCCGCCGCCTTTCCGGGCATGGCAACAGCGCAGCGACTGACTTCCGGTGCCGTCGATGTCCTGACGCCCGATGGCATCGCGGACTGCTACATGTCGCATCCACCCAGCGGTTCCTACCCGGCCGTGCTCATCTGGCCTGATGTGCTGGGACTGCGCCCCGCGTTCATGGACATGGGACGCCGCCTGGCCGGGTACGGGTATACCGTGCTGGTCGCCAACCCTTACTACCGGGATGCCAAGGCCCCGGTTGTGAAAGCCGGCGCTTCCTTCAGTGACCAGGCTGTTCGCGATACCGTGATCCCGCTGGCCAACAAACTGTCCCCCGAAACCCATTTTACCGACGCCCGCGCCTTCATCGATTTCCTCGAACGCCACGACGCCGTTGCCCATGACCGCAAGATGGCCACTATTGGTTACTGCATGGGCGGCCCTATGGTCATGCGCACCGCTGCGGCCAGACCGGACGTCATTGGCGCGGCAGCCAGCTTCCATGGCGGCGGCCTGGCAACGACTGCCGACAACAGTCCACACCTGCTCATTCCTGATATGAAAGCCGATTTCCTGGTCGCGATCGCGGAAAACGATGACATGTCCGACCCGCAGGCGAAGACTACGCTGCGGGACTCTTTCCAGGCCGCCGGCCTGAATGCGGAAATTGAAGTCTATGATGGCGCCCAGCACGGCTGGACGGTGTTTGATTCAACGGTCTATGACCAGGACCTGGCTGAACGGGCCTGGAACAGGCTGCTTGCCCTGCTGAAAGAGGCGACTGCCTAAGCAAGCGTCGTAACAAAACGACGTTAGCCGTTAAAAGTTAGCCGTTAAAAGTTAGCCGTTAAAAATAGTCGCTGGTGACTAGTTGCCGGCGCTGGCCCAGAGCGTCTCGCCCGTTTCGGTACGGGTGACCGAAGACGCGTTGGCGGTGCTGGACCCGTCGCGCGAGCCGTAACCGGTGATCGTCAGCACATCCCCCGCCTTTACTGTCTGCGGCGTCATGCCACTGCGCACCAGGGTATTCACACCCAGCATTTCCACGGCCCAATGCACCACCTTCCCCTGTTCGTCCTCCACCGCCAGGTGCAGCCAGGCGTGCGGATTGGTCCACTCAACCTCGGTGATGGCACCGGTTATTTCTACCGGCCGGCCGACATCGAATTCCGCTGAAAAGGAATGGTGTGCCCAGGCCGCTGCCGAACCCAGCAAGGCCAGCATCGCGGTAACTACGGAAAAGATAATACGCATTTTGGATTCTCCCTGAACCTGTGTGTGCCAGGCTGGAGCGTATGATATACACTACGCGCCTGCAGGAAAATCATAATCGACACCAACAACAGCCTGCCGCAGGCCTCGAGCAAGCCATACCAGGGGGGGGGGACCCATGCCACGTTATTCGACTCTATGCATTCTGCTGCTCACAACAGCGCCGCTTCAAGCCCAGTGGTTTGACTGGGAGACCCCGGGAATACCGCGCACACCCGAAGGCCGCGTGGACATGAACGCCCCGGTACCGCGCACCCCGGATGGCCATCCGGATTTCACCGGCAACTGGGTGCCCACCGATGCCCGCGGCTCACTGTTCGACCTGGAAAATTACCAGGGCTGGGCACTGGAAGTCATGGCCGAGCAGGAGCGCACCTTCTACGTCAATGACCCGCGTTTCAACTGCCTGCCTGACGGCCCTTCCTCCTACCTGGCCGGACCTTCCGTCGGCGGCTCGCGGCAGATCGTGCAGACCCCGACTTACATCGCCGTACTCAATCCCGACATGACCTACCGCCAGATCCACATGGACGGTCGGCCGCCGGTGGACGAAGCCATCCTGCCCTCCTGGCTGGGCTATTCCGCAGGACACTGGGAAGGCGATACGCTGGTGGTGGAAAGCGCCGGTTTCAACGACAAGACCTGGCTCACCCGCGAGGGTTTGCCGCACACCGACCAGTTGCGCATCACTGAACGCTACCGGCGTCTGGATTTCGGTCGTGCCGAGCTGGAAATTTCGTATGCAGATCCGGGTACGCTGATCAGGCCGGTACAGGTCATGGTTGACCTGGGATTCCGTGACAGCAACCACACGCTGGAGGTTGTCTGCAACGAATCTGAAACCGCACAGCGCCACTACACTGGCGAGATATCCCAAGCCGAGCAAAAGGTCGTTGAAATCCCCGAGTCCGTGCTTGCCACTTATGTCGGCACCTACCAGGGTATATGGTTGGGCAACCGCATCACCGCGGAAGTAACACTTGAGAACGGCCAGCTCTACCTGACCCGCACGCCGCGCTATTCCGATACCGGCGGCAACACCGATTCGGCCACCTCACTGCTGGTGCCGCAATCGGAGAATGCCTTCGACAGCAGCTTCGGCCTGGGCTGGGTATTCAACAAGGATGCCGATGGCGAGATCGAATCCGTGTCCGAGGTTCACGTCTCCGGCGCCTGGCCGTTCCGCAAGGTCGAGTAGCCAGGCAATACCATGCAGCACCCCGTTCTCATCGCCGGTGGCGGTATCGGCGGCCTCGGCCTTGCACTGACCCTGCACGGCATCGGGGTACCCTGTATCGTTCTTGAATCCGTTTCCGAACTGAAACCACTGGGTGTGGGTATCAACCTGCAGCCGAATGCCGTGCGTGAACTTTACGAACTCGGTTTTGGTGCGGAGCAACTTGACCGCATTGGCATCCAGACCCGTGAATGGGCGCTGGTCGGCCTCAACGGCAAGGATGTGTACTCGGAACCGCGGGGCCTGCTCGCCGGCTACAAGTGGCCCCAGTACTCGGTGCATCGCGGTGAACTGCAGATGATGTTGTACCGGGCCGCCATCGAACGGCTTGGCAGTGATGCCATCCGGACAGGCCAGCGTGTCACCGGTTATCGCAATACCGATGACGGCGTCATCGTAAAGGTGGAATCGCATTCGGGTGAACTTGCCGAACTGCGGGGTTCACTGCTGGTGGCGGCCGACGGCCTGCACTCGGCCGTGCGTGCGCAGATGTACCCCGAACAGCCCCCGATACAGTGGGGCGGCGCCATCATGTGGCGCGGTGTAACCAGGGGCAAACCGATTCGCACAGGCGCATCCTTCGTCGGCTTCGGTACGCATCACCACCGGGTCGTGTTCTACCCGATCTCGCAGCCTGATCCTGATACGGGCCTGGCCGACATCAACTGGATCGCCGAGATCACCGTCGACAATACCGGCGGCTGGCAGCATGGCGACTGGAACAAGCAAGTAAAGCATGCGGCGTTCATGCATCATTTCGAGGACTGGCAGCAGGACTGGATCGATGTGCCGGCCATGCTGCTGGGCGCCGAGGATGTTTACGAATACCCAATGATCGACCGCGACCCCATTCCGACCTGGGTGGACGGCAACGTGGCATTGCTGGGCGACGCCGCCCATGTCATGTACCCAACCGGCTCCAACGGCGCCTCCCAGGCCATCATCGACGCACGCATCCTGGGAGCCTGCATGGTCGAGCACGGCGTGTCACGAGCGGCGCTGAAGGTTTACGATGAAAAGCTGTGCAGGGATATCGGTGCCGTGGTACTGCGCAACCGTGGCGCGGGACCCTTCGGCCTGCTGAACTTGCTGGATGATCGTTGCGGCGGCATCTTCGACAACATAGACGACGTCATTCCCGAGGCGGAGCGCAACGAATTCATGCAGGTCTACAAGAACGCCGCCGGCTTTGCCATCGAAACGCTCAATTGTGCACCCCCCATCATTCCGGCGGATGCGCGAGCACCGGGCTAGCCGCGCGCATACCGCAATATCTGCCCCTTGTACGGGCTCTCCAGGAAAGCCGTCGACTGCGGCCTGCTCTGGCTGTGTGAATAGCCAAGGCTCAGCATCTTCTTGCTGAAGCGCGCATGCTGGCTCCTACCCGGGTCCACCAGAATTATTTCGCATGTTGGTCTGGCATGCCTGTCGATGAAACCGGATACCTGTTCCACATGATCCTGCTCGTAAAGAATGTCACTGCCAACCAGCAGGTCGAACCTCCCCATTCGGCAATCATCATGCTTCCAGTCTGCACGAAAGAATGGAATGGTTTTCTCACCATTCAGGGTTGTATTGAATCTCAGGAATGATTCCGCCCGCGGATGATAATCGGAGGCTGTGATGTCAGCATGGCGATGGTTCAGCACCATGCTGGGCAATCCGATCCCACACCCCACTTCCAGCACGCGTTTTCCGGCAACATCGTAGTCTGCCATCAGGTGCGCCAGTACCTCGGAGGATGACCAGATCACCCCGAAGTGGGACCAACTTGCGGAATTGATTTCCAGTTTTGCCGCTTCACCATCACCGTCAAAGAACTGCTGCCTGTCGCGGAGAGTGCGTACATGTATGTCATGCTGACCAAAGTCATGGGTGTGAAAACGATAACGCAAGTCTGGCATGAAATTGCCTGGTGTGGGATAGGGAGGAACAGTCAGGGTACGTGGATTGCCTGCAAAGGGCAAAACAATACGTCTTTCAGCGCAGCTGGCTGTCCTTGCTGCCGCGGCGGTTGATGGAGGAGGTATAAGCATCATCCTCGTCATGAGCCGACTGGCATTGCACGCACAGGCGTACACCGGGCACCGCAATGCGCCGGGCTTCCGGAATCTTCGCAGCGCATTCCTCGCAGTGTTTCAGGCTCTCGCCTTTGGCAAGACTGCTGCGCGCGCGCTTCACCGCGTCCTCGATGCTGGCATCGATCTGATCCTGTACGGCCCCGTCGCGGGACCAGCCACCGGCCATTACCTGCCTCCCTGATAACTATCGTGCCTATTGTATGCAGTGTCAGGCCAATCCGAAAAGACAAAAAAAACGGCGGCATTTTCATGCCGCCGTTTTTCGTGGGCAACGGGTACTGCTACCGCCCGCGTCCTACTCCCACTCTTGCAATCATGACTTGATGTCGAAACGGTCAAGTTGCATGACCTTGGTCCAGGCTGCCACGAAATCCCTGACGAATTTCTCCCTGGCATCGTCCTGTGCATACAACTCGGCGACCACCCTCAGCTCTGAGTTTGAGCCGAAGATCAGGTCGACCGGGGTACCGGTCCAGACCAGTGCGCCGGTGTCACGACTGCGACCTTCGTAGATGCCTGCCGTGCTGGACGGCGTCCAGGCAACGGACATGTCCACCAGGTTGACGAAAAAGTCGTTGTTCAGGACACCCGGGGTGTCGGTAAACACACCGTGGGAAGAGCCATCAGCGTTGGCGCCGAGGACTCGCATGCCGCCGACCAGCACGGTCATTTCCGGTACTGTAAGTTCGAGCATGTCGGCCTTGTCCACCAGGGCGACGGCAGGTGACAGCCTGCTGTCCGCGCTGAAGTAGTTGCGGAAACCGTCAGCCTTGGGCTCGAGCACTGCAACGCCGTTGACGTCGGTCAGCTCCTGCGTGGTATCGGCGCGGCCCGGTACGAATGGTACTTCGACGTCGAAACCGGCATCGGCTGCGGCTTTTTCAATGGCTGCAGCGCCACCCAGGACGATCAGGTCGGCCATGGATATCTGGCGGCGGCCCCTGTCGTTGAAGGCCGTCTGGATGCCTTCCAGCACGCCGAGGACTTCAGCCAGTTCGGCCGGGTTGTTGGCTTCCCAGTCCTTCATCGGGGCCAGGCGGATACGTGCACCGTTGGCGCCACCGCGCATGTCGGTGCCGCGGTAAGTCGATGCAGATGCCCACGCCGTGTTAACCAGCTGCTGCACGGTCAGGCCGGAAGCCAGGATGTCACTCTTCAAACGCGCGATGTCGCGCGCGTTGACCAGCGGGTAGTCCACGGCAGGGATTGGATCCTGCCAGAGGAATTCCTCGCCCGGCACCAGGGTGCCCAGGTAGCGGGAAGTCGGGCCGAGATCACGGTGGGTCAGCTTGAACCAGGCCTTGGCAAAGGCATCCTCGAACTCTTCCGGGTTATTCAGCCAGCGGGTGGTGATTTCACGGAATCCGGGATCCTCTCTCAGGGCCAGGTCAGTGGTGAACATCATCGGCGCATGACGCACGTTCGGATCATGCGCATCGGGGACCAGGTTGGCGCCGCCGTTGTTGACCGGTTTCCACTGGATGGCGCCGGACGGGCTGCGGGTCTGCTCCCATTCGAAGTTGTACAGGTTCTGCAGGTAGTTGTGGGTCCACTGCGCCGGGCTGACCGTCCAGGCGCCTTCCAGGCCGCTGGTCACGGTGTCACCGGCCTTGCCGGTACCGCAGCTGCTGGTCCAGCCGAAACCCTGCTCTTCCATCGCGGCCGCTTCCGGTTCCGGACCGACACAATCGGCAGCGGGACGGGCACCATGGGCCTTGCCGAAGGTGTGGCCGCCGGCGATCAGCGCCAGGGTTTCCTCATCGGTCATGGCCATGTTGCCAAAGGTCTGGCGAATGCGCTGGGCGGATGCCAGGGGGTCGGGGTTGCCGCCCGGGCCTTCCGGATTTACGTAGATCAGGCCCATCTGGACGGCGCCCAACGGGCGCTGCAACTGGCCGCCTTCGAAACGCGCGGAGGCCAGCCATTCACCTTCCGGGCCCCAGTTGACGATTTCCGGTTCCCACTCGTCGACACGGCCGCCGGCGAAGCCCAGGGTTTCAAAACCCATGTCTTCCATGGCGACGGTCCCCGCCAGGATGATGAGGTCGGCCCAGGAAATGTTGTTGCCGTATTTCTGCTTGATCGGCAGCAGCAGGCGACGGGCCTTGTCGAGGTTGGCATTGTCGGGCCAGCTGTTCAGCGGCGCGAAACGCTGCATGCCGCCATCCGAGCCGCCACGACCGTCCATGACGCGGTAGGTGCCGGCAGCGTGCCAGGCCATGCGGATGAAGAACGGGCCATAGTGACCGTAGTCAGCCGGCCACCAGTCCTGGGACGTGGTCATCAGTTCGGCCAGGTCGGCTTTGAGGGCGTCCATGTCGAGCTGTGCGTAAGCCTCGGCATAATCGAAGTCCGCTCCCAGGGGGTTGGATTCGATGGCGTGCTGGCGCAGCGGCTCGAGGTCGAGTGCATTGGGCCACCAGTATTCGTTGTCGGGCATGGAAGTCTGCGCGGAGACGGCGGCGGATATGCCGAGCGCCAGGGCAGACATCAGGGGTGCTGTTTTCTTGAACATGGGAATTTGCCTCCTTTTGATAGTGCCTGCCATGGTACGCATTCCCTTTAACGGCAATAAATTGAAAATCCCTATCAGGTCGATAGGTAAACTTCAGATTATGTCCAGGCCAGTGATTCCGGGTGTTGCAGCGGTTTATTCCAGTAACTGCTTTGCTTTTCCAATGCGGCATATAGTAGGCTCAGCTAGGCTGGCGCGCTTGGGGAAGGCGAAATAGCCGGCAAAAACCGACATACAGGGGATACCACATGAAATCATTTGTTTCAAAATGCGCATTGGCCTGGGCGGCAATCCTTTTTTGTTCCACAGCGCTCGCCCATCATTCACTTTCCGGCGTATACGACATCCGCAAGGAAGGCCAGCTCACCGGCGTGCTGACCAAGATCGCGTTCACCAATCCGCATGGCGCCTTCCATGTCATGGTGACCAATGTGGATGGCACTGAAACAGAATGGATCCTGACCACCGGTTCCGCCAATACCCTGGCCAACCAGGGCTTTGGTGATGGCGGCTCCAACTATGTCAGCGCAGGCGATACTGTCACCGCCGCTTACTTCCCCGCCCGCAGCGGCAAACCGATCGGTTTCGTCCGCTCCATTACACTGCCCGGCGACCGCCAGGTGGAATTCACACCCGAGTAAGCTCGCGGGCACAGGGGATAACCATGAACATCAGCTTCATCAGAAATCTTACCGGGGCCGTCCTGCTGGCAAGCCTGCCAATGGCAGCCAGTGCGCAATTCGGTCCGAGCAACCCGCCCTACACACCGGAGCAGGATGCCACCGACCTGAAGGCGGTACTGTTCAACTGGGCCTGGAACATGGGCATGCTGCGCGGCATCGATGAACATGAACTCATCGCCACCCTGGAATACCAGGGCACGGGCACTATCAGGGTCAACGGCCAGGATTGTGCTCTGGACAGCTACCGGGCCAGCACCAACTACCAGGATGCCGGCCAGCGCATCCAGTACGCCTGTACACTTCCCGGCGGCCGCAGCGTCTCGAACATCGAGGTAGTCAGCTGGCAATACGCCTGGGATGAAACCGTGGCAGGCGCCGAACTTATCGAGGGCGAAGGCGATGCCATGCCCATGGCCGGCAGGGTCGCCGAGCGGCTCATCCGGCTCTGGGCCAGCCCCCAGGCTGCCGTGAAGGCAGCCCTGGCGGGTGCCGGTCAGCCAGATCCAGGCCAGTTGCCGGACAACGGCCTCAATGTCATCGGCAGCACCAGTGTGGCCTGGGTAAACGATCTGCCGGTGGTCAGTTTTCCCGTACCCGGCGTTTCCGGCGCCACCGCCGAGGCCTCGCTGAATGCCAGCTATATGGCTTCACGTGTGGTGGTCAATCACGGCCAGGACAGCTGGGAATTCACTTACAGCGATTATGGCGACTGGAATAATCCGCTGAACCGGGTAGAGGTACTCTTCGCCGGCCGGATGACGGAAAGACTCAACGGTACCTTGAACCGCGACCTGACGACATCGGTTACCGAAACCGGCAGCGTGTACGTGGTCATGCCGGCACCCGACAGCGTGGTGGCGGCCATTCGCCCTGCCGCAAACGGCAGTCCGCCGCCCGTCGTGGCCCCGGACAGGTTGAACGTGGCCGGGGAAAATGCCAATGCGCCAACACCGCGCCTGGCCAATGAAAAGCCCGACCTGACCGGCAACTGGAGTGCCAGCGGCATGAACTGGCGTTACGGCTTCCGCCGCTGCGGCCCGTCACAGGTGGACTGCTCCACCATCTGGAACCAGAACATCGATTTCGAGTTCGAGGCACCCTCGCGCTTCGGGCCCAACCGCCCGCTTTACAAACCCGAACACTGGGACAAGGTGCAGGAACTGGACATGTGGACCAACCGCGAGGACCCCGTCATGACCTGCCAGCCGCTGGGCATTCCCCGCCAGGGACCGCCTCGCCGCATCGTGCAGAATGAAAACGACGTTATCTTCTTCTACGGCCAGTATGCCGACGGCGGCGGTGGTTATGGTGAGTACCGCATCATTCCGACCGACGGGCGCCCGCATGACCCCGGCCAGACCCTTCAGACCAGGTACATGGGCTACACTGTCGGTCACTGGGAAGATGACACCCTCGTACTGGAATCCATCGCCTTCAATGACTACACCTGGCTTGCCCGCGGCGGCTTCTTCCATTCCGACAAGATGAAGGTGACGGAAAAGTTCACACGCCAGGGCAACGAGATAGTGTACGAAGTGATCGTGGACGATCCCGAAGTGCTGGTGGAACCCTGGGTCATGACGCCTCGCGTGCTGGCTCTCAACTCTAATCCCGATGCCGGGCTGCTGCCCGAGCGCGGCAACTGCGAAGTGTACGAACTGGACGACATCACCTCGCAAATCAGGCATTGATGCCCGGACATGGAGCCTGCTGCCTGCAGGCTCCATTTTTCCATTTCTGTAGAAAACCTCACACAGGATGCGCCCGGCTCCTGCTATGATTGCGTATGACTTCACCCCGGCCCTGCCCCGGGAGTATCTGTCCAATCCATTGATCAACGGAGTTCAACATGCACACCAACCGCTATTCACGCCTACCCCTCGTTCTCGCCCTGGTTGCCCTGCTGCTGCCGCTGTTTACCCAGGCCGCGTCGAAAGAGGAAATCGATGCCAATATCGACGAGGCCCTGGTTAAGTTTTACGAAGAATCTGCCGCCGGCAAACGCCTGGCCGGCCGGGCGAAAGGCATGCTGGTATTTCCACGCGTGGTGAAGGCCGGCATCGGCATCGGCGGTGAGTACGGCGAAGGCGCGCTGCTCATCGGCGACAACAAGGTGGAGTACTACAACACCGCCGGGGCTTCCATCGGCTTCCAGCTGGGTGCCCAGATAAAATCGCAGATCATCATGTTCATGACCGATGACGCCCTCGATGAATTTCGCAGCAGTGACGGCTGGGAAGCCGGCGTCGACGGCAGTGTCGCCGTCGTGGAGTTCGGCACTGGGGGCGAAATCTCGTCCAATTCCGCGCAGCAGCCGATCATCGGCTTCATCTTTTCCAACAAGGGTCTGATGTACAACCTGACCTTTGAAGGCTCGAAGATGACGAAAATCGACCGTTAGCGAACCGCCCTTCGGGAACCGCGCCCAAGATGACTTCAGCGTCACGTCAGGGCTATGCCGCGGCTTGCAAAATCCGGATAACACGATGACACGTCGCAGCTTCGATAAATCGGCTCTGCTGGGACTGCCAGGTGCGGAGTTTGGTGCGGACCTCCTGATTACCGGCGGACGTGTAATCGATCCGGCCAGCCCATCGACGCCATGGTCGCCGTGGCCGTGCGTGACGGTCTCATCGCCGCCGTCGCCGCACTCTGACTGGTAATGCCGAATACTGAATAGGCAGTAACATGCCCACGCAGTACAGCGTATACTGGCAAACTGTCCAAATCATTTACTACACCACCACGACTGCTGCAAACCGGAATCCATCATGATTGAACCCCTGTTGCTGAGCTGCGTCCAGGTCACCACCTACAACGACGGCGCCATTTTGACCAACGCCAGCGGGTTTTTCTTTGAAAATGCAGGTCGGCTTTTTCTCATTACGAGCCGACACGTGCTGGTGGACAAGCCGAGCAATCACAAGCCCGATGCCATCGCCATCGAAATTCATACCAACCGGGAAAACCTGGCGGAATCCATCATGTATTCGATTCCGCTGTATCTCAACGGCAAACGTAACTGGCGCCAGGGAAAAGACAGTTCAGGCGAAGTGGATGTGGCTGCGATTGAAGTGTTTCAAAATCAGCTGCCAGAAACCGCCCTTTATTGTGCCTTCACACCAGATCACCTGCATGACTCCATCGAAGGCATCAGCATCGGTTCGCGCCTGCTCATTGTCGGCTTCCCGCTCAGCTTCCATGACACGCTGCATCACTTGCCGGTGGCCAGGCAGGGCATCAACGCCTCATCGTTCAGCATGCGTTTCCAGGGCAACGGTTATTTCCTCACCGACGCCCGCACCCATCGCGGCATGAGTGGGGCCCCGGTGGTCATGCCGGCCAGTCCCGGCAATCAAAAGGACAGTGAATTGCCCTGGGTCCTGCTCGGCATTCACTCGGCACGACTGGATGTAGGTACCCGGGACATGGAAATGGATGAGGCGTTAGGTCTCAACTGTGCGTGGTTTGCCGACTTCCTGCTGACACTGACAAGAAACTGACGCAGAAGAAAAAGGGCGCCATTGGCGCCCTTTTGATATTTTGGTCATTCTGTCTTACTTATCAGCCATAGTGGCTGGCGATGGTCGGAACAACCTGCTGTGCAACCAAAGCTGCGTCAGCTGGGGCCGGGACCTCCATGGCAATCCCTTTTCTGGGGACATGCACCATGACCACGATGGCGAACACGGCGATGAAAGCCACGAGCACCAGGAACATTCCGAAACTCTTCATTATTTCCCCCTTCTGCTTTTCGTTATACGGCGTATTTATTCGAGTTTTTATACTTCTTGCGAGTACTGCCATGCCTAGGAATACTATGATTACAGGAACCTGTCAATTCAATTGGCGCTCGCAGGACGCTCTTCCCGGATGGCAGCCGCATTCCTCGGGGGTGCCGAATTTTGCCAATAGATCGTCAGGATTTTTATTGCCCGGACTCGTTGTCCCTTGAACCAACCTGCAGGCCCGTTCCCTTGCTGATATCGTCCACCTGGTATCCCGTCTGGAACGCCCTGGCCCTTGCGATATCTGCCGGCGTGGCAAATTTTGGATCCATATTCACGGTGGAGCAGGTGAAACCGCGCAAGGTGCATTCCGATGTGATGTGTTCAATGCCTTTTTCTTCCATTAACCTTTCCATCAGGGCAACGGCCTCTGCGTTGAAAACAATCGCGTTATTGGGCCGAAAGGTACCTACACCGATGGCATAATCGATTGGCATGAGTGGCTCGATACTCGCACCGAACACGCCGTCATTTTTCTCACCCAGGTCAAAAGCGCCAAGATCGGCGCCCTGATCAACCAGATACTGGATGATTTCGGCATCTCCCAGGTTGGCGGCAGCCATTAATGGCGTTATCCCGTAATCATCATGCCAGTTGACGTCGAGCCCGGCTTCAACAAGTATCTTGATGACTTCCAGCCGCTCACTCAGGGGGCGCTCCTTGTGAAACCCGTAAATAAAACCGGTTCCAGCCGCGGCACTCAATGCGGTCTCATCATCACTTGAGCGGATAAACGGATCAGCACCGTATTCCAGCAGCAGGCGCACCAGATCCAGGTCACCGGAAAACGCTGCCCGCATCAAAGCAGTGCCGAAAACCAGCCTCGGGGAGCCTTCCCGCATCAGCGCCTGGGGTGTTTCGTTGATGATCGTGTCGGGGTCGGCACCGGCTTCCAGCAATTCCCGAACCAACGGCAAGGGATCATCGGTAACCGTCCAGGGAAAATTAGGCGCTGTCTCCATGTTGCGCCTGTCCACCGCCCAGAACAGGGGGGTGAATCCCCGTGCATCCACCTGGTTGACGTTTGCGCCCCTTGAGACAAGATAGGATGCCGTCGCGAAATTTCCGTTATAAATAGCCAGGCTCAAAGCATCCTTACCATCCGCCGCCCTGGCATCAATATCTGCACCGGCATCGATTAATAACCCGACCGTATCCGTGAATCCTTCGCGCGCCGCCAGCAACAAGGGAGTAAATTCTCCGCTGGCGTGCATCTGCGGTCCTATTTCCCCAGGCAGGCGTTTGCGTGGCGGCAACCCTTCAAACTGCAGACCCCTGCCCGTATTTCGTGGTATCAAGTAGGTTCGTGCATTGATATCGGCCCCGCTCGAAATCAGCATCTGTGCGACCACCGAATGCCCTGCCTCCACGGCAGACATGAGAGCGGTGCCTCCGCCCCAGGTTTCCTGTGCCTGCACTTCAGCACCGGCATCCAGGAGTACACGGACCGACTCACTGCTACCTGTGCGCGCGGCAATCATGAGCGGCGTATCCCCGGTAATGGTCAATGACTGGTTTGCACTTGCACCGGCTTGCACAAGCATGGAAATCATTTCTGCGCTGCCATTTATGGACGCCAGCAGCATCGGGACAGCACCGACTCGATTGCTGGCATTCGGATCGGCTCCTGCCGCAAGCAGTTCACGGGCCATCGCCAGATTATCCCAGCGCACCGCCCAGTGCAGCGCTGTAGCACCGTCCAACTGGGGCTCGTTGACGTCAGCTCCTGCGGCAATCAACGCGGATACGTTAGCTAAATCGTCATGGCTGGCGAAATCGGCAATATCGGAGGCAGCTGCTGAATGCACCAGGCCAAGCAGGAGCAAACAGGGCATGAAGACGTTTTTCAATCGGGATTTCATCGGTTCAGAATTCATTGCAACGCTGCCTGCGGTCCTCTGACCCTGGCCAGCCATTCCACCAGACGCTCCAGGTTCTCATCAGTAAGTTCGGCGCCGTTCTCGCGCATTTCAAACACCAGGTCACGCCATTGCTGTTCAGTACCTCGCCTGCTGAACACCCGAACTTCATGGCACTCGGTACAGGTTTGATCAATAAAAACGCGTGCGTCAGCATCTGAGAAATAATCACTGACTTCGGGCGGCACATATTCCCGCGGAAAGGGGATGCTGTTTGCCCCGAAATTCTCAGACAGGTAGTTCAACATGATATTCCTGTGACGCCTGCTCACGAACAACCGCTTATTTCCTCCATGCAGTGACTCGAGCAGACTCCGCCACGCCTGCTTATCCAGCGCATGATAGGCGTAAACATCGATTCCATGGCATGAACTGCAGTTCTCGAAAATGACGCTGCGGACCGGCTCATCCGGAAGCACGACATGCGGCCTGACAACTTGTGCCACTGCCGGCAAGACCGGGCAGGTCATTCCCAGAATCACCAGCCATTTCAGATACAGCGGCATTGTCCTTTTCATGATGTTCAGGGATCAGGTCTTCAGGCCAGGGATAACGGGTTCGTGCTCTGCCCGATACTTTCCCTTTCAATGCCATATAAATGCAGCAGGCCAAGCAACAGGTTTGACGTTTTCTCAACATTGTCCGGAAACACGATATGTTTGTTGCCGGCAAACGAGCCATCCACACCCCCGGCCAGAATGACCGGCACTTTCTCATGTGCATGCCGGTGGGAATTCCCCATGTTGCTCCCCATATAAGTCAGCGAATGATCCAGGACCGTACCTTCGCCTTCGCTTATTCCCTGCAGTTTGTCGAGGAAATAGGCCAGTATCCCGACGTGATACCTGTTCATCATGGCGTACTCGGCGATATTTTCCGGTTTATCGCTGTGGTGGGACGTTCCATGCCAGGCACCTGTTGTGCCTGATTCGGGGAAATTGGCGGAAGTGATGTCGACGCCAAGCATCATGGTGGCGGAACGGGTGATATCGCCTTCAAATGCCAGGGCGATCAGGTCGAACATCAGCTTGAAATGCACGTCCTTGCTCTGGGGGATGCCAAACGGCACGCCACTTTCAGGCTCCACCGCGTTGTTGATTGCAATATTGATGCGCCTTTCGAGCTCCCTGATATTGTCCAGGTAATTATCCAGGCGCACCTTGTCGCCCGGGCTTAACCCCCTTTTCATTCCCGGAATTTCGTCGGCAACGGAATCAAGGATGCTGGCCTTGCGAATCCGTCCCAGCTGCCTTTCCTCGGGTGTTGTACCGGAGCCAAACAGGCGTTCGAACGCCACATGGGGATTGATCTCAGTGGGCAGGAATTCTGTGGCCGAGGTCCAGGAAATACTGTTGGTATAGGCGCAACTGTAACCCCAGTTGCAGTTGCCGTAGTTTCCAGAATCCTCAACACCAAGCTGGATGGAAGGCAGAATCGTATCCCTGCCGAACTCATTGGCGATGACCTGGTCAATGGTGACCCCGAGATGGGGACTGACAGCGTTGCGGCGCGGCCTGGCACCGGACAGGAAAACCGCTCCACGCGCATGGTTACCCCCGGGCTCTTCTTCTGTGGAAAAGGCTTCCGGCACATCCAGCCCGGTAATCAGCGTGATACGGTCCCGGAACTTTTCGAGGGGTTTGGTGATATAGGAAAAGGGGAAATCACGTCCTTCGGTCACCGGACTCCAGTAGCCCGGCGCGGCGCCATGAGGGTGCCAAACCCCGACAAAGCGCTTCACAGGCGCTGCCGCCGTTGCCCCCAGAGCCGTCATTGCAGGCACCATGGCTTCCAGCAAGGGCAATGCAATTGCCGCACCAGCGCCTCGCAGCAAGGTACGGCGCTTCAGATGTTTTTTAGTGATGAAATGCATGTTATCTCCCCGGCGATCCGGCAATGTCAGTTTTTGGCTACTGAATCGGCCAGGTCACCCTCCTTTACGCGCATCTGAAACGGTTCACTGTTAACGATACCCAGTACAAGCGAGGAGAACCGGTAATCCTCGTTCTCAGCTGCATTGACTATTCGCCGTATTACCGGCATATCGGAATATTCAACGCCCCTTCCCAGACCGAAAGTCATCAGTTTTTCCACGGCAAAGCGTACAAATTGCGGACTGTATCTGAGCAGGTTTTCCCTGAGTTCATTGACGCCATTGATCTTTGTGCCGTCCCACAACTCCACATTGGCATCAATGGGAGCGACCACCCCGCCCCACTTGCGTGGATGTGCCGAGAATTCCCGCCACTTGCCATCGGCATCATAATTTTCCAGGGCAAAACCAATCCCATCCATGATCCTGTGGCAGGATGCACAGGCGGGATCCTGCCTGTGCAGGATCATTTGCTCCTGCAGGGAGGTAATCGGTATACCCCCGGCCGCATCTTCAAGAGGCGGGACGTTCGGGGGCGGTTCAGGCGGCGGCGTACCAAGGATATTTTCAAGCACCCAGACGCCCCGTTTTACCGGTGACGTCCTGAAATTCTGGGTAAAGGTCACTGACAGGAAACTGCCCTTCCCCAGCAAGCCCCGGCGATGCTCCAGCTCCGGCCCGAGCGTCACTCGACGGAAGTGGGAGCCGTAAATACCCGGAATCCCATAGTGGCGCGCCAGTCTTTCATTGACGAAAGTGTAATCCGCATCGAGCAAGTCGATGATGCTGCGGTCTTCATGAACAACGCTTTCGAAGAATAATTCCATTTCACGCCCGAATCCCTGGCGCAATTCATCATCCCAGTCCGGGTAATAAATACCGTCCGGATAAGTCATGTCGAGATTGCGCAAGTAAAACCACTGCGACGCAAAATTCGTGACCAATGACGATGCGCGCGGGTCAGCCAGCATTCTCCTGACCTGTTTTTCCAATATGTCTGGATCCTTCAGTTTTCCCTCTGCCGCCAGGTCGATAAGCTCTTCGTCCGGAATGCTGCTCCAGAGAAAAAACGACAGTCGCGAGGCCAGCTCAAGATCACTGATGCGGTAAACATCCCCAACAGCCAACTCCTCGGGCTGGGTTTCCACCCTGACCAGGAACTTCGGGCTGGCCAGCATGCGGGCCACAGCCAGTTCGATTCCTTCTTCAAAGGTGCCCTGGCCAAGACCCTGTTCGAAGAAAGCCATTAACGGCGTCATGTCTTCCTCGCTGACCGGCCGCCTGTATGCCAGCTTTGCCAGATTCATCAGGATTTCCCTGGCGCAGGCATGTTCTTCATCGCTATTGGCCGGCCTGCAGGAATACACCTTGCGAATACTTGCAGAATTTTCGGGTTTGGCCGCATTGAAAGGACCCTGGATGCGCAGAAAGCCGATAACCGGATAATTGTACAAACCGGGCAGCATTTCATTCTCCAGCGATTTGCGCTCATACTGTTTTATCAGGCTGTAACTGGGCCGGTAGTGCGTGGCCAGGAATGTGGCACCGACCGTATGACTGCCGGCCTTTACCGGAACCGTAACCGATAAATCACCTTCGCCACCCTCGCCCCGGCCCCTGCCAAGATTGGTATAGTCGAAAAGGTGCATCCGCTCGCCATCAACATTGATTTCAAGTTGCTCGCCAGGAATGAACGTACCCACACGGTGGTTTTTGATAATAAACGTGTAGTCACCATCTGCCGGGAAGGTGTGGTGGACAACCATGCCGCCCCGGGTGCCGAAAGGCATACCTTCTATATGCTGGTTTTGCGAGGTATCACCTGGCGGTATATATGTGACTTCCGTGGGCGATTTAAGATAGCCCAGGGCCATGGATGCTATGCGGGTTGCTGCACTGGAATAGGCTTCCAGCAATGTGGGGGAAATGACCAGCGAGCCGGCCATGTTATCGAACCCCCTGGCCAAGGTATCAGAAGGCAGCAACAGGCCGGGATCAATCTCGAGCGCAAATATGTCCCTGATGGCATTGGCATACTCGGTGCGGTTGAGCCGGTGCATCGTGACACTACCCGGGTTTACAGGCGCAAAGCTGTCGATCTGGTTTTCGAGATCATGCGTCAGGAGCAGGTATTGCGATTCGGGAGGTCGCGCCTCACCGGGTGGCGGCATCATGCCGGCACGCAGTTTCCGGATAACCTTCTCCCATGTTTCGGCATGGTCAGGAATGCTTGCGGCCAGGGCCTGGGTCAAATCGAGACTGCCGGCATAATCCTCAAAATTATGACAGCCGACGCAATACTCCTCGACCAGTTCACTGTTGGACTTGGTGAGTACAGGTTGTGCATGCGCCTGAACGACAGCAAAGAGAAGCGTTCCCCCTGCCAGTAATGTCAGCCCCTTGGACATCGTATTCCCTCCCGGAAATACTGGAAAATCCTTGTTTTAACTGGATTTTTGATAATTATCGGTTCGGGTAGCGCCCGCACCTGAATATTCCGTGCCAGTGTTATCACCGGCGACTTTTCAAGTCAACCAGCCCGGCTCAGTCCAGGTGATGCCGGCGCAGGTCCCAGGCCTGCGCTTCACACAATCCGCAGGATACGCCCTCGAACATCGCCGCTGCAGCGGAGTCGCCTTTGAGCTGGTAGCGCAGCCAGGCCAGCGGCCCTTCCGCAAACGGTCCCCCGCCAGGCATGGCGTAGGTGGCGCCGTGCCCCACATCCATGTTGGCGATGACTGCAGGCATATCCTGTTCCAGCAGTTCCTGCCAGTCCGCTTCCGCGTTCACATAGGCGATGTCGGTTTCCCCGCCAATGAAATACGCGATGGGCGCATGCAGCTGCTGCAGTTCCTCGCGCTTCGCCTCGTGGCGGATCATGTACTGGTCGGTATCGGGCATCAGGCCGCTGTTCAACACCAGCGTGGTAGTGATGCGCGGGTCGGAGGAGGCTTTTACCGCCTGCAGGCCGCCGCAGGAATGTCCCATCACGGCGACGTTATTCATATCCACATGCCCGGCCAGGTCGCTGCCCGCACGGGAGCCCTCAGCGGCGACCCAGTCCAGCGCCGTGAAATGCTGGCGGTAATTCGTTTCAAAGGGCGGCCAGTCGGCGGGATCTTCCGGGCGGGGTTGGCGTGGCGCCGGGGCATCGCCATAAGGGCCGATGGCCAGGACGATGAAGCCGTGGGAGGCGATCTCGCTGAGAAATTCCCGGTAACCGAAATTGTCGTTCACGCAACTGCCGTTACCCCACAGGACCACCGGGTACGTACCGGTCAATGCACGAGGCCGATAGATGGTGTGGGTTGGCAGGCCCGGATCCGAATAGACCCTGGCCGGTTCCGGTCCGGAACCCGTCGGCGCCTGCGCCAACAAGGGCAGCGACAGGAATGAAAAAACCAGGATGTGCAGGAGTTTCATGATTTCGTTTCCCATCGCCTTTACGGTTGAAGGATGATCGTGACCCGGCGGCTCTGCCAGTCGTCGATCCCGTCGGCATCATCGACCGCATCCGTCCACGAGACATCGGCCGGCACCGTGATGCCCGCCTCGCGCAACAGCCCGGCGACCTCTTCTGCCCGCCGTCGGCCGGTGTTGCCGGATTCGCGCAGCAGGGTGCCGTCACTGAGCCGGTGCGCGCCACGCACGCCAAGCACTTCCATGCGTGATGGCCCAAGTTTCTCCGCCACATCGAGTATGCCAACAAGAATGCCCGGATGGCGGAAGGAAATGCCCTTGTCGAAATCGAAATACAAATCGAACACCTGCGGCCCTGTAGGCGGCGGCGGTGGCGGCGGATCCGTCGACGGATCGCGCTGGAAGGCCAGGCGGCCGCCGCTGGGTCCGGGCGGACGCGGATTGAAGTCGATGGTGATCTCGTCGACCGCCGGCAGGATGGTGTTGCAGTTGGCATCCAACTCGGGCATGGCGGTCAGGTGCACGTCGTCGAGGACAATGCCGCCGCAGATGGCCGGATTGTCCGTCACAATGCCTTCCACCAGCACCTGGTGGCCAAGCAGCGGCGGCTGCACCGCGGCGCTGACGTCGCTCTGGATGGTCAGGTAATAGGTATCGCCGCCGTAGTCGCTGGTCCAGCAGGGCACGCTGCGCGTGTCGCGTACGGCAGGGCAGCTGACGAAACTGATGCGCTCGCCGACAGGAGGGGGTTCAGCGATCGCGAGCGAGCTGAGGAGAATACTGGAAAGCGCGAAGAATTTGTTCATCACAACACACTCAGGAAGTTGACCAGGTCGGTCTTCTCCTGCTCCGTGTAACGAATGTTGAACCGGCGGTCGTAGAAATCCACCACCTCGCGCAAGGTCGCCGCCGATCCGTTGACAAAATAGGGCGCGCGCGCCGACAACCCGCGGAACTGTTGTATGACGATGGCACCCACGTCCTCGCACTTGCCGGAGATCAGCGCCCGGCCCGGGTCCTGGGTGTAGATGGTGCGGCCGAGAAAGGCGTGCGGCGGCAGGTCTTCGCGACAGGTGATCTTGAACAGCGGCATTTCGGGCAAGGCTTGTGCCCACGGGCTTTCCGGCGGCTCCAGCGCCCAGGGATGATTGGTGGTGCCAAGGTCCATCCAGCCGTTGGCGGTGTCCATGGCGGTCATGTGCATGCCATGGCAGGTGGAACAGGTGCGCTTGATGGGGTTGCCGAGACCGACGGTATTGATGTGCGTGGCGTCCTTGATCCAGAAGGTGCGATAGAAGAACACGTCGTGGCCGCGCTGCACGGATTCGCGGAAGGCGTTGCGCGCGGCCTCCTCTTCGGTGTTGCCTGCCGGCAGGTCCGCCCACTTGTCTTCCATGGGGAAGACAAAGCGCGTGGTGTTGTTGCCGAGCACGCCGTCACTCCCCCGGGCCATGGCATAGGGGCCGATGCCGGAAGGCCCACCCTCCTCGTTCAGGTTGCCGGCGCCGTTCGACCACGCCTGCGCGCCGTACAACTGCATCTCGAAGGCTTCGATCTGCGCCAGTTGCCCGCCATCCAGGGTGATGCCCATGTGGTCTGCCGCCGCCGCGGTGGCCTGCGTCTTCGGTGTGACGACGCGCGCATCGGCCATCATGTTCATGTTCTGCGGCTGGCCGGTATCGGGATTGATGGCGGACAACATCCCGGTCTTGCCGATGAAGGGCGACACGCCGAATTTCGACGAGGCGACATAGCGGATGTTGATGGCCGGACGCGGCCGGCGATAGACGGAGACCTGGTGGTTTTCGCCGTCGATACCGTAGACCGGGTGCGTATTGCAGCCGGTGGGATCGCGCACCACGGCGATGTCGAATTCGGGTTCGGCATCGGCCGGCGGCCAGGGCAGCGCCACGCGTATCAGGCCACGCCCGAGCAACAGGGAATGGGATTCAGGATCACCCGCAGGCAGATGCGGGCAGTCCATGCCGTCGACCGCCGCAAACAATGGATCGCTGCCGTTGGTGTCGGTCCAGCGCTCGCGGATGGTGGCGACCGACAACGACATGGCATCGGCCGGCTGGTGGCAGGTCACGCAGCCGCGCCCGTTGGTGCCGAGCGCCTCGAAGAAGGGATGCCCGTCGGTGATCAGCGTACCCGACGTATTGACCAGGCCGATACGGCCCCAGTCATTGCCATACTCGATATACGCCGGCAGCGGCCGGTCATCCCCCGGCGCCCACCAGAGGGCCGAGCGGTCGGTATTATCAGGTTGCTGCGCCACCAGGGTGGTGACGCCAAGGCCGATGCCGATGACCAGCGACAGCAAGGGCGTGCGTATTTTCATGGCATGTTTGTTCATGGTCGTGGTTTTCCGTTGTCGCGGTTACTTGATTTCATAAAACTTGATGCGGATGGCTGGTACCCTGTTGCCGTCTTCATCACGGGCTTCCCCACTGGTGTCCAGTTCTAGCAGGGCGACGAAAGTACCCCGGGTCAGCCAGTCATAAGGCTCAGGCGCCTCGAATCGCGGCCGGAAGAAACTGCGCTGGCCGCCCTGGCCCGGGCCGCCGCAACTGAACGATTCATTGAGAATGTGGATGATCGTCCCGTCATCGGCTTCCAGGAAATAATCGGCACTGAGGGTTCCGCAGCCACCGGCATAACGCAGCTGGTAATCCCAGCCGCCGGGAATGACACGGCCATTGAGTTTCGGGCCGGCAATGGTGCCCCCCGTGATGGGAATGTATTGCCGGTGTCCCATGGCCGTTTCACCCTGCACGACGGCCGGCGCCAGGTGCACACGTTCCTCGAAGATGAACTCCACTTTCGGGAACAGTTCTTCTGCCGGCATGCTGCCAAGCTCGGTGGCTGGCGGCTGGGCGATGGCGCAGGCCGCCAGGCAGTTCAGGGTGATGAGTGAAATGAGCGTTCTCATGGCGTATTCCTTCTACTATAAATAAGTTATGGCATGCACGATGCGCCGGGAAGACGACACTCAATCTTCCTCCAGACGCGCCATCCGTGCCGCCTTTTCCGCGTTCACGTCCGCCGTCCAGGCATCCAGCAACCCGCGCAAGCGGCGCACCTCCGCCTGCCCGGCATTGGTCAGGTCGTTACGTTCACCCGGATCGTCCTTCACGTTGAACAGGAAGGCCGCACCGGGTCCCTGCATGACCAGTTTCATGTCGCCGCTGCGCACTGCCGTAGTGGTCGGGTTGCCCCGCCAGAACAGGGTTCTTGCCACGACCGGCGACCGCCCGCTGACGATCGGCATCAGGTCGATGCCCTCGGGCACGTAGCCCACCGGAAGTTCAGCCCCGGCCAGGGCCAGGATGGTGGCGGTGAAGTCCATGGTGATGCCCACCTGTTCCGTCACCTGTCCGGCCGGGATCACGCCCGGCCAGCGCATGATGGCCGGCACGCGGATGCCGCCCTCCCAGACCGTCCACTTGCGGTTGAACAGGGGGTAATTACGGGACAGCCACTCGCCGCCGTTGTCATTGGTGAAAATCACCAGCGTGTTGTCATCGAGTCCGGCGGCGTCGAGCGCCGCAAATATCTTGTCCATGCCCTGGTCAACCCGCTCCAGCATGGCAACGTAGGCTTCCCGCGTGCTGGTGCCCTGCTCGTGAGGCTGCAGGTGCGCGGCGTTGCGAATGGCCACCGACGGCATGTCCGGCACCTGGTATGGCCAGTGCGCGGCATTGTATTGAATGGACAGGAAGAACGGCTCGTCGGCATGATCGTGGATATAGCGAATGGATCGCTCGGTGATCATGTCGGTCATGTAGCCTTCTTCTTCGATCAGTTCGCCGTATTCCCAGAGATCCGGTCCGCCTTCGCCGTTGGTATGCTGGTAGTAATCGGTATAGCCGGCCTTGAAGCCGAAGAAGTAATCGAACCCGTGCGCTTCGGGTATTTCGTTTTCCTCGTACCCGAGATGCCATTTCCCGACGAGTCCCGTGTTGTAGCCGGCGTTCTTCAGCAGGAA
>CAZVSC010000009.1:40158-68156 GCA_964629325.1 uncultured Enterobacteriaceae bacterium
AGGTGCCAGGTGCCGCCGCTGCCCATGGAATGGCCCATCAGGTAGGTGCGCGTTCTGTCCGCACCATATTCTTCCGTGACGATTTCCAGCACCGTGATCACATCCAGCTCGCTGAGACTGAGCGTGCGCTGCCGCTCCGGCGTCACGGCGGCAATCTGTTCGGCGGCGGCTTCCAGTTCGCCATACACAGCGGGCAGGCGCAGCGGGTTGCCGTAGGCGCCCAGCGGCGTATGTCCCAGGGGTGACACCACGATGTAGCCGTGTTGCTCCGCGAGCTTCGACAACAGCCCGTCGGCCAGATCCATGTAGGAATTCTCGTCGGCGCCGGCACCATGCAGCATGAGAATGACTGGCATGGCTGATTCACTGTGCCAGGAAGTCGGTACATACACCCGGTAGGGCAATTCCTCGCCGGTGGGCGCGAAGTGATAGGTCCGATGCTGGTCACCGGTTTCCTGGGCGGCGAGGTTGCCGCAACACAACACCAATGCGCACAACATCCAACCAAAAGTACGGTTCATGTATTTCTCCTTTGCCTCAGGCGATTTCATGGGCACATTCCGCCAGCTCCAGTGCATCGATGTCGTCTTCCCGGTATCCCAGCCAGCGCAGGATCTCGAGGGTGTGCTCACCGAGCCTCGGCGGCGGTTCCACCACATTCGGGCCCTCCTCACTCATCAGGAAACCCGCGTTGACGATACGCACTTCCTCCTGTTCGGGTAGCCCGGGTATGTGCAGTGGCAACAGGGCATTGCGCGCATCGAGGTGCTGCATCGACGCCGCTTCACTGACTTCCCTGACCATGCCGCAGGGAATGCCGGCGTTGCTCATGACATCTTCCCAGACCGCCGCATCCTTTTTACTGATCTCGCTCTCCAGCTCCTTCATCATCGCGCCGGCATTTTTTCTGCGCTGGTCGGGATTGGCGAAGCGCGAATCATCGAGCCAGTCCTGCCGTTCCAGCAACGCAGCCAATGACTCGAATTGCCGCTGTTGCACCACGCCAAGAGAAATGACCCGTCCGTCCCGCGCGGTGAACAGGGCAGAAGTGGGTTGCCCGCTGTAGCCGACATTGCCGGAACGCTGCAGTGCCGTACCCGTCACGAGAAAAGGTACGACCGCCGACGTCATGAAGGCAAGACTGGCGTCGAGCATGGCCACGTCGATGTATTCACCTCCGCCGCTGCGTTCACGGCGTAACAGCGCGGCCAGTATCGCAAACGCCGCCGTCTGGCCAGTCAGGGTGTCGACCACGGGAAAGCCAACCCTCACCGGAGGATCCTCAGGCTCACCACCGAGGCTCATCATGCCGCAAGTCGCCTGCACGATATTGTCGATGGCGGGCCAGTCCCGCAATGGCCCGGACTGCCCGTAGCCGGATACCGAACAATAGATCACTGCCGGGTTAAGCTTGCGCACGTCGTCGTAACCCAGTCCCAGGCGCTTGATGACCCCCGGGCGGAAATTTTCGAGTACGACATCACTTTGCGCGATAATACGGCGCGCTACTTCAAGTTGCCCGGGCTTTTTCAGGTCGAGTACGATGGATTTCTTGCCCGCATTCACCCCGATGAACGCCGGGGCCATGCCGTCGTAACGACGGTCGGCGCCATAATCACGCATGGCGTCGCCGCGCCCGGGCGCCTCGATCTTGATCACCTCGGCGCCCAACAGCCTGAGCAGGTGCGAGGCATAGGGTCCGGCCATGACATGGCTGAAATCGGCGACACGGATCCCGGATAATGGTTGCATCAGTCACTTCCCCCTGAACATGTCACGGTCCCGTCGGCATTGATGCTGGACCTTGCGATACTGAACACGAGCATCCCGTCGATACCGTAGCGGGCCAGGGAAGCAGCATTGTCTCTTGCCTGCGCCACGTACAGATCATCAAAGCGCGCCTGGTCCTCAGCCGGAAAATCGATGAACGCGATGTTGCCATTCCTGGCCTCCTCCAGGCCATCCGCCATGGCCTTGTCCACTTGTTCCGCCAGGGCGTTTTCCCAGACGGCAACGCCTTCTTCCAGTATCTGTCGGTGCGCTGCGGACAGGGAATTCCAGCGGGCGAGCGCCATGGCCCTGGCCGGGTAGGCGCCACGCGGAACCACCAGTTCGGTATAGTAATTCGCCACCTCCGCGAAATGCAGCGACCGGAACGTATCGAGCGGCGCCACAACGCCGTCGAGCACGCCTTTTGCCAGGGCGGAATACACATCGCCCATCGGCATATTCACGGGATCGGCGCCCAGCGACTCCAGCACGCCCAGCAGTTCCGTCGGCGCACGCAGCCGCATGCCGCGCATGTCATCGAGGGAACGAACCGGTTTGTCTGTCGTCACCAGGCCCGGCAAGCTGCCGCCCTGGATCGCGAGGATTTTCAATCCGTCGACTTCCCTTGCAAACTGCTCGCTGCCCTGCTCCAGGCAACGGTACAGCGCCAGTTGCGCCGGCATGGTAGTGGTACCACTGTAGAATCCTGACTGCAGGCGTATCAGGTGCGTGCCGCCTTTCACATAAATGGGCGTGATCAAACCAATGTCAGCGACGCCGTGGCGCAACTCCTCCATGGAATGCTCGGAGGACAACAGTGCGCCTGCCCAGTTCGGATCGATTACCAGGGTGCCGCCGGAACGCGAGCTTACAAAGTCCATCCAGACCTGGTCGGCGCGGCTGAACGGGTGTGTTGGCGCATAGGGCGTTGCATACACCAGGTGGACGGCATCACCCTGGGGCTGCCCTTCACAGGCCGACAGCATTGCCAGGCACAAGACGAGCAAGATTCTCATACCAATCCCGCC
This sequence comes from uncultured Enterobacteriaceae bacterium, assembly GCA_964629325.1. Taxonomy (GTDB): domain Bacteria; phylum Pseudomonadota; class Gammaproteobacteria; order Pseudomonadales; family Pseudohongiellaceae; genus Eutrophocola. The sequence continues at coordinate 42,957 of CAZVSC010000009.1, forward strand.
CCGCGCATGAAATTTTCCACGGTATCCACCATGACGTCATGATCCCAGCGGCGCGCATCCACCATGTCGGCATCCAGCCGCAGCACCGGAACACCGGCATCCTCCAGCGACCAGGCGGTGATTTTCGTGCCGGATTGCGACAACCGGTTTTCCGGCGGCACCAGCATGACGGCGGCGTCGATACCGCAGCGTTGCGCCTCGCTGACCATCCAGTTGTTCATCCACGGCGGCAGGTGCAATACCTCGTTCATGGAGCAGATGCGGCTCGCCAGGGCTTCCAGCGGTTTGTCATGAAGTTCGCGAATGTACTGCGGCCCGGCAAAGGGCATGTACATGGACCAGACAAATACGGCGCCCAGTTTTTCTTCCAGCGCCTGGTAAAACCCGGGGTCGTGCCAGACGCCTGCGCCGATCCACATCAGGCGCAGCCTTTCATTGGCGGCGACTCCGATACCCTGCTCGACGCGGGCAGCCACTTCATCGCGAAATTTTTTCGCGTGGGCAACCGCCCAGTCCGATCCCCTGTGCCATTGCGGGATCATGGTATTGGGCATCTGGTCGGCGATCGATACCGGACACGGCCTGGCCTCGCCAACCAGGCGAGCTGCTTCCTCGATATAACTTTCCTGCTCATTGATTTTTTCCATAAGGCGCGTGAACGCATCCATGTCGAAACGTTTCCCGGTGCGTCCCTCGATGACCGCGATCAGCTCTTTTATCTCCGCCACCATCAATGCGATACGATCCGGGTCGTAGACGTTTACCCAGTCGGTGCGGGCATGCTCGAACCAGAACGCATCCTTGTTCTCCCAGGCCGGCGCCTCCAGGGCGAAAAATTCGGTGTCCAGCGCCTGCGCCCACTGGCTGAACACCTGCTGGATGCAATCACAGGTCAGTCGCGCCACCAGTAACGCCGGCCTGGGAAGACCGCCCCAGGGCGCCGAGGCCGGATCATTGGCGAGTGTGCACGCCAGGCCCAGTGAGCAGTACTTGCAGCTGTTTTCAGGATAACCCCGTTCGAGCATGGCGTCGAAATAACGCGTGGAAAGCTGTTTCGCGGAAATATACGCGGACCACCACTGGTTGCTGACCAGCGGAATGTCCATGGCGTGGAATATCTCGTGCGGCGTATCGGCCTGTGCCAGCACGAAATGTTCGCCGTTTTCCACCACGCGTTGCTTGAGTTCGCGGCCATAGGCTTTCTGGAAGGCGGTCGCCTCGGATGTGCACGCCAGGTCCTTGCGACTGCGTTGTCCTGAATGGCCGGTCATTGCAATACTCCCGCTTCGGCCAGTTGCTCATAGCGTTCCTGGCTGAGCCCGACCAGTTCCTGGATGATTTCCGCATTATGTTCGCCGATTGACGGCGCCCTGAAGGGCGCCAGGCGTGTGCCGGAAAAATCGATGGGTGTTCGAACATGCCCGAACGTGCCCAGCACGGGGTGCGGCAAATCCATCAAAGCGCCCCGGGCAGCCAGTACCGCGTCCCGATCGATGACATCCTCGATGTCCTGTACCACACCGGCGACGATGCCTGCTTTCTGCAGCAGCCCCATCAGTTCGTAATCTGTATGCTTTGAAGTCCAGTCGGAAAGCTCCTCGCCACCGGCAAGGTCATGAATACGCTGCCACTGTGCCTCGTCACGCGCACTGATGGCGATCCACCGGTCTTCACCACGCGCAGGCCACAGACCCTGCCGGTACCACGCCGGATCATCGTTGCCCTGCCGTGCCGGCTTCTCGCCATGTTGGGCACGGACTATCGCATCATGCATTTGCTGCACGCAGATTTCATACATAGAGGCATCAATGTGCGCACCCTGCCCCGTGCTTTCCCGCCGGGCGAGTGCCGCGGTAATTCCCGCAACCTTCACAAAGGGTACGATGACATCACCGTAGGGCACGGAACCTGGAATCACCGGATCGCGATCAGGCCAGCCGGTGAGGTAAGTGCGGCCAGAAAGTGCACCGCCTGTTCCATCTACACCCCATTCCGGCGCCAGGGGCCCGGTCTGGCCGTACACACTGCCCGAGGCCATGACGATGCAGGGATTGCGTTTGACCATGCTGGCGTAATCCAGGCCCAGTTTCGCCATGGTGCCCGGTGAAAAATTCTCGACGACCACGTCCGCCCATTCGATCAGCGGTCCCAGCACGTCCATGGCACCCGGCTTTTTCATGTCAATGGACAAGCTGCGCTTGGATGTATTGAGATGGGCGAACCAGGGTTTGTCATCGAAACTTTTTGCGGATGAAGCGGATACCTGGACATCGAGGCGGGACAGGCAGGGCCGGTGGCGGCTTTCCACCTTGATCACATCGGCACCCAGGTCCCCCAGTGTCTTGGTGGTAATGGAGCCCACCAGCGCCCAGGAAAAATCCAGAACGCGAACGCCGGACAGCGGACCGGGTCGTTTACCCTGCTGCACTTTTCTCAGCGGACCGCTTTCACCGGAAGTGATGCGGGCGAAATGGCCCGGAACGCGATGCCCGCCATCCTGTCGCCAGAAATCCCGCGCGAGCAGATGCGGATCTGCCAGAACATCGCCCGGCTCCGCAATCACGCAGGCATTGATGCCGCGCCGGCGCCCTTCCCCGGCAATCTCGGCTCGGGTTCGTGTCAGGAAAAACGCCGCCATTGCCGCTTCCCATTGCTGCCGGGTTTGCGCCGGCAGTGTCGACCGGTTGTACGTCAGCCAGTCCACGTCGCGCATGGGATTGTCTATTCCCGCTTCATCCATCCACCCGGACAGGCCCTGGTTGGCCGGGGCACCGAAGCGTCCGGTCATCAGCGAATGGAAACACCAGCCGTCCCTGAGACGCCAGATGCAGCGCACTGCTACCTTGTTGTAACTGAGTTTTCCGCCTGACCGGGTGAGTTTGCGCTGGTCGAATTGCCAGGCGAGGATGCTGCTGACATTGCGATTGAAAGCGACTTCCTGGACGGAGACGTCCACATGTTGTCCCAGGCCCGTGCGAACGGCATCGAACCAGGCCGCCATGGCGCCGGCTGCAGCGACCATGTGGGCATGGAAGGTACAGGCGTCCAGGGCTTCCTTGACCGGCGCACGGTCAGGGTCTCCCGTCAATCGCAATGTGCCGCTCATGGCGGATGCCACCAGTTCATTGCCCTGCAATCCCGTTGCGTGACTGCCATAGGGCGATATCGACACGTGTACCAGTGAGGGATTCGCCGCAGTAATGGCCTGTCGCGTCCAGTTCCGGGCATCCAGTTCATGCTGACCGACGGTGTCCACCAGGAAGTTATGTTCCTGCAGCGATCCGGGCGTATCCGGCGCAGGTTGTATGCTGGCGCCGAGTGAAGCGAGAAAGCGTGCAAGCGGGATATCCCGGTTTCCGATAACCGCCACTTTTTTGCCCGTCAGCAAACTCATCGGGACAGCCCCTCCAGGAAAGCGGTGATTTCCTGCGTGACACCGTCGCTCCCGTCCCAGCGCCTGCCGGTCAGTATCAGGAACGGTAAACCTTGCTCCTCAAACACTTCGCGTTGGCGAATGACATGCCAGGCCAGGGCCTCGTCACTATTTGTCAGCCACAGCACCACCGCATCCGACTGGGTTCTCTGCATTTCTGCACGCAAGCGCGAACCACTGTCGCCGAAAGCGCGCGGCCCAAAGGGGCAGGAATTGTAATGTCGCGCCAGGTCATACAGGGGATCGGTAACGTCGAGCTCAACCGGGGGGCCGAATCGGGACAGGTTCAACTGGTGGACTTCCCCGACGACATTCCAGCCCGCCGCTTCGATGGCGAGATGCAGTGATTCGTCCGGCGGGACGGAACCTGCCAACAACAACCGGGGCATGGGCGCTGCCCGTGGGAGTTCAGCATTGACGATCTCCGCATGGTTGTCGCGGAACAAGCTGGCGCGCGCCATTTTTGCATACAGCCTTCCCGGGCCAACCCTTGCCAGGTCGAGCATGCCATACAGGCTGCGCCTGGCATTGGCTATGTCTACCGCCTCCTCCAGCCCGGCGTCGGGTATATCCAGGGTCTGCATCAGTTTATGAATCGCCAACCGGCAGTGAGCAAGGCTCGTGTCCCGAAAGATTTTCGCCACGTCGTACAGCACGGGCCGGGGCCCGCCAATAATGTTACGGCGCTGCAATTCACAGACGTAATAGTAAAGCCGCTGGCTGGCATCATCACCACGGGTGAACACGACATGGCCGAAATGATCGAATGCCCCGTCTATCCAGTCTTCCAGGATGGAGTTGGCCCAACCCGGAAAAGCGCTTTCCAGCCAGCGGTCCGCTTGCGGCGTTGGCCGTCCTTTTTGCCACGGGAGATGGCTGAAACAACGCCCGGGGGTGATGAGTATTTCGAGGGGAATATCAAACCCGACATAGCCAACGGGATCTGTTGCCCCGTGCGTTGCTGCCAACGGATCGGCCAGGATATTGTCCAGCATGATTTCGAGGGGTTGCGTCATGCCAGCCACCCGGGCAAGGCCAGCACCATGGCGGGAAACAGGATGATTAACAGCAAGTGCACGAAATCAGCGCCCAGGAACGGCAGTACGCCGCGGAAAATCCTGCCAAGTGTCACTTCCGGAACCACACCCTGTATGACGTAGAGATTCATGCCCATGGGCGGATGTATGAAACCGATCTCGATGGCACGCACCAGGAAAATCCCGAACCAGATGGGAGACAGGCCAAGACCGGTAACCACGGGTAACAGAATAGGCGTCGCCAACAGCATCAACGCCAGGCCGTCCAGCACGGAACCCAACACTAACAGGAAGAAGGCGATCAACATGACCGTGGCGACCTGCCCCCAACCGGTACTGGTGATCAGGTCGCCCACCATGTCCGTCAGGCCCGTGATACTGATGAATACCGAAAATACCAACGTGCCGATGACCACCGTGTAGATCATGCCGCTGGTTTTCAGGGTTTCTTCCATCGCCTGGTACAACACCTGCCAGGACAGGCGGCGCCGCAGGAAGCAGATCAGCAAGGCGCCGGCGGCGCCGATGGATGCGGCTTCAGAAGGTGTGAAAAAGCCCAGGACAATGCCGCCGATGACCGTGACGATCAGCATGAGTATGTCTGCGACTTTCAGTAGTGCCGCGCGTCGCTCCGGCCATGACGCCTTGGCGGTTTGCGGCGCCAGTTGCGGCCGCCAGCGCACCAGCAGCGAGATGACCAGGAAATACAAGAGCATCTGCGTCAGGCCAGGAATGATGGCGGCGGAAAACAGGGTGCCGATGGATTGCTCCGCGATGATGCCGAACACAATCAAGGTACCTGAAGGCGGAATCATCTGGCCCAGCGTGCCACCGGCGGCAACCACGCCGGTCGCCAGGGAATCGGCGTATCCATGCCGGCGCATTTCCGGTACGGCGACCAGTCCGATGGTTGCCGCGGTCGCCAGGCTGGAACCGTTGATGGCACCGAAACCGGCACATCCGGCCACGGACGCCTTGGCCAACCCGCCACGGCGGTGACCGATGCAACGTGCCGCGGCGTCGAAGAGGTCACGGCTTGCATTCGAGGAGAAGCACAAATGCGCCATCAGCAGGAACAATGGCAACGTGCCGAGTTCATAACGGGTCAGTGTTTCTATCACGACCACGCCCGACTTGATGAGTGCGGGTTCCAGGCCAATCAACAGGGCGATTCCGCCGATACCCACCAACCCCAAAGCGCAGCCTATCGGCATCCCGGTCAGCAGCAGGGCGAAAAGCACAAGCACGCCGAAAAGCCCGGTAGCGGGAGTCGCCATCATGATTTATCGCCCCGCCAGGCCTGCCAAAGGAACACACTGCTGGTCGCCGCCAGCACAACGCAAATCACAATGCGCAATGGCCGGTACGGAATCCGCCAGAGCTCGCTTTCTTCAAAGCTGCTCCAGAAATCGGCCAGCAACCACATCGAACCTGCCAGCAAGCCGAGATAAAAGAGGACGCCACAACAGGCGTTGAAGCGACTCACCACGGCAACACCACGTGTTCCAAGCCGGTTGTAGATGATCAGGACCCTGGCGTGTCGCTTATGCAGCGTGGCGACAAGTATGGCGAGCACACCGGACACACCGACGACCACCTGGACCAGTTCGATGGACCCGAGCAAGGGCACACGGGTCATGCGTCCCAGAACGGCAACCACGTCGATAGCCGTCGCCGCCAGCAAGGCAAAGCCGCCGATGACGACCAGCGCCCGGTAAAACCGGGATTGTTCCGGTACCTGTCCGCTCATGCCAACCGCACCATGTCTTCGCAGTTTCGCAAATGCAATTTGGCCAGGCCTGCCAGTGCCGGCACGCTACCGTCCAGCCGGTAATCGGTGCCCGGCACGTCGAGTACAATGTCTCCCGTGCAGACGATGGAGACACTGTCATGAGATTGCTTATCGGGCGATAATTGACGGATCATAGGTTCAACTGATAATCACAAGGCTGTCTGTCCGCACACCGGAAAGTCACCGGGCCACGCAGGACAGTAATCACAATGACTGCTAAATCCACCGCCAGCAAACGCAACATCGTCACGACGCCGAATGTGGTCGACATCCTGCGGCAGAAAATCCGCCACGGCCATCTCGTTCCCGGCCAGCGACTGGTGGAGGCCGATATCGTCAAGGAAACCGGGGCCAGTCGGGGCAAGGTCCGCGAAGCGCTCAAGCGTATGGAAACCGAAGGCCTGGTCACCATCGAGGAATTCCGGGGAGCTTCGGTGCGCCAGTTATCCATGGACGAGGTCAACCAGATCTACAAAGCCAGAATGGCGCTGGAAGGCATGCTGGCCGCCGAATTTGCCGCCGCAAAAAAGCCGGCACTGAAACGCAAGCTGGAAAAGCTCCAGGAAGACATGAATGCCCTGGAAAAAACCGGTAATCACCGACGCTTTGCCAGGCTCAATGACGACTGGCACTCGCTTATCATCAAAGGCTCGGGCAATGTTTATGCCGCCCACTTCCTGACCCAGTTGTCCGTGCCGGTCTATCGCCTCCTGTTTGCCAGTTTCTACAATGCCCAACGCATCGATCGCGCCAATGCCGATCACAAGATCATTACCGCCGCGATCATAGCCGGGGATGCCGATGGCGCCGAAAAAGCCATGCGCAAACATATCCGGGACGGCCTGGATTCCCTGATCGAGATGAACGAGAAAATGCAGTTGTGATGGCTCCAGGCCATGGCAGCAAATTCCCTCAGCGCCTTTCATCATAAATACCGGTCCCTTAATCCAGCATCAGCCATCAACGTTCGATAAAACGTTCAACGGTCCACTCGGTGTTCCGGCACAGGCCGCAATCGGCGCCCACGAACCAACTGGCGGCCTCTTGGTCGTCACGGAGCTGCCAGTCCAGCCAGTGCACGGCAAATTCGGCCCACTCGGCACCATCGGCGGCTTTCCAGAAAGTGCCGCCGTGTCCGACCGGCAACCAGCTGAAGAAAACTGGCACGTGGTTGATGCGCGAGACGTCGTCCACGGAATTGGCATGTGCGATGTCGGTGGATCCACCGGTGACATACGCTATCGGGCCGTGCAGGTTGGCCAATTCATCCTTGCTGACCTCGATGCCGCTGACGCCGCGAAACCCGCTGTTATAGATGCCGCTGTTGAATATCAGGGCAGTATCGATGCGCGGATCGGCGGCGGCCTTGATGGCCTGCAGGCCACCGCAACTGTGCCCGGCGACGGCGATCCGTGACAGATCGGCATGCCAGTAGAGTTCATCGAGGGGATCGGCATTGCGCGCGGTCAGCCAGTCCATGGCGTAATAATGCTGTTCCACATGGGTGGCATCGGGACCCGGCGCCGGTGGTGCGCCGTTGCCCGGGGGAGCCGGCGGTTGCGCCGGGCGTTCAGCGTCCAGGGGACGTTCGCTGGTGGCGTACCCGAGCGCGATCACCAGGTAGCCGTGCGAGGCGATCTCGCGCAGAAAGTAGCTGTGACCAAGACCGTTGTCACTGCAGCCCCCGTTACCCCACAACAGGACCGGCATCGGGTTGTCCGGCAGGTCGCGCGGACGATACAGGGTGTGCGTCCGCAGGTCGGCGCGTGACTGCGCCACGGCTGGCCACTGGCCGTTGCCGGTGACGACGCCGACAAAACCGGGTGGCTGGAGTTCACCGCTGCGCGGCTGGGCCTGGAGGGGCAGCACGAACAGGGCGGCCAGTCCCAAAACCAGGGTAAGGGCAATCTTGCGTTGCATGGTATCCCCCGAAACTGATGATGCGCTTTCCGGCCCAGGCGGGCTGAGGCGGATTCTTCTCATGATGACCCGGCACGAAGCCGAAAGGCACAGGCAAGGGTCAGATTGTTAACAATTAATACCGCAATTACAATCCCCGAAACCCCGATATTGACTGATATATCTAAAAGGACCGCGCCTTGCTGACGGTATTTTTTAACGTGATTTGGCTTGGCTGCGCTCCAACCCGAATCGCGGTATTCAGGGGCGTTCCGGCTCTACGAATTCCACCAGCAGCCTGTCGGGATCGACAGCGAAAACGAAACGTCCGCACGACCGCTGTATAGGTTGTCCGTCCAGTGGGAGGTCACCGAGGCAGTAAATTCCGCGGTAAAGTCCTGGTCGCCATCGTGACTCACCAGGATAAAACGCAGGTCCTCACCGCCTCCCGTGATGACATTCGAGAACTGCCGCAACCGGTTACTGAATCCGTGGGTCCGCCGTGCAGGACTGCCGCAAACATCAAAACGCCCGAGCACAACAGCCTTTTCGCGATACCATCAGGGCAACGCATAAGCCACGATTTCACCGCCGACGTCGGCGCCTGCGTGCGTGACCGACACCACGATGTACTGCTTGCCGTCGTGCAGGAACGTCATCGGCGAGCCGGTCTGTCGTGCCGGCATCTCGATGCGGCCCTCGATATCCTCGCCCGTGTCCTTGTCGTAGGCGCGCAGCAGTGCGACGGTTTCACCCTGCTCGTTGGTGTGGGTGGCGCCCTCCCCGGCGATCACCATCGTGGCGGTGGTGAGCGTGCCGATGAAGATGCGGCCATAGGAGCCCAGGCGATCGACATTCTCCACGCCGGCCAGGGCCGGATTGTTGCGGATGGCGTCTTCGGTCGTACCGTGGGTTTTCTGCCAGAGGATGTCGCCGGTATTCATGTCGTAGGCGGTGATGCGGTCATACGGCGGCTTGATCAGTGGAATGTTTCCCTGCAGGAAAGTACTCGGCCGGCGTGCGCCAAGCCCCCCGGGCGGCCCGAGCCTGCCAGGTGCAGCGGGTGCGGCCTGGTCCGGTTCGCCGCCGGGGCCGCGATTGAACGGCACCATGTCTTCCGGGGTGTTAACCAGTTCCATCAGCTGCGTGTGCGAGTGGATATACAGGCGGTTGGTCACCGGGTCGAAACTGCCGCCCGGCCAGTTGGCGCCACCCACCGCATTCGGCAGCATCAATGTGGCGAAAGGACCGCCGTCGCGCCCCACTGCCGGCGGCGTAAAGATGGGACCCAGGCGAAACTGTTCGATGACCTGTTCCGCTTCTGCCCGCAGTGCCGGCGTCAGGTCGTTGAGGTCGTCCCGGCTCACGCCCTGCCGGTCGAACGGCAACGGCCAGGTGGGAAACGGCTGGGTCGGACTGGTCTCCTCGTAAGGCGCTTCCGACTGCGGCACGGCGCGCTCCTCGATCGGCCAGATCGGCTCCCCGGTTTCCCGGTTGAGCACGTACAGGAAGGCCTGCTTGCTGGGTTGCGCCACTGCCTTGATGGTGCGGCCGTCAAGCTGCATGTCGAACAGGATCGGTGCGCACGGCAGGTCCCAGTCCCACACGCCGTGGTGAATGAACTGGTAATGCCATTTGCGCTCGCCGGTGTTCACGTCGACGGCCACAAGGGATTCACCGAACAGGCCATCGCCGGGGCGGTTGTAGCCGTTGTAATCCGCCGCGGGCATTTCCACGGGCAGGTAGACCAGTCCCAGTTCCGCATCGGCGCTCATCTGCGCCCACACGCCGGCATTGCCGTTTTCCTCCGCCGTGCCGTTCCAGGTGTCATAACCGAACTCGCCGCGCAGGGGAATGGTATGGAATATCCACAGGCGCTCGCCGGTGCGTATGTCATAACCGCGCACATAACCCTTGGCCGTCCAGCGGCTGCGCACGTCGCCGGTCGGCCGGTGGGCGGCACCGACGACGATGACATTGCCCACCACCAGCGGCGTGGCGTTCAGGCCAATGCCGGAATCCAGCGGATCGAGGTCCTGGTCGAAATTCTGTTTCAGGTCGACGGCGCCGTTGTCGCCGAAGCTTTCGATCTTCTCGCCAGTATTTGCGTCGAGGGCAATGAGGCGATAACCCGGCGTCACGTACAACAGGCGCTGGTCGGCACCATCCTCGCTTTCCCAGTACGACAAGCCGCGGCCCGCACCCTGGCGCGCGGCGACAGCACCGCGCTCCCCTTCGTCTTCCCGGTGCATCCACAGCATCTCACCGGTACCGGGATTCATGGCGATCACCGCACGCCGCATGCCGGCGGTTGTATATAGCGTATTGTTTACATACAGCGGCGTGGCGCCATAGAGGCCGTCGGGACGGGGACCGAGAAAATCCGTGCGCAGACTCCAGGCTACTTGCAGGTTTTTGAAATTGTCGGCGTTGATCTGGTCCAGCGGTGAATAGCGATGGCTGCCCAGATTGGCCCCGTAAGTGGTCCACTCACCGGCCGCCTGCTGCGGTGTAATGACAGACTGTGCAAACGCCGGCGTCACTGCGAACATGGCCGGGACAATCCATGCTGCCAGTGTTGTCCTGTAAATACGCGATCGACTCATCACTCTCTCCTGTCTTCACTCGCCAAGGGGCGGTAATTCAAATGTCATGGCTGAAAGAATATCCTGTTGCGCAGGCAAAACGGCATCACCCAGCGGCAGACCGTTGTACCAGAGCACGTAAGCCAGGGTGTCCACGAGCTCCTGCCGCGATAGTGTGCCTGGCTTGTCCGGCGGCATCGTTGCCATGCGCTCAACCAGCGCCCACAAAGTTTCTCCCCGCCAGTTGCCGCCAAACTGCGGACCGGAGAGCGGCGGCGCCTGGTCCACCCCGTTCATCGATTCGCCATGGCAGGCGAGGCAGTGCTGGTAATACATGGCCTGGCCTCGCACCGCCTGGGCTTCGTTGAAAGCGCCCTCCAGCAGTGCAGTCTGCGCGAATGCATCCACGACCAGACTGCCAGACAGGAAAACCGGGAGTAGCGCCGTTAACATCCGCAACATCTGATTACTCCGGCATGCCATCGGCAATCATTCGGCAGCTTCGGCAATGCGTGCACCCAGCGCGCATTCTTCCGCCACCTTGACGTAGCGGTTCACCGCGTCGTTGCCGATGACGTAGGGATGCGGCTCACCTGCCCTGCGACCTGCCAGTGCCGGCAATTTTACGGTGGTCCCGTCATAGGCCGTGTGGTTGGACAGGATGATGTCGACGCCGGCACCGGCGGTGACACCCTGGAAATAGGCCGCCGAACGGGCATAGTCACGCAAACGCAGGTCGCGGGGATCGTTCGGGTCGTCACGGAAGTTGAACAGGGTGCCGCCCCATACGGCGGCCAGGTGTTCCTCGCCGTTGTCGTGCACGGGCAGCAAGGTGGAAATGGTGCCGTGGGTATGTCCCGGCGTGATGAAGGTCTGGATCGTGTGGTCGCCAAGCGTGAGTTTCATGCCGTCGGTGGCGACGATGTCGCGGGTGGCCTTGACGGTTTCACGGGCGGTAGCCTCGTACAGGTCCCAGTCGACCGCCGACATGACCACACGGGCACCGTATTTCTGCTGCAGGATGCCGGCGCCGCCGGAATGGTCGCCATGGGCATGGCTGATGATGACGTACTTGATCTCGGCCGGGTCGATACCGAGCTTGCGCAGGCCCTCGATGGCCTCAGCTTCCACGGTATTCTCAAAGATAGAATCCACCAGGATGAAGCCTTCGGACGTGCGCAGGCCCCAGATGGAGAACACGGTCTGGCCAAGGAAGTAGAGGTCATCAAAGACCTGCACCGGCTCGGCATACCAGTCGCGCTCCGGATCGGTTGTCGGTAACGCCCGCGGTACCTCCCCGGTAACCGGGGCGGCGCCGGTGAACTCGATGGGACCGGCGCACAACTGGCCGAACACGAAGGCATGGTCCTCGCCGGCCAGTGCGCGCGCGCGCTCGACATAGGCGAGCACTTCCGACTGAACATCCTGGGCCAGTGTAATCTGCGGTAAATGCGCCAGCTGGCATGCCAGCAAGGTTGCGGTCAAGATCTTGAGCTTCATCGGCCCCCCCCTACTCTCCGTTTTAGTTTTTTTTAGAGACTTTTATTTCCCGGCTGGCAATAATGACCGCAATACGGGATATCTTCAAGCTGCCTTGCAGCCCGGGGTGTTGAACCGTGGTACTCATCGAAAATCGCTTAATTCCATAAGAATGATTACCCATTAGGGTCACAATCAAAGGGGGCATAATGACACGCCATATTGCTGGATCGGTTTTCCTGTTTTTGATCCTGTCTTCTAACGCGCTCGCACAGGGACCCCAGGCGTCCGGGCCATCCATGGATCCGAACCAGACCCGTCCCGGCGAATTCCTGATCGAACCGCCCACCCTGCAGAATCTCGGGTTTGAATGGTTCATCGAGGGTGATGATAACCGTAACGCCACGGTCACCATGCGCTACCGCGAACAAGGCGAACGCACGTGGCACGATGCCCTGCCCCTGCTGCGCCTGGGCGGTGAACGCATTTACAGTGAGTCCCGGGTCGACGTGGTGGTGCCGCCGATGTTCGCCGGCAGTGTGCTCGACCTGGAGCCGGACACCGCCTACGAAATCAGCTTCACCCTGGACGACCCCGATGGCGTGGTCGGTCCCGCGGACAAGACCCTGGTGGTGCGCACACGTCCCGAACCCGTGCCCTTCACCGGGGGCCGCACCTTCCATGTGTACCCGCACGGATACACAGGCGAAAAAATGGAACCGTCCTTCGAGGGGCTGATGTGCGCCTACAATTTCTGGTGCGCCGGTACCGACTGGGCCACCTCCGGCCGTCCGCGCGTGCGCCCCGGCGACACCATTCTCGTGCATGCCGGCGAGTACAAGTACAACCGCTATGAATACACCAACAACGCCTCGGTCAACCGCACCGTCCCGCTGGACGGCACCTATTACCTGACGGCGGATGGCACAGAGGATATGCCGATCGCGATCAAGGCTGCGGGCGATGGCGAAGTGATCTTCGATGGCGACAACAACTTTGCCCTGTTCGACGTGCGCGCCGCGGATTACACCTACTTCGAAGGCATCACTTTCAGGAACGCGGAATACGCCATCCTGGCCGGCACCCAGTTCATTGCGGGTTCAAAGGGCCTGACCGTGAAGAACTCGCGTTTCGAAAATGTCGGCGCGGGCATCTTCACCAACTTTGCCGGTTCTTCCAACTTCTATATCGCGGACAACTGGTTCTTCGGGCGCAATGATCCCGACCACCTGATCGGCTGGGCCGGCGATGCCCTGTGGAGCCGTTTCGACGGCGTCGACGGCCAGATCTTTCCACCGGCAATGGCCTCCTATGTTGCGGTGAAACTGTATGGCCCAGGCCATGTGGTGGCGTACAACTACATCACCGATTTCCACGACGGCATCAACGTCGAAACCTACGGCGCCCCCGACGGTTCGGTGGCTTCGGGTCCCGGCATTATCGACGGTCCTCACTACCCGCCCCGGGAATACTGGAACCTGCGCCCGGTCGCCATCGATTTCTACAACAACTACATCACCAACAGCCATGACAACCCGATAGAAGCCGATGGCAGCATGCACAACATCCGCGTCCTGCGAAACATGTTGATCAACCACCCCTCTCACGCGCTGTGCAACCAGCCGGCACTGGGCGGGCCCGTGTACTGGATTCGCAATATCGCCTACAACCTGCCGGGCGGATCCACCCGCCTGACCGGCGGTTCGGCCGGCGTGCTGTTCTACAACAACACCATCCTGTCGGAGACCACCGGCAACACGCAGAACTCGCACTGGCGCAACAACCTGATTCTCGGGCAGAACGCCGGCGGCTTTTTCGGCGGCGGTGAACCACTGTTGTTCGGTATCACTACCTATACCAATTACACGTCCAGCGATTACAACGGCTTCGGCCCCTGGCCCGGCGCCAGGGTGAATTTCGCCTGGTCGTCACCGGCATTCGATGTACTGGCGGACTATCCCGGCCCCGGCAGCGACCCGGACCTGGAAACCCGCGAGTTCGGCACGCTTGCCGACTACAGTGCCGCGACCGGCCAGGATACGCACAGCGTCATGGTGGGTTACGACACCTTCGTCGACGTGCCGATGCTCAACGCGCAGGACTACGACAACGTACAGAATATCTACGTCGCCGATGATTTCGATTTTTCACTGGTGAGGAACTCGCCGGCCATCGATGCCGGCAGGGTGTTGCCCAATGTGACCGACGGGTACAACGGCCGCGCGCCTGATCTGGGCGCGCTCGAGCGCGGGCAGGACTTGCCGCACTACGGGCCGCGTCCGGGCCGTTAGGCCGGATTGGCCGGTTGACGCACCGGGATGTGTATCAAACGGGATGCAACTGGACGATATTGCCGTCCGGATCCTGAATCCGCAGCAACTGGTCGTTGCCGGGCACGGGCAGGATGGTGCCGCCGATCGCTTCCACGCCCGCACTGACCGCGGCCTTGTCGAAGGGATCGACCTTGATCCCGAACAGTACGATACCGGGCTCCTGCCCGAACTCGTAACGGGCCTGCTCCAGGTACAGTCGCGTGCCGGAATCCGGGAATTCGAAATACGCCCGGCTGCGGTCAGGCGTCCAGGCATGGCTGCCGTAGAGGATACCGTACCAGTCCAACGCCCTGTCCAGGTCGCGCACGCGCAGCAAAACGCTTTGCACGCCGTGCGGTGTGACCAGTCCCTGGTGCCAGGGTACCAGTTGCGACGGATTGGCCGCCGTTACCAACGTGTCCGGCGCCGGCAGGAACTGGATTTCTATGCCGTCGGGATCGCTGAACAACGCGCCGAAACCCCGTGAGCCCGGAAATTCGCCAAAGCCGCCGGCAGCAAACTGTTCACCCAGTTCGGTCATGATCGCTTCGCCGTCACGGCGCCAGTCATGCACCGAGGTACAGAAATGGCCAATGTAGCTGCCACGGCCGTTGGAAGCGCCGACGGCGATATAGCCTACCTCACGGTCTTGCTCCAGCGGACTCAGCAACACGAAATACCGGTAGCCGCCCCGGAACTCCTGGGCGTGCAGTTCCGTATTGAATAGACCCATGTAAAAACGGGTGGTGGCTTCCACATCGGGAACGATCACATCCAGGTGATCCAGACCCGGCGTGCGCAGCGGCAGTACGCTGCCCTGAGCCAGCGCGAAAGGCGATACCGGCGCGGCCATCGCGGCCATGCCCAGCAACACGTTGCGGCGATTGACGTTCATGGTGAATCTCCTGGTTTTTATTATTGGGGATTGGCGTCGATACCTGCGTCGTCTTGTTCGGCGAGCAGGCTTTCGATCAGGGCTACGGTCTCCGGGCGATCCACTGGCGGATGCGTGGCGAGGAAAACACCGTGCGCCCAGGTCACCGGAGTACGCCCGACGTTATCGGTGATATCGAGTCGGGCGCCATTGGCCGCCAGCCAGCGAATGATGTCGTTCAAGCCGCGGTTGGCGGCACCGTGTACGGCGGCCAGGCCAAGGGTATTCTGGGCATTGATGTCGTTGCCGAGTGAATGGGACAGTTTCACCGCTTCGAGCAGGGCCTCGGGCCCTTCATCGAAGGTCTGGGCGACGGTCCAGTTGACACCGGCAGCGGCCATGAGCGGCGTGGTGCCGTTGGCGGAGGTGATATTGGGATCGGCACCGTATTCCAGCAACAGTTTCATGGTGGTCACGTCACCGGACAAGGCGGCGCGGTGAAACGCGGTCTGGCCGGTGACATCGTTCCATTGCAGGTTGCCCAGGCGGGTGATCCACCGGCGTACCGGCAACACCTCTGCAATGCGCACATTGGCGTTGGCACCGCGTTCGAGCAGGCCGCGAACCAGAGCCAGCGCCGCGTCGCGATTGATGCCGTTGTCATCGACGGGTCCGCGCATTTCAACATTACGCAAATCGACGGCGGCATACAGCGGAGTCTGGCCAAACCAGTCGGTGGCGTTGATATCGGCACCCTGTTCGATCAGGTACCAGGCAACCTCGAGATGCTCGGTGACAACGCCCGGCTGTACGGCAACCGTGGCGTTGATGATGGCGGTCAGCAGCGGTGTGTCCCCGTTGGCGTCGACCGCCTCCAGGTCGGCGCCGGCTGTCACCAGCAGTCTGGTGATCGCCAGGTCACCCTGGCGCGTCGCATACAGCAAGGGAGTCTTGGCGCCGCCGACGGCTTCACGCTGGCCGCGCTCAGGGTATCCTCCCCAGTTCACGCCAACGCCATGGGATGCACGGACGTTTTCCGGCAAGCGCCAGTCCGGTGGCTCACCGGCCAGGTTTTGTGAATTCACATCGGCCCCGGCGTCCAGCAGCAATGCCACCACTTCGGGTGAGCGGGAACGCACGCCGATCATCAGTGCGGTCTGGTCGCGGTGCGGTTCGCGATAACCCACATCGACCCCGGTTTCAAGGATCGCCCGGACGACCTCGGCAGAACCGCTGCGCGCCGCCTGCATCAGGGGAGTTTCACCCGCCACATCCGGCGTGTTGGTGTCGGCGCCATGAGCAAGCAGCAGCTGCACCATACCCGCGTCGCGATTTTCTATCGCCAGGCTGAGTGCCGACACACCAAGGCCGCTCGGTTGATTGACGTTCGCACCGGCATCCAGCAAACGTTTTGCCAGATCCAGTTCCTCGTAATGGACAAGCCAGTGCAAGGCGGGCGTGGCATGGGGCCCCAGCGCATCGACATCGGCGCCACGTTCAGCCAGCAACTGGCGGACCACTTCCATTTCACGCTGCATGGCGGCAATCGGCAGCCGCTGGTCGGCCTGCAACCCCAGGGGCAGCAAAACACTTCCCAGTACAGCGATCCAGCAAACTTGTCGTTTCATCACAATGGCCTCACAGGGTCAGGACGGCGGTGCTGTCACCGAAGGTATCCGCCGGGATATCCATTTTGTCGAGCATGCCGACCAGCAGGTTTGCCATGGTGGTACCGCGACCGGCATGTATGTGGCGGCCACCCTGAAGACGCCCAGAGGCGCCACCGGCAAGCAGCAGCGGCAACGGGTCGTGGTCGTGCTGGTTGGAGTTGCTCATGCCGCTGCCGTACAGCACCATGGAATGATCCAGCAGTGTGCCGTCACCATCCGGTGTTTCACTGAGTTTCTGCAGGAAATAGGCGATGGTCGAACGGGTATGGAAGGCATTGAGCTGTGCCAGCCGCTCGATGTTCGCGGCAACCTCCGAGTGATGCGACAGGTTGTGGAAGGGTTCGTTGACGCCGCTCTCGCCGTATACCCGGTTGCTTACCTCCCGGGCGACCATGAACGTGGAAATGCGCGTGATCTCCGCCTGCCAGGCCAGCGTCAGCAGATCGAACATCAGTTTCGAATGGGCGACAAAGCTGTCGGGAATGCCTATCGGCTTGCCCGGGACATCGAGGTCGTTGACGCCGGAAGCACTGGCCAGTTGCAGGCGCCGCTCGATCTCGCGCACGTCCTCCAGGTAGCGCTCCAGGCGTGACTGGTCGGCGGCAGGCAGCGTGCGCTGCAAACGGGCAACGTCATCCACGACGGCATCCAGCAAACTCTGCTTGAGTTCGGCACGCGCGAGCCTTTCCTCGGCGGTACTGCCGTCGCCGAACAGGCGCTCAAACACGATCTGCGGATTCTGCTCCATCGGCAATGGCGTCTCCGGCGACTGGTAGGAAATGGAACTGCCGTCCTCGAGCGACAGTTCCAGCGACGGAATCGGCGTGTCCTGGCCTATGTACTGGGAAACAAACTGGTCAAAGGAGGTCGGTGACGGTCCCGTGCCGACAGGCACATTGGTGAGCCACGTGGCCGACGAACGGGTATGGTTGGCGCCGGCGGAGGCATCATCGCCATAGGCGGCCGGAAGGCGCAGGTCGCTGATCACATTGAGGCGATCGCGGAACGGTTCGAGGGATTGCAGGGTTTGCGGGAATTCGAATCCCGTACCCTCGGTGGTTGGCGTCCAGTACTTCATCACCGCGCCATGGGCGATATAGATGCAGGCAAGGCGCGTGGTGGGTGTCGCCAGGTTCTGGGCGGAAACCCCGGCCGGAAGCATCGACTCCAGGAGCGGCAAGGCGATGACACTGCCGCCGCCGCGAATGAAGTGACGGCGGGACAGGTGTTTTTTGGTCAGGAAATTCATGATTGTTCTCCCGGCTCGATCAACGTCCCGCCACTTCCGTGGCAGGGGTTTCGGCAATTTTCAGGCGAAATGGGTCACTTTCCACGATACCCAGGACGATATCAGAAAAACGGTAGTTGTTTTCAGCGGACTTCCCGGCGATCTGGCGCACCGCCGCCATATCGTGCGCATGCAAGTGCCGGCCGAGCGCATAACTCAGCATTTTTTCAATAAAGGTTGAAGCCACGGCATCACCCCGTTCAAGCAGGGCATTGCGCAAACTCTCAGGACCATCGATGGCGGTGCCGTCGATGAGGTTGGTGTGCGTATCCAGGTCGAACCCGTTTTCCTGTGTCCGCCAGCGGCCTACGAGATCGAAATTCTCGAGGGCCAGGCCAATCGGGTCCATGATCTGGTGGCAGGAGGCGCACGTCGGATTGGCGCGGTGCAATTCCAGGCGGTCACGCAGGGTATTGACCTCCACACCGGGCTCTGCACTTTCCTTGGTCAGGTCGGTTTCCACACCCGGTGGCGGGGTCGGCACAGGCGCCCCCATCAGGTCTTCCACGATCCAGGCGCCGCGAACGACCGGCGAAGTCCGGTTGGCTACCGAGGTGGCGGTCAGGATGCTGCCGTGTCCGAGCAGGCCCCGGCGCGGGCTGTCAGCCGGCAACGGCACCCGGCGCATATACTCACCACGGACACCGCTGATGCCGTAATGGGCGGCCAGCTGGCTGTTCAGCCAGGTGTAATCGCTGTCGAGCAGGTCGAGTATGCCGCGGTCCTGGCGCATGATGTCCAGGAACAGCAATTCAGTTTCCTGCTTGAAGGCGTCCCGCAACTGCGCATTGAACGCCGTGTCATCAGGTTCGGCGTTATCAAGTTCACGCAGCATCAACCACTGCCCGGCAAAATTACGGACCAGCGCTTGCGCCTTGTCATCACGCAGCATGCGCTGCACCTGGGATTCGAGCACAGCGCTCTCATGCAGGCGTCCAGTGCCGGCCAGTTCAAGCAACTCGGCATCAGGAATGCTGCTCCACAGGAAAAAAGACAGGCGTGATGCCAGCTCGAAATCGTTGACGGCGTAGATGGAGCCAGGTGCCAGGTCCGCAGGTTCGTCTTCGACCTGGTACAGGAAGCGCGGATCCATCAGCAACCGGGCGATGGCATACTGGATACCCATCTCGAAACCTTCCAGCGCCTCGCCCTTGCCATAGAATGCGAGCAACTCGTTCACTTCATCGGAATCGGATGCCACCGGCCGGCGCCAGGCCCGGGTAGCCAGCCGGGTCAGGATTGCGCGGGCGCAGGCGCCAGCTTCTGTTTCGGTCCGGGGATAGCAGCTGAAAATCGCGCGCCGGCTGGGTGTATCACCGGCGCCGCTGATATCGAACGGTCCGTTGATCCTGATGCTGTTGATCGAACCCAGGATATTGTAATTGTCAAAATAGTCATCGACGCCAATGCACCGCTCGACATCCTGCAGGGCCGCGGCAATGGTGTGGGCGCCGGCACTGATTGGCAACTGGAAGCTTTGGGCATCTTCCAGTTCCAGCAGCTCACCGTCGATACTCACCACCACAGCATAGTTTTCGTTACAAAAGGCATTGCCACCGAAAAACCCGCCACCGGCAACACCAATATCAAACTGGTAGCGGGCATCGAGCGGGAAGTTATGGGTGACCGCCAGGCCGTCCCGCGTTCCGAGAGGCAAGCCCTCCGTGGTACCGGTGCTGACGTCAAAAGCGGCTTCGGAAGGTATCAGGGACAGATCACCAACCGCCTCACGGCTGATGCGCATGGCCACACTGGCGTAGGCGTCGATCAGCGTCGGTGACACGCTGAGCAGGTCGATGTTGTTGTCAAAACCCTCGCCGGCCGACTCTGCCGGAATGGCTGCAATGATATGCACGGCATCGAACTGCAGCAGGTCACGAATCGCATTCTGGTACTCCTGGCGGTTGAGCCTGGCCAGCCCCTCGCTGCCGGGATCGGGATCCAGCGCGTATTCGGCGTCCAGCGCTTTGCCCAGCCCATGAGTGAACGTGTCCAGTTCGGTGCGCGGCGGACGCGGCTTGCCGGCAGGAGGCATCATCCCGGTACGCACCTTGCGAATGACAAGTTCCCAGGTGTCCGCATCCCCCGCCAGCGAATCGCGGGGCATCAGGTCGAACGCGGTGTTACCGGCAAAGTCATTCAGGTTGTGGCATTCGGTGCAATATTCATCAACCAGATTCCAGTTGATATCCGGTTGTGCCAGGGCAGAATTGGTCAGCAATCCCGCAATGGCCAGCAGGCACGAGTACCGGACAGGCCGGCGGTCGGGATGATTCCTGTAATCGGTGGTGAAACTCACGTAATAACGCCTTTCAATAGCAATGGAAGTTGTCATAAAAAGTTGTACCGCATGCGGCACAGCGGTCATTCAGCAGATATGTGCTCCCGGAACGGCCAGGTACAGCGAGTACAGTGACTGGCTGGCGGTCATGAACAGGCGGTTGCGTTTCTGGCCGCCGAAGCAGATGTTCGCACAGACTTCCGGCAAACGGATCATGCCGATCTGGTCGCCCTCAGGCGACACCACCATCACGCCGGGATTGGCGCCGGCCCAGACATTACCGCGCGCGTCACAACGCATGCCGTCCGGTCCCGAACGGGTACCACCCGGCCCGGTCATGCGTACCAGTGTACGACCGTTGCGCAGGCGCGCGCCGTCCACATCGAAGACCCTGATTTCACCGCGGTCGGCCACGTACAGCAACGAATAATCCGGTGAGAAGCACAGGCCGTTGGGCATGGTGGCGTCATCCGTCACTTTGGTGATTCGCCCGCTCTGGCCGTCGACGCGGTAGATGGCGGGTGCGATCTCGGACTCCGCAGGATTGCCTTCATACGGCGTACTGATGCCGAAGATCGGGTCGGTGAACCAGATACCGCCGTCCGGGTGCACCGTGATGTCGTTGGGGGAGTTCAGGCGCTTGCCCTCGAAGCCGTCGGCGATCACCGTGATGGTGCCGTCGGGTTCGTAACGCGCCACGCGGCGGTTGCCGTGTTCACAGGACAACTGCCGCCCCTGGAAGTCGAAGGTGTTGCCGTTGCTGTTGCCGGAAGGATTGCGGAAGGTCGTAACCTGGTTGTCGTCCTCCAGCCAGCGCATCTGGACGTTATTGGGAATATCGCTCCACACCAGGTACTTGCCGACACCGTTCCAGGCCGGTCCCTCCGCCCATAGTGTGCCGGTATGCAGGCGCTGGATCGGTGAATTGAATTGCACAAGGGCGCGGAAGCGCGGATCCAGAGCGATGACATCGGGGTCGGGATATTTCAGCGGGGCGTTGCCGGACCAGTCGCGCGGCTCTGGCAGGGGTGCAATAGTTTCCAGGTCCGCCAGCGGACCACCGGGCTGGGCCAGCAGATAATTCGGTGTGAAAGGCAGCACAGTTGCACCTGCGATGACCTTGAGCACCTTGCGGCGGCGCCTGTTGTTTTCCGGTGTACTGGTCATGATTGCTGCCCTCCCGCAATCTGGCTGCCTTCAACAGGGGCCTTAGATGTTTACAGTACCACTATTAAACTGCTTTCATTTCATGGTTGTTAACCATAATATCCGGGCACTACAGTCTTTAAAAGAGACTTTTTCCATGCCTTCGCAAATTTTCAGGGGAACCAACAATGTCCGCAACAAGAATTGAAAAACGCCAGTCCCTGCTGCATGTCATCCGCACTTGGCTGGTCATGCTTGGCTTGGGCGCCCTGCCCCTGCAGGCCGCTGACGCGCAACTGTTCAACACAGTGAAGCTGAAACTGCAGGCCGGTGAGCAGGTTGTCGGCGGCACCGTGACCACGGCCGACCTCAACATCTACTGTTCGATGGCATCCTCCGGTTTCGACTTTCTCTGGATCGAGATGCAGCACTCACCACTGACTTACCAGGAAGTGGCCACCATGATCCGCGCCTGCCCTGGCCCGGCCATCCCGTTCATCCGCGTGCCCACGGACAGCGAGGGCGATATCCAGAAAGCCGTCGACATCGGCGCCCTTGGTGTCATCGTGCCCATGGTCGACACTATCGAGAAAATCAGTAATGCCATCACTTACGCCAAGTTCCCGCCAGTCGGCAAGCGCAGCCAGGGTGGTGGACAGTACGGCGCCATCTGGGGACGGGACTACCGGCAACTGGCCAACGCCAACATCATGATCGTGGCCATGATCGAAAACCCGGCCGGCGTTGAAATTGCCGACCAGATTGCCGCACTGGAACAGGTGGACGTGGTGTTCGCCGCCAGCTCCGACATCGGCAGCTTCACCGGCCTGCGCCAGGGCGATGCCGCCTACGAGGCGCTGGTTACCCGCATCAAGGATGCCACACTAGCCGCCGGCAAATACGTGGCCGGCCCTTCCGCCTGGAAGGACACCCGCGAAGGCTATACATTCTTCCAGGGACCGCCCGATACGGCGCTGGTGCGCATGGGCGCACAGCAGAGCCTGCAGGGCAGCATGGGCGTAAACCAGCCGCGCGGTGTCGCGCCCATCGAAGGCCAGGAAGACTGATTCACGCTGATGCCCAGAAAGGCCTTACTCCTGTGCGCCCTCCTGGCAACCATCCAGGGACAGGCGCAGGTCAGCGCGCCGGCAACTGAAAGTGTCGGTCGCGGCTGGCCGGTTGCAATGGACGCGGGTTGGGTCGGACCGGGCCTGCCCTTCTTCAACCGGGACATCGCCACGGCAATTGAACTTACAATTTCCGCAATCGAAGACCATTTTGCCCAGTTAATCTCTTTCATATTCTATTTTTAAAGGATGCTATCGACCAAAAGCTGACTCTAAATGCTCTAATTACAGGGGGCTTCCATTAATAAATACATTTCATTCACAAACTCATCGCTATACACGTGAGCATCTCGACAAAACATTGCCTTGGTTGCGTCGGCATTCATTGTTTGTCTCCAAACTTCTCTTTCTTTTGTAAATTCACTCTCATCATAAAGTCCATTTCGGTACTGATAATGTATATTCTCCCAAGTCCTAAATTGAGCTGTATAAAAGAAGAAAACTCTTCGAAACTCTTCTGTATCTAAATCGGCCAGGTTTATATCTAGTAAAGTAAGGTCGACATATTCGCTATCACCCCACTGCATCAACATATTAGAAATATTTTGAGAAATATCCGATCTCGTTTGTGAACGCATCATTAAATTATTCTGCCTGACCTCTAAAGCAAGGAAAATAATACCCCCGATAACACCAATATTTGCCGCAAGCATTAACCAATTGTTGAGGCTGTCTAAATTCATATTTAGTAGTTATCGGCTAATAGTTGTAAGAATAGTTTTATTGTTTTATGGATCTTTTTGAAACTGGACATCTGGAAATCTCTCAGACCAAAGCCTGTTGATTTCATCTGCAAATGCTTTTGGAAATTGCTCCGTTTCTACAAAACTGAAATAAGCATCTCTAGCTTCAGGGTTTGCAGCTAAAGAAATTAGTGCAGAGTTCATATAAGTCACATAAGTATACTTGTCTAACAGGCCTGCTTCATACTGGTTCCAATAATGAAATCTAGTCCGAAAAAATGCTCCCCAATACAAAAATTCTGGAGGCATTATTTCAAGTGGTGTTGGGTTTTCCAGCTCAATGTGGAAATATCGTTGATCATATCTGGCCTGGGCTTGAAAAAGCATTAGATCTTTATCTGCTTCCATCATTGCCTGCCGCACTGAGCCACGAATAGCAACGGTATTGGCAGCAGTCTCCTCTGCTCCTTGCCGAACTACCAGGCCTACAAATACAAGGTCTGCCACAACTGCAGCTGCAGAAATTATTTCTGCAATAAGAGCATATTCTTGTAACTTTTCTTTCACCCATAACCCTTTGCCATTATTTTTAACTTCTGCTTTCGGCCAATAGCAGACATGATTCGGCAAATATAATAAGTAATAATCAAATATTTCTTAGAAAATGATTTAAGGTTTAATCCATATCTGATTAAAGGTGTTACTAAATTTACCGCTAGAAAACATTTCACTATGTCTTTTTTCTTGCAAGACAAAACCACATTCTGAAAGCGTTTTAAAAGTACTATTTGACTGCGTGTCAAATTTATCATTAATTTCAATAAGAACAGTTTTGCACAGAGCATTTTTAAGAGTTTCTTTAGCTCCAGCAAGTATCAAATGCTCAATCCCATCCACATCAATTTTTATCATTTTTGGGAATTCTGTTATGAGTTTATTAGAAATTAGAAAATCGAGTGAAAAACCAAGTGTTTTGTATGATAGTGAATTTATAATGGGTTGCCCATCACCCCCAAAATCAACACCAAATGAAGAGAGAGCACCGCCCTCATCTGTATTTGATAGAATAAACTCGGCAAACTGATTATTTTCTGTTAAGGGATTCGATATTATTTTTATATAGCTTTGAAGATCATTAGAAAAAATATTCTTTGTTAATAGAGCAAGGTTGAAGACTGAAGGCTCAAAGGCATAGACATTAGATTTCTTCGTAGCAGCATAGTAGATAGAATATAGTCCAACATTTGCTCCAATATCAAATAATGAGCCATTCCCACCGTATTTATCAATCCACTCAAGTGTCTCTGGCTCTTTAGTAGAAAAACTTTCAGCTCTAAATCTACAAACCCAGTTGGGCGTATAAAAAAAAAGTTTTAATTCACTTCCATCATTTAAAGTATGAGTCACAGTTTGGGCGAGATTTCTATTTTTTTCCGCCTGACTGTCTAACCAATAATATCCTAAATGTGGCTTTACAACTGAAAGCAGTTTGCTATATATCCACGCTAAAAAATTAAGTATATAAAAAGGAACAAACAAAATATTTTTAAAGATTATTTTCATAGTTGCTGTTTCACTTCATTGATCTTATTGG
>CAZVSC010000010.1:0-18656 GCA_964629325.1 uncultured Enterobacteriaceae bacterium
ATTCAGCGGCAGTGCCGCCGGACGCTTTATCCCTTTATCCCTTTATCCCTTTATCGGCTTTTGATTTCAGCGGCAGGTACACATCCGTAATCATCTCGTTCTCCCTCACGTCCGGCCCCACGTTGACGTAATGGAAGAAGATGGGGAAATCCCCCAGTTCCTCGCCGCTCTGCGGCAGCCAGTCATAGACCAGGTATTCCGCCGCCGCGACATGCTCACGCGAGCCCTTGTACCGGGCCACGGCACAGCGACAGGCAGGAATGATCTTGTTGACCACACCCTGCGGGTTCTCGGGAACGTCATTTTCCACGGAGACACAAATGTCGATCCGGTAGTCTTCGGGAAAGGTGTTGGCCGGATCCGTGTAATGGATGCCGTAGGTATTGCCCTTGTCCGGCCCGATATTGTTGGCCAGCCGCCACTCGATGAACTTCATCGTGGTGGCGTAGGTCTTGTGCTCGGGCCCGTGATGCTCCAGCGCGGCCACCCGGGTGGCCTGGAAATTGATGATATGTACCTGCATGGTGTGACGCTCCTGTTTTCTGTGTCGTTGCCCATGATGGATGGGCCACCAGGTTTCCCAGGCCGGACTGCGCCGGAAGCGCGAGGGTGACTGGCCGTAAGTGCGCCTGAAGGCGCCGGGATGGTCGAAACCGGCATCCAGACCGATATCCGTTACCCGCCGCTGGCGGTTGAATACCAGCTGCAACGAAGCTCGTTTGAGCCGCGCCAGCTGGATATAGCGCCCCACTGACATGCCCGTGGCGGCCACGAACATGCGGTGGAAATGAAAGCGCGACAAGTGGCATTCATCGGCGAGTCGCCCGGTATCGAGGTCATCGTCGAGGTGCGCCGCAATATAGGCCAGTACGCGCCTGATGCGGGGATCCTGAGTTGTCACCTGTATTTGCTGCTGGTTCATCACCTGGTCGGGTTTTCCTTGCACGAATCCCAGTATGACAAGGGTAGTTGGTCCATACCTGACCGAAACTGCTGTTTTCCTAACCTCTTACCTCTTGCCTCTGCTTTCTTGCTACAATAGTGTCCCTAATTTTCATGACATTCACATCCCTGACCATGACCAGACTTATCGGCTACC
The DNA here is from genome assembly GCA_964629325.1 of uncultured Enterobacteriaceae bacterium. Lineage (GTDB taxonomy): Bacteria > Pseudomonadota > Gammaproteobacteria > Pseudomonadales > Pseudohongiellaceae > Eutrophocola. The sequence goes on from CAZVSC010000010.1 coordinate 1,100, forward strand.
TGCAAACCGGTTTCGCCATTCTGCTTTACCTGCTTAGCGCTGTCACATTCATCGATTACATGTATTCCCTGACCATTCGTGACACTGTTACTGCAGTGGAGAACGCCTTCGGTACGCTGGTCATCCTGGTTTTCATGCTGGTGCTGGCCAAATTCACCCTGGCAGCGGGAAAGAAAAAGCTAGCCGCTGACGATGTGCAAAATGGCGCCGGGCCTTCGGATGATCCTGTCCCCCGCAACGAAATTGATCCAGGCCAAACAGGTACTGGAGAACGGGCTGAAAAGTAACGAATAATGGCGCTGGAAAGCCCGAAATTCCTTGCCCTGAGTAGGGCTATGCTTTACCATCACGCCCTTGTTATTGCCCGGTAAAAAGGTACCGGTTCCGAATCTGGAAACAAACCTGATTTTTTGATTTTTTATCATGAAAACCAAGCGCTTGCGATATGTCGATGCGCTGACAGCAGTATAGATTGGCTGGTACGTGTTGTAGCTTGAGAAAGATGCCCATACACCGCAAAAACATCAGACTCTTTCACCGCTTTCTCACCCGTCACACGGTAAGCCCACTGCCCTCCCGGAAAAACCAGAATTCCCATGCATTGGCAGCGTTAAAAGCCAGTGTGAACAACATTTTCGTAAAATCTAATAACACCGTCCCGGCACCAGTGGCCGGACCAGGCGAGTTGTAACTTATAGGACTGGAAATCTATGGCATTTGTCGTCGCGATCATCTTTCTGATTATCATTTCAATCATTTTCCATTTCTGGAGCCCCTGGTGGCTGACAGACATCGCCTCCAACTGGACGTCGATCGACAACACCATCCTGATCACCTTCTGGGTGACCGGGTTCGTGTTCGTGGCCGTCAATGCCTTCCTGGCGTACTCTGTCTATAAATATCGCTATGACAAGAACCGCAGGGCCAACTACGAGCCGGAAAACAAGAAGCTGGAAATCTGGCTGACGGGCTTCACCGCCATCGGTGTCGCCGCCATGCTGACTCCGGGCTTGTTCGTGTGGGCCAGCTTCGTCACCCCGCCTGAAGATTCCATCGAAGTGGAAGTGGTCGGTCAGCAGTGGCAGTGGAGTTTTAGATACCCGGGCGATGACGGCATCCTAGGGACCGCGGGCTCAGAGCATGTGAGCCCAGAAAACCCTCTTGGCGTGAACCCCGAAGACCCCTACGGTCAGGACGATATAATCGTCGAAACCAAGGAAATGCACTTGCCGTTAAATCAGCCTGTGCATTTATTGCTGCGCTCCAAGGACGTACTGCATGATTACACAGTCGCGCAGTTCCGTGTGAAGATGGATTTGGTACCTGGCACCGTAACCTATCTGTGGCTGGAACCAACCAAGGCTGGCCGTTACGACATCCTTTGTGAAGAACATTGTGGGCTTGGCCATTTCGTCATGCGTGGCTCTGTCGTGGTGGAAGAACAGGCCGATTATGACGCCTGGCTCGCCACCCAGACGACCTTTGCCCAGACCCAGAGCGCCGTCGCCGGCAATGCCCAGGCAGGCCAGGCCAACTACGCTGTCTGCTCCGCCTGCCATGGCGCCAACGGTGAAGGCAACGTTGCCCTAAACGCCCCGAAACTGGCCGGCCAGGAAGGCTGGTACATCCGCCAGCAGATCGCCTATTACAAGAACGGCGTTCGTGGCACACACCCGGATGACGTATACGGCGCCCAGATGGCCCCGATGGCCGCCACCCTGGTGAATGACCAGATTCTCAACAACGTGATCGCCTACATCGATACCCTGCCTGACAATGCGGCCCCGGAAACCATCGTCGGCGACCTGGCCAACGGCATGGATCTGTACCAGGGTAAGTGCTCCGTGTGTCACGGCAAGACAGGCCAAGGCGTATGGTCCACCCATGCACCGCGCCTGGCAGGCATGACCGACTGGTACCTCAAGCGTCAGCTGGAGCACTTCAAGAGCGGCGTGCGCGGCACTCATCGTGAAGACCAGTTGGGTTATCAGATGACCCACATGGTCTCTGCACTGGCTGACGAGCAAGCAATTAATGATGTCGTCGCTTACATCAATACCCTGCAGTAAGCAAAACGGACAAATATTCAAGCGTTAACAGAATTAGACATAGAGTAGCTGGCCCGCACAGCCGGTCAGTTAAAACGAGGAGATAGTAATGGCTTATATACCAATAGCGGACCAGACCGATGAGATGCATGATCCGCATAGCTTTATCACCAAGTACGTCTGGAGCCAAGACCACAAGGTCATCGCCATTCAGTATGGCGGTATTGCAATAGCCGTCGGCCTAATTGCACTTGGGCTGTCCGTATTGATGCGCCTGCAGCTGGGTTATCCAGAGGATTTTGCCTTCATTGATCCAGCCGATTATTACCAGTTCGTGACCATGCACGGTATGATTATGGTGGTTTACCTGCTGACCGCCCTGTTCCTCGGTGGTTTTGGCAACTACCTGATTCCTTTGCAGATTGGAGCACGCGACATGGTGTTCCCCTTCATGAATATGCTAAGTGTCTGGGTTTATCTACTATCCGTAATTATTTTGTTGGCTAGTTTCTTCGTCTCCGGTGGCCCCACCGGTGCTGGATGGACGCTGTACCCGCCTCAATCAATCACTGGAGGCACTCCGGGTGCCGACATGGGTATAGTACTAATGCTGGCGTCTTTGGCTGTGTTCATTGTTGCATTTACCATGGGCGGCCTAAACTATGTAACCACGGTCCTGCAGGCCCGTACACGCGGTATGACTCTCATGCGCATGCCACTTTCTGTATGGGGAATCTTTGTGGCTACTGTTCTGGGATTGTTCGCATTCCCAGCGCTGTTTGTTGCCGCGATCATGATGACCTTCGATAACCTACTAGGCACCAGCTTTTTCCTTCCCGCTATGGTCTCACTAGGGGAAACATTGGATCATAGCGGCGGAAGCCCGGTACTATTCCAGCACCTGTTTTGGTTTTTCGGTCACCCTGAAGTGTATATCGTCGCCCTGCCCGCCTTTGGCCTGGTATCCGACGTACTCAGCTGCCACGCCCGCAAGAACATCTTCGGCTACCGCATGATGGTATGGGCGATCATCGCCATCGGTGGCCTGAGCTTTATTGTGTGGGCACACCACATGTATGTCTCCGGGATGAACCCATACTTCGGCTTCTTCTTCGCATTTACTACGCTAATCATTGCCGTCCCGACTGCGATCAAGGTATACAACTGGGTACTCACCCTGTGGGAAGGCAACATTCGACTGACCGTGCCGATGCTGTTCGCCTGTGGCTTCATATTCACCTTTATTCATGGGGGCCTGACGGGCATATTTCTTGGCAATGTGACTGTTGATCTTCCGCTTTCTGACACTTACTTCGTGATTGCCCACTTCCATATGGTGATGGGAGTATCGCCGGTGTTGGTGCTGTACGCCGCACTTTATCATTGGTTCCCTAAAATGTCGGGACGCATGTTCAACGTCACCCTGGGAAAAATCCATTTCTGGGCCACATTCTTCGGCACTTATGCGATTTATCTCCCCATGCACTACCTAGGCATCATGGGGCTGCCACGTCGCTATTATGCCATGGGAACCACCGAGTTCCTGCCGGATTCCGCCCAGGCCCTGAACGCGAACATCACCCTGGCGGCGATATGGGTTGCCCTTTTCCAGATGGTCTTCATCGTCAACATCATCTGGAGCACGTTCAAGGGCAAGAAGGCTGACCCGAACCCCTGGGAAGCCACTTCCCTGGAATGGTTCACCCCGGACAACCCGCCGAAACATGGCAACTGGGGACATGAACTGCCAACTGTCTACCGCTGGGCCTACGAGTACAGCGTACCCGGTGTAAAGGCCGACTTCGTGCCGCAGAACATGGCGCCGGAAGACGTGGTGATGGAAGACCCCAACGCCAAGTATGTGGGTCACGACGGCTAAACAACGATGAGTCTGTTCAAGAGCATTTTTGATAAGCCCTGGGATTACCAGGGTGAAGATCCCAGCCTCAAGGGGAAAGAACTGGCAGAGGGGATGCACCCAAAACGCATCGCCTTGCGCATGTTCCTGGCGGTCGTCTTCGTGCTGTTCATGCTGTTCATCATAGCCTACTTCATCCGCATGGACCTAGATGACTGGCGGCCGATGCCCGAACCCGGGCTGCTCTGGGTTAACACTGGCATGCTAGTGATCTGCAGTATCTTTATGCAATGGACTCGGGGTGCTGCCCAGAAAAATATGAGCCAGCAGGTCAAGTGGGGGATGCTTGCTGCTGGTATCTTTACCCTAGCATTTATCTTCGGCCAACTCAGTGCATGGGAGGAACTAAATAACGCGGGCTTTTACCTTTCAAGCAACCCAGCCAATTCCTTCTTCTATGTCCTCACCGGCCTCCATGGATTACATATTCTTGGTGGCCTCTGGGTGTGGACCCGCTCCACCTTCAAGGTTTGGAGCGGTATTGAAATTAAGGCTGTTAAATTGAGCGTGGAATTATGTGCTGTCTACTGGCATTACCTCTTGCTCGTCTGGCTTGTTCTTTTTGGATTATTGTCGTACACATAACTTATTAAAAAGACTTCAACTTTATATATTTATACTTTTAGGATGTAACTATGAGTGGAGAATCACTTACCCTGTCTCAGCATGCCAGTACAGTGGTCAACGACTGGGCTAGCGACAAACAAACCTTCCATGTGCCTTGGGGCAAGGTAATGATGTGGATATTTCTGGTATCCGATACCTTCATCTTCAGCTGTTTCCTTATCAGCTACATGAATGTGCGCAGGACTACTACCGAGCCCTGGCCCTATCCCAGTGAGGTATTCGCGCTGGAATTGTTTGGTGTGAATGTGCCGTTGATCCTGATTGCGATCATGACCTTCATCCTGATCACCAGCTCCGGCACCATGGCGCTGGCTGTAAGGGCTGCCCAGCACAGGGACAAGAAAACCGTATTCAAGCTGATGGCCATCACCGCCCTGTTTGGTATGAGCTTCGTGGGCATGCAGGCCTTCGAGTGGTCCAAACTGATTGCTGAAGGCGTCCGCCCCTGGGGCAACCCGTGGGGTGCACCCCAGTTCGGCTCCGTATTCTTCATGGTAACTGGCTTCCACGGCCTGCACGTTTCCTGCGGTGTCATCTACCTGTTCATCGTGGCAACGAAAGTCCTGAAAGGACACTACGACAAGAAGAATGACTACTCCATCGTCGAGATCGCCGGCCTGTACTGGCACTTCGTTGACCTGGTCTGGGTATTCATCTTCGCATTCTTCTATCTTTGGTAAGCCCTTTCTACAACGCAAAGGACTTTGGTAAGCCAATAAGAGGTCATTAAATTATGTCAAACGTACAAGCAAACACAGCAGAAGCCGGCGTCCAGGAACACCCGATCGGGGTTTACCTGAAGGTCTGGATCCTGCTGTTCGTCCTCAGCTTCTTTTCCTACCTGGTCGACTTTTTCGACCTGCAGGGCATGTTGCGCTGGACACTGATTATCATCTTCATGCTGCTCAAGGCCGGCTTCATCATCGCCATCTTCATGCATGTCATGTGGGAGCGCATGGCGCTCATCACCGCCATCCTGGGGCCGCCCTTACTGTTGCTGTTCCTGATCGGCTTCATGATTTCTGAAGGTTTCTATGTGTTCGGTACCCGCGTTGACTACATGGGGCATCCGGCTGCCGCGGAAAGGAACCATGTGGTACATGAGGAAGGCGGTCACGAGGAAGGCATGGAAGCAGGCCACTAAGCCTGATTCCGGTAATTCAATCAATTCAGACACTAAATCATGCTAACTGACAAAGAAAAACTGGAACAATACGAGGAAGGCAGCGACAGCGATGCCGACGCCTTTGCCGTCATTATGATCATCGTGATCATCGGACTCACATTCGTTCATTACATCAATTCCTGATTGCGCTGCAATCACCCCGCAATACCCAGGGCCGGCTTTAGCCGGCCCTGTCATTTCTAAATCTATCTTCTTGTTTTAAATAGATATTTATATAGCCCGAAGTGTTGATATACATCAATGCCTGCACAGCCCCTGGTTTCCTATACTGCATCCACAGTCAAACAAACAAAGGGGTAAATATCATGGTATTCGTATTTTGTGGCTTGCTCGCGGTCATCGCTGTTGGCGGAATAATCACCACACTGGCTGGTATAGCCGCGAACAAAATTCACGTCTGAGCTGACGAAAACGCCTCACTCTCTCCCGGCCGCATCCCTGATAAACAAGGGGATCGCGGCCGGTCTCTTATCTGCCCCACGTTAATCCCCCCGTCCCTTTGTGGCATAATAGCCCGGCCTGACGCATAACAACCTCGTAATTCCCGATTCATGAAAAGCAAAACCTTCACATTTGGTGAGCTGGAAATCCGGTTCAACTGGATCGTCGCTATTTTCGTCCTGGCCGCCTTCAGCGGTCTGGTCAGGCTCGGCATCTGGCAGCTCGGGCGGGCCCAGGAAAAAATCGACCTGCAGGAAACCTACAACGAGATGGGCATTGAATATGCAACGCCTGTTGAAGAGGTGGGGATGTCAGGTCTGGAAAACGACGCCCTCACCATCCAGAACCTGCATGTTTCACTTACAGGGCGATACCTGAATGAGAAGACCCTGTTCCTGATCTATGTGACTTATGAAGACACCCTGGGTTATGAAGTAGTGACCCCTTTCAGGCTTGCCAGTACAGACAAGGTGGTATTCGTAAGCCGGGGATGGGTGTATGCAAACACCTACGAGGACATGCTGACAAAGGTGCCGCCCATCGAGGGCGACCATACCGTGACCGGGCAACTCTTCGTGCCCACAGTCAAACAGGCCGCCCGTACGAATGATATCGATCTCTCCCAGCCAAAGTGGCCCCTGGAAATCCGCTACCTCAACACACTGGAACTGGCTCCCTTGTTCGAGGAGAGCATCTTCCCCTATGAAGTCCGGCTGGATGAGGACCAGGAAGGCCTGTTCATCCGCCACTGGCCCACTGTCTACGTGGATACCGGTCGCAATTTCTCCTATGCCCTGCAGTGGTTTTCCATGTCCATAGCCCTGCTCATCGTCACATTCGTCCTCAGCAGCAATATCCTGCAGATCATGAACAGGCGCTCCAAACCTCTGTAAACCCGGGCCAGCCGGTTTATATTGAGTATGCATGGGGCCATTGCTATGCTGTGGCGCAATTGCCGGTTCGCTTGATACAAGGAGAGACACATGCGTGGATTACTGACCCTTCTGACCCTGTCTGCACTGTCCACCACTCTGTTTGCCCAGGGCATTCAGCAGGACGTGCAGAGCGCCATGGCCAGCGGTATCCGCACGACTGAAGACAGGGCTCGAGACCAGTACCGCAAACCTGACGAGGTCCTGGCTTTCTTTGGCCTGGAAGATGACATGCGGGTCATCGAGATCTGGCCGTTTGGCGGTTGGTATACCAAGATCCTGGGGCCTGTATTGCGTGACAATGGCATGCTCTATACCACCCAGCCGGATCTCGGATCCTACAGCGATGCCCTGGAACCTACCCTGCGGCTTCCCGGTATGGATCGTGTCGTCAAACTGGATTACAACAGCCGCGCCAGGACTTCCGACAGGGACATGTGGATCGGGCCGGGTGGTGACTGGAGCATCGAGCCCGTGGACATGGTGCTGACCTTCCAGAACTACCACAACATGAACTATGACGACCGCATGGCGCTTAACGAAACGATCTACAACGCCCTGAAACCCGGCGGCATTTACGGCATTGTTGATCATACCCGCCGCCACAACGAGCCCGGTGCCCGTTTCAACGGCCGTCGTGTCGATCCCGTTCTCGCCATCAAGGAAATCCAGGACTCCGGATTTATATTCGAGGACTATTCTGACCTGCTGTACATGCCCGATGACCAGTTGTCATTGGAAGTGGGACAACCAGAGGTCAGCGGCAAATCGGATCGTTTCGTGTTGAAGTTTCGCAGGCCGGAGTAACTGCCGTGGCCAAGGTGAAAAGCGTGACGCGGCGCAGGCAAGGCTATGTATACAGCCTTGCCAACAACAGCATGTGCTGGCCTATTTAGACGTCAGTATCCAGATACCGTCCCAAAGCCCTGGGTCGACATTGGCAATCAGGTGGTCGCAGCGTTCGATATAGAGCTGGGCACACTTGTCCTGCGGATTGAGCGCCAGGGCCTTTTCGAACAAGATCCTGCCCTTTTCCCAACTGCCGTTCTGGTAGCATTCCATGCCGTCCCTGAAAACACCCAGTGCCTCGATCATGTTCGGGAAGCTTTCCTCGGTGTGATAGTCGAGCAGTTCGTAAACTCCGACAGGTTCTGTCTTGCCCTTGACCACCACGTTGTCCACCTTGCGGTGACGATAGCTGCTTTTCAGGCCGTCCAAACAGCTCTGGCTGATGAGGATGTGCGCACCGTACTGCTTGGTGGCGCTTTCCAGGCGCGCGGCGAGATTCACCCCATCACCAATGACGGTGTAATCCATGCGCTTGGGTGATCCGATGTTGCCTGACACCACGTGCCCGGTGTTCAGGCCGATACCGATATCGATGGGCTCCCTGCCTGTACGTTCAAGCATTTTGTTGAATCCGCGCAGCTCAGTCATCATGCGGATGGCCGCTTTCACGGCCCGGTCGGGGTCATCGTCATGGGGAAACGGTGTGCCGAAGATAGCCATGATGGCGTCACCGATGAACTTGTCGAGCATGCCGCCCTCATCCGTAACAACGTCCACCATCAGGGTGAAGTAATCGTTAAGCAATTCGACGATGCCCTGGGCACCCAGGGCTTCGCTGAGCGTAGTGAAACTGCGAATGTCGGAAAACAGCACGGTAGCCACCGAGTCTGTACCACCCAGCAGTTCCCCGCCGTCGCCCATCAGTTTGTCGGCCAGGCCAGGATCCATATAGCGTGACATGGTGGACTTCATGCGTACTTCCGAGCTGATGTCCTCGAGCAGGATCATCGTACCGAGCTTTTCATTATCCTTGCCTTTCAGCGGCAGCACCGTGGTATTGACCGACACGGGTTCGCGGCGGCAGTCGAGGGTGGCGTCCAGCATGATTTCCACTTCCTGCGATTCTTCCACCTCGATGATCTTGTCCACGATCCACTGGTTCGCCGGCCCAAAAAACGCGCCGGCGTCCTGGCCGACAATATCCGCTTCCCGGCTTTGCAGAATTCGCTGGCCCGCCTTGTTGCAGGTGACAATCTGGCGGTCGTTGTCCAGAGTCACGACACCGTTGGACATACTTTCCAGCATGCTTTCGTTGTAATTCTTCATCTGCTGGACGTGCTGGAACAAACTGGCGTTTTCCAGGCCGATGGCGATCTGTGACGTGAATGCCGTCAGGCGCTGCTCGTCCTCGTCGGTGAACGGCCCGCCCCGCTTGTTCAGCACCTGGGTGACGCCGATGATCTTGCCGTCCTTGTTCCTGACCGGGGAGCACAGCATGGAACGGGTGAAATATCCGGTTTGCTTGTCCACGGCCGGGTTGAAGCGCAGGTCCGCATAGGCATAGGGAATATTGACGGACTGTCCAGACGTAAATACGTTGCCGGCGATACCGGCACTGTTGGGAAAGCGCAGCTCTGTCGCGCCAAGGCCCTGGCCAATCTGTGTGTAGAGCTCATTGGCGCGTTCATCATTGAGGAACAGGGTCGACCGGTCGGCATTGAGCATCTTGGTGATGGCCGACATGATCATCTGCAGCAGCGGGCCAAGGTTTATTTCAGAGGACACGTCCGAAACCACCCGCAGGAATTCCGCTTCCTGCTTGCGCAGTGCGTTCATGCGCTCCACGTACATGGTGCCCTGCAGGACGATGGCGACCTGGGTGTTGATCGCCTCGACCAGCATCAGGTCATCGTTGGTGAACCCGCCCTTGCGCTTGTTCAGGGTTTGCGCGACACCGATGACTTCACCGCGCACGGTGCGCACTGGCACACAGAGAATATTACGCGTGGTAAAACCACTCTTCTGGTCGATACTCTGGTTGAAGCGCGGATCCTCGTAGGCATCCTTGACTATCTGGGCCGTGCCGTTCGTGAATACCCAGCCGGCGATGCCGGTATTGTTGAGGAAACGTATTTCGCGTTCCACGCCACCCAGAGCGATACGCGAATAGAGCTCTTCAGTCTGGGGATCGTTGAGGAACAGGCTGCCGCGCTCGGATTCAGTAACGCGCGTCACCTCTTCCACGATCACCTGCAGCTGGTGATCTAGATTGTCCGCCTTGGCGACTTTCTGTGAAATATCGAGAACCAGCTGGGCAACGTTCTTCAGGGGGCTTTGCGGGCTTTTTTCCCCTGCCTTTTTCGCGGCCGGCTTGCTTGCCGACTTTTTCGCCGCCCGCTTAGGTGCTTTTCCAGGCAGATTCCGCGCCGTTTTACTGGCGGGCTTGCTGGCGGTTTTTTCTTCCATCACACGCTTAGGCATTGGCGCTCTCCAGTCGTGCTCGCAACTGCGTGATGGTTTCACGCAATTCTGCGTTTTCCAGGTCGCTCAGGCGCTTAACGTCACGCAGGGATTCATCATAATTCATCCGGTTGAGCTCGAGCTCTTCACGCAGTGTGGCGATGGTCTGCTCCAGTTGCACATGCTGACTGCGCGATTCGGCCCGCTCTCGCTGCAGTTGGTTTTCCCCGTCCATCCGTGTCTGTTCAAGCTGCTCCCGCAGAACTTTCGAGGTGTTCGATAACTGGCTCACTTCCGAGCTCCATAGCGCCTTGTTCTGCTGCAGCTCATCTTCGCGTGCAAACTGATGACTTTCCATTTCACTGCGCTGGGTCTGGATGGTTTCCCTGAGTTGGGCAATTTCGGCAGCCGCTTCGTTGCGGGCCTTCTGCACGGCCTGGTCCTTTTCCAGCAGCAGGTTGTCGATTTCCTGGCGCAGGCTCCGGGCGACGGTTTTCAGCTGGGCGATTTCCTTGCTGGCTTCTCGAACAGCCTCGGCGATGCGCTGCTCTGTATCCATGTGCAGGGTATCCAGCTCCTGGCGCAGTACGGTGATGGTACTTTTCAGGTGCCGGTTCTCTTTCTCCATCTCCCGGTTGTAATGTTCAGGATGCTCGGAGGAATGTGTTTTATCGCCTTGTTTTTTCATGAATTTCTGAATTCAGAGCAACAGGGCGAGATATGATAAACGTTATTCGGGGGTTGTGCCACAGGGTTTGCCCCCGCGCCGTTGGGCGCAGGGGCACGCCCTGATTGCCTGGCCTTAGTCCGCGTCCGCCAGGCCCGAATAGGGACCGCTGGCATGTGCTATGCGCCCGCCGACCAGTGTAAGCACCGGCTGCATGGTTTTAATTGCCTCGGCATCGATATCGAGAAAATCCTTGTCCAGGACAACCAGATCGGCCAGCCTGCCTGTTTCCAGCGACCCCAGATCATCCTCCTCGCCCAGGAACCAGGCGTTGGATGCCGTATACAGCCGCAGGGCGTCGATTCGCCCGATCTGCTCACCGGGAATGATGACCTCGCCGCCTGCATTCTTGCCGGTCACCATGTAGTAGATCGACAGCCAGGGATTGAGCGGCCCGACAACGCCGGAATCGGTGCCGGCGCCCATACGGATACCGCTTTCCAGCAGGGTCCTGAAGGGTGGTCCCGGGTTCCAGGCAACAGAGCCGTTGCGCAGGTAATCGTGGTCCTGGACGCGGACATTCACGCCGATGGCTTTCAGCCGGGCGATCTGGTCCGGGGTGATTTCGAAAATATGCTCCAGGCTCCAGCGCAGGTCCGCCAGGGGAATGCGCTCGGCAACCCGCTCCATGATGGCAAGGTAACGTTCGATCTCGTCTTCCCGGATGGTGTGCTGGGACAGCGGCCAGCCCGCCCTGGCGACGTTCAGGTACGCTTCGAAAACCTCATCATCATTCGCTTCGTCGGCAATGACCCGCTCGCCCACCCCGACAGTCTTGTACCAGCCGTCGCCCATACCATAGGTCGCATTGAGCACCCGCGCACTGACCGAACGCAGGTCATCCTGGGACAGGATATCGCGGTGATCGTACTGCAGGCGGATGCGCAGAGGCAGCAGGCCGTCACGCCAGATGGCATCGAGCACGGTCAGGTTGGGGCGGTCATCGATATCCAGGTGGGCGCCGAGGAAATCGCAGCAGCCCTGGTCAACCACCGTTGTCAGGCCCAGGCCGGTGGCATAGTCCATGTATTCGAAAAAGCGGTTGCGCATGCGTGCATCGGTACGTGTTCTCAGGACATAGCGCAAGCCGGTGCCGTCATTCGACACGATGCCATCCGCCGACACCGGTATACCCTCGCTCTCGAGTACACGACGTGCCGCTGCGTTCACCATGCCTTCGCGCAGGTAGCCGGCCTGAATCCATACAGGATGATCGGGTACAGCTGACGTGAGCTCGGCGTAGGTCGGAAAACGCCTTTCAGCAAACTGCAATGGCGTGATACCGCCGATGGAGGCTATCCACTCACCGGGTTCGGCACGGCCGGCCGCTTCCGCCAGGGCTCCTTGCAGCGAGGCGATATCGGTGGCGCTTTCCAGGCCTGTGACGAAGGGGCCCGGTGCTTGCGCAGTCCTGACAAAATGGGTGTGGGAATCGATGAGACCTGGAATGACAGTGCGCCCTGCAAGATCGATGACATCCACGCAGGCTTCATCCGCTGACTCCATGCCGCCGACGGCAATGATGCGATCACCGCGAATGCGCAGGCTGCTGGCGGTGCTGTCACTGGCATCCATCGTCAGGATGGTGCCGTTGGTGAGAAGGATGTCGGGAGAGCCGATGCAACTCTCGGCTGCTGATGCTGGTTTGGAAAAAGAAGTAATAATTAGAACAAAATAACAGATGAAAAATCTGGCTGTATTTTTGATGGCTGGCATGATTCCCTCCTCAGGTTTCAAGGCAAGGATAAAGGGGGAATTTTTTGGCGTCTAGGGATGAAACCAGGAGGGCTTCGCCCTCCTTCGGAAGGATTGACGCGCTTGGAAAGCGCGCGTCTGCCGTACCGGCCACTGGCCGTGGCCGAACTGGTGATTCGGAATTTGGCTCAGCCAAATTCCTCACCCGCAAGGGGCGCCCTTGTAAAACGGGCGTCTGCGCTGCTGACGCAGCTTTCGAACCAAAGGTTCGAATCTGACCTCCGAGTGCGCCGCCCAAAAATGAAAAAACCCGCCATGTAAACTGCCGGGTTTGTCCGCACCGCCGGGAGGGCTTCGCCCTCCTTCGGAAGGATTGACGCGCTTGGAAAGCGCGCGTCTGCCGTACCGGCCACTGGCCGTGGCCGAACTGGTGATTCGGAATTTGGCTCAGCCAAATTCCTCACCCGCAAGGGGCGCCCTTGTAAAACGGGCGTCTGCGCTGCTGACGCAGCTTTCGAACCAAAGGTTCGAATCTGACCTCCGAGTGCGCCGCCCAAAAATGAAAAAACCCGCCATAAAGGCGGGTTTTGTCATTTTGGCGCACTCGGAAGGATTCGAACCTTCGACCGCTCGGTTCGTAGCCGAGTACTCTATCCAGCTGAGCTACGAGTGCTGCTTTCTTTCGTCGGATATCGCCGCTTCGCGGCTTCTTCCGACCTACACCCAGATCACGTATTTAGCGGGTCGTCGGTGGGTGTTTTGAAGGGGCGCATTGTCCGGTATTTGCCCCTTCAAGTCAATTTCAGCGTCCTGATTTTCCTCACTTTTCCAGCCATACCGGTATAATAGCCCGCCTTTGCCAATGGTCGGAAAATCAGTGACTTAACCCCATGCTTCTGCAGGACATCCGCACAGACCAGCTCCGCCTGGACCGCCTCGAGATTCGCCCCGGCGAATGCTGGGCCGTGCTCGCCCGCAACGGCTCCGGCAAGCAGATGCTCACAGGTGTCATCACAGGCGCTACCCTGCTCAAGCACGGCTCGGTCAGCCACGACTTTACCAATATCGGGGTCCTGTCCTTCGAGTCCCAGCAGGCCCTCTATGAGGCAGAACTGAAGCTGGATGACAGCGACTTCATGGATCGCCTCGATGAAGGCACCACAGTACGTGAACTCCTGGGCCTGGATGGCGGTATTCCCGACGCCCTGGCCTTCCTGGGCCTGGACAAGATTCTCGACCGCGGCTATCGCCTCCTCAGCAGCGGCGAAGGCCGCAAGGCCCTGCTGGCGCGCATCATCCTGCAGGAACCCGACTTCCTGATCCTCGATGAACCCTACGACAGCCTTGACCTGCAGACGCGGGCGGAACTGCAAACCTTCTTTGCCGGCTTGCTGGCCGAGGCAAAAATGCAGCTGCTGTTCCTCTTCAACAAGGCCGATGAGCTCAGCGACTGGCACACCCATGTCGCCGTCATCGAACAGGGATCACTGGTGGTCCAGGGTGAAAAGGCTGGCGTGATGGCCGATCCCGCCGTCACCGCCCTGCTCGACTTCGATCCCGCCACCCTGCCTGCCTGGCCGGCCGACCTGCCCCGTCGCGAACCGGGCGATCCTCTGGTACACCTGAAAAGGGGCAGCGTGTGTTACGGGGAAACCCAGATATTCAGCGATGTCGGCCTGATGGTGAACCAGGGTGACCATACCCTGCTCACCGGCGCCAACGGCTCCGGAAAATCCACGCTGCTCAGCCTCATCACGGGTGATCATCCCCAATGCTATGGCAACGACCTCACCGTTCTCGGTTACAGGCGCGGCAGCGGGGAAAGCATCTGGGATGTCAAGAAACAGATCGGGATCGTGTCGCCGGGCCTTCACCGTGATCACCGGGTGCCGGGGTCAGCCCTGCATATCGCGCTCAGCGGCTTTTTCGACAGTATCGGCCTGTACGATACGCCTACGGCGGAACAAATCGCCCATGCCAGGCAGTGGCTGGCCCTGGTCGGCATGGCCGACCGGGCGCAAGTGCCGTTCAAGCAACTCAGTTACGGGGAGCAGCGCCTGGTACTGGTGGCGCGGGCGCTGGTCAAGCAGCCAGCCCTGCTGATTCTCGACGAACCCACGCAGGGTCTGGATGATGTGAATCGCCACCGGGTGATGTACTTCCTGGAACACCTGAGCAGCCAGCACCGCACCACGATCATCATGGCCAGCCATCGGCTCGACGAACGGCTGCCCCTGTTCCGGCATCATCTGGACCTGGATACCCTGTAATAAGGTCAGTACTTTTCTTCGGGAATATCCCGGGGCACCTCGTAAGCGGACGAGCACAGCAGGTCTGACTGGAAGATGATGCCGTGATGCGGCTCGCCGATCTCGGCAACGTCATAGATATACTTGAATATCTCGTCGGCCTTTTCCGCCGGCACCACCACGGTCAGCAATTCCTTTTCTGTCTGCTCGCCAATACCCCGTCTTGAGATCGGATTGTACCTGCCGGCACCACGGGCCATGTTGATGTTGCCCGTATTGATGCCATGATCCTTGCGCAGCCCGATGAGCACCTTGCGGCCGGCACCCTTGGGCATGATGCTTGTAATGAGTTTCTGCCGGCCCAGCTTGACGTTATCCAGAGACATGCGCGTCGCTCCTCAATAGATAGTCTGGATTTCGCCTGAATCGATCTTTTCCAGCACTTCGGTCGGAATGTGCGTGGCGGCCTTGTCCAGCTTGGTCATGTAGATGAACCCCATGCCTGGCGTGTCGAGTTCACCAGCGATATACATGCGCTCGAAGATATGGTCGGCCTGGTCATCCGCCACCGCCACGATGATGACTTCCTTCTCCGCCTCGACAGCGAGGGCAAGGATGCCAAGGCGCTCACGCACACCCTCCCCCCTCGCGTAGTAAATGGTGGCACCGGTGGCACCGGCTTCCTGCGCCGCAGCCACGATCTTGTCCGCGATGCCGCGCTGTACGATGCAGGTGATCATGCTGACGTCCGTCAGGACGGTGATTTCACGTTTGCTCATGTGGTGGTTACTCCCACTTCGATGGGTGTTTTATCCATTTCATCCCGGTGATGACGGCGCCTGATCTTCCACTGTACCCAGATACCGGTCAACAGTACGGCAATGATCGGGCATATCGAGGCCAGGGACAGGATGCCGAAGCCGTCCAGGCTGCCCATCGCGCTGCCGAAACCCAGTCCCATGGCCAGCACGAGCGGCACGGTCACGGGCCCCGTCGTGACGCCGGCACTGTCCCAGGCGATATTGACGAAATCCTCGCTGGACAGGTAGGTCAGGAAAATCGCCAGGAAATAAAACGGCAAGAGGATAAGGACGACCGGTATATCCACCACCATTTTCAGGATGCCCAGGCAGATGCCGCAGGCCACACCGGAAGCGACTGAATACATCAGCATCGATTTCTTGAACGCGCCATTGGTCAGGTTTTCAACCGTCAGGCCAAGGGCATTCAGTGCTGGCTCTGCCAGGGTGGCGCCAAAGCCCAGCACCCAGGCGAAGGCCAGCGCGATGAAAATACCGAAATTGTAGGAGTACAACGGCGACTCATCGACCATGTCTATATAGGTAAAGGCCGCAGGCACCAGGCCACCCGACTGGCCGCCCAATTTGGCCAGTCCGTAACTGAGCCCCACGTTAAAGACCACCATGCCGGTCACGCACAACCCGATTCCGTAAAACGTATTCAGCTTGTTATGCACGCGCTCCTTCAGCAGCAGGTAGAGAACAGCCAGCAGGAACATCACCAGCGGCACTATGGCCTGCACGCCGAGTTTAATTTCCATCCAGGGTGTCATTTCGTGCCAGGCCAGCGTTACCACCTCATTGCCCTGCGCGGCAGTAGCTACTATCTCTTCAACCGGTACCGTGAAATAGATCCATATGGCCAGGGAAAGCACACCGATGATGGGGAACAGGGAGGCCAGTGTGACGATGCCGAAGCCCGACAGTGACGAGGACCCCTTGCCCGCCGCAGCAGCGATACCTATCCCGAGCGACAGCACCAGGGGCACCGTTACCGGACCGGTGGTCACGGCGCCGCTGTCCCAGGCCAGGCCCAGGACATTGGAAAGGAAAGGGTTGCCCATCACGTAGATGGTCAGTGCCAGGGTCGGTATCAGCGACAGGTAAATAACGGGTTTCATGCTCCAGCTGTACAGGAATCGCAGCGTGCCGATGACTGCCGCAACACCGACCCCCATGCCGACGATGAGTACGAGAGTTCCGGAAAACTGATTCAAAAGAGCATACAGGTATGGCGCCTCATTGACGTCGACGATCGAACCCGTGGTCTTCAGCGCACCGATGGCTGGTTCAGCGAAGGTCACGCCAATGCCCAGGAGGAAGGCGATAGTCAAAACGACCGGCAACGGCGATTTGCTGGGCAATACCGTACCGATGGTTTCCCCGAACGGCATGAGGCCAACCTTGAGTCCTTCCATGAACAGCATCAGGCCGATAATCACCGAAATCAGGCCGGCGGAGATGACCCAGTGATCGGCCACGTTCTGCTTGAGGATAAACAGCTGGAACAACACCAGGTAAATGGCCAGCGGCAGAACCGCCCTGATCTGCTCGTTCAGCCTGACGCTGACATAGGGCTTGATCAGTCTGGCAATATCCAGGCTGCGCAGCTGGATCTTCGGGGGATGATAAGGAATGACATTGCCCGCTTCATCCTTTTGAACCGGCGGGGCGATATCGTTGTA
>CAZVSC010000010.1:18756-58295 GCA_964629325.1 uncultured Enterobacteriaceae bacterium
AAGGAATGACATTGCCCGCTTCATCCTTTTGAACCGGCGGGGCGATATCGTTGTAACTGATCTGCCGCTGTTTCAGGGAGACTTCCCTGACATAGGCGCCGTATCGAATCCTGTTGGGCATGGCAAAAACCGACTTCTGCGCTGGGAATCAGCTTGCCATCATAGCCAAAGTGGACAGGTTATGGAACGACAACCGGTCCGAAAGCTGATTAAAAACATCAACTTGCAAAACATGGCATGAAACCGGGTTATTCCCTGTTCTGCTGCGCGTAATAGGCACGTATCGGAGCAAACGGTCCGTACTGGTGCTGCTCCTGCGGGAAGGGATCGGCATACGGCGGATAGGGACTGTCGACCGGCTTGCGGAACAGCTCCGGGTAATCTTCTTCCAGCCCTTCCTTGAGCGGCCTGGGCTTGGAATTGATGTAGGCGGAGACATCGAACGCCTCGTCGTCATTGAGGTCCGCCTGACCCAGCGGCATGCGCGCCTTGATGAAATTAGCCGCGGTCAGTACCCGGTTCATGCCGGCACCGTTGTTGTAACTGTCCGGGCCCCACAAGGGCGGAAACACATATCCTTCACCGATATCAGTCGTGGCTCTCAGCCCTTCCCCGTTTTCCCCGTGGCAGATTTTGCATTTTTCCATGTAGACGATTTCACCGGCGGCCAGGTCGGCACGACGATCGGGTTCGGCAAACGACGGCGGCTCGATGAATGCCGTTTTGGCCGGCGACATCGCACCATACTGGCGGCTCAGTTCCAGTATGTAGCTTTCCATCGCAATCATTTCCACACTGTCGCGCGGCAGGGGCTTGCCTGCCATGCTGCGCTCCATGCAGCCGTTGATGCGGTCCCGCAGGTCACGTTCGCCGCCATCCCTGCCCGAAAATCTTGGATAGCGTGCAGCCGTCTGCAACAGGGACAGCGTGCCCGGCGACGTGCCGCTTTCAAGATGGCAGGATGCACAGTCGAGTCCGTTGCCGCTGTAGCGCATTGCAGGATCCGCCTGGCCGGCGCCCAGGTGCTTCGTGGTTTCGCGCAACAGGCGCTGGCCATATTCCGGGGTCGGTGCCGGTGCATCATTCATGGCGATGGTCTCAACGGCAGGTTCCCGGTTGAGTGCCACCAGCACGACAATTGCGCCAATCACGGCCGTCGAGACCAGTGATAGCAGCAAACCTTTCCTCATATCGAATTCAGCCATCGTTATCCCTTTTCATCCGAACGGGTGTCGTTTGTCGCAATACCTTCATCGTAGGCGCTGACCTGCTGCTGGAAATGCCGCTTGGGTTCCTCGATACGCCGGCGCAGGTCACTGCTGAACAACCAGAGCACGACAAACAATCCTGCCAGTACCAGTGCGGAGACGACGATCACGTTGGCTATCACGGCGCCTCCCCGAAGAAGGTACGCAGATAATGGGTCACGGCCAGTATTTCTGCCTCGCTGAGGCGGTCTGTCCAGGGCGCCATGGGCGTTCCCTCCACGCCGTTGACCAGTACGGTAACGCTGTGCCCGACATGCGGGCGTACCCGGGTGAAATCGGTCGGGGCCATCGGCAGTTCAGATGCGGCAAACCCCTGTCCATTTCCCGCTTCACCGTGGCACTGGACGCAGTTGGCATTATAGACGCTTTCACCAGTGGCCAGCTGTTCTTCGGTAACCGCCATGGCGGGCTCCGCCTGCCTGAAAGACTGCACAGTCGCGGCCAGTGCGGCAAGCTGCCCGGGAGGCAGGTCTCGCCACGCGGGCATGGCTGTTCCCGCAACCCCATGCCAGAACACCTGCGCCAGCCGGTCGTCCGAATAGGCATGCAGACCGAGATCCGCCGGTCGCGGCAGCAACCAGGCCGCAGCAGGGCCGTCCCCCCTGCCTTGTGCGCCATGGCAGCCGGCGCAGTAGGTTTGCCAGGGTTGGGCGCCGCCAACGGCGGCATTATCCGCAAGCGCAGGATAGTCACCCGTGATGCGGGCGCGTCCCGGGTGGTTGTTCAGCGCATCCGCATTCAGTGACATCTGTGCCCACCTGTCATTCGGGTACAGAGCGCTGGCTCGCTGATCCCCGTCCGGCCAGGCCAGTTCGCGGACACGCCCGAGAGAGTCGAGATAGGCAACCAGATCGCGGGCATCCTGTGTCGGCTTGTCCGCCGCACCGTCGAAAAAGCCGGCATAGGACGGCATGATCGACCAGGGCACGACATCGCGCGGCGCGTACAGGTGGGCGAAATGCCAGTCGGCGGAACGTGTACCGCTGCTGCGCGACAGGTCCGGACCGACGCGGCGTGTTCCCCACATGTGCGGCGTGTCGAACTGCCCTTCCCAGGCCAGTGTCGGTGCACCGAAACGTGCCATATCGGCATCCGTGTAACGAATCTGCTGGGTATGGCAATACGCGCACCCTTCGCGAGCATAGATGGCTCGCCCGCGCAGTTCACTGGCGCTCGGTGCGTATACGTTGTCTGGCGACATGTCGGTGATCTGCGTGTCCAGTGCTCGTCCGGGCAAGACGCCCAGCAGGAACACCGACAAGCAGAAAAAGACGATGGCGGCCGTCGCGGACACACGATAGGACATGCGCAGGACAAAGGCAGGTTCCCGCCCATGGTCCTGGCCCGGTGTTGTCGCCGGAGCAGACTTGGCTGTATTCCTGGCAGCCTCGATAGCTTCCCTGCCGGCACCCCGCGGGCCCGTGACCAGGCCGTAAAACACCAGCAGGAAACCTGCCGTGATCGGCACCGCCGACAGGGTCCTCACCAGCCAGTAGGCTCTCGCCTGTTGCACGGATTCCATCCACGGTGATCCATCGAGCCAGCGCGCGGCCTGCACCAGGCCGGCCAGCGTCAGGTCGATGAACATGATCGTTACCCCCGCCGTGAGCAGCCAGAAGGCCCAGTTCAGGGCTGGCGCGTTGTAGCGTGCCCACGGTATGCGCTGCCACGCATGCACGATGCCGCCGATTCCGGCGAACGTGGCAAAACCCAGCATGGCGAGATGGGAATGCCCGATGACCCAGTCGCTGAAATGAATGACCCGGTTGAGGGACATCTGCGCCTGTAGTGCGCCCTGCACACTGACGATCAGGTAAAAAATCGTCGCCATGATCGCAAAGCGCAATCCCGTGTCACCTTTCAGCCAGCCACCGCCGCGAGCGGAGAGCAGCAAATTGGTGACCACGATGATGACGATGATGCCCAGCAAGGCCGAGGCGGCAATGGCGCCCATCTGTGCCGACATGGGGATCACGGAGAAGACGTAATGGTGTGTGCCGTTCAGGGGATAGAGAAAGAACAGCCCCCAGAAACCCAGCATTGACAGGAAATGACTGAAGACCGGCCTGCCCGTCGTGGCCGGAATGACGAAATAAAGGATGGCTAGCGCCAGCGGCGTCACGAACAGGCCGACCGCATCGTGAATCCAGAGGCCGGTAAACGCAGCGCTTTCGGCACCGGATACCAGTTCCGGCACGATATTGCCCATGGGATAGGCCAGCAGCGTAAACACGAGCGAGCCAATGATGTACCAGCTCGACACGTACAGATCTTCCAGTCCATTCCTGAAGAACGGCGGCAGGAACTGGATGGCGGCCAGCACCAGGGCGACGATGACGAAGGCATCGATCACCGGCGGAAACTCGGCCCATTCGATGGGCTGGCTGATGCCCGAAAGCACCAGTAGCCAGCCAGGGATCACCACGATGAAATTCCACAGGCCGAACAGCCACCGACCCAACCGGGCGCTGGTCACCCGCCTGCCGGCCAACACCGGTACGGCATGGTAGAGAAAAGCCAGGAAGGCGTTGCCCAGCCAGCCGATCATGATGCCCTGCGTGTGTGAATAACGCAGCCGCCCCCAGGCCATGGACAACCAGGAGCCGGCCACATCGGGGAGGAAGAACTGCAGGGAAATGATGATGCCGAAAAGAACAGACACCAGTACCGTCACCAGGGCGGCGATACTGTGTGCATAGACGAGCTGGGTGTCTACCAGCGACTCGACCCGGGCGTCCGTCTCCACGCCCGGGGCAGACGCGATATTACTCATCCGGCACTAAGCAGACTGTATCCGTATTCCTGGGCGCGGGTGGCTCCCATCACGCCTGCGGGGACGAAGCGGGCGTTCGGTATGGCACCGGCGACGATTTCATTGAACACCGCATCGGTTTGCTGCCCGGTTTCACCTGCGATCAGGCCAGCCATGCCACGCGTGGCCATGGCGCAGATGGCAAAGCGGACGCCGCGGGCGACCATGGCATCGATGGTGGCGCCTGAAAACGGCCCACCGGATATGTTGTTTATGTTACGCACGGGTGTCGCGTTGGTGGCCGGATCGGTCAGATTCATGCGCCTGTTGAGCAACTCCCCGTATTTTTCCCAGAGGGCATCGCCATAGCCGAACGGTGTGGATGCATGGCGGTAACAGACGACCATGGCGTAATCGGCGTCGCTGCCCGCATAGGCCGCCTGGTGGGCATTCATGATATTGAAGGCAAAACGCAGGGCGTCCTGGCCGCCCTGTGCCGAGGCGCTGTCGATGAATACGCGGTGGGTGACGCCCGGAACATCGAACCAGGCATCCTCGTCATGGCGGGCGGGTGTAAAGCCGGCATTGCCGGACTGGGCGCTGGCTGTCGCCGGCATACCACCGGCCACCAGCCCGGCCAGGGCTGCCGCACCGACGCCTGTCATCAGTGAACGGCGCTGGATGATTTCATCGTCTTTTTTCATCGGATATCTCCCGGTAGTGATTCGTTTGTTTCCAGTGGGCGGGTCCTGACCCCTCTATCTGGCAGGTAGTATAGCCGACCCGTCAAAAACAGCACCAGTAAACCGGTTATGACCAGGTACTGCTGGGCACCCAGTTGCCGTGGATGGCGTATTTCAGGCGCACCGGGACCTTGATGGTGGCAATGGGGCCTGCCGCCATGTTCATGGCATCGAGGATGACCAGGTCGCTGCGGTGCTCGGCCCGGCGGTTCACCACGCCCAGGACATAGCCGTCGCCTTCAGCCGCTGTCGGTGATTTCGGGGCGAAGACCGGCTCCTGCGTGCTGGAGGTTTCGCCGCAGAACCAGCTGTCGGCCTTGCCGGTGCTCATGTCCATGGTCAGGAAGGTATTGAAGAAGAAGCCCATGATCGGCCCGGCCCGGTCGGGATCGTAAGGCTGGGTATGGTCGCTGGCCTGCATGAAGCCGTACTTGTAGGGTTTGCCGACGTAACGGTCGTCGCAGTGGGGAAATTCCGCCGCCAGGGTCGACATCACGTTCGGTACCCCCTTGCTGTTCGCATCGTTCATGTCGAAACACCAGCGCGTGACTTCGGTACCGAAGGAGCCGGGGGGCGGGAACTTGCCATCCTTGTCCGGGAAGAACCAGAACACGTTGTCCAGTGCCACGGGCAGGTCCAGGTAGAGCTTGCCGCCGTCGTCGAAGGCGTTGACCACGTGACCTGGCATGGCGTTGGGCGCATGGAAGAAGCGTGCGTCGCCGGGCTCACCACCCTTGGGCATGACGATATACACCTGGTCATAGGCGGGTTCCCACTGGAAGATGATGCCGCCTTTCTTGATTCGCTCCAGCGACATGACCTGGGGAATCAGCGGCAGGACGATGTAGTTTTCGCTGATGGCGCACTCGTGGATCATGCCGGGGTACGGCGACTTGATCCAGACTTCCCAGGTTTTCCTGCCGCTTTTGTCAAAACTGTAAATGGCGATGTCGTCGGTGGCTTCGCCTTTTGCCGCGTAGGCATAACCGTAAAGTTCGCCGGTTTCAAAATCGATCTTGGGGTGGGCGGTAAACGAGGTAGCCGTCATCTGGCCGTCCCAGGTGAACAGCCCTTTCGTCTCCAGGGTGAACGGGTCCATGGCATAGGGTGGCTGGTCTTCCTTCATGGCGAGGATCATGCCGTTATGGGGGACCACATTGGTGTTGGCCACGGCGCGATTCAGCCCTTTTACGCTGTCATCGTCGGTAAAGGCGTTGCGGTAGTCACCGAACAGCCCGCGACGCGCCTTGCGCTCGGCCAGCAGACGCTGTGTGTGAACATACTGCATCTGCATGTCGCAGTGGCCGTCCTTGATGCGAAACGCGGTGACGAAGCCGTCGCCGTTGAACGGGTTGGCATCACCCAACTTGGGCGGAAAAGCCTGGTCCGGGCCAATCCGGAAAAACGTGCCGTCCAGCTCAGCGGGAATCCGGCCATCGACTTCCAGGTCGTACAGGCTGCCCTCCAGGCGAAAGGGCTCATCGATGGTGGAAAATGTGGGCGAACCGGGAAACAGTGTGGTCATGCCTGACTCCTGTCATTCAGTTTTTTTCTGGCGAGGGATTTTACAGGGGATTTTCAACTAAGGGATTCTTTAGGTCATATAAGACGGAATTTAACCGGGAAGTTAAATAAAAAAGCCCCGCAATGCGGGGCTTTTTTATACAAATCATGGCGGAGAGGGAGGGATTCGAACCCTCGATGAGCTTTAACACCCATACGCCCTTAGCAGGGGCGCGCCTTCAGCCTCTCGGCCACCTCTCCAAAGACTTGCTCTTAAGTGCTGATAACTGGAGATGTTTCAAGGCGCGCATGCGGCCTTTTACATGACATCTGCCACCTATCCGGCAAGCCGCGCATGATAGCACAGGCTTTCCGGGTTGGTGGAGCCTTGGGGCTGAATTTGCCTATCTTTTTCCAGGCGCCGCGTGCGTCAAACGTCTGCTGTTACCGTGATAAAAAGGCCAGTGGATCAGTTGTTGCCAACACCGTCATCGTCAGCAGCACCGCCGCCACCGGCTTCCTCTGTACCTTCTTTTCTGATTCTGTCGTAAATCTCTTCCCTGTGGACAGCAACGTCTTTAGGTGCATTGACACCTATGCGTACTTGATTTCCCTTTACACCCAATACAGTGACAGTCACTTCGTCACCTATCATCAGTGTTTCGCCGACCCGGCGAGTCAAAATCAACATTGCTAAATCCTCTTAGCATACAAAAAACCAGCGTGCTGCATTGCGGAAGCAACCGGCCCTTCGAGAACTTACTATCTACTCCACAGCGCCTTTCACCCTGCATGGGCAGGTGAAAAATACTGCATCCTTTTAACCTGACAGTTATTTCGGCGGATTTTCCAGGCCGAACGCGCTGTGCAGGGCTCTTACTGCCAACTCGAGGTATTTTTCTTCTATAACTACAGAAATTTTGATTTCAGACGTGGTGATCAGCTGAATATTGATCGACTCTTTCGACAATGCTTCAAACATGCGGCTGGCAACACCGGCATGTGAACGCATGCCCACACCCACCAGTGACACCTTGGCTACCCTGTCTTCAACTTCCACGCCCCTGGCGCCCATTTCCTTCGCTACGCTTTCCAGGATCCTGGATGCTGCTGCGGCATCCTTCTTGGCCACTGTAAAGGTTATGTCGTTGGTTTTATCGGCACCGATATTCTGCACAATGACATCCACTTCAATGTTTGCATCACTGATCGGGCCGAAAACCTTGAAAGCCATACCAGGTACATCCGGCACGCCCACAACGCTTATCTTGGCCTCATCCCTGGTGAAGGCGATGCCAGAAATGACTGGGTTCTCCATCATAGATTCATCCTCTGAGACTATTAATGTGCCGGGACCATCCTCGAAAGATGACAGAACCCGTAAACGCACATTGTATTTTCCGGCAAATTCAACAGAACGGATCTGCAGAACTTTTGAACCGAGGCTGGCCATCTCAAGCATTTCTTCGAATGTGATACGGTCCAGTCGCCTGGCATTGTCAACTACGCGGGGATCAGTGGTGTAGACACCGTCAACATCGGTGTATATCTGGCATTCATCGGCTTTCAGGGCCGCTGCTAGTGCTACTGCCGTGGTATCCGAACCACCTCTTCCCAAAGTCGTAATATTTCCCTGTTCATCAACTCCCTGAAAGCCTGCAACCACGACCACCTTGCCCTGGTCCAGATCCTGGCGCATATGCTCCTGGTCTATCTTCTGGATCCTGGCTTTGGTGTGGGCACTATCAGTGAGTATCCTTACCTGCCCCCCAGTGTACGACCGGGCAGGACAACCGATGCTCTGCAATGCCATGCTCAACAGGGCTATGGTTGTCTGCTCGCCAGTGGAGAGCAACATGTCCATCTCGCGGGGAGACGGCTCCTTTTGTAGTTCATGGGCCATGGCGGTCAGGTTGTTGGTCACCCCGCTCATCGCGGAGACCACGACAACGACCTGGTTGCCCTCAGCCTTGCAGGCGGCAACCCGCTGGGCGACCGCCTTGATCCTTTCGATGGAACCCACTGAAGTTCCACCGTACTTCTGAACTATCAACATGATTCTGACATCATCCTTTTGCACCATACCAACAGAATATGGACAACATTGTTAACTCAAATCTGCAACCTGTATTGCGAAAATGAAATCTCACAGAATTGATGCAAGATATTGTTTTACATGAGAAATTGCATCGGGCAAGTCACCTGGGGAATTTCCCCCTGCCATCGCCATATCGGGCCTGCCGCCGCCTTTACCACCGACCTTCTTGGCCACTTCATTGACCACATCGCCGGCCTTGATGCGGCCGGTGAGATCCTTGGTGACCCCGGCCACCAGGCTGACCTTGCCCTCAGTGACGGTGCCGAGAACCACAACGGCAGAGCCGAGCTTGTTCTTGAGCTGATCGGCAGTGTCCCTCAATGCCTTGCCGTCGATACCCTCGACTATGGCAGCCAGCACTTTCACGCCATTGATTTCTTCAGCCTGCACCGCCAGGTCGGATCCGGCAGAACTGGCCAGCTTGGCCTTGAGCTGCTCGATGTCCTTTTCCAGCTGACGATTGGCAGCCGTGAGCTGCTCTACCCGGTCCACTACCTTGTCGGTGCCCGACTTAACGGCTGCCGCGATGGTGCGCAGGCGCTCTTCCTGCTCCTGGACCAGGACAAGCGCCGCATCGCCTGTGACGGCCTCGATACGACGCACACCTGCAGCGATGCCGGATTCGGCGACGATCTTGAACAGACCAATATCGCCGGTACGGTTGACGTGCGTGCCACCGCACAATTCAATGGAAAAAGAGGCTTCGTCATCGGTAGTTGAATCAAGGCCCATGCTGACGACACGCACCTCGCTGCCGTACTTTTCACCGAACAGGGCCATGGCGCCTTTCTTCTTTGCCGCATCCATCGACATGACTTCCCTGGATACTTCTACGTTCTTCAGGACCTGGCGGTTCACGATGGCCTCGATTTCACGGACTTCATCAGGCGTCACCGGTTTGTTGTGGGAAAAGTCGAAACGCAGGTATTTCGGGCTGACCAGCGAGCCCTTCTGGGACACGTGCGTGCCCAATACCTGGCGCAGGGCTGCGTGCATCAGATGGGTGGCGCTGTGATTGAGTACGGTGGGCTGGCGCATCGCATTGTCTACGCAGCAGGATACGCTGTCACCCACTTTAAGGGTGCCTGTTTCGACGCTGCCGATGTGCAGGAACTGGCCACCCTGCTTCTGGGTGTCCCTGACGAGGAAACTCAGCGCCTTGTTGAGCAGTGTACCGCAGTCACCGACCTGGCCGCCGGACTCCCCATAGAAAGGTGTGCTGTCGAGCAGCACGATGCCGTTGTCGCCTTCAACCAGGCTGTCTACGGCAGCACCATCGCGATAAAGGGCCAGCACTTTGGCCTCGGCCTGCAGAGTGTCGTAGCCAACAAATTGTGTGTTTTCCTCCAGACGGATATCCAGGGCGGCGGCGCTTTCAAAGTGGCTTGCCGAACGTGCCTGGCTCTTCTGTTTGTCCATTTCCGCATCGAATTCGGCCATGTTCAGGGACAACCCCCGTTCACGAGCGATATCAGCGGTCAGATCGACGGGGAAACCATAGGTGTCATAAAGCTTGAAGACCGTGGCCCCGGCAATGATGTTGCCGTCGAGTTCCTCGATGGCCTTCTCAAGAATGGCCATGCCATTGTCCAGGGTGCGAGCGAACTGTTTTTCTTCGGCCAGCAGGGTTGCCCCGACACGCGCCTGTTCAGCTGCCAGTTCCGGATAGGCTTCACCCATGACATCGCACAGCGGGCCGACCAGTTTGTGAAAGAAAGCACCACTGGCGCCAAGCTTGTGCCCGTGGCGTATAGCACGGCGAATGATGCGGCGCAGGACATAACCCCTGCCCTCATTGGACGGAATGACACCATCAAGCACCAGGAAGGCGCAGGAACGGATATGGTCGGCGATCACGTTGAGGGAGGCGTTTTTCAGGTCCTTCGTACCGGTAATGTCCGCTACGGCCTGAATGATGTGATGGAACAGGTCTATCTGGTAGTTGCTGTGCACATGCTGCATGACTGCAGCGATACGCTCCAGCCCCATGCCCGTATCGACCGAGGGTTTCGGCAATGGCGTCATGCTGCCGTCTGCGGCCCGGTTGAACTGCATGAACACAAGGTTCCAGATTTCGATGTAGCGGTCGCCATCCTCATCGGGACTGCCGGGCGGGCCGCCGGGCACTTCATCACCGTGGTCGTAGAAGATTTCGCTGCAGGGGCCGCAGGGACCGGTATCGCCCATGGCCCAGAAGTTGTCTTTTTCACCCATGCGGGTGAAACGTTCGGCCGGAACGCCGATATCCTTCAGCCAGATGTCCGCCGCTTCGTCGTCATCCTGGAACACCGTGACCCAGAGCTTTTCCTTCGGCAGTCCGAGGTTCTCGGTCAGAAAGGTCCAGGCAAAGTGGATCGCATCACGCTTGAAATAATCCCCGAAGCTGAAATTGCCCAGCATCTCGAAAAAAGTGTGGTGACGGGCTGTGTAACCGACATTTTCCAGGTCGTTGTGCTTTCCCCCGGCGCGCACGCAGCGCTGGGAAGTAACCGCACGCTTGTAACTGCGCTTGTCCTGGCCGAGGAAGACGTCCTTGAACTGGACCATCCCGGCATTGGTAAACAACAGGGTCGGGTCATTGCCAGGCACCAGCGAACTGCTGGCGACAACTTCATGTCCCTGACCGGCAAAATAATCAAGGAAGGCCTGGCGGATCTCGGCGCTTTTCATGTCCTTTGGCTCTTGGAATTACCCCTGTATTCTGAGTCCATAAAATAGGGGCGGTTTAGCTGAATTAAAAAGCCGCTAATTATATACTCTTAAAGGCAAATTGCTATTATTTATCCTGTTATTTCAACCAGCTAGGGCAATCCTGGCACTACGCGCCGGGCTAGCCGGTGCAGGTTCAGACCAGAGGAAGCGACGTGAAATTACTGAAGGTTACAGCTGCCCTTGGGCTCTGCCTGGCGCTGGTTTTGAACCTGTTTGCCATGTGGCAGGCGCACCAGCTGGTAACCAATCCCGCCGAGGCACGGCGGCCGCTGGACAGGACGCCTGCCGATTTCGGACTGGACTACCTCGACGTCAAGGTCACCAGCAATGATGGGTTCACACTGAGCGGTTGGTTCATCGAATCCCGCAATGGTGCCGTGATTCTCATGCAGCATGGCTATAAATGGGATCGCATGGGCCATCTGGAAGAAGCGGGCATGTTGTCCCGCGCAGGCTACGGCGTGTTAGTGATGTCTGTCAGGTCACATGACGTGAATCCGGGCGAGAGAATCACTTTCGGCGTGGAGGAAGTAAAAGATCTCGATGCCTGGTACAGGTATGCCCTTGAACTTCCCGGTGTGGACCCGCAGCGTATCGGAATTCTTGGTGATTCACTGGGGGGATCGCTGGCTATCCAGTATGCGGCGGCCAATGCCGGTATTGCGGCGGTGGTGGCTCACAGTGCATTTTCCTCGTTGCAGGACACCATCGAAACCAGTATCAGGCATTTTACCGGCTTGCCTCCCTTCCCGTTCGCTCCCATGATCAGTTTCTGGGCAGAGCAGGAAACCGGCATCGATATCGGCGCCATCGATGCAAAGCGCTGGATAAGTGAGATCAGCCCGAGACCCGTCTTTATCATTCATAGCCTGGATGATCAGGTGATTTCACCAAGCAGCGGTGAACTGCTTTTTGCAGCAGCCGGGGAACCCCGTGAATTATGGCTGGAACACGGCATCGAACATGCGGGCTTCGATACTGCGCTGCCCGAGGAATTCGAGCGTCGCATAGTGGCGTTTTTTGATAAAGCGCTTCCCGCGGGTGAGCGTCCGCTTGCTGCGGCTACCTTGGACCCATAAAAAAACGGCCCGGGACTCGAGCCCCGGACCGTCCTTGATCTACCCGGCTCAGAAAACCTTGCGAACGGTGAGTCCGTAGGTTTGCGGCTCTCTCGGATATGCGCTGAGCTTGCCATCCTGCAAGGGAGTATCGAACACAGTGCCATACCAGCTTTCATCATTGATATTCCTGCCCCAAAGCATCAGTTCGATGCCGGAGGGCATGCGGGCAATGGCCCGCAGATTGATGAAATCGCGACTTTCCTGCACGGCAAACGGGTCGTTGTTGTTATGCATGACCATATCCGAATAGCTGACATATTCGGCGCCTAGCAGGAGTTCCGTGCCATTGTTCAGCATGAAGCTCTTGGATGCATTGAGCGTGAAATAGTCGTCGGATACTCCGCCTACCCTGTCACCACTGCGATTACAGTAACCCTGGGTAAGCAATTGGGCAGCCTCTGCGGGTGCTCCCGTGTGAAAGATATTCGAAATCTGGCAGTTGCCCTTCTCGAAGTCCTCGAAGCTGGCATCCGTATAGGCATATGTCAGGAAGAAGTTAAGCGATTCGGTCGGGTTCCACCAGATTTCGGCTTCCACTCCCTGCACATCCACCCGGCCGGCGTTCTGCAGGTTGAATGCGGTACCGGTGAAGGTATTGGTCTGCAGGTCCTCAACCTCCATGTCGAAAACAGCGATATTCATGCGCAGGTTGTTGTCGATAAAGTCCTTCTTTATACCCAGTTCAAACGTCGTGGTGTCTTCTGAATCGAATACGGTATCGAAACCCAGGCCGATGCGGTCGGTATTGGTGCCGCCCGACTTGTAACCTGTGCCATAGGACGCATAGATCAGGCTGGAATCATCAGGACGCCATGACAGTCCCACGTTGCCTGTAACCCTGCTGTCGTCAAGATCTGCATTGATATCCGGCCTTGGACAGAAACGCACGGTAACGCTGCAGTTGGCCCACCCCGGCAAATACAGGACATTCAGGGCCGGCAGGAAAGGCGCCGGGTTCATCGCCGCGAGCGCAGGATTGAAGGTGTTTCCGCTGCCATCCCCCGGCGGCGCACCTGCAGCCGCCTTGGCCTGCTCGCCGGCAATTGTCAGGGCTGCGCCTATGGCCTGCACATTGACATCAGCCAGTCCGGGCGTGAATACAGACTCGGTGAAACGGCTCCGCATATCCTTGTTCTCGTCTGTATACCTGATGCCAACATTCAGCTCGAGGTTGTCGGTGAGGTCATAATCAATGCGTCCGAAAATGGCATTGGCGCGATGATCCTGGCTGCTGTAATCCTGGATCGTGTTGCCCGGCGCCACAGGGGGGGCGAACGACGTGCCGAAAGAAGTGCCATAGACGAAATTGATGAAACCCAGCAGCTGGGGTGGTGTTGCCAAAAGCGCGCCCAGGACATCAGGTGATGCGGCGACGGCATAGTTCGGCAGTGAACTGCCCAGGTACAGAAAATCCTTGCTTTCCAGTTCCTGCTTGTAGAAATACAGCCCGGCCAGATATCGGAACCGCTCTGTCGGGTCGCTGGAAATCCTGAATTCCTGTGACAACATGCTCTGCCGGGCATCCTGGAGCCTGCCCGCGAGGTCCACATCACTGAAATCCGCATCGATAGCATCCCTGATATCAAAACTGCGATAAGCCGTGATGGAAACGAAATCCAGGTCGTCATAGCTGCGTTTGATTTCCAGGGATATGCCGCTGTCCTCGTTTTCGGATCTTGGCAGCGTATTCAGGGAAAGGCGGCCGTCATCAAAGCTGCCGGTCCGGTAAATTGTGCCGCCCAGGGCGCTCAGGATCGCATCCGAGCCAAATACAGGCGCGCCATTATCAGTCCTTCCTGAAGCGACCAGGCTATCCTTTAATGTCAGTGCCGCACAGCAAACCTCGTCGATTTCGGAATAATCGATGATTATTCTTGCCGAGAGATCCTCGCTCGGTTCATAGAGGAATTGCTGCCTGAATCCCCAACGGGACCTGTCATTGATATCGCCGCCCAGGTTGTCCACATCGATGAATCCATCACGTTCACTGGAATATAGCGTGGTGCGCGCAGCGAGCGTATCACTGAGGCTGAAATTGAAACCCGCATTGAAATTCAGCATGGAGTAATTGCCCGCAGTGACTTCCACGAAGGCATTACGTTCATGCGAAGGGGCTACGGTGCGAAGGAGCAAGGCACCTGAAGCCGAATTTTTGCCAAACAATGTTCCCTGCGGACCGCGCAACACTTCCACGGCTTCAAGGTCAACAAGCTGGTTGAACAATGATGCCTGCCTGGCACGATACACACCGTCCACATACAAGCCTACTGAAGACTCCAGGCCAAAATTCTGTGCGCCAGTGCCTACGCCGCGAATCGAGAAGTTACCTGTTCCTGAGCTCTGGTTTGTCCCGACAACCAGGCCCGGGACACTCCACATGAGTTCCTGGACATCCTTGATGGAATTGTCTTCGAGCCAGACGCCGGAAATGGCGGAAACTGCGACCGGCACCTCCTGTATGTTTTCTTCTCTGAGCTGGGCCGTGACGGTAATTTCTTCCAGGACCTGGGCCGAGGCAGGCTGCAGGGCAAAACAGGATAAGGCGACCCCGGTAGCCAGGGCATGTCGTTTAAATCTCATCGCAGTTTCTGAATTGAACAGTTTGGACATGACTCCCCCGATATTCTGCATTCTTCAAAGGTTGTTATTCTTCTCACTACTGTATTTCCGTCCGTGTCGCTTATATCCTATTGAACTTCTTCCGGAAATTACCCCGATTGTATACAGCCTCCGGCAAAATTTCACCGGATACCGCAGGTTTTGACTACCCGAATATTTCAGTAACCCTGCCGTCCCTGGACATCAGGATCGCAATCGGTCGCGTCTGGGGTATATGGGAAAACACAATCATCGAAATCACGAGCAAGGGTACGCACAGGAACATTCCCGGAATGCCCCAGATCAGTCCCCATAAGGACAGATTGAGCAGGATGACCAGGGGACTCAGGTTGAGCGAATCTCCCATCAGGCGCGGCTCCATGATGTTGCCGATGCAGACCTGAATCATCGTCACTCCCCCCAGCACCAGGAAAAAAGGCGTATAGGTATCGAACTGCACCAGCGTGATCAGGGAAGGAAAGATGGTGGCGACGATGGAGCCGATGGTCGGGATGAAATTGAGCAGGAATATCAGCAGCGCCCAGAATTCGGCAAAATCCACGCCGACCACCTTCATGAATATATAGCTCAGCACACCGGTAAGGCCGCTGGTCAGCATCTTGATACTGATGTACTTCTGCACATCCTCGTTGATCTTGCGGATCAGCATGCGCACCCGCTTTTCCTTCACCGGATCGTTCGCCAGTGAAGCCACCTTGCTGCTGAAATTGCCCTGCTCCAGCAACAGGAAGACCACGTAAATGATGATAACGCCCATGTTTGCGGCGATATTGGTCAGGGAGGAAGCCAGGCCAGTGATGAATTCACCCAGGTCGAACAATGCGGTGAGCTGGTTGAGGGTGGGTTCCTGTTCGATGCGCAGCAGGCGCAGGATTCTGTCCCAGCGATTTTCCAGGTTGATCTGGTAGATCGGCGCAACACGAACAACGCCGGCGATATTGCTGGCAATCAATTCGACGATACCCCAGATGATGGCGAAGAAGGTGAGAAATGACAGTGAGTACCTGACCAGTTTGGGCAACGGCTTGCCGCCGGCCTTGATGCGGCCGAAACCTTCGGACAGCAGGTTGATCTGATACCAGAACACGATGGCGATCACCAGAGGCAACAGGATGGTCTGCCCCACCACCAGTAGAAAGAACACCAGGGCCACCAGGATGCTGGCCATGACGAAATTCTGCAGCTTCAGCTTGTTGTTTTCCACGCGGCATCCCCGTGTGTTGATTGGACTTAAGTCTACTGTATCTGCTGCTCAGGGCGATACCGGGCCTTCGCACCCTGCCTGCCTTACTGCAGCTGTTCCAGCAGCAGGTAGCTCAGGGAACTGATGATCATGGCGCCCAGCAGGTTCAGCACCAGGCCGGTACGTGCCATCTGCCCGATGGTGATCTGGCGGCTGGCAAAGACAATGGCGTTGGGCGGGGTCGCCACGGGCAGCATGAAGGCGAAGGAGGCGCCGAGCGCTGCCGGCACCATGAGCGCAAACGGATGCAGCTCCATCGAAATAGCCAGGGCCCCCATCACCGGAATGAACAGCGTGGCGGTGGCCGCATTGGAAGTCATCTCGGTGAGGAAGGTGACAAACAGGACCACGACGACGATCAGCACAAAGAAATGCACGCCCTGAAGGATAGTGAGCTGGCTGGCCAGCCAGGCCGTCAGTCCGGATTCACTGAACCCCGACGCCAGGGCGAAGCCCCCGCCCATGAGGATGATGATGTCCCAGGGTATGGTTTTCGCCGTATCCCAGTCGAGGATGAAGCCGCCCTTTTCCCTGCCTGCCGGCATGATGAACAACAGGAAGGCGCCGCACATGGCGATGGCCGGATCGGATACGAAACTGAGCCATTCGGGCGTGAACAGCCCACGCAGTATCCAGCTCATGGCAACCAGGAAGAACAGGATCGCCACTTTCTTTTCCTCGCCGGTCATCGGCCCCATATCATCGAGCTGGCGCTGGATATGCTGGTGCGCCTGCTCGCTGGAAGTGTTGGCATCATCCATGGGGTACATGACTCGCGTCAGGATGAACCAGATGGTCGCCAGCATGCATATGGATACCGGAATACCCAGCTTCATCCAGTCGACAAAACTGATCTGGTAGCCGTACAGGGTGTCAATGATGCCGATCAGGATGGCATTGGGCGGCGTGCCGACGAGCGTGGCAACACCGCCTGCTGACGATGAATAGGCGATACCCAGCATCAGCGCTGTGCCGAAATTGTAGCCCCCACCCGGGGTGTCATGGGCCATTTCCATCCGCGTCTGATCGACCACGGCGATGGCCACCGGTGTCATCATGACACAGGTAGCGGTATTGCTGATCCACATGGACAACAGCGCGGTGGCCAGCATGAAGCCCAGCACCAGGCGGTTCGGGCTGCTGCCGACACGGATGATGACATTCAGGGCGATACGCCGGTGCAGGTGCCACTTCTGCATGGCAACCGCGATCAGGAAGCCGCCCATGAACAGGAACAGGATCTCGTTGCCGTATGACAGCGTGGTAGTGCCTGTCGGCATGATATCCAGGAGCGGGAACAGGAAGATCGGCAGCATGGCCGTGGCGGGGATCGGCACTGTTTCCGCCATCCAGAAGCAGGCCATCAGGAGTGCCACCGCTGCCACGCGCGAGGCCTCCACCGACATGCCTTCCGGCAACGGCATGAGCAGCACCAGGAAAAACAACAGAGGACCGGTGAAGAGCCCGACTTTCTGCCGCAGGGAAAACGAAAACAACATGCGGCGATTCTATTACTTAACGTGGCCCCATGGCTATCTTGGACACAGCCCACAGCGCAAGAAACGGATTTTCTTTTGCAGGCAAACCCCTTAAGTTAGGCCCATGAACCACGCAGCAACCCAAACCGGCGGATCCACCTACACCACCATGGCAAAGGCCCTGCATATACTGGCCACCAGCCGTGACGCACCGCCCTCCCTTGCCCAACTGGCCGCAGCTTGCGGACTTAGCGAGTTCCATTTCCAGAAACAGTTTAGCCGCTGGGTGGGCATCAGCCCCAAACGCTTCAGCCAGTTCCTGAGCAAGGAATACATCAAGCAGCTGCTCGATGCGGGTATGCAACCGCTGGATGCCTGCTACCAGGCGGGCTTGTCAGGACCAGGGAGGATGCATGAACTCTTCATCCGTACCGAAGCCATGACGCCTGCAGAATATCGCCGCAAGGGCGAGGGGCTGGTCATCCGCTACGGGATCCACGACTCCCCGTTCGGCCCCTACCTGCTGGCTGTCACTGACAAGGGCATCTGCCATCTCGAATTCATCACCGCGGGTGAACAGGCCATACTCGATAATTTTCATGACAACTGGCCGCTGTCGGTCATCAACCGGGACGAAAAGGTCACGGCGCCGGTACACCGGCAACTGTTCGGCAAGCCAGCCACGAAGCCCGCCAGTATCAGTCTCCTGCTCAAGGGCACCAACTTCCAGATCCAGGTGTGGCAGGCCTTGCTGAGAATTCCCTACGGCCAGGTAGCCTCTTACGAGGAAATCGCCGGGCTGGCCGGCAACCCTGCTGCCACCCGCGCCAGTGCGTCGGCCATTGCCCGCAACAGGATTGCCTGGCTGATTCCCTGCCATCGTGTTGTTCGCAAGCTTGGCGAAACCGGCCAGTACCGCTGGGGCAGTGAAAAGAAGAAGATCATTCTCGGCTACGAGGCCGCCACCTCCCCCCGTTAAGCCCATTTCCTGGTATTGCCTTTTAATAGGCTTCCCCTATTATTACAATAGAATTAATATATTTTATCTATAGTATGATGACCCCTATAGTGCTCTCCATGGCGGCAGTTGCTGTAGCTGCCGGATTTTGGAACCAACCAACTTGTGGAGAGATTTATGCAAACCCTGGTACCCGAAGTAACTTTTAAAACCCGCGTCCGCGATGAAAGCATCGGCGGCGAAAATCCGTTCCGCTGGCAGGATGTTTCCACGGACGACATCTTCAAGGGCAAGCGCGTTGTGCTGTTCGCCCTCCCCGGCGCCTTCACACCGACCTGCAGCAGCACACACCTGCCGGGTTATGAAAAAGAGTACGACACCCTGAAAAACCTCGGGGTAGATGAAGTGTACTGTCTCAGCGTGAACGACGCGTTTTCCATGTTCCAGTGGGCCAGGCAGCTCGGCGTGAAGAACGTGAAGATGCTCCCCGACGGCAATGCCCACTTCACCAGGGGCATGGATATGCTGGTGAAGAAGGAAAACCTCGGCTTTGGCGACCGCTCTTGGCGCTATTCAGTCCTGGTCAACGACGGCAAGGTTGAAAAAGCCTTCGTCGAGCCCGGCAAGTCAGACAACTGCCCAGACGATCCCTTCACCTGCAGCGATGTGAATACCATGCTGGATTACCTGCAGTACCAGGCGCAGGAGCCTGCGAAAAAGGCAGGCTGATCACCACGATCGCCGAAAATGACCAAAATTCCGGTCAGCGGTGATCCACTTACGATGGATTGGCGTATCAAGGGTTATATCAGTTCCCCTCGGATCCCCCCCCTTAAGTTGATCCCTTCCTTGAGCCGGCCCTTTGGGCCGGCTTTTTTTTGCTTGCGGCCTGCAAGCACGCAATTTATGGACTCCTGCCTGCGATTTTGCCATTCTTGTCCGGGAGCAGGCATACCTGCAGCCCGGTATTACAGTAACGCTACAACGGAGTATTCCATGCCAGCTATCGTCCAGATCAATTTCCCCTATAGCGAAAGCCAGGCCGACCTGGAGAAGCATTCGGCCGAAGCCGCCCCCCGGTTTTCCGGCGTGGAGGGTCTGCAATGGAAGGTCTGGCTGGTCGATGAAGCAGCCAAGACCGCAGGGGGGGTTTACCTGTTCGACAATCGCGCCAATGCGGATGCCTATGCGGGAGGCCCGCTGGTCGAACGCCTGAAAAGTGCCCGCGACGGGGTAAGCGTGAAGGTCTTTGACACCATCGACGCCGCCGGCGTCATCACCAACGCGCCCGTGTAAGGCGTCAGTGCGTCATCGTGTAGACGGCAATGTTGACAGCCAGGCGCAGCCCCAGGTTGACCTTCTCCGCCGGGTAACGGGGGTCGTCCGCCCACTGCCATGAATCGGCGACATCGTTGTTGAAGGCGATCAGCACCATCAGGCGGCCGCTGTCATCGAAGATGCCGCGCCAGCGCGGTACGCGGCCGTCACCCAGCCAGCCTCCGCCGCCACCCATCAGTGAATTGAAGTTCGGAATCTGGGTTTCCGCGAGTGCGGGAATGTCGTAGACCGTATGGAACACCGGATGATCCCCTTCCAGGTCGACGATGGTGCGGTCGGGAAACACCCTGTTCATACCGGCAACGAATCCCGCCCAGGAATAGGAATCAAAAAAACTGTCACAGAAAAGGAATCCGCCGCGCAGGAGATAGTCACGCAGCTTCGCTGCCTGTCCATCAGTCAGGTCCCAGTAGCCGGCCAGGCCCACCATGAGGAAAGGCCAGAAGTAGACGTCGTCACCGTCATCGAGGTTGACCGGCTGTTCGACGGAGCGGGCATTGATGGTGGAAAATCGCCTGAGCAGGCTGACGAATGTGCGATCTCCCTTCGGGTAATCCACACCCCAGCTCGTACCGCCCTGCTCCCAACTGCCGCCACGCCAGCCCATGCGCACATTCGATGGATACATCAGGCGCCCGCTGACAAATTCACCGGGTTGGTCCCAGTCCGGCGGCAACTGGACATCCGCCTCGAATTCGAACCCGGGATATTCCCTGAACTCGCGTTGGGCCGTTACACCGCCACTGCCTGCAACCAGCATCAACAACAGGATTCGGCTAGATAGATAGCGGCGTGACATGCAGCAACTCAGGAGAAAATGATGCGCTCGCGTTTCATGAGTTGCGATGCGCCATAAACAAAAATCAGGGAATAGGCCAGTGCGGAGACGCCGGCAATCATGAAGTCGGCGATCGCCGGCGTATCGCCGCGCACGACGTCGGTCAGCAGCATGTGCTGAGCCAGCATGGGCACGAAATTCATCCAGAACTCCCTGTCCTGGGTATTGAACATGTTGTAGAAGAACGGCGCCATGGGCAGCATCATGATGAAGGACAGATAGGCCTGGGCATCCTTGAAGGACTTGGCGAAGATGCCGACGAAAATCTGGATGGAGGGTGCCAGCAGGGCAAGCGGCAGCGTCGTTACCAGGATACCGATGATTTCCAGGCTGCCGATATTGAACACGATGCCGACCTCCTCCAACGGCACCTGGCTGAGACTGAAGAAATTCAGCAGCATGACCAGCGTCAGCCCCGCAGCGGAAAAAAGCACCGCCGACATCCACTTGCCGATCACGATGATGTAGCGCGGCACAGGATTAACCAGCAGCGGTTCAAGCGACTTGCGCTCGCGCTCACCTGCCGTGGCATCCACGGCCACGCCCATGCCGCAGACGAAGGCGGCCATAATGACGAAAAACGGGACAACACCCAGAATGCTCTGTACCCGTGATTGCTGGCTCGCCACGTCGATACGCACCACGTTGACCGGTGCAATGATGTCCGGGCTCACACCGCGTGCGACGAGGCGCAGCGCTGCCGTTTCACGGCCCCAGGCCTGCACCAGCTCCTGTATGCGACCGTACTTGGGCGAGGCGGTAGCGCGCGTACTTTCGATGTGCAGTTCGACATTAACTGGCCTCGACCTGCTTACGAGGCTGTCAAAGCGCGGCGGAATGACCAGGACGAAGTCATGACGACGACTGCGGATATCACGGCGTATCTCCGCCAGCTGTTCAGCGGAGTAGAAGTCGCTGCCTGCATCCCCTGCGGTTGCCAGTGCTACCGGTTCCAGTGTGATGCCGTTCTGTTCGAGATAGTCGACCAGGTCGCCGGCGTATTCAGCGCCGACCACAGGCAGGGTGATTGCACCGGCTTCTTCGGCGATATCGATGATCATGTTGAACATGAAATAAATCAATGCCGGACCCATCAGGGGAAACAGCAACAATGCAGCCAGCGCACGCCTGTCGCGAAAGGCATCCTTGAGCTCCTTGCCGGTGATGACCAGCCACATCATGTCATCGACCTCGTGATCTTCATGAACGCCTCTTCGAGGTCATTTTCCCCGGTGCGTTTCGCCAGGTCCGCCAGCGAGCCCTGCATCAGCACCCGGCCCTCGGCGATAACGATGATCTCGTCACACAGCGCACTGATCTCCTGCATGATGTGGGAGGACAGCAGTATGCACTTGTTTTGGGCCTTCAGCGCCTGCAGGATGCTCCTGACACTGCGCGTGGTCATGACGTCCAGGCCGTTGGTCGGCTCGTCCATGATCAGGTTCTGCGGATCGTGTACCAGCGAGCGCGACAGGCACACCTTCATCTTTTCACCCTGGGAAAATCCTTCTGCACGGCGGTCAGCGATATCCTGCATGTCCAGGAGATCGATGAGTTCGTCCGTGCGCCTTTTCATGCGCGCCCTGTCCATGCGTCTCAGTCGCGCGAAATACTCGATGTGCTCGCGTGCCGTCAGCCGCGGGTTGAGGCCGTGCGCATCGGTCATGACACCTATGACTTCCTGCGCCTTCAGTGGCGCTGCCATGACATCGATGCGGTCAATGCGCGCGCTGCCGGAATCGGCTTTGAGGAGGCCGTAAAGAATGCGCAGTGTCGTCGACTTGCCGGCCCCGTTATGCCCGAGCAGGCCGGTGATGGCGCCGTTGCGTGCCGAGAAACTGGCGGCATCGACAGCCACCAGGTCCCGGAAACGCTTGGTCAGATCATGCACCTCAATCATCGGGCAGGCTGCTCCCCCCGGGAGTGACGAAGAACGGCCGCCGCCGGAATTGTCCGATACAGCCGCTATCGAGGCCGTCCAGGCTGCCTGCTTCGATAAAGTCGGTCATGAGCGCTATTGTGCACCCGGTGAAGACGGTGCCATGGCCGAAACCCGCCAGAACCAGGTGTTGCGAATTCGGCAGGCTTGCGCTGACAAGTTCGCCCCAGACCGGGGGTGTAACGGGATCGAGCGCACCGGAAAAAACCAGAACCGGGAGGTCGCTGGTTACCGGCTCGAAATACCCGGCGGGCACTGCCCGCCGCGGCCAAATGGCACAGGCTTCCAGAATGAAACGGTTGAACAGGTCAGACTCGACGAGGTAATCCCTGCCCTGTTCGGCGGCCAGCAGGTTTGCGTCCAACAGGGTGTAATCCTCGTTGCAGATCACCGACAGGAACATGCCCTGGTTGATCTGTGCTTCCGCGTACTGGCTGGCCAGTGCGAACACGGGCCGGTAATTGCCCTGCCATGCCTGTTCGATGATCAGCGGCACCAGTCGCTGCGCTTCCCGGCTGTAGAGGATCTGGCGAATGAAGTTGAGGAATTCGTAGGCTTCGATGGTTGTCTCGACGGTGCTGAAGTCCCGGTCATCGAGCATGCTCACTGATTGCGGCATTTGCAGGCGTTCTATCAGTGCCATGTAATGAGCGGCCAGGTCGGGAAAGGCCGTGCTGCAGGTGGTATCGGCAGCGCAATCGTCCAGGATTTGCTGCAGGGACGCGCTGGCATCGCGTGCGTTATACAGCGGCAGCGACAGGGACGGCGGTGCAATGGCATCGATGATGACCGCACGGGTACTCCCGGGATAGGCCTGCAGGTAAGCCAGCGCTGAGCGGGACCCGTATGACGCCCCCCACAGGTTGATCCGGGGGTATCCAATCCAGTCACGAATGGCATCGAGATCGCGCATGGCGATATCAGTGGTGTAGTACGCCGGGTCTGCATCCATGGTGTCCAGGCATGCCCGCAAAACTTCCAGCTGGATGGCCAGGATCTCCTCGAAACCAGGGTCCTGTTCCTGGAGCGCCTCTGCCTCGCTTTCATCGAGCTGGCAATCGAAGGGACTCAGTTCGCCGGTGCCGCGCTGGTCGACCAGCACGATATCGCGCTCGGTTCGCACGCGGCCGAAGGCCTGGGCTATAGGCACCAGGTCAGTGGCGGCCTGTCCGGGTCCACCTGCCATCAGGAACAGGGGATCACCCAGTGGCATGTCGCTGAGGGAAGGAATAACCATCACCCTGAGGTCGATATGGCGGCCAGCGGGGTCGTCGTAATTTTCAGGGACGTTGTAGGTTGCGCACAGGCTCTCAACGACAAGGGCCGCCAGTGGGGTGTCGGCAGAGCGCGGGCAGGGACTGAATGTCGCCAGGGTGCCTGCGCGGACATCCAGGAAGGCCTGCCTGGCCACGGCATCGGCGGAATCATCCGGCTGGCAGGCGGTTGCCAGCAGGAGCAGCAATGCAGCAAAGATCTGTTTCGGTTCAGGGGAAATCATCTGCTTGCGCTTTTACCTTTTTTCCCTTTTTCCCTTTTTCCCTTTTTCGATCCCGCAATGTCGGATGCGATGCTTCGCATCTTATCCGACCTACTCGGACCCGGGTTCCGCCAGCTGCCGCGTGAACTCGACCAATGCCACCAGGTCTTCCGGCGGCAGGAAGTAGCGCACCATGACATTCTCAAAGCCCTGCACCAGCTTCACTTCGGGGCGGGTGATGGATTCGAGGATATATTCCTCGTCGATGACGATCGTACTGCCGTCCGTCAGGGTTTCCGTCTTGCCATACATGCCCAGCCAGGTTGGACCGATACCCACGCTTCCGTCCAGCGTGTGGCAGGCGACGCAACCATTGTCCTGCGCAATAGCCAGGCCGCGCGCGGCAAGCTCATTATCCAGCTCCGGCAGAACGAGATCGGAATTCACGGTGCGGATGATCAGCGTGATGCCTATCACCAGCATGCCGACAAGCAAGACGCCTACCGTGACATGCATCCACTTTCTATCTTTCATGACTGACTGCTTCTCCAATTACCGTCCATTCGCGCAAGGCTCCGCGCGTATTAAAGCATTGCCCGCACCTGAATGGGTATCGGTAATGACCAGGCCAGGTGAGAATGCTAATATTGCCGCCTTTTAGATGCCTCGCGCAGCGGGCAATAATAACAAACAGGACTGCTGTTTCTATGGTTACTGTAGGCGAAATACTCTGGGAACCCTCCCGTGAATGGGTCGAGCAAACCAACCTGCATGCGTTCCGGCAATGGTTGCAGGAAAACCGGGGAGTCACATTCGACGATCTGCACCAGCTGCGCCGCTGGTCGCTCGAGCACCTCGATGATTTCTGGCAGGCAATCTGGGATTACTTTGAGATAGAAGCATCCGCACAGCCCACGGCTGTACTGGGCAAGCGAACCATGCCCGGCGCCGAGTGGTTTCCCGGCGCCAAACTCAATTATGCGCAGCATATCCTGCGCAACGAACGCCCCGGCAAGGCTGCCCTGCTCTATGCCAACGAAGACCAGGTCCTGCATGAACTGGAATGGTCGGACATGGCAAGCAGCGTCCGCATCCTTGCCACAGAACTGCGCAACATGGGCATCAGGCCGGGTGACCGAGTGGCCTGCTACATGACCAATATTCCCCAGGCGGCCATCGCCCTGCTCGCGTGCAGCAGCATCGGCGCCATCTGGTCTTCATGCTCTCCCGACTTCGGCACCCACAGCGTGCTGGACCGCCTGTCGCAGATCGAACCGAAGGTCCTGTTCTGCGTGGACGGCTACCAGTACAAGGGCAAATCCTTCAACCGCAAGGCCGAGGTGAAGAATATCGTCGAAACCCTGCCCAGCATCGAAAAAGTCATCTACCTGCCCTACCTGGACCCGAACGATACGGAACCGCCGGTACAGAATGCCGCCCTGTGGCACGACCTGATGGATCGCGACCCGGTGCCCGCCGACTCCTTTGAATTCGAACAGGTGCCTTTCGACCATCCACTGTGGATCCTGTTTTCATCGGGTACCACGGGCTTGCCCAAGGCCATCGTGCACGGCCATGGCGGCATCATACTCGAGCAGTACATGCTTGGCGTGCTGCACTACAACCTGAAACCCGAAGACCGCCTGTTCTTCTTCACCACCACCGGCTGGATGATGTGGAATTTCGTGGTCAGCACCATGCTCTACAGCGCCTGCCCCATCCTGTACGACGGCAACCCGGTATATCCCGAACCCGATGCGCTGTGGAAGCTGGCCGATGATGCCGGCGCCGTGCTCTTCGGCGCCAGCCCGACCCTGCAGCAGATGCAGCAGAACATGGGCCTGGTGCCGAAGGACAAGTTCAAATTCGAAAAGCTCGAATCCATCATGCTCGCCGGTTCGGTGGTCTCCGCCGAGTGCACCAAGTGGTTCTATGACAACGTAAAAAGCGATCTCTACGTGGCACCCGGCAGCGGCGGCACCGATATCTGCGCCGGATTCTGCGGCCCGATGCCCGGTCTGCCGGTGAAAGCC
The DNA here is from genome assembly GCA_964629325.1 of uncultured Enterobacteriaceae bacterium. GTDB lineage: Bacteria > Pseudomonadota > Gammaproteobacteria > Pseudomonadales > Pseudohongiellaceae > Eutrophocola. The sequence continues at coordinate 44,877 of CAZVSC010000010.1, forward strand.
GGCATCATCCAGATGCCGCACATGGGCGTGGACCTGCAGGCATTCGACGAGAACGGCAACTCACTGGTCAACGAAGTGGGCGAATTCGTGGTCACACAACCCATGCCGTCCATGCCGCTGTATTTCTGGAATGACGAGGGCAACGTGCGCTACCAGGAAACCTATTTCGAGGATTACCCGGGCATCTGGCGCCAGGGCGACTACTTCATGATCAATGAAGAGGACGGCTGTTTCGTTCTGGGCCGCTCGGACGCCACACTGAACCGCTACGGCATCCGCATCGGCACCGCCGAAATCTATCGCTGCGTGGACGGCATGAACGAGGTGGAGGATTCCATCATCGTTAATCTCGACCTGCCCGGTGAAAAGTTTTTCATGCCGCTGTTCGTGAAACTGCCGGAAGGCAAGGTGCTGGACGACGAACTGAAGAAAAAGATCGGCGCCAAGCTCAGGGCCGATTACACGCCACGGCATATTCCCGACGAGATCTACCAGGTGGAGGAGATACCCTACACCCTTACCGGCAAGAAGATGGAAGTACCGGTGCGCAAGATACTCATGGGCCGTGATCCGGAAAAGGCGGCGAACCGGGATGCCATGAGCAACCCGGCTTCACTGGATTATTTCATCCGCTTCCGCGAAGAGCACAAGGACAAGCTGGGTTAGTTTGCTTCCTCGTCGTCGCCACCCCGGTTAAAGAGGTTGCCGACGCGGTTCAGTGCATTGCCGGCGGCCTCCTCCAGTTGCTGGCGCCCCTCTTCAACCCGGTTCTGCAATTCCTCGGAGTTCTGCAGCAACTCGGTTACTGAGCGAACCAGCGCCTGTGCGGCGGCTGCACCCACCTGTGTGAGTACCGGGGCCATGATCTGCTCGGCCAGCTCATCGGGCTTGCCGTTCAGGTTGCTCAGGTTGATATCCCCCAGGCTGACATCCACCGCTGTGGGCAGGCGGTCATCCTGCAGGGTGCCGCGGATATTCTCGATGAGCACACTGTCCACCCGGATGGTCGGCTGGCTGCCTGAAGCTTCCGCGGCTGCACCTTCCTCCTGGCCTGCGAGTCTTTCGGAGATGGTATCGATATTTGTCCTGCCGTCGCGGTTTTCATAAAACACATGCGGGCTGCGTGAAACTATGCTGAAGATATGAATGTTGTCGGCGCTCATGTTCTGCACGTCGATGACGACACTGAGTTCCTCGAAACTCGCCAATGCTTCATCAGTAAAACCCGCCGGGTTGGCGATACTGAAGCCATAAATGGAAGCACTTCCTGCGAGCAGGTCCAGGGACACGCTGCCCACCTGTACATCAGTGCCAAGCGTGCGCGAGCCAGCCGTTTCGATGGCTGTCTCCACGAGGGAGTCCAGATTGCTGAAAACAAAATAAATGCCGCCGACAAGGAGGACCAGTACGACTGCGAGTGCGATAAAGACTTTTTTCATGTTGGGTCACCGTGAATGATGCTGATTCCGGATGTGTGGTTGATGGTGAATGCCTGCCATTAATTGCCAGCCGATTGATCAGGCGCAAGAATTCCACCAGCCCATAATACAAATTCACCACGCTGTTGTGTATGATGCTGGCATCAAAAACAGCCTGAAAATAAAACTGTTTAAAAACAACAGGTAAAGGGGAATCACATGCAATTCTATCCGCCGGAATATTTCGACGACAACAAGAACGGCTATACAGCTATCCGCACGGTACCCCTGGCCAGCGCCATGGGCGCGGAAATCCTGGACGTGGACATTGCCAATGTCTCCGACGAGCAGTTTGCCCAGATAAAGGACGCCCTGTTCCGTTACAAGATGATTTATTTCCGGGGTCAGACCAACATGACCATCGACGACCAGGAAGCCCTCACCCTGCGCTTCGGTGAATTCGGCACCGATGCGTACACCAAGGGCATGGAAGGCCACCCCAATGTCCAGCGCGTCCTCAAGGAAGCCAGTTCGGTTGTCGACTGGGTATTCGGTGACGGCTGGCACACCGACTCGCCGTTCCTGGCGCAACCCCCTTCGATCAGTCTGCTGCAATCCCGGGATGTGCCGCCTTACGGCGGTGATACCTGGTGGAGCAATGCCCAGCTTGCGTACGAACTGCTCAGTGACAAGATGAAGGAAGTAATCGCGCCCCTGAAGGTACATATGTCGGCGGCATGGGTGCTGTCGAACGTGAACAAGGGCAAACCCAAGCTCAACGACCTCAGCCTCGGGGACATGAACCTGACCGTCGACCAGCAGCAAATGATCAAGGGCAATTTCCACCCCATCGTGCGTACACATCCGGAAACCGGCCAGAAAAGTCTCTATTGCGACACCTCCTACAGCATGGGGATAGAAGGCATGACCCAGGAGGAATCGAAGGGGCTGCTGGATTTCCTTGGCTGGTGGGCCACCCGTGAAGACTTCAATTGCCGTTTGCGCTGGGAAAAGAACATGCTGGTAATCTGGGACAACCGCCTGTGCCTGCATAAAGCCTTCAATGACTATGACGGCTATCGGCGCGAGATGATCCGGACGATCGTCAACGGTGAAGTGCCGGCTTAACCTGAAAGAAAGCTGAAGGTCACAGGCTGAAAGCGTAAGCTGTCGATGATTTTGCTTTAAGCTTTCAGCCTGTGGCCTGCAGCTTGGCGAAAAGGCCTTGTAAGTCTCCTTCAACAGGGTGTTGGGATTCGATGCGTCTGCTAGAATCTACCCGCCCCACAATCATGGACGTATAACGCTTCCCACTTGATCAGCCGCCTGTTCTCCACCCGACAATCCGACGGTACTCCCGCCCGCCGCAGACCCGATCTCGTCAACGATCCCGTCGGCCAGACCCTGTTCCGCACAACGGTCCCCACCACGGTTGGCGGTATCGCCATGATCCTGTACTACCTGGCTGACACCTGGTTTGTCAGCCTGCTGGGTACGGACCAGCTGGCCGCACTCGGCTTCACCTTTCCCGCCACCATCATGATCACCTATCTCGGCGTCGGCCTCGGTATCGGTACTTCGGCCATGGTGGCGAGGGCGATTGGTGCCAGGGACCAAACCAAGGCCACGGAAATGACCCTGGCTGCCATCGTTTTCGGTTTCCTGCTGGGATTGCTGCTGATCATTCCGGCACTGCTGTCCATCGATACCGTCTTTACGCTGATGGGCGCCGACAGCGCCACCCTGGTGCTGATCCGGCGCTTTATCTCCGCCTGGTACCTGGGAATTCCCTTCCTGCTCGTGCAGTTTGCCGGTACTGCCGTCATGCGGGCCAGCGGCAACGCCAGCCTGCAGGGCAAAATGATGATGCTGGGCGCGGCGATCAACGCCATTCTCGACCCCCTGCTCATTTTTGGACCCGGGCCCTTCCCGGCATTCGGTATCCGCGGCGCCGCCATTGCCACGGTCATCACCTGGGTGTTGTGCAATGTCTTCATCTGGTACTTCCTCGCGGTGAAGGAGCAGTTGCTGGGCCTGATCTGGCCCGGCTTCACCAAGTTGTGCCGCGACTGGCACCGACTCCTGAAAATCGCCCTGCCCGCCGCGCTGGCCAATATGATCACGCCCATGGCCACCGCGGTGATTACCGCGACCCTTGCCCAGTATGGCGCTCAGGCCGTCGCCGGTTTCGGTGTTGTCATGCGCATCGAGGCGCTGGTGATGATCGTGGTGCTCGGGATGTCGATGAGCCTGCCACCGTTCATCAGCCAGAACTTCGGTGCCGGTGCCATGGACCGGGTCCGCCTTGGCCTCAGGATGTCACTGCAGTTCGTCGTCGTGCTGCAATTGGGCCTGTACCTCATCGTTGCCCTGGCGGCACCGCTGATCGCCCGAATTTTCTCTCCTGAACCCGAGGTCATTTCGGTCATCGTTACCGTGCTGCGCATCCTTCCCGCCAGTTACGCCTTCCAGGGCATGGTCGTCCTCAGCGCCTCCAGCTTCAATGCGTTGCACGCCCCCCGTAATGCGCTGATCACCAGTCTGCTGCGTTTTTTCATTTTTTATGTTCCCCTGGCGCTGCTTGGCGCCGCACTGGGGGATATACCCGGTCTCTTTATCGGTGCGGCCCTCGGCAACCTGGGTGCCGGCCTCCTGATTACCTGGTGGATATATCGGTACACCCTGTCCCTGGAGCCCCTGCCAGACAACGCCTGAGCGGCGCAAACGCCCGTAATAGCTGGATACCTGTTTGATAATGCTTATCATTTACAATAGTATTATCATCTCTGTTTGTTGCTGGTTGGCCGAATTTCCATGTTCCGCAAAGTACTCTTCTGGTCGCACCTCGTCTGCGGCGTGGTTGCCGGCCTTGTCATCCTGATGATGTCCTTCACGGGCGTCCTGCTGACCTACGAACGCCAGATCCTTGCCTGGGTCGAACAGGGCGACTACGTGCCCGCCCGCCAACAGCAGGCACATCTCTCACTCGAACAACTGCATTTCATCGCCCGCACTGAACACGACGATATCAACCCTTCTGCCATCGTGGTGACCAATGATCCGGGGGCCCCGGTAGCATTCACCGCCGGTCGTCGCGGTGGTGTCAGATTGAATCCGTATACCGGCGCGGAAATGCAAGTCGGCTCCCCCGGGCTTGAGCACTTTTTCAGTACTACCACAGGCATTCATCGCTGGTTCAACATGACTGGTGAAAGCCGCAACACGGCCAGGGCCATTACTGGCGCCAGCAACCTGATGTTCCTGTTCATCGTACTGAGCGGCATCTACCTGTGGTTTCCGAAAATCTGGAACTGGTCCATGTTCAACATCCGCGTGACGTTTCGCAACAATGCGGGCAACAGCAAGGCCAGGGATTTTAACTGGCACCATGTGTTCGGCATCTGGTCAGCCATTCCGCTGGCCGTGGTCGTTGCGACCGCCGCCGTGTTTTACTACCCATGGGCGAACAACCTCGTGTACCAGGTCTATGGTGAGGAACCACCTGGGCGCAGCAGGACCGCGGAGCCGACCACGGGTGAACAACCCGCGCCGGCGAACGCAGGCAGTGTCCCTTCTGCAGAACCGGTTTATCTTTCCCTTGACGACCTCTTCACACACGCACGGGATTTCGTGACTCGTGACGGCGGCAACTGGCGCCAGATCAGCATGACCATTCCCGACGCCAACCATCCCACCGTCAGCTTCGCCATCGACCAGGGCAACGGCGGCCAGCCTCACCTGCGCCACAACCTGGTGCTGGCACGGGAAACCGGTGCCGTCAGCGACTGGCAGCCGTTCTCGAGCCAGTCACCGGGCCGCCGGACCCGTTCCATCGTGCGCTTCCTGCATACCGGCGAAGCCCTGGGCATCATTGGCCAAACCATAGCCGGACTCGTTTCCCTGGCCAGCTTGTTGATGGTTTGGACAGGCCTGGCCCTGGCATGGCGCCGCCTGGTTTCACCGCTCCTGCGCCAGTAATCCTGCCCTGGCACCAGGCGTGGTTTTTTCAGACCAGCTTGATTAAGATGGCCTGTTTTTGAATTCCGGAACCACAATCCCATGCAGCGCATCACTCCCGGTATCGTGCCGTTCATCCTCGTTCCCTGCCTGGTGATGCCGGCTTCGGCCGTCAGCCAGGAAGCTGTCGAGTTCACCAGTGAACAGGTGGACAGGGGGCAGGTCATCTACAGCGAGACCTGCCAGATATGTCATGGCAACAGGCTCAGCAACGGCCAGTTCGGCACGCCGCTGCGGGGGAGTTTTTTCAGGAACAACTGGACGGGAAAAACGCTGGGTGAACTGACCAGTCAGGTCTGGGAAAAGATGCCGCCCGACAACGTGCAGTCACTGAGTTGGGAGCAGGTGACCGACGTGGTGTCATTCATCCTGTCACGCAATAACCTGGAACCGGGCGCTTCTGCGATGCCGACGGATACGGACAGCCTCGCGGCCACTCCCCTGCCCTGGCAATAATCCGGGACCGGAATTATTCCCAGCGGCCGACGATCTTGCCGTCTGCCTTGAGAGCGCCGTCGAACTCGCCCATGGGCGATCCGCTGACGTGTTGACGCAATTTGACCCGCACCTGGTCACCGGGCCGGAATGTGGCGGGGTTGTAGCCCTGGCGCATGAGGATATTGGGGATCAGCCACTCCACGCTCCACTCGGTTTCCGTGCCGTCGTCATTGGTGACCATCACCTGTATCCACGAGTGTGGATTCTTGAACTGGAACTCCTTCACTACGCCCTCGATCTCGATGGACGTCTCCTCGATCTGGCCGACAGTGGAATGATGGGCGACTGCCGTTTGCATCATGACCATCATGCACGTTGTCGCAAACAGGTTCAGATATTTTCTCATTTGCCTAACCCCCTAATAATTCAGCACCTTGCCTTCCTCATCGAGAATCAGGCTGCGCCCGTTCTCATCGACGATGGCACGGTTGTACTCATTGCACTCGTAATCGAATATCCGCGTTCCGGGAGGCTCCCGGTAAAAACGCTTTTCCACCACCCACGGCGCGGTGAGAGAGACCGGATCCTCGAGGGTGATCTCTACCAGCAGCAGGTCTTCGCCGTTTTCCCGGGTCCGGCGTATCCGTGTCGTGGCATGGGCCTGGTCGCTCAGCACAAGTCCGCTGCGGTCCAGTACGCTGTCATGGTCGCGCCAGCCCTTGAGTGCCACGGTGGTAAAGACCAGGGTGTCGTTCTCCCAGTGGCCGACAGAATGGCCGTAAAAATTATTCCAGCGCTCTTCCACGGGCGGGTGTTGCGAACCATCGGTATAGATGCGCATGGTTGCGCGTGTGTGCTCGGCCAGTATCCAGGTCTGTTCGGGGCGAACCACGAATTCCACCGGGGCAAGGGCATTGAATATACGGGGAAATCCGTGTGATATGCAGCGCGTCAGCGGATCGGGAAACAGACCCGCATCACGCAGCGCCAGGTGCTCCTGGTAGATGGCCTCCCATTCGGCGTTGTAGGGCGGGTTTGCCCGCGTGCCAAGCGCACTGACTCCGGCGCCGGGAGAATCGGGATCTGTGGGCACGCCGTTCAATGTCCAGGTGCCGCGGTCGAATACCGTGCCGCCGCGCCGCGACCAGGTGCCGCTCCAGTCCGGCAGATCGGAAAAGGCCGGCATGTCGGCCGCGCCGGCGCCAGCCGGAACCAGGCATACCATCAGGCATGCCGCCGCTATTGAATGTTTTCCCCTCATCGTGAAACTCCCCCTCTCACAAAAAGCTCAGCCCGGGATTACCCGGCCCGGATTCAGTATACCTTTCGGATCCAGCGCCTGCTTCAGGTTCTGCATGAGCGCTATCTCCGCCGGTGTACGTGAATGCTGCAGATAGCCTATTTTCTGTACCCCGATACCGTGCTCTGCAGAAACGGAGCCGCCGAAATCACCGACCACCTTGTAAACGATATCATACATGGCCTTCACATCGTCGTGGCTGCCGGTGTAGCACATGAAATGCAGGTTGCTGTCGGCAATATGACCGAAGACCAGCATCCTGGCGGCGGGTACCGCGGCCACGAGTTCCATTTCCACCTGCGCCAGAAATGACGCCATGGATGAAATCGGCACACTGATATCGAAATTTGCCGTGTCCTTGATGAAGGCGCCAATTTCACCTACGCCGTCTCGAATTTTCCAGAATTTCTCACGATCCCTTTCCGAATTGGCGATCAACGCATCCACCACAAGCCCGTCTTCCATGGCGGAGGAAAGCGTATTCATGAATAGTTCCGAATCCTTTTCCTGATCGCTGCCTTCCAGTTCGGTCAATACATAGACCGGATAGCGTGCATCGAAAGGTGAATCGACCGAATCCACGTGCTCGGTGATGAAATCGAAATAGGATGCCCACATGACCTCAAAAGCACTCATGCTGCCGCTGAATTTTGCACTCAACACACGGAGCAGTTTTGTCACATCGGCAAAATCATCCAGGGCAAGCAGTGCCGTGCAGCGACTGGCGGCTTTCGGGAACAGTCGCAGGACCGCGCGCGAAACCACGCCCAGGGTGCCCTCGGTGCCGATGAACAGGTGCTTGAGATCGTAACCGGCATTGTTCTTCAGCATCTTGTTCATGCTGGTAAGTACGGTACCGTCGGCCATGACCGCTTCCAGTCCCAGGACCAGTGCCCGCGTCATGCCAAAACGCAGTACCTGGTTGCCGCCGGCATTGGTGGAAATGTTGCCGCCGATGTTGCAGGTACCCCTGGCGCCCAGATCCAGCGGAAAGATGAAGCCTGCGGCATCAGCCGCTTCCTGGATGGTCTGCAGCGGCGTACCCGCCTTCACCGTCATGGTCATGGCATCGGCATCGAGCTCCTCGATGCCGTTGAGACGCTCGAGATTGATGGCGAGTTCGCCGGATTTTGGTATCGCGCCCCCGGTCAACCCGGTGAGGCCGCCCTGCACTACCACAGGCTGCCCGGCAGCGTGGCAAAGGCGCAGTATTGCGGACAGCGCTTCCGTGGTGGCGGGCCTTAATACCGCACCCGGCATACCTGGCGCATCGGCCGACCAGTCGTGCTGGTATTTTTCCGAGATGCTGCTGCCAAGTAATACGTCATTACCAGGAATTGCCTGCAACTGGGTGATGAGATCCCGCATGTTTCCCCTTTCTCTGTGACCAGGCCCCTTGTTCAAAGCCTTTTGTCGATAGTTTGACGCTCATTCAGCTGAAACACCACATCCGCTTTTTGCGGCAAGGTTGCCAGGCCGTGACGGGTGACGCGCTCGTAATGCTGGATGAAGCGCCTGAGCTGTTCCGGCGTCATGATGCGGTGTCCCGCCGCGCCGGTTTCACCGACCATGGCCGCCAGTTTGTCCTCCTGGTTTTGCCGCCACTCGAAGACCATGTCAAAACTCGGCGCCTTCAGCATGACCAGGTAGTCCACCAGGCCATACAGCGCCTCGTAATCCCTGCGGATCGCCTCGTTCACGTAACGCCGCCAGGCCCCGTCGGAGTCTTCACTCGACTCCAGGTCATTGACGGGTGCTGCCAGCGCAGACTCGGGTTGTGCGTCGACCGAAAGGCACCAGCCTTCCAGCACGATGACATCCAATGGTGCCTGCACCGTCGGCCACAGCTCATGCGGCTGCCTGTCGTCGACCGCCTTGTCGAAACGCGGGATGGCAACAGTGCCCTTCCGTTTCAGGGCATTGATGATGTCCATGGCCAAGCCAACATCGTGGGTGCCAGGAACACCCCGTGTCGCCAGCAGCGGATGCACCATTGCGGCAAGTTCCTGCCTTTCATCATGGGTCAGGTAAAAATCGTCGATGGACAGGTTGATGCAGCGCAGGCCAAGCATGGCGTGCATGAGGCGGACCAGCAGTGCCGCCAGCGTAGACTTGCCGCTGCCCTGGCTGCCGCTGACGCCGATGACAAATGTGCCTTCATGGGCCGACACACGGGACAGGATGTCGTGAAGGACAGGCATGAACCACTGCTCAACGGTCCCGGCGTAATCAGCAGGCAGCTTTTCCTCGCGGATGAAGGTATTGATGACGGGAAGTAATGCGGGATCCATGAATTGCTTAGTGTACTGAAAAGCGTGTTTCTTGCCATTGTAGCAGATGTTATTTATGCTTCCCGCTCTTCCTGCCACGGGCCACAACTCCACAAAATGCTTGCAAAAATTACCGGATCGCTCCGCCCGCTGTCTTCCTTTTTCCTGCTGCTGTTGGTGCTGTGCAGCCCCTTTTCCAGCCCCCTGGCGAACGCGCAGGCAGAGACCCGGGTAATCATTCTCGGAACCGGTACGCCCGTACCCGATGCGAACCGTTCCGGCCCCGGGGTCGCTGTAATCACCAACGGCGAGGCTTACGTGTTCGACGCCGGCGGCGGCATGGTGAAAAAGGCCATGCAGGCCTGGGACAAGTACAACCTGCCGGAACTGTATCCCCAGGACATCAAGTACCTGTTCATTACCCACCTGCACAGTGATCATATCCATGACATCGCGGAACTGTCGGGGCATCGCTGGTGGGGCCGCCAGCAGCGCCTGTCCGTTTACGGGCCGAAGGGGCTGTCGGAATATGTCGGCCACATGAATGACATGCTGGCCATCGAGGCGGATATCCGTGCAGCGGGGACACCTGAACAGCTCGTCACCGACCGCCACGGCTACCTCGCCAATGCCACCGAAATCGAGGATGGCATCGTATTCAGCAATGCAGACATCACCGTAGAAGCCTTCACAGTCCCGCACGGCGAGATCAGGCCTGCCTTCGGTTATCGCGTCACCACGGCTGACAAGACCATCGTGATATCCGGCGACACCACCTACAGCGACGCACTGGCGGAAAAGGCCCGTGGCGCAGACATTCTCATACACGAGGTATACAGCGGCGACCAGTTGAGCAGGCAGTCCGAATTCTGGCAGGACTACCACGGCCACTCCCATACCAGCGGCGAACAGGTAGCCGCCGTCGCGAATATTGCGAAACCGGATCTTGTCGTGCTTTACCACATCCTGTTCTTCAACGCTTCCCCTGAGGACATCGTCGGGGAAGTGAAAAGGACCTATGATGGTGACGTGGTCATGGCGAACGATCTGGACATGTTTTAATACCGCCAGCTGATGACACTGTCCTCCAGGCAAGAAGTCACCGCCGTCATCATCAACTATGGCAGCCGGCGGGACACTGCCGAACTTGCCGGCAAAATCGAATCCCAGGTCAGGCATATCCTGATCGTCGACAACAGCAATGAAATCGACGGCACTGACCCTGCCTTTCGCGGCACCGAAGTCATCACCCCGATGGAAAATCTCGGCTTTGGCGCCGCCGTCAACCTGGCTGCCCGCCAGATCGATACGCGCTGGCTGCTGGTCCTGAATCCCGATGTGCGCCTCAAGCGCAACTGCCTGAAATACCTCCTGGAAGCATCCAGCCAGTTGCACGCACCCCTGTGCGGCCCCCGCTTTTACTGGGACGATGCTTGCAAATTCGAGCTGCCACCGGCGCTTGGCCACCCTTTGTGGATGCTTTCCGATCGCAACATCCACGACAAGCACCTGGCGGAAAGCGCCGACCTGACAGCGCTCGCACTGGCCCGTCATAAACGTTTCTGGAGCGAAGCATCGCCCTTCAGCGAACCGGTGCTGTCGGGTGCCTGCCTGCTGGTCGACAACCAGTGGTTCATCCAGAACAAAATGCCCGTGTTCGACGAAGACTTCTTCCTTTACTACGAGGATACCGATCTGTGCGGCCGCCTCATGCGCAAAGGCGTGATGCCCATCTGCGTTGCCAATGCCTACGCCGTGCATTACTGGAACCAGTCCTCCGAACCCCCGGCCGGCAAGGCCGAACTCATGCGCGCCAGCGAGAAAATCTTCCTGAACAAATATTATCCGAACGGGGCGCCGACGCTTCCCGCCCGGCAGGTCGTTCCCGAGATCGCCGAACTCGGCTCATTCACTTCGCCGCCGGCGTTGATTCTGCCACGTGACACCACGTTTCTTGATGTGGGCGCCCAGGATGACTTCATCGTCTTTGCCAGGACTGCCGTCTCTCAGCCGGCCTTCGGTTTCAGCAGGGAAATGTGGCGGCGTATCCGCCCCGGCGATTATTATTTCAGGGCGCTCAGCGCCGCAGGTAAAACACTGCAGCTCTGGCACTGGCGCAAACAGGAATAGGGAGTACCCATGAGCATGAACAAGACTTTCGTCATTCTCGGCTGCCACCGTAGTGCTTCAAGCCTGGTCGCCAAGGCTTTGCATGAAGCCGGTGTTCATATGGGTGACGAATTGTTATCCGGCCTGCCTGACAATCCGGAAGGTCATTTCGAGGACATGGATTTCCTGAAAAAGAATGTCGAACTGCTCGGCGGCAATATATGGAACGATGTAAACCGCGAACTGACCGATGCCGACACCAGTGCACTGATTGCGGCAAAAAACGTTCACCCGTTATGGGGATGGAAGGACCCGCGCACCGTGCTCACCATCGAAAAGTATTACGCGCACCTGGATGACCCCATCATTATTGGCCTGTTCCGCAAGCCGGAACTCGTGGCGAAAAGCATGGCCAGGCGGGGAGATATCAGTGAGCAGGACGCCCTGGCGCTGGCAAAGGCCTACAATCGCAAGATCATCGACTTCCTCAGCAAACATTTTTTGTAATTAACAATATCCGGCAATATTGATATAAACGTCTTACTGCATTCCAAATAAGGGGAAAATTCTCTCATGAAACAAATTATAAGAACGGCCCTTCTTGCCTCTTGTCTCTTTCCTCTTGTCTCAGCATTTGCCCAGCGCGACATCCCGTTCAGCGGCTTTGCCCCAACCGCCCCGACCGGCCTGGAAAACATCCCCCTGGGAGAAGGTCCCTGGGTCTACCCGACAGCGGAAGGCATGGACATCCGGGTATCTGTCGTGGCACGCATGGAATACCCGATGGCGCTGGAATTCCTGCCCGACGGCAAGCTGCTGGTGATCACCCGCCGCGGCGAGATTTACCTGATTGAGGACGGTGAACTGCAGACCGACATGATCACCGGCGGCCCGCCGTCCGTATTTTCCGGCGAGTCCGGCCAGGGCGGCACTTCACACGGTTATATCGACCTGGTTAAGCATCCGGATTTCGAAAACAACCAGCTACTGTACCTGAGCTATACCAAGCCCAAGCCCGGCGGCAACAGCAACATCGCCATCGGCCGCGCACGCTGGACCGGGGAGAGCCTGGAAAACTTCAGTGATATCTTTGACCCGGGTCCCGGCATTGCAGGCGCCGGCAGACTGGCCTTCGGTCACGACGGCAAACTTTACGTGACAACCTCCGGCGGTGATCCCCAGTCCCTGGCTTCGCTTGGCGGCAAGGTGCTGCGTCTCAACGATGACGGCTCCGTGCCCATCGACAATCCTTTCGTGAACAACCCGACCGCGCGCGGTGAAATTTATTCCTACGGCCACCGCGGCGCACTGGGACTCGCCGTGCACCCGGATACCGGTGCCATTTTCCAGAATGAGAACGGCCCGAACGGCGGTGACGAGATCAACCTGATCAAGCCGGGTGTAAACTACGGCTGGCCCATAGTCAGCCTGGGCCGCACTTACCCAGGTCCCTGGCAGACCAACGACCGCCCCACGCACGACATCTTCGAGCCGCCGCTGGTGTACTGGATGCCTGCTATCGCAGTGTCCGGCATGCTGTTCTATACCGGTGACGCCCTGCCGGCGTGGAAGGGCGACATCATCGTCGGCGCCCTGCGCACCGGCGAGGTACCGGGTACCGGTCATCTCGAACGCATCATGATCAACCGCGAATACGAAGAAATGCGCCGGGAATCCATGATCACGGATCTGCGTCGCCGTATCCGCGATATTGAGATGGGGCCGGACGAATTCTTGTATCTCGCTGCCGAGCAAAGGGACGGGGTTGTCCTGAAGATCGAACCGGCAAATTGATTATTTCGAAAATAGGAACAAAGGAGAACAGGTCGACTCGTTAACCCTTTGTTCCTTTGTTCCTTTGTTCCTT
>CAZVSC010000010.1:58395-66475 GCA_964629325.1 uncultured Enterobacteriaceae bacterium
CAAAGGAGAACAGGTCGACTCGTTAACCCTTTGTTCCTTTGTTCCTTTGTTCCTTTGTTCCTTTGTTCCTTGCCTAAAAAAAACGCCGAACCTTGTCAGGCCCGGCGTTTTCCAACCTCCGCACATTGATCCTGTGCAGTTTTTCTATTCTACCACCTCGCGGCTGCCTGTCACCGGATTGGCGTAATGGTACGGGGGCAGGAATGCCTTGGGGTACATCTGGAAATCCATCGTCGGCGGCTCGTCAGGCGGATTGCTTGCCGTGATGCCCGGCGGGTTTGACCGCGTCAGGTTGATCCAGCCATCGTCGGTCCCCGCAAAATAGGTATTGATCTGCTGGTCCTTGTACAACATCCACTTGCCGTCGCGTTTCTGGTAGATGTTTTCATAGGTGCCGCCCATGAAGCGCCCCTGGGTGCCAAAGGTGCCCATCATGCTGAAGGCGCGTGAACGCAATCGTGCCGTCTGCCCGTCCGGATCCACGTGGACCACCGGCTGGTACTGCATGTGGTTGTGCAACTGGCCAGGCAGTTCATCCTGCACGCCGTAAAGATCAAGGTTGCGGCGAATACTGGCGGCGCCGCGATACACGCCGCGCATGGCGATCTCGATAGTACCGTCCGGCGCGAAGATGCCAGTCAGTTCGTCCCATTGGTTGCGCGCCAGGTAGTAACCGTAGATGGTCTGCATGCGCTCGATGTCGGCAGCATCCTCGACCAGGCCGAGACGACGCTCCAGCTCCACCAGGCGCATTTCCACCGCCTCGGCACCCGCCGACCCGTTCACCCTGACGTCGCTGTCAGCGATCGGGTCATAGGGGCTGGTCACCGGGTTGTTGTAATGGAACGGCACCACATATACCGCCGGATAGTTCTGGTAATCCACGGATGGCGGCTGGTCGGGCGGCAGGTTTTCGCTCGGTGAGGTCCGCGGCAGCGCCGTGACTCCCCAGCCATCGTCCACCGGCGTGCGCATGGTGGAATACAACTGCATCTTGCTGATCTTCCAGACCCCGCCTTCCTTCACGTATTCGTTTTCATACACCCCCGTGCCCCAGTGATGGCTTATGCCGAACCGGGCTTCCTGGGAAAAATGGTGCCAGCGGCCCCTGGCGGTACCGTCGGGATAGACATGCACGACCGGCTGCAACTGCATGTGATCGTTCAGGACGCCCTCCTGTGGGCCTTCCGCTCCCAGCGAATCCAGATAAGCCAGGACGCGCTCGCGGCCAACGTATACGCCCGAGCCGCCGATTTCGATCGTGGCATTGTCGGCAAACAGGTCCGCTGCCTGGCTCCACTGATGCTTGTCGATATAAAACCCGAAGATGCGTTGCAGGTTCTCCACTTCATGCTCGTCTTCCAGCAGAGTGACTTCCAGTTCGAGGCGGGCAATCCCGGCCAGCAGGGCCGCCGCCTCGTCTTCCTGGGTGTACGCGGAGCAAGGGACAAGGAACAAGGCGCAAGGGAGTATGTATTTGCAGATTTTCATTGCGCTTCTCCCGTGGAGGATTCCGGTGGCTGGTATCGCCCTACCGGGTTGTCGAAGTGGAATGGCGGCAGGAAGGTTTCAGGCCATGACCCATAGCTGTCAGTCTGCGGCTCGTCGGGCGGGAATTGCGGTGAGACGTAAATGCCCTTGTTGATATCCTCGTTCAGGCCCCAGGCGCCTTCATAGGGCACCATGATGGTCTGGTACCAGCGCACCTTGCTGATCTTCCACACCCCGTTTTCCTTTTCGTATTCATTTTCATAAGGCCCCTCACCCCAGGCCGCATATTCGCCGAGGTCGCCATTGAGGATGACGGCGCGCCACCGGCCTTTCGCGCTCATGCCGTCCTCGGCCAGCGTAATGACGGGCATGAGCTGGAAATGCTCGTTCAGTTGGCCTTCGGACAGTCCTGACTGGTCGCCTCCCAGGTGATAAAAATATTCACGGATACGGTCACGCCCGCGGTAGAGGCCGTCACGGGCATACTCGACAGTGGCGTTGGCAGTGAACAGGTCGGCGAGGTCATCCCACAGCGCCTCGTCGAGGTAGTAGCCGTAAGCCCGCTGCAGGCGCTTGATGTCGTTAACATCCCGCAGCCGCTGCGCCCTCTCCTGCAGCGCTGTCAGGCGGGCAGCAAGTGCAGAAATATCAGCTGCCGGTTCAGGAACCGGTTCCTGCTGTTCCGTGCAGGCACTGATTGCCAGGCAAGCGGCCAGCACCGCGATCAGTGCATGTAACCTCGACATATTTTCCCCCGGATCGTTGCAGTTTCACTGTGATTGCGCCTGGCGCATTGCCACCGGAGTATAAAGGACTGCCGCAAGTGCAGGTAGTCCCGGTGGAATTTTGCCCCTATAGAGTCTACACTTTTTGCGCAGGGGAATTCTCAACTATGCTATTCCACACACTCCGCACTACCCTCGCCCTCTTACTGGCGCTGACCTTCCTGGGTGCATCCATGCACCTGGCTGCCCAGGACCGCCAGGCATTTGCCGGCGACTGGGTGTTCAACAAGGACCTCAGTGACAATGCCGACAAACAGGTGGAACGGGCCTTGCGTGCCATGGGACAGAAGATCGACCGCTGCTGGTTCGGCTGCGGGGAAGATCGCTACCGCGGCGGCCCGGAGGAGCAGGAATTGTATGACCGGCTGTCCTACGACAAGTCACTTCATATCGCACTTGGCGAACCGGAATATGTCTTTACCTATGATGATGGCTATACTCGCTCCGTTTACACTGACGGACGCAGCCAGTCTGTCAGCCTGACCGGGCTCGATGAGGTGGAGGATTTTTCCATGGGTCACTGGGAAGGCAACCGTTTGCTTGTTGAGGCGCGGCCGCGCGACGGCGGTTTTGCCAACGAGACCTATACGCTCCAGCAAGGGGGCAGCCAGTTGCGCGTTGAACTGTATATTCGCCCCGGGGCATTTACTGAGCCGGTGACCATCGTTCGTGTTTATGACCGCATGCCCTCACCCTGATTTTCCAGGACCCGAAGTATGAACAGACTCATCGCTCCCCTGTTTGCCCTGTTGCTGGCGATTCCGGCAACTGTGTATGCCCAGCCAGTTGGCTATGCCCTGGTCGGCGGGCTGTTGATCGATGGGTCGGGCGCCGAGCCCATGCCGAACAGCATAGTGCTGATTCGGGGTGACCGCATCGAAGCCGTTGGCTCCATCGGCAGGCTTCCCGTTCCCCAGGACTACCAGCTGGTATCCACCGAAGGCATGACGGTCATGCCGGGGCTGTGGGATCCCCACGTCCATCTCCTGTACAACGGCCACCCGGATTTCGGGCACTGGTTCTCCTCCTATGCCGACCGCTTTGCCGATGTCACTATCCCGGCATCGGCACTGCAGTTCCTTATGGCCGGCGTGACCAGCGTACGCGACCTGGCCGTGAATACCGATGACATCATCAGTGTGCGCAAGCGTATCACTGCCGGCGAAATTCCCGGCCCCACCATTTACACGGCCGGCAGCGCGCTGGTACCCGGGGGAGCGGCCTCCTACCGGCCTCATGTCATGCCAGTGGAAAACCCACGCGATGCCGTGCGCAAGACCCGGGCGCAGATCAATGCGGGCGTGGATATCATCAAGGTGCTGCAGGCAAACGAGGGGTTCCAGGAAGAACTGAATGCCATCGTGGAGACCGCGCATGCCGCCGGCATCCGTGTCACCGCGCATGGCCGCACCGACGAGGAGTTGCGTGTCGCCCTGCGCGCAGGTGTGGATGAAATCCAGCACATCGGCATCGATACCCCGACCCTCCCGGAAGACATCCTCGACATGGTGCAGCAGAGAATTGCCGGTGGCACGCCCCTGTACTGGAATCCCACCGTCGGGACCGTGCTGAACCGCGATGAACTCGCTGCCGATCCCGAATGGCTGGATGACCCGAAAAACTTTGCCGGCCTGCCTCAGGACATCGAACTCGATATCCGCCAGGCCATCAGCAACGCAGATTTCACCACCCTGCCCCGGTCGGCTTCAGACATCATCAAGCGCAAGGTCCAGAATCTGGGTGAACGCGGCGTCATCTTTACCTTTGGCAGCGATGAGGGCACTTTCGGACATCCTGCCAGCGAGGCGACCTGGCGTGAACTGGAGGCATGGGTCTTCGAACTGGGCATGGATCCGGTGGCGGCCATCAAGTGGGCCACAGCGGATTCAGCCGCGTACATGGGCGTCGGCGATGAGGTTGGGACCGTGACCCCCGGCAAACTCGCCGACGTCATCGCGGTGAAAGGCAGCCCGCTGCGTCACTTCAGTACGTTGCGTGAACCCGCGATGGTGTTCAAGAACGGCAAACGGGTCAGGTAGGCCCTATTGCTTTTCAGAGCAGCGCAAACCAGCTGATGCCCGTCTTGTTGACGGCAATTCCCACGATATACACGAAAGTGAACACCCCGAGCAGGAAGGCGGTGATGCGGATCGATTTCGTGGTGCCGCGGTTCAGGGCTATACCCACGAACAGCAGGTAGAACATCAGCAGGAAAATCTTCATGGTCAGCCAGCCCTGGGCAAACAGGCCGATATTGAGCACGAATGCCATGCTGAACCCGCTGAGCAGAAAGATCGTGTCGACCAGGTGCGGCGTCACCAGGATCAGTTTGTGATTCAGCCATTTCGAGTCGATGACCATCAGATAGGCACGAAACAGGAAGCCCGTGAAGCTGATCAGGGCGCAGCACATGTGAATGGTCTTTAACGTTAGGAACATCTGGAAGTTTGACTGCGGTTAAAAGCGGTCGATTGTAGGGAAAGAAGATACAAGATAAAAGATACAGGATACATGGAATAACACCTTGGGCTCTTTGGTATCGGCCCATTTCCAAATAAATGCCGGATTAACAGCCCGTAACCAGCCCCAGACCCGAAGCGCTTGCCTGTATCTTTTATCCTGTATCCTGTATCCCCGAGGACGTCAGTCCTCGGAAAAGGTCACGTCCTGCAATTCATCGGACATGCCCTGCTCCCAGGTGGACCAGCCTGAATTCATGCCGTAGGGAACCCGCTCGAGAATGGCTTCGATCTCGTGGATATTGCCATCGTAGACCTTGAACAGTTCCGCAATTCCCCACGTCCAGGGCTGCACGGGGCCGGCGGTCACTTCACGCCCGGCCGGCGTGACGCCATGGCGGAACTCGCCGCCTGAATGATCAAAGAAGACGAAGGAGAACACCAGGCCCCGCTCCTCGTCCACGGCAACAAAACGGCGGTCACGGATACGGTTAACGAAGAAAATCAGTCCGGACTGGAATTGCTCCAGGCAGCTCCATTGCGACGAATATACCGAGGCGTCCGAGGGATCCGGCCGCGTCTCACCCGGCGGGGTCGGGGCATTGGTGCTGCGCATGCCGTTTTCTATGCGCTCGCAGTCATCGGCGAAGGGATAGTCCATCAGGCCGTCATTTTTCTGCATGCCAACGAAATACATGTTGGCGATCTCCAGCATTTCCCGGCGGGTATTGCGCTGTGATTCCGGCACTGCTGAACGAAAGGCAAACCGGGGGGTCATCTCTGCCAGGCGTTCTGCGGCAGTTGTGCTGCGTACCACGAAATGCTCGATCTCGCTGATTGCGCCGTCTTCCAGGCGCAGACGCAGGGCTAGCAGGGCCGGCGTCATCTGGGTCGGATCGCGATGTTCTTCATAAATATTGCCGAGAAAAGCCACCTGCTGGGCGGCCATGTCCGGTACAAAGATCCGGTAATTGCCGCGGCCCTCCATGGTCTGCCACAAGCCGTCGCGCACCTGCAGGCGCTGGCCGTTTTCGGTGAAACGCACATCATCAGCCAGCGGTACCGCATCCGGGTTGTTGGCAATGAGCGCGTCCAGGTAATCATCGACCAGACCCTCCATGCAGGCACGATCACAGGGTTGCATCACGGCACCCTGTGCCATCAGGTATATCGGTGACGCCAGCATGACCAGCCCGGCAAACAACGGACCTGGCTTCAGGATTCGGGGCAATGAAAACATACGGGTTTTTCTCCAGCTTGTACGGGTTTTCAGGAAATTGAGCCTACTTGAATTGGACGCAAAAAGACAGAATACGGGTTTGCACTTCAGCTATGCTGCACAGCATCATCTGTGCCGGATAAAATTTAGTCTGGGCTGGCGCTTTGTGATAAATTAGCGCGCTTTGCAACGACGCTGTTTTCTTGGGGAAGAAACGTTAATGATTAAATCCTGTAAAGCACCCGATCCCAACACCAGGACACCGGATTTCAAATTACCCGCCAATGCCACCGACGCCCACTGCCATATTTTCGGACCGGGCGACAAATATCCCTACTCGCCGACCCGCACCTACACACCGCCCGATGCCGGCCTCGACGATTTCAAGAAACTGCAGAGCATACTCGGGCTGACCCGCGCCGTACTGGTCAATGCCAGCTGTCACGGCATCAACAATGACCCGATCCTCGATGCCATTGCCCAGAGCGGCGGAGCCTATCGTGGTGTTGCCAACATCAATGATGATTTCACCGAAGCCGATATCGAAATTCTGCATGAAGGCGGTTGCCGCGGCTGCCGCTTCAACTTCGTCAGGCATCTGGGCGGCATCCCCGATATGGAAAAATTCCATAGTATTATCAACAAGATAAAAGGCTTCGGCTGGCACGTGGTGCTGCATTTCGATGCCATCGACCTGGTGGACTTCCAGGACCTCCTGGACAACCTGCCGATTCCCTACATCATCGACCACATGGGGCGTGTGCCGACCAGGGACGGCCTCGGCCAGGAACCGTTCCGCATCCTGCTGGAATTCGCCCGTCGCGACAATTGCTGGATCAAGGTCTGCGGCGCCGAGCGCATTTCGTCCATGGGCCCCCCGTTCACCGATGCCATGCCCTTTGCCAAGGCGATCATCGAAGTTGCACCGGATCGTGTGCTCTGGGGTACTGACTGGCCGCATCCGAACATAAAAGAACACATGCCCAACGATGGTGATTTGGTGGACCTGATTCCTTTGATGGCACCGGACAAGGAAACTCAGCAGAAGTTGCTCGTTGATAATCCACACAGGCTTTACGGTTTCACCAACTAAAGCCATCAAGGAATCAAGGCCACCGCAGTCGTTACAGCATCCACCTGCTGTCGCTGTTTGGATTCTCGTATGAGCAAAACCATTCTTATCACCGGTTCCACCGACGGGCTTGGCAAGGAAGTCGCTCGCCGGCTTGCTGTGAAAGGCTGGAAAGTCCTGTTGCACGGACGCAACCCTGACAAAGGCGCCGCAGTACTTGCGGAGTTGCGCGAGCAGACCGGCAATGACTCGCTGGCATACTTCAATGCCGACCTCGCCTCGCTTGCAGATGTCAGGCAGCTGGCAGGGGATGTACTCGCCAATGTCGATCGGCTCGATATCCTGGTGAACAACGCCGGTATCGGCCCGCGACACCCCGACTCACCACGCACCCTCAGTGCGGATGGCTACGAGATCTTCTTCGCTGTGAACTACCTGGCAGGTTACCTGTTGGTGCGGGAACTGCTTCCACTGCTCAGGAAATCGGCCCCTGCCCGCATCATCAATGTCGCATCCCTGGCCCAGGCCCCGGTTCGCTTCGAGGATGTCATGCTGGAGCACGATTACTCGGACGGGCTGGCCTACCGGCAAAGCAAACTGGCACAGATCATTCACGCCAACGACCTCGCCAGCCAGCTGGAAGGCTGCGGAGTAACCGCCAACAGCCTGCACCCCGCCACGCTCATGAACACCAAGATGGTACTGGATTCCACCGTGCTGCCCCAGAGCATGACCACCGTGGACGACGGCGCCAATGCCCTGGAACACCTGATCACTGCCTCCGAACTGAACGGTGTCAGCGGTGTGTATTTCGACATGCAGGAACAGGCGCGTGCTGAAGACCAGGCCTACGATGAAAGCGCTCAGGCCAGGTTGCGGGAATTGAGCGAAAAGCTCGTTGCAGATTCTCTGTAATTAAAACCAGTTAATTTCAGACAATAAAAAAGGCGGGTTATACCCGCCTTTCTTATTACAGCAATCTTATAACAACAATTTTATTCTATGGTCGGAGCGGGCAGCGGCTCGTTGCCGATCTGGATCGAGCCTTCCACCG
>CAZVSC010000011.1:0-64706 GCA_964629325.1 uncultured Enterobacteriaceae bacterium
TAGCGTGGATTTCGGTTTCGATGGCGAAGCATATCAGCCCCCCGGAACAAGGAACCATTGCACAGCCTGTGTTGCGGCCAAGCAACTGGTACCCGCTGCAGGGCACCCAACAAAGCACCGCGCCGGCGGCGTCATGAGCGACGACCGGGCAAGGCAAAAGATTTTTTGGCGGCCCGGCACAGAACTGAAGAACGGGCCGAGGCCCCGGAAAATCTTCCAACGCGGCCCGGGCGCGCGTAATAGCCACAACGAAAGTCAGTATCAGCACCGGGGATAAAAGCGATATACTGCGCGGCTCCTATGAAAGACAAAAATTCACAGAATGGCCTGCAAACCGTACTGGTTATGGTACTGGCTTTTATTGCCGGCTTCATCATCATGGCCATTGAGTTGCTGGGCGGCAGGATCCTGGCCCCCTACTTCGGCAGCTCGATCTATGTCTGGGGCAGCATCATCACCGTATTCATGCTGTCGCTGTCCATTGGCTACCTGTGCGGCGGCAAGCTGTCCCTGCACAATCCCAACCTGAAAACCTACGGTACCTTCTTTGCCACCTCGGCCGTCTTCCTGCTGCCGCTGGTCTTCTGGAGCAACCAGATCATGGAGTTCCTGTTCCTGCAGATCGAGGATCCGCGCTACGGCTCGCTGGTGGTTTCGATGCTGCTGTTTTTCCTGCCCACGGCTATCATGGGCATGATCGCGCCCTACTCGGTACGCCTGATGGTGGAGTCCACCCACGGCAGCGGCCATGTCGCCGGCAAGTTGTATTTCATCTCCACGCTCGGTAGCGCGCTGGGCACACTGGCCACCTCCTTTTATCTGGTGCTGTGGTTCGAGGTGAACCAGATCCTGGTCACCATGGTGGCCAGCCTGGTGCTCGCCGGTGCCGCTGCTATCATTACCGGCACGCGTCAATCGACCAGCGCAGCATAAAGGCAGCATGAAAACATCATGAACAAAGCCCCGACAGTCTTTTCCCGGTTCAAGTGGCATGTCATCGCCGTCGTGGTGACTGCCGTGCTGATCAGCATGGTCGACGCTTTCGCCCAGGTCGGGGTGCGCTACATCCACCAGGAACGCTCCCTGTACCGCAACATCGTGGTGACCGAGGATTCGACACGCCGCTGCATGCGCTTCACCATCACCAGTCGCTCCGGCCAGAACCAGAGCTGTCGTTTCCTGGACCGCCCGGTCGAACTGGTCTTTCCCTACGCCAAGATGACCCTGTCCAGCCTGCTGGTACAGGATGAACCGAAACGCATGCTGATCGTCGGCCTCGGCGGCGGCACACTGCCGGACACCTACAGCCGGCTTTTCCCCGACACCGAGATCGTCATCTCCGAGATCGATGACGCCGTATTCCGCGTGGCGCGGGAGTACTTCGGTTTCGAGGAGACCGACAAGATCAAGGTGGACGTCGGCGATGCCCGCGTCTACATCAAGCGCGCTGGCCTGCGCGGTGAGAAGTTCGACCTGGTGATTCTCGACGCCTTCAACGGCGAGTACATTCCCGAGCACCTGATGACCGTGGAGTTCCTGGAAGAAGTGAAGAAGCTGCTGCCTGATGACGGCATGGTCGTGGCCAATACCTTTTCCACCAGCCGCCTGTATGCCGCCGAATCGAACACCTACCGCGCCGTGTTCGGCGAAATCTACAACATACGCCAGGCCGGCACCGGCAACCGGGTAATCGTCGCCTCCATGCAGCCGCTGCCCGACCGCGCCACGCTCCAGTCACGGGCGCCGGCCTTCAAGGCCAGGCTCGAGCAGTTCGGCATGGATGTCACCGAGTATCCGCAGTACATGAACACGCAAGTGACCTGGGATACCGGCCAGCGCATCCTCACCGACCAGTACTCCCCGGCCAACCTGCTGAACAATTAATGGGAAAGCACCAGCTCCCGGGCGTTCCTTTCCAGGCAAAACTGGTCATCGCTTTTTTCCTGATCTATTTCATCTGGGGATCGACCTACCTGGCGATCCGCTATGCCATCGAAACCATTCCACCCTTCCTGATGGCCGGTGTGCGCTTCACCACGGCAGGCACCCTCTTGTACACCTTCATGCGCCTGACCGGCGCGGCCAATCCGTCGCTGAAGCAGTGGCTGAACCTGTGGGTTGTCGGCACCTTCCTGTTCCTGGGGGGCAACGGCCTGGTCGTGTGGGCGGAGCAATACATCACCTCGGGCCTGGCCGCCCTGCTGGTATCGACCCTGCCCCTGTGGCTGATCATGCTGGACTGGTTGTGGGCCGGCGGTCCGCCGCCCACGGTAAAGGGCCTGGCAGGCATCAGCCTCGGCATCATCGGTACGGTGGTGCTGATCGACCCGGTAAAAATCACCGCGACGGACATCTACATCCCCGGCGCGCTGGTGGTGATATTCGGTTCGATGTTGTGGGCGACCGGGTCAATCTATTCCAAGAAGTTCACGCAGCCGGATTCGATTTTCATGTCGGCGGCCTGCCAGATGTTCGGCGGCGGCCTGTCGCTGCTGCTGGTGTCCCTGGTGCTCGGCGAATGGTTCGCCTTCGAACCCGTGGGCATCTCACTGGTGTCGTTCTCGGCATTTTCCTATCTGGTGGTGTTCGGCTCCATCATCGCCATTTCATCCTACGTATGGCTGCTGAAAAACGCCTCTGCCGCCAGCGTGTCCACCTATGCCTTCGTCTATCCGGCGGTGGCCATCTTTCTCGGCTGGCTGATCGCCGGCGAGGAAATCAACGCGCACATCATCTTTGGTGCGGCCATCATCCTCGCGGGCGTGATCCTGGTGATCAGCGCGCAGAACAAGCGCCTGGCGATACCGGCAGACGAATCAGTGTGAAAGGACTTCCGGTTCTGCCGCAGGCTGGCCGGAGAAACTGAAAAACGCGGAAGGCTGGTGCAGTCCCTTCATTTTCCAGGCCAGTATCAGCCGCAGCGTACGCAGCATCAGAAGGAACGAGGATGAATGCTTGCGCACGTCATCCGGTGCGCCCGGTGCGGCAAACTCGACCCAGACGTTGCCGCGCGAGGGACCCACAGTGTCCGCGAGCTCGGCCTCGGGCCTGATGAAGCTGTGGATGATCCCTATAAAAGGCCAGCCCGGACCCAGCGTGTTGCCGATGGGCGCATTGCAGCAGCCGGCATACCAGCGGTAGATGCCTTTCTTGCCGAAACGGATGCAGCGCATCAGGTCAGCGCCTTCCGTGATATCCAGCCAGGCCTGGGGGATCTGCACGATCTCGGTACCACCCCAGGAATTGAGAACATTGCCGGCCTTGCCGAGGTAACGGGGAAACTCTTGGCAGTCATTGCAGTAACAGACCAGGTGATTGCAATTGGCGCGGGCGATGTGCCGGACCTCGCCCTTGATGCGGCCGCAGTCGCACTGCAGGTGAATGGTGTTCATGGTTGCCCTCCTGCATCGACGACCACCAATGCAGTGAACAATTGTTAACCACGAGGCCGTCTTCTTGGATTCGTTTACTTGCCCTTGCGGGAGCTTTTCGCATTGCCCCACAACGTCGCGACGGCGCGATCAGTACCAAGACCGCCTACCACGAGACAGACCAGGGCCACGCCGAAGAAGACCACGATGGGCAGGAAGGCCGCGTATTCCCCTTTCTGTATGGAGAAGAACAGCGACCCGCCCGACAGGCCGCCGAACAGGACGCCGACGATCAGCAGTATGCTGCGGCTCGACGCCTTGTAACTGTACGGCCCGTCTCCTTTCTCGAAGGGACCAAGGACAGGCCAGAACAGTTTAATCAGAATGCTTTTCAAAATTTGTAACCCCGTTCGCAAAAACCGCTTTTGCCCTTACCAGATTTTCACACGCTGCTCAGGCGACAGGTAAAGTGCGTCACCAGGCTGGATGTCGAACGCGTCATACCAGGCGTCGAAATTCCTGACCACACCGTTGCAGCGGGCCCAACTGTGCGAATGGGGATCTGAAGTGATGCGCATCTCCAGGTTTTCATCCCGGTACAGGCGGCGCCAGATCTGCGCCCATCCCATGAAGAATCGCTGGTCTCCGGTCAGGCCATCGATTACCGGTGCTTCCTCGCCGTTCAGCGACATCCGATAGGCCTTGTAGGCCACGGCAAGCCCGGACAAGTCGCCGATGTTCTCACCGAGGGTAAATTCGCCGTTGAGGAACTTGCCCGGCAACACTTCGAACTGGTTGTACTGATCCACCAGTGCGGCCGCACGGGCGGTGAAGGCCTCGGCGTCCTCTCCGGTCCACCAGTCACGCAGGTTGCCATCACCGTCGGACTTGCGGCCCTGGTCATCGAAACCATGGCTGAACTCGTGACCGATAACTGCACCGATACCGCCGTAATTCACCGCGTCATCCGCTTCCACGTTGAAGAACGGCGGCTGCAGGATGGCGGCGGGAAATACGATCTCGTTCATCGGCGGGTTGTAGTAGGCGTTGACCGTGTACGGCGTCATGAACCACTCGCCGCGGTCGATGGGGCTGCCCAGCTTGGCCAGCTCACGGTTGTGCTCGACGTTGCGTGAACGAATGACGTTGCCGATGAGATCATCCGGAGAGACGCTCAAGGCGGAATAATCCTTCCATTGTTCGGGATAACCGATCTTGGTGGTGAACTTGCGCAATTTCTCCTGGGCCTCGGCCCTGGTCGCCTCGGTCATCCATGCCAGTTCATCGATGCCGACGCGGAATGCCTCGCGCAGGTTTTCCACCAGTACATCCATGCGCCGCTTGGCCTCGTCGGCAAAATGCTGCTCCACGTAGATTCGGCCCACCACTTCACCCAGGGATCCATCGACCGTATCGACGCCGCGCTTCCAGCGCGGGCGCATTTCTTCCAGACCGCCCAGGGTCCTGCCCTCGAAATCAAACTGCGCATTCACGAAATCCTCGCCCAGATAGCCTGCAAGGGAGTCGACATACTTGAAGCTCGTATAGTCCTTCCACTGCTGCAGGCTGATTTCGTTCCAGATAGTGTTGAGCCCTTCGATGTAACTGGGCTGGCGCACGATGTAGCTTGTTTCGGTGATGCCCAGTGCCGCCAGGAAAGCGTCCCAGTCCATGTCCGGGGCCAGGGCGCCCAGGTCATCCTGGGTCATTTTATTGTAGGTGAGTTCACGCTGGCGGTTCTGCACGCGATCCCAGTGCTGGCCGGCGATGAGAAACTCGATGGCCAGAACGGATCGGGCCGCCTCGGCAGCGCGCTCGTAGCCGGCCAGTTCCAGCACCGTGGCTACATATTTGCCGTACGCGGCACGTGCTTCCTCGTGCGACGCATCGCCCTCGGACAGGTACCAGTCGCGATCGGGCAGCCCCAGCCCCCATTGGGTCAGGTAACTGATGTACTGGTCGGACTGCATGGCGTCGTTGTCGATGTAGACGCCCACCGGCATCTGTACGCTGATGTGGTTCAGCTCGGCCATCTTGATGAGCATGGCACTCTTGTCGGCAATGCCGGCGATTTCCGCCAGGGTCGCCTGCAGGGGCTCTGCGCCCAGCGCCTCGATGCGCTCCTCGTCCATGAAACTGGTGAAGAAATCCCCGACCTTCTGCGCGTCACTGCCCGGTTCCGCTTCCTGGCCTGCAGCCTGCTCGATGATGACACGCAGGTTTTCTTCAGCTTCATCGGCGAGTGCGGTGAAACTGCCGTAGTTGGATTTGTCGGACGGGATCGGCGTGTCCCGCAGCCAGGTACCGTTCACGTACGCATAAAAATCATCGCCCGGGCGGACACTGGTGTCGAAATTGGCGGTGTTGATGCCCGAGCCGAGGCTGGCGGCGACAGGGGCTGCGGGGGCCGGCGTTTCCATGGCGGAATCGTTGCCGCCGCAGGCGCCAAGCAGGGCCGCCGGGAACAGGAAAAGGAGCGTTCTGGATACCTTAAACATTTCTTAACTCACTGATTTAAATGATATTTAATGGAAGAGGGGAGCCTTGCGGTGCCGGCCAGTATAGTCGCTTCGGCCTAAAAACGACAAGCGGTTGATCCGGCCGAGGCAAGGCTTCGTAACATGAACAAAGGTCGCGAAAGTTACGCCCGGCCCAGCCGGTCTCCTTGGGGCAATACTCCGATTGCCCGTTAGTCCCTACTGGCCCTGCTCCCGCAGGGCCTTTTTTTTGCGTTGTGAAAAGGGAGGAGCCGTCAGCGGGCGGGTTTCAGAGCCTTCAGCGAGCAGTTTTAAAAAAGTGCTCGCGGTAATGCCGCAGCTCCGCGATGGAGTCGCGGATATCTTCCAGCGCCTTGTGGCTGCTTTCCTTCTTGAAGCCGTCGGCCACATCCGGGCGCCAGCGCTTGGCCAGTTCCTTGACGGAGCTGACATCGAGGTTGCGGTAGTGAAAGAAGGCTTCGAGGGACGGCATATAGCGGGCGAGGAAGCGGCGGTCCTGGCAGATGCTGTTGCCGCACATGGGTGAAAAGCCGCGCTCGCAATATTCGTCAAGGAACTTCAGCGTGATCTGCTCGGCCTCGCTTTCGTTGTACGGACTCAGTTTCACGCGCTCGACGAGGCCGGACGCGCCATGGTGGCGCTGGTTCCAGTCATCCATGCCGGCCATGGTCTGGGCGGACTGGTGAATGGCCAGCACGGGGCCTTCCGCGACGACCTGCAGGTCGGTATTGGTAATGATGGTGGCGATTTCGATGATGCGGTCGGACTCGGGGATCAATCCGGTCATCTCCAGGTCGATCCAGATGAGGTGCTGCTTTTTATCCATGGAATGCCACTAAGCGCTTCTTATATACTGCCCCGATTGTAGCAAGAAAGCCCCTGAAGATAAGTCCTTATGACCGAAAACCGCCGCACCACCACTGCATGAAGAAAAAGCAGCTCAACCGCCGCCAGCTGTGGCGCATTCAGAAGATGCAGGACGCCTACGCCGAGCGGGCGGCAAAAAAGGAAGCCCGGGCTGATCTTCCACTCAATACCTCCGAGCTCGGTGCCGAGCAAAAAGGCATCGTCATTTCCAATTTCGGCCAGCAACTGGACATCGAGGCGCTCGAGGGCGACAGCCAGGGCAGCATATTCCGCTGCTTCCAGCGCTCGAATATCGAATCCCTGGTCGCCGGGGACTACGTCATCTTCCAGGCAGGCGACCCGGTCGGCGTCGTCATCGCCGCCCTGCCCCGTGAGAACTTTCTCGAACGCCCCGCGGGCATGGGGGAGCTGCGTCCCGTCGCCGCCAACATCGACCAACTCGCCATCGTCATCGCGCCGGTGCCGGAGCCCTTCGCCAACCTGATCGACCGCTACCTGGTGGCGGCCGAACATTACCGCATCCATCCCTTGCTGCTGATGAACAAGTCGGACCTCGTCAATGCCGACAACCGTGCTGCTCTGGATGACCTGTTGGCGATCTATGAACGCATCGGTTATCCGGTACTGCGCGTGTCCAGCAAGTCCGGCGATGGCCTGGCCAAACTGAAGGCCATGCTCGATGACAAGACCTCGGTGTTCGTCGGACAGTCCGGTGTCGGCAAATCCGCCCTCATCAACGCCCTGCTGCCGGATGCCAACACGGCGGAGGGGGCGTTGTCAGAGGCCGGCGACAAGGGCCGGCACACCACCACCTCGGCGCGCCTGTTTCATTTTCCCGACGGCGGCGACCTCATCGATTCCCCCGGAATCCGCGAATTCCACCTCGAGCACCTGGACCGCGAGACCCTGGAAAACGGCTTCATCGAATTCCGCGAGTACCTCGGCCGCTGCAAGTTCCGCGACTGCCGCCACGACAGGGAACCCGGCTGCAGTCTCAAGACCGCCGTGGCCAACGACGAAATCAGCGCGGCGCGCATGGCCAGCTTCCGCCTGATCGGCCAGACCCTGGAAAACTGAGCACGGTATATTCCACGCTTTCGCTAACGCCTGGCGAATCAGTTAGAATCCGTTTTTTTCACCCGGTAACGCCCCTATGTCTGCCACGCTTGACCTGATCATCGAACCCGACACGCTGGCCGGTGTGCTCGGCGACCCGCAGCTGTTGATCGTGGATGTCAGCCAGGCCGCCACCTACGCGCAGGCCCATGTGCCCGGCGCCGTGCATGTGGACCCCAGGGAACTGGTATGCGGCATCCCGCCCGCGCCGGGCAAGCTGCCGGCGAAGGACAAGCTTGAAGCGCTTTTCGCGCGCATCGGCTATTCGCCGGACAAGCACATCGTGACCTACGATGACGAAGGCGGCGGCTGGGCCGGGCGCCTTATCTGGACGCTGGACATCATCGGCCACCAGGGCTATTCCTACCTCAACGGCGGCATCCACGCCTGGTACAAGGAAGGCCATCCCGTGGAGAACACGCCAAATGAAGCAACGCCGACCGACGTCAGCCTGACCCTGGACCTGTCGGTGAATGCGGATGTGAACGAGGTGCTGATGGCGCTCGACGACCCGCACGTGAAAGTGTGGGATGCGCGCAGCCATGAGGAATACATCGGCACCAAGGTGTCGGCAGCTCGCGGCGGCCATATCCCCGGCGCCGTCAATCTCGACTGGCTGGACACCATGGATCCCGCCCGTAACCTGCGGCTCAAGCCACTGGACAATATCAAGGCCGAGCTCGATGAACTCGGCATACACGATGGCGACAGCATCATCACCCACTGCCAGACCCATCACCGTTCGGGGCTCACCTACCTCATCGCCAAGGCGCTTGGCTTCAAGGTGAAGGCCTACGATGGCTCCTGGTCCGAATGGGGCAACCTGCCGGACACGCCGATAGAAACCTGACACGCCACTATCCATGAAAGGGCTGTTCATCGTTTTCCAGTACCTTGTGCCGCAGCACCTGCTGTCGCGCCTGGTCGGGCGCATCGCCAATGCCACCACGCCCTGGATCAAGAATGCGTTCATCACGCGCTTTGCCAAACGTTACAACGTGGACATGTCCGAAGCCGCCCAGGAAGACCCGACCGCTTATCCCACGTTCAACGCCTTTTTCACCCGCGCTCTCAAGGACGATGCACGCCCGGTCAATGCCATGGGGGATGCCATCGTCAGCCCGGCTGACGGCGTGGTCAGCGCCGCCGGCAACATAACCGAAGACCGCGTCATCCAGGCCAAGGGCAAGTCCTTTTCCCTGACGGCATTGCTCGGCGGCTCCGAAGACACCGCCTGGCCATTCCAGGATGGCGCCTTCGCCACCGTGTATTTGTCGCCGAAGGACTACCACCGCGTGCACATGCCCTGTGCCGGGACGCTGAGAAAAATGATCTACGTGCCCGGCAAGCTGTTCTCGGTGAACCAGACCACCAGCGAAAACATCGACAACCTGTTCGCGCGCAACGAACGCGTGGTCTGCCTGTTCGACACCGCCGCAGGCCCCCTGGCCATGGTGCTGGTGGGCGCCATGATCGTGGCGGGTATCGAAACCGTGTGGGCGGGACAGGTGGCGCCTTCCGGGCAGGGCCTATACGAAGTCGATTACGATGATAATCCCCCGCAGCACTTTGCCAAGGGTCAGGAGATGGGGCGCTTCAAGCTGGGCTCGACGGTGATCCTGGTGTACGGCAAGGACGCGGCGAACTGGCTGTCAGGGCTGGGTGAAAATCGTGCGGTGAAGATGGGCGAGGCGATCGGCGCGCTGGCGCTAAAGCTGAGTTAACGCTTTCCCGCCAGGCAATTCATTTTTACACCAATATGGTCTGCTATCGGCCAGAAGCAGCCTTAATTTATTCTAAATTCGTTCCTATATATTCTAAGTAGTCGGATTCAAATAACCCCTTATTACGTTCCCATAATTCTCTAGGCACTTTGTTTCTTAATATAGCTAGTGTAGGGGCCAAGGCAGATCTAAGAGTGTGCTCATCAATTATTCCATTTTTATATTGATAATAAGCTAGACTTCCATGCCGCCACATAGTGCGCAAGTATGGCAAATACCTGTTTATATCATTTTGGGTGAGATCACTACTGTTTGTCTGAACGCGATCTTCAATATCTATTAATTCAGGATTTTCCAACAGAACGATATTTGGCGCGCCAATTTGCGTTAATAAATCTTGATATGCTTCAGCTTGAATCGACTTTGTATTAAGAGCGGTTTCTTCTGCACTTTGATTTATTTGCATGCCCACAAATATCAGTGACATCACAATACAAACTGCTGAAATGATTTCAGCGATCAAAGCATATTCTTGTAATTTTTCCTTCACAGCCACCCCCTCCGGAAGCCATAAAGTGCGGGATTTAGCCCTGTTTTACCCCAAAAGCAGACCTTTTAACAACGATTAACGGTGAAATCCAAAAGGTTCCGCTTTGGGTCGTAAGCAGACCCTTTATTGGACAAATACACTTTCTTCCATGAATGACACGAAATCGGGCGCCAGGTTTCGCTTCTTGTCTTCCCACAGCCCTTTCCAATCCAACGGCACCTTGATCATGCCTTCCCCATTGATCAGGTTGATCCATGATTCGACCGGCAACTGCTCCCGGCTGATTCGCCCTTCCTGGAACTGGGCAAAATCCCACTGGAAGCTCACCATGTAGATGTTGAACATGGCATCCAGCCGGTATTGGTCTGCGGGCGCGAGTGGTTCGCCGTTATCAATTTTGACAAAAACCTTGACCAGTTCCTCGTCCTGGAGAATGACCTCGGAAATGTACTTCCTGTTTTGCATGAGGTTGATTTCCGACTCGGCCGCCAGGAATTCATTGTTTTGCTGCAACTCGACGGCCAGGAAGATTATCCCGACGATAACGCCGATGTTGGTGATAATGGTCAGCGTTTTTTCGATGTCCAGTTTCATGTATCGGCTCCAAATACAATTCCAGGCAGGGGGATTACCCGGGTAATCAACACCCTATTCTTTCCAGGGATCGGTAACGGAAGATGGCGGAACGCGGCTTTCCTTTTCGCCCAACTGCTGCTGTATGTAATCGGCGCTGGACACCATCGATTTACTTTTCCTGATAACCACCGTATTGGCGATCTTGTCGTGAAAGCCCTGCTTGCGCCTGTCCCAGCCGATCCAGAAAAAGCCGAGGAACAGCGTCAGGATGGATACGTAGTAGCCGAGATAGCGCAGCAGCAGGCGGCCGAAGGTGGGCTGGCCCAGGGTGTCGGCATCGACGATATAGATGTCCATCATGATCTTGCCCGGCGTCGCCGCGCGGTACTGCCAGAAGATGATCACCGCGATGATCGGCAGCGCATAGTTGATGATGTCGTAAGCGAGCCCGGGTGATTCGGTCGCGAACAGCACTCCGGGGCCGTAGAACATCAGAAGGAGCGGCACCATCACCATCAGCAGGAGAATGGAATCGAGGACGGACGCCAGGAAGCGGATCCAGAAACCGGCGTATGCCACGGAAGGGAATTCGGCGTCCCGGTTGTCCGGCATGTCTTCGTAGTGCGGTTCCATCGTTACCTTCCTGTCGTCAGGTCTTTCCTTGCGCACAGCTTAGCATGACGCCAGGGCAAAGCTCAGCCACAAGGAACGATTCCGGGTGCGCCTACACCCTGTCGACGGGGAACGCGAGCACGTCCCTGATGTCGGATACGCCCTGCTGCAACATGAGCAGGCGATCCACCCCCACCGCCACGCCGGCGCAAGCCGGCATGCCATGGGCCAGCGCGGCGAGCAGGCGTTCATCGATGGCATACTGCGGCAGGCCTTCGGCGGTGCGTCTGGCAAGGTCCGCCTCGAAGCGTTGCCGCTGCGCATTCGCATCGGTCAGTTCGAAATACCCGTTCGCCAGCTCCATGCCGCCGGCGACCAGTTCGAAACGCTGCGCTACCGTCCTGCCCTGCGTATCCTGGGCTAGTGTCGCCAGTGCCGCTTGTGACGGCGGGTAAGCGTGTATGAACACGGGTTCTTTCAATTCCGGTTCAATGCAGTGGCTGAAGAGCAGGTCACACCAGTGGTCGGGGTTGTCGCTGTCGAACGCGGTTTCGAAGGCATTGCTGGCACAGGCCTTGAGTTCGTCCAGGGATGCCGACAGCGGATCGACATCCAGGTAACGCAGGAACAGCTCGCTGTAGGTGATTCGCAGTGCCGGGGGAAAGTCGAGAAGCACGGCAAGCAGTGCATCGAGCTCCGTCATCAATTCAGGAAGACCGAATCCGGGACGATACCACTCCAGCATG
The DNA here is from genome assembly GCA_964629325.1 of uncultured Enterobacteriaceae bacterium. GTDB lineage: Bacteria > Pseudomonadota > Gammaproteobacteria > Pseudomonadales > Pseudohongiellaceae > Eutrophocola. The sequence goes on from CAZVSC010000011.1 coordinate 12,061, forward strand.
GTGAATTCGGGATTGTGCCGGCGCCCGGCTTCGCCGTTGCGGAAGGCCTTGCACAGTTGCCAGATCGGACCGCTGCCTGCCGCCAGCAGGCGCTTCATGGGAAATTCGGGCGAGGTCTGCAGGAAGTAATTGCCTGCAGATAGTCGTGCAGGAACCGGATCGAGCGCGGGATCGGTGCCGATGGCCGACGCCAGGAGCGGCGTTTCCACTTCCAGCACCCGGCGCTCTGCAAAGAAAGCCCGAATGTCGCGATACATGGCCGCGCGGGCTTCGAGCATGCGGTTGTCAGTGGCTGGCTGCCAGTCGGTTCCAGCCATCACTGCTTCACCCGGAAATTATTTCTTGGCCCGGCTCATGTACTCGCCGGTGCGGGTGTCGATGCGCAGGACTTCGCCGATCTCTATGAACAGGGGCACCTTCACGACGGCGCCGGTGCTCAGGGTGGCCGGTTTGGTGCCGCCCTGGGCGGTGTCGCCCTTCAGGCCGGGATCGGTTTCGGTGACTTCGAGTTCCACGAAATTCGGCGGGGAGACGTTGATGGGATTGTCATTCCACAGGGTCACCATGCACACGTCCTGCTCCTTCAACCAGGGCAGGGTTTCTTCCACGGCCTTTCTGTCGGCGGCGATCTGCTCGAAGCTGCCGTCGGTTTTCATGAAATGCCAGAACTCACCGTCGGTGTACAGGTATTCCATGTCGGTTTCCACGACATCGGCGCCTTCCAGGGATTCACCGGACTTGAAGGTACGCTCCCACACCCTGCCGTTGAGCAGGTTGCGCAGCCTCACGCGGTTGAAGGCCTGGCCCTTGCCCGGTTTGACGAATTCATTTTCCAGAATGGAACAGGGATCCCCGTCCAGCAGGACTTTCAGGCCGGATTTAAATTCATTGGTGGAGAAGGTCGCCATGACTGCCTCGAATAGGTGCCGAAAAGTGGGGCATGATACAAGACTTCCCGGTAAAGGCAATAAGCGGGCCAGGGGTGCGGGTGGAGGCCAGGGATTCTGCGGGGCCTCGGGCAATCGATGAAGGGATAAAGCGTTTGTCGGACTTTCCCCGAAATTCCTGCGCTTCAGCTATCCAGTGCTGTTAAAATGAGCCGACTTTTCCGGCCGCCGTGCGCTTTATCCCTTTATCGGTTTATCCTTTTATCGTCTTTTGCAGAATCCCCGATTGCACACCATCCCCCTGAAACAAACAGGTTCCTGGCAAGAACTGCTGGTGAATACCATCAAGGATTCTGCCGAACTGTGCCGCCTGCTCGACCTGGACCTGGCCGCCTTGCCGGCGGGCCACCCACTGCTGGCGCAGTTTCCCGTGCGCGTTCCCCTGCCCTTTCTTGGCCGCATGGCAAAGGGCGACCCGTTTGACCCGCTGCTGCTGCAGGTGTTTCCGGCCATGGCGGAGGCCAGCCCGGAACCCGGTTTCGAAACCGATCCGCTGGGCGAGGCCGCGAGCAACCCCGCACCCGGCATCCTGCACAAGTATGACGGCCGGGCGCTTCTGCTGGTCACGGCAGCCTGCGCGATCCACTGCCGCTACTGTTTTCGCCGCCACTTCCCCTACCAGGACAACCTGCCGGGCAAACAGCACTGGCAGGACAGTCTCGCCTATATCGGTGCGGACACCTCGATCACGGAAGTCATTCTCAGCGGCGGCGATCCCCTGACCCTGTCCGACAACTACCTGGACTGGTTCTACCGGCAGCTGGCGGACTTCGAACATGTCCGCCGCATCCGCATTCATACCCGCCTTCCCGTCATGATTCCCCAGCGGGTCACGGACAACCTGTGCCGTGTACTGGCAAATCCGCGATTCCAGACTATCGTGGTAATACACAGCAACCACGCCCGGGAAATCGACGATGCCGTGATCAATGCGTGCCTGGCGCTGAAGTCGGCTGGACTGACCCTGCTCAACCAGAGCGTGCTGCTGAAACAGGTGAATGATTCGGCCGACGCCCTGGCCGCATTGAGCGAGCGCCTGTTCGAGGCAGGCGTGCTGCCCTACTACCTGCACCTGCTCGACCGGGTGGCCGGCGCCGCCCACTTTGACGTGCCGGAACGGCAAGCCCGGGATTTGATGGCGGCATTGCGCGACCGGCTGCCAGGCTACCTGGTGCCAAAGCTGGTGCGGGAACAAGCGGGCGCCGCGGCGAAGACGCCGGCCGCCTAGTCAGGCAATCACGGGCACGGACTCGCCCGGAAGAACAGGAAACGGATGTCGGTCATGATCGCTGATGCAAGCGCACCTTCCCTGCACCTCCTGGAGATGCCGTGCCTGCGCCAGGTTGCACTCAACCCCGCTGCCCTGCAGGTCATCGCCGCAGTTCCCGGGCCGCCGCTACCTCTCAGTCTCACCGTTACTTCTTCCTTATATAACCAGGCTTCCTGCTTGCAGGTGCAAGCGGCGCATGCACACCTTGAACCTGCGAAGGAAGACATCCTCGCCCGTCTCGACAACCTGCCCGCATTTTCGGCGCGCCTGGCAGCGGCCATTGCATCGGCGGGTACTGACAACATTGCCAGCCTGCTGCTTGTCACGCGCATCGATAAATTCCGGCAGGTGCTGGAATGCCTTGGAACGACAGCAACCCAGCATGTGCTGGCGGATATCGCCGGCTTCCTGGAGCAATCCCACGGCAAGCCTTACACAGCTGCGCGCCTGGCGATCGATGAATTCGGTGTGCTGCTGTACGATGCCACGCCAACCGAAGGCGCCGGGCTGGCGCAGTATATTGCCGACAAGGTGAACGATTCCCTGCTGCCGCCAACCGCCGGGGACATCACCCTCAGCGTGTCCACCGGGCTTGCCGTTATCCACCCCCATGACCCGGACGCAGAAGCCGTTGTCCGGCGTGCGCGCCTGAATTCCGGCAACGGGCAGCAGCATGGTGCCGCCAAACACTGGGCGGCTGTATGCGCCACAACCCTCGCTGACGACATCCGGCTGGCACTGGAAAACCGGCAGGTGGCCGTTCACTACCAGCCAGTACTTGCCTTGTGTCCGGATGGCGGCCCGCGCCATGAAGCCACCTGGGCCGTGACAGGCTTCAATGGCGAAACCCTGCCGACCGGCGAAGTCCTGGCCTGCGCCAATATCAACAACCTGGCCGCGGCACTGGATGCGCTTGTGCTCGATGCCGTACTCGCCGACAAAAGCACCAGTGTTTTCCAGGTTCCCGTCAGCGGCAACACCCTGGCCAGGCAGGGGTTGCCGGACTGGCTCGCAAGCCGGCTTCGGCACCGGCGGTTTCCGCCCGAGCGTCTGCAGCTGCTGGTCAGCGAAACCGACATGCTGGGGTGCAATGGTCATGTAACCGCGCAATGCAAGACATTGGCGGCACATGGCATCGGCATCGTGCTGGCGGACTTCGGCAGCCGGCTGGATCCGCTGCCGCAACTGGCCGGGTTCACCCCCGCCGGCGTACGCCTCGGTACCGGGATGGTCAGGGACCTGTCCTATAGCCAGGAATTGCAGCAGCATGCCCGCCAGCTCATCAATGTCCTGCATCGACGGCGCATCAGCGTGGCCGTCACCGCACTCGATGACATCACTCTGCTGCCGCTGCTGTTCGACCTGGGTATCGACCATGTTCAGGGCGACTGCCTGCAGGCGGCACTGCCTGCGCCGAACTGCCGTCTCCCGCAAGCGATCACGCTCGCCGCGCCGGACAAGGCTGACGGGAATTTGTCACGAGATAGTTGAATTTTCCCAACGCCGGGTAAAGAAGCGATAATATAGCCGCACTCATCGTCTTGACGGATAGCAGGCATTGCCGGAGACCACCAGTCACAACTCACTCACCAGGCGGAGTACCGGCCCGGGCAAACTGTCCCTGCAGCTTCCCATGCACTCCATGCAAATCAGGCATCAGATCGCATTCAGTTTTTCCTTGCTGCTGCTGATCGTCACCACGGCCTTCTGGCTGTTGTTCCAGAACGAGCTCAACCGATCCCTCGACGAATACCGCAACATGCTCGGCGCCTCACTCGCCGACCAGACCGCCACCAGCGTCAGGGAACTGGTGCTGGTCAACGACCTGCTGGGCCTGAACGTAGTGCTCACGCAGCTGGTGCGGGATGACAACGTCCTGTTCGCCAGCGTCCACGACGCCGACGATGCGCAGATCGCCAGAGCCGGGCAGCAGGACCCCCAGGCGGAAGCCGACTTTTATACGGCGAGCATTTCCGTGCAGGATGCCATCGCCGGCATGGTCCTCATCCAGCTCGACACGCGCAGCGCCGACAGTTACCGCCAGCGCCTGCGCAACCTGTTCCTGTTGCTGCTGGGCGCTTCCATGGTGCTGGTCATCACAACTGCCTTTGCGCTGGCAGGCCGCATCACGGCACCGGTGCGCGTTTTGACCGATGCCATTGCCGGCAGTATCGGTGATGACGATGATGACGACATTGCCGCCGATGAAACCGGCCGCCTGCAGCATGCGGTCGACCGCCTGCTGGCGAAATACCAGGAAATGGAAGGGCAGCTGCTGGAAACAGGCATCTGGAAAGGCAACCGCGATGATGACAGCAGTGAGCCAGCAAGACTCGCCGCCAGCGTGCTGGTCATCAAGGTGGTCAACATCCATACGGCGATCGAGCTGCTGCATCCGGCAATCCTGTCCGGGCTGCTGCAGGAATACCTGTTTTACCTGAACCAGGCCGCCAGGCTCTACGGCGGCGAATTCCACCGCGTCAATGGCGAGTCAGCGGTGGTGTGCTTCGACGAGGAAACCTGCGACGACAATCACAGCATCAATGCCCTGTACTGCGCCGGCCTGTTCCAGTCGGTCATGGCGCGCATCAACAAGCGGCACCGCAACAACGGCGAACAGATGCTGGAATTCCGGATGGCCATCCACTCCGGTGATATCTTCATGGCTCCCGGTGTCGGCGAACAGGATGGCAAGGGCAGCATCCTGGGCAAGACGCTCGATATCACCTACTTCCTCAGCAAGCAGGCCGCTCCCGGCGAACTGGTCATCAGCGAGACCGCCAGTTCACAGGCACGCGAATTCGAACACGTTGAAGCTGACCGCCAGCGTGAAGTGAGCATGCCCGCTGACAATGTCACCTTTATGGCTTATATTCTCTCGAGCGGATTTGCCGAGGACATGGGCATGATCCGCAAGCAGCGCCGGCATATCCTTGGTGTGGCAGGCAGTGTGAATACATCAGAAACCACGGATGCCACAGACACCAGGGACAGGGACATATAAAGGACTATTACTGCGATCTTCGCAGCCACAACGGATAGAAGCATGCACGACCATATCAACGTAGGCCACCCTTTCTATTTTCCGACGCAGGTAGTGCTGGTGGATGACGACCCGGACTTCCTGGATGGCGTCAGCCTGCTGCTTGACAAGAAACTGAGTTACCGCCTGTTCAACTCCGCCACCCAGGCGCTCGATTACGTCAACCAGTCGCACCGTAATGTGAATTTCCTGCAGCGCTGCTACAACAACTACAAGACGGGGCCGCTGGAATCCGACTCACTGTCCCACGTGGATATCGGCAAGATCCACGAGGAGATTTTCAACAACGCCCGCTTCCAGACCAGTTCAACCGTCATCGTCGATTACGCCATGCCGGAGATGAACGGCCTGGAATTCCTGATGGCGATGAAGAATCCCTTCATCAAGAAGGTCCTGCTCACCGGGCAGGCCGATATGGAGCTGGCGATCAAGGCCTTCAACAAGCAGCTCATCGACCAGTTCATCGACAAGCATGATCCGCGGCTGAAGCAGATACTCAATTCGGCGATCAGCAATTTTGCGGATCAGTACTTCCGCAGCAGCTTCAAGCTCATCACCGACCCCATCATTGCCGCCAACCACGACTCCTTCCTCGCCGACGCGCGCTTCCAGGAATATTTCGAGGAATTGCGCCGCAAGACCGACTGCGCGGAATACTACATGATCGATTATCCTCACCATGGCTATCTCATGGTGGACAGCTGCGGCAAGCGTCGCTGCCTGCTAATCTATTCGGAGAAAGCACTCAAGGAGCATGTCGAGCGACTGGAGCAGATACGTGCGCCGGCCCAGCTGATCCGCGAAGTGAAGAATGGGGAGAACCTGCCCATTTTCGACGAGCAGGATGAAACCCTGGGGCCTGATCATCCCTGCATCAGGAACTGGCAGGTGTGCTATCACCCGGCTGTGAAGATCCATTCCACCAGGAACCTGTACGCCACGCTCGTGACGGACAACGACCTGCCCGATTGCTACAAGGGCGACATCATTCCCTACCGGGATTTCCTGGAAAGCAATTCCCTGGACCGGGAAATACTCCACTGATCGGCACACGGGAAGATCGTCCTGGTCTTTCTAGGTTGCAGGCAGCGTAATGATGAATTCGGCGAACTCGCCGGGTTCGGATTCACAGGCGATATCGCCGTCGAAGCTGCGAATGGTGCGGCGGCAGAACGCCAGTCCCACGCCCGTGCCCTCTTCCCGCGTTGAGAAAAAGCCGTCGAAGATCCGGGACAGTACCGCCGGATCGATGCCCTCGCCGGTATCCCTGAATACAATGTTGTTGGCGCCCCTGCCGGGCTCCAGCCTGATGGATATATCGCCCTTGAGGGCACAGTTGATGGAATACAGGGCATTCTTCAGCAGGTTGAACATCACGTAGATGAACAGGCTGTCTATGCCGCGGAAATAAAAATCCCGGCCCAGATCCAGCCTGACCTTGTCGCGCTCACCCCGCTTGAACGGATAGCGGTCGACCGCGTTGCCAATGCATTCGGCAGCGGAGTAGAAGCCGAACTGGCTCTTGTCCACGGTATTGTCCCGCAGGTTCATCAGCAGCATGTCGATCACGCTGTTGGCCTGGTCGATCATCAGGGAAATTCGCCCAGGGGTTTTTTCCAGTGCGGCCAGGTGGTCTTCCCTGATTGCAGTCGTACCCCCGGGATTGGCCGCCTGTGCATTGCGATAGACTTCCAGCAGCAGCGGCAGGTAATTCTCCACACCGTCCATGCTCGCACGCACACCCGACAGTGGCGTGCGCATTTCGTGGGCAATGTTGGCACTGAGATCCTGCATCACTTTCAGCTTTTCCGAATGATCGAGCTCGGTCTGGGTCATCAGTGCCTCGAAGTCCCTGTCCTGGTCGAGGATGGTGGACAGCTGGCCGGCAAAATAATCGAGGATGCGGAATTCGTATTCCCTCACCGTGTGCTCGAGATCGCCGAGCATGAGCAGCATCTGGTTGACGACGAAATAGTGTACCGGGACGAATCCTATCCCCAGGCTCCACTTCAGTGACTGGCTGCTGACCGGAGTACGCAGGAAAATGTACTTGCAGTTGAACTCGCGGGCCCGCGCGAAGACCGGCGAACACAACAGCGGCGAGCGTATCTTGCGGTACTGGCTCAGCACACCCAGTTCGCGAATGGACACCAGGTTTTCACGTCCGCCCACCTGGGCGATCCAGTCGCGGGTGGCTTCCAGGTTGTCCCTGTTGTTCAGCTTCGATGATGAGAAGTGGGCAGCCAGGTTGCCCGGGTTGGCCGCCGAAAAAATGAAGGCCCAGCACAGACCGACCACGGTATCACCGCGCCAGACCACGCTGACCAGGTTGATGCGTTTGGCATCGGCCTGGAAGAAATTCTGCAGTGCTTCGCGGGCGGAGTCGGCATCCCAGTTTTCATACCATTTCTCGCGCGCCAGTTTCGCGTAGCACTCGGCAATGGCGTCGAGCGTCTTCCCGTCCAGCTGGGCAACCTCTTCTCCCGCGAACACCTCGATCCGGAACTCGCTGCCTGCCAGGCATGACAGCATGCGGTTGAGCCGGGTCAGGTCGAGAGTCGAGGAATTGCGGGAAAGTGCGTTCTTCAGGTCGGCAGGCTTGTCGCCCGCATCCCCCTGGCCGGTCTTTGTGGAAATGATGTCGTGATCGGCTTCAGCCATGACGGCCGGCTCCTGGCCGGGCTGGAGCAGCAAACGCCCGGATTTTTGCTAACAGGGAGCCTAGGATACTGAAAAGTCAGGAAATTAGCCAAGCCGCGGTGCCTGATGGTGCACCGCGTCCGGCCCGGCCTATTTGTCCTGGACCTCCACCGCGTCCACTTTCCGGAAGCCCTGGGGCAGCTTGTTGCCGCGGCGCCCGCGTTCGCCCCGGTAGTGTTCGAGGTCGCTCATGGTGAGGTTGAAGTGCCGTTTGCCGGAATGGATGACCAGGACCTGGTCCGCATTCAGCACGGCGATCGCGGCGACAAATTCCTCGCGTGCGGCGACCCGGGCGGTGGGTATGCTGATGATCTTGTTGCCCTTGCCCTTGGCCAGCTCCGGCAGTTCCGACAGTTTGAACATGAGCATCCTGCCCTCGTTGCTGATGGCCACCACCTCGCTGCTGCCGATTTCATCCACCGGCACCGGGGACAGCACCTTCGCGCCCTTGGGCAGTGACAACAGGGCCTTGCCGGCCTTGTTCTTGCTGACCAGGTTTTCCATCTTCGTGATGAAGCCGTAACCGGCGTCGGAAGCGATGACGCAGAGGCGGCTGGGGTCGCCGATCATCAGGCCCATAAAGGAGGCGCCCGATGGCGGCTTCAGTTTTCCCGACAGCGGCTCACCCATCCCGCGAGCGCTGGGCAGCGTATGCGCAGCCAGCGTATAGGAACGGCCGGTGGAATCGAGGAACACGGCATTCTGGTTGCTCTTGCCGCGGGCGAACAGTTTCAGCTTGTCACCGGACTTGTAGGCAAGCGTCGACGGATCTACATCGTGCCCCTTGGCCGCACGCACCCAGCCGCCTTCGGACAGGATGACGGTAACCGGCTCCGTGGAAATCAGCTCTTCCTCGCGGAAGGCCTGCGCCTCTTCCCTGACCACCAGTTCGGAGCGGCGGTCGTCACCATAGGTGTCGGCGTCTTCCTTGATCTCGGTCTTGATCAGCGTTTTCAGGCGCGCCTTCGAACCGAGAATCTTTTCCAGGGTGGCGCGCTCTTCGGACAGCTCCTTCTGCTCGGCCTTGATCTTCATTTCTTCCAGCTTGGCCAGATTGCGCAGTTTCAGTTCCAGGATGGCTTCCGCCTGGCGGTCCGTCAGCTTGAACCTCTTCATCAGCACCGGCTTGGGCTTGTCTTCCGTGCGAATGATCTTGATCACCTCGTCGATGTTGAGGAAGGCGATCAGCAGGGCATCCAGGATATGCAGGCGATCCTTGATCTTTTCCAGCCGGTAATTGAGGCGGCGGGTAACCGTGGTGGTCCTGAACTCCAGCCACTCCTTCAGCAGGATCACCAGCGGCTTGACCTGGGGTTTGCCGTCGATGCCGATCATGTTGAAGTTCACGCGATAGCTCTTTTCGAGATCCGTGGTGGAAAACAGGTGTGCCATGACGGCATCGATATCGATGCGGTTCGAGCGTGGCTCGATCACGATGCGTGTGGGGTTTTCATGGTCGGACTCGTCACGGATGTCGACGATCATCGGCAGTTTCTTTTTCTGCATCTGCGCCGCAATCTGCTCGAGCACCTTGGCGCCGGATACCTGGTAAGGCAGTGCGGTGATGACTATCTCGCCGTTTTCCTTGACATACACGGCGCGGCTCTTGATCTGGCCGCGGCCGGTATCATAGATCTCGCGGATCTCCTCAACCGGCGTGATGATTTCGGCATGGGTCGGGAAATCGGGGCCCTTGACGAATTTCATCAGCTCTTTCGTGGTGGCCTTGGGGTTGTCGAGCAGGTGAATACAGGCGCTGGCTATCTCACGCAGGTTATGCGGCAGGATATCCGTCGCCATGCCTACCGCGATCCCGCTGCCGCCGTTGAGCAGCACATTGGGCAGGCGCGCCGGCAGGATGACCGGCTCTTCCAGCTCGCCGTCGAAATTCAGTTTCCAGTCGACGGTGTCCTGGCCCAGTTCGGACAACAGCACGTCCGCATAGGCGCGCATCTTGGATTCGGTGTAGCGCATGGCGGCGAAGGACTTGGGATCGTCGGGTGAACCCCAGTTGCCCTGCCCGTCGATGATGGGATAGCGATAGGAAAACGGCTGCGCCATGAGCACCATGGCTTCGTAACAGGCGGAATCGCCGTGCGGATGGTACTTGCCGATCACGTCGCCGATGGTACGCGCGGACTTCTTGTACTTCGCCGTGCTCTTGAGCCCGAGCTCCGACATCGCATACACGATTCGCCGCTGCACCGGCTTCAGGCCGTCGCCGATGTGTGGCAGCGCACGGTCGTTGATGACGTACATGGAATAGTTGAGGTAGGACTGCTCGACGAACTTGCGCAGGGCTAGTTGTTCCTGGCCATCTTCACTCAAGGTAGTTTGGTCGCTCATTGTTTTCTCTACTTACGCGTATTTTTTCCAGATTTTCAGCCTCAAGCCGCTAGCCACAAGCGGGAGCCTTGCAGCTAGTGGCTAGAGGCTAGCGGCTATATTTCCGCCAGATTTCCGTACCGTTCCAGCCACACCTTGCGGTCGGGTGAGCGCTTTTTCGCGAGCAGCATATCCATCAGGTCCTGTGTCTTCTTGGCCTGGTCGATAGTGAGCTGCACCAGCCGGCGCGTGTCCTTGCTCATGGTGGTTTCCCTGAGCTGCATGGGATTCATTTCTCCGAGTCCCTTGAAGCGCTGCACGTTCGGCTTGCCCTTTTTCTTTTCAGCGATGATCAGGTTGAGCACACCGTTCTTTTCATCCTCGTCGAGGGCGTAATAGACATCCTTGCCCACGTCGATGCGATACAGCGGCGGCATGGCCACATAGATATGGCCGGCTTCCACTACCGCGGGGAAATGTTTCAGGAACAGGGCGCACAGCAGCGTGGCAATGTGCAGGCCGTCCGAATCGGCATCGGCAAGAATGCAGACCTTGCCATAGCGCAGACTGGACAGGTCGGTCGAGCCCGGGTCGACACCGATGGCGATGGATATGTCATGCACTTCCTGCGAAGCGAGAATCTCGCCCGAATCCACTTCCCACGTATTGAGGATCTTGCCCCTCAGCGGCATGACAGCCTGGGTTTGCCGGTCGCGCGCCTGCTTGGCGGAGCCGCCCGCCGAGTCGCCTTCCACCAGGAACAGCTCGCCCGCATCCACGTCCTGCGTGGTACAGTCCGCCAGCTTGCCGGGCAGCGCGGGACCCGCGGTGATCTTCTTGCGCACCACCTTCTTGCCCTCGCGCATGCGGCTCTGGGCATTGCTGATGCACATCTCGGCGATCTTCACCGCTTCGTCGGTATGCTGGTTGAGCCACAGGCCGAAGGCATCCTTGACCACGCCGCCGATGAACACGGCGCTCTGGCGCGAGGACAGCTTTTCCTTGGTCTGGCCGGCAAACTGCGGGTCGATCATTTTTGCCGAGAGGATATAGGCGCAGCGGTCCCAGATATCCTCGGAACTCAGCTTCACGCCGCGGGGCAGGAGGTTGCGGAATTCGCAGAATTCACGAATGGCCTCCAGCATGCCGGTCCTGAAACCGTTGACGTGCGTGCCGCCCTGCAGGGTCGGAATCAGGTTCACGTAACTTTCGGTGATCAGCTCGCCGCCTTCCGGCAGCCACAGCACCGCCCAGTCAACCGCCTCGTCATCGCCCTGCATGGCGCCTACGAAAGGCTGGTCGGGGATGCGCTCGTACCCTTCGGTGGCCTGGAGCAGGTAATCAGTGAGGCCGTCCTCGAAACACCATTCCTGGCTCTGGGCCTTTTCCGCCTTGACCGTCTTGTCCTCGAAAATCATGTGCAGGCCGGGGCACAGCACCGCTTTCGCACGCAACACATGCACCAGGCGCGGAATGGAGATGGTGGGCGAATCGAAATACTTCGGGTCAGGCATGAACTTCACGGTGGTGCCGGTGTTGCGCTGCCCGACCTTGTCGATGACCTTCAGGTTCGTCTTCTTGTCGCCGTTTGCGAAGGTCATCTGGTGCAGCTTGCCGTCGCGCTTGACCTGCACTTCAAGCTCGCTGGACAGGGCATTCACCACGGACACGCCGACGCCGTGCAGGCCGCCGGAGAACTTGTAGTTGTCGCTGTTGAACTTGCCGCCGGCATGCAGGCGCGTCAGGATCAGCTCGACACCCGGCACTTTTTCTTCCGGGTGAATGTCTACCGGCATGCCCCGGCCGTCATCGGTAACCTCGACGCTGCCGTCCTTGTTCAGCGTGACCTTGATGGAGCGGGCATGGCCGGCCAGCGCCTCGTCGACACTGTTGTCCACCACTTCCTGGACCAGGTGGTTGGGCCGCGAGGTATCGGTATACATGCCCGGGCGGCGCCGGACGGGGTCCAGGCCTGTCAGTACTTCGATGGAGCCGGAGTTGTAGTCTTTACTCATGCTTACTGCGTCTTCCTCATGGGTTGTTCTTGTTGCTGTGCCTGCCGCTCTTCATCAAGGGTGGCGATGGCGTCACGGCTTGCGGCGGACAAAGTGCCGGTGCCCGCGAACTCCAGGATGGCCGGGACCACTGCCGCAAAACCCTCGAACCGGTGGCTGCCGCCCGCCTGCACAACCTGGATGGAGCCCGCATAGCGCGCCACGGCCTGTCTGTAGTCCAGCACTTCGTCTCCCGTCTGCACCAGCAGGAGGTAGTTTTTGGCATGCTGCAGCGGGTTCACGTCCAGGGTATCCAGGTAGTCGGCATATTGCCGGGTGAACTCATATTCCTCGCCGGTATACAAATTTTTCTGCGGTCCCAGGAACTCCTCGCCCAGCGTCTTCGCCGGCGAGACCGCCGGATTCACCAGGGCTGCACGGCAACCGTATTTTTCCGCCAGCCACGTGGCGTAGTAGCCACCGAGCGAACTGCCGACGAGGATATGGATATTGCGGCCAGCGTCGTCGATCAGGGCTTCAAGCTGCGCGAGGGCGCGCCGGGGGTCATGGGAAAGTTCGGGGACGGCGACGCTATAGTCTTCGGACCGACTGCACAAGCTTTCGAATTGTCGGGCTTTTTCAGAGGCAGGTGAGCTGTTGAATCCGTGGATATAAATGATTAAAGGACGGCTCAAAACCATGCGCCTGATTATACGATGCTTACCCGCATCGAGTGGAAAGATATTTGCCGAATCAGGAAATTTTTTGGCGGGCAAGGTCCCTGCCCGGCCAGGCGTCAGTAGCCGGTGCTGCTGAAATCTATGTTGTAGGATTTTCCGCTGACGCGCTCGACACCGGATTCGATCGTGCCGTCTGCGCCCAGGTTCAGCCAGCGGTATCCCGGCTGGGCGTTATCGATGGTGAAATTGTCGTTGGTCGGATGGAACTGGATGCAGGTCGATGGTGCGGCCATGATTTTCACGTCATTGCGGCTGGATTCGAATTCCTGGTGAATGTGCCCGTACAGGATGCCGCGAACATGGGAATACTGGTCCAGCACGGAAAACAGTTCATCGGCATTCTTCAGGCAATGCTGCTGCAGCCAGGCTGCCTGCACCGGCAGGCAGTTGTGGTGAACGCACACCAGCACATGAGAGCCGTTGCGTTCACTGTCCGCCAGCTCCAGGTCGAGATCAGCCAGCTCCTTCTGATCGAGCAGTCCGTAGACATGCCCTTCGACATTGGAGTTGAGCATGATGATGCGCCAGTTGCCAAGCTGCGCGGAACGCTTCAGGTGAATGCTGTTCTGGTCCAGCGACTGCTGCATGCGGCTGCGGATGTCATGGTTGCCCGGTAGCCACAGTTGCGGCGCGCTGAGCGGCGCCAGGGCATCGACGAAATTATGGTACGCCTGGATGCTGGTGTCCTGGGCCAGGTCACCGGTGCACAGTATCAGGTCGATGTTTTTTTGCTGCTTGATTACCAGGTTGACGACATCGCAAAGCGTATCGAAGGTATTCAGCCCGTCAAAAATGGTCTTGCGGTCAGCAAAGAGGTGTGAATCCGTTATCTGAACAATACGGTAATTCTGCTTCTTGTTGTCTGCCAGGATTTCAGCCAACGTTTCTTACTCTCTCAAATCATGCGGGACAAATATTGCAAAATCCGGACTGCTTTTCTTTCTGTTGTTTTCTGATTTGATGCCCGTCCGGCAGGCAGAATAACTGAACCTGGGACAGGGTTTCAGTTACAGTTCAGTTTCTCCAGTTGTAACTCGCCGGGATTGCTCATCCCTTCATTTATACACAGATTAAGCCACTCAGCCAGAAAAAGATTCAGTTGCTCCCTCTCGTCGCACTGGTACATGAACCGGTTCGGCACCGGGTAGGCAGCCTTGAAATAGCGGTGATTCTGGTAGCTGGTCACCTCGGCCGTCTTTGCGTCGTGATACACACGGATTATCATCTCCGGCGTCTTGTACATTGACGGGCGTCCTTCCTGCGAATTCAACAACTGCCTGATGCAAATGGTGCTCGTGTACTTGAAGTCTTCCTGGATTTCGAGGCTGACGAGAATCTGGCCATGCCTGCCCGCCAAACCCGGGCCGGGCAACGCAATCAGGCGTGTGCGTATGCCGCGCGTCTTCCCCAGCAACTTGAGCAGGCGGATATAGTTGGCATCACACACCGCCATTTGTTCGCTGAGGTCGATTGTATACCTTTTGATTTTCATCTTTTCCGGGTTGATCACAATTTCAGCATCTTTCCCGATTATACGGGCTCACCTCTTGCCTGCTACCTGCTACCTGCATCTGTCAGCATCTTCCTGACTGACCGGTGGTGCAACTGCAACCACTGTAATGCGATGAGGCTCATGGCATTGTCGATCATACCACTACCCATGGCTTTTTCAGCATCTTCCCTGTCCATGATGACGACCCGGATATCCTCGTGTTCTTCTTCCAGGCCAAACACGCTTGCCGTTTCCAGGAGCTCGCCCTGTGCATCCGTACTTACATGCGTGCGCGCATCGAAGATCGCGCAGAACAGGGTCATCATTTCCGTGCTGCTGCCGGGCGAAAGGTAGTAATTGAACATGGGCAACAGGGTATCGATCCTGACCCCGGCTTCCTCTTGTGCTTCCCTGATTGCCACCGCCGATGGTGATTCGTCGGTATCGATAAGACCGGCAACAAGTTCCAGTTTCCAGGGCCCTCCGGGCGATTGCAGGCAACCGACACGAAATTGCTGAACCATCAGCACCTTATCCAATTCAGGGTCATATAACAAGACGCCGACTCCCGGCGCCCGCTGCACGATTTCACGCTGTATCGTGTTGCTCCAGCCACCCGTATAAAGCCGGTGCCGCAGGTGCAGGCGATCGATTTTGAGGAAGCCGGAATAGCATTCGACAGTATCGATAATCTGCACATCGTCCCTGGTAAATTCCGTCGCGGACTGCTTGCCTGTCGTCAAAATACCACCCCTTATTATGAGGAATTACAGCAGCGTGTCGGCCACATTCGGCACTGTGCCCGGGAAATTGTTTGCTACAATGGCCGCACTTTTATCCAGCATATATGAGCAGCTGCCTGACGGTACACCTTCTGCCATGTATTTACCCATCGCAATACGATCGGGTTCGAACCCTGAAAGCCGATGGGCAAAGGATTGCGTATAACCCGACAGTAAAGCAGCCCAGCGAAAGTGATTCGGGACTTCCCGACCTTGACACCGGTGAGAAAAAAAATGAAACTGACTGACCAGTCAGTCAACCAGACAATGACTTTCAGGGTTGTGCCCCTTAAAGAATTTACCCCAATATTATCAAATAGTTAGAAATTGCCTGAGGCAGGGAGCCCGCCGGGCGCCAGACTATCGAAAATGGAGAAAACCATGGTAACAGTGAAATTTCGTCATACGCTCAGGCAGATCGCAGGGACCCTGTCGCTGGCCGTGCTGGCTTTGCCTTTCAGCACGGCACGGGCTGATGACCTCGCCCAGATCTTTGAGCTGGCCGCGGCCAATGATCCGGAGATCCGCCAGGCCAGGGCCAATTACAATGCCGCCCACACCACCATCGACCAGGGTCGCTCATTCCTGCTGCCCCGGATTACGGTCAATGGCTCCTCTTCACGTGATACTGCAGGCCCGGCCGAAAACACCCCGTTCGGCAACGCCCACAGCTTCGGCAACGGTTTCAATACCAAGGGCTACAACCTGAGCATCAGCCAGGCCCTCGTCAATTTCGAGGCCTGGTATGCCTTCCAGTCAGCCAAGGCCTCTGACCTGCAGGCTGCCGCCAACCTGGCGCAAGCCGAGCAGCAGCTTATCCTGAAAGTGGCCTCGGCTTATTTCAACGTCCTGCGTTCGCAGGACAACCTCGCCACCTTCCGTGCGGAAGAGGAGGCCGCCGCCCAGGTACTGGAACAAACCCGGGAGCGTTTCGAAGTCGGCCTGATCCCGATCACCGACGTCTATGACAGCCAGGCCAACCATGACCTGGCCCGGGTGAACCGGCTGGTCGAGGAAAACAACCTGAACCAGGCTTTCGAAGCACTCGGCGCGATCACTGGCCAGGGCCATGATGCCCTGGAATCGTTAAGCACCCAATTCCCGATCGAGTCGCTCAACCCCGCCAGCCTGAACGAGTGGGTCAGCCTTGCCATGGGCAACAACCTGGCTATCAAGGCAGCGGAATTCGACCTGGAGTCCAAACAGGAAGATGCCCGGTCGGCACGGGCTGCCATGTTCCCGACCATCGACGTCACCGCCGGTTACGGCTGGAACCAGTCCGCCAACCCCTTCAGCTTCTTCCCGGCCATCGCGTCCGAGCGTACCAACATCACGCTGAACTTTTCCTATCCCCTGTTTGCCGGCGGCCTGAACGCAGCCCGCAAGCGCCAGGCCTACTACACACGCGATGCCAGCGAGGAAGCCCTGCTGAAAACCCAGCGCGACAGCACCCAGAGTACCCGCAACAATTACCGTAGCGTGGAAACCGACGTGCTTGCCGTGCAGGCTCGCGCGCAGGCGATCATCTCTGCGGAAAGCGCTCTGGAAGCCACAGAAGTCGGTGCCGAAGTGGGAACCCGTAACGTGGTCGACGTGGTGCTGGCCCAGCGCACGCTGTTCCAGGCCAGGCGCGATTACGCCAATGCCCGCTACAACTACGTGATCAACACGCTGAACCTGAAGCAGTCCGCCGGCATCCTGAGCCCGCAGGACATCATCGACCTGAACGAATGGCTTGAATAAAAAGCCCGCAGAACCTGCCTCAGCGGGCTGACCCGAGCAGTCCGCTGAGCACGGCCAGATTCCTGGCCGTGGCGCCCTGGTTGGCTGCGACCACGGAACGGGCGGCCTCCCCCATCACCTGTTGCCGTGAAGGATTATCCAGCAGCGCTTTCACCACAGCGGCTAGCTCTGCCGCATCGGCAACCACCAGCATGCCCTGCACGGCAACCATGGCTTCACTGACTGCCTGGAAATTATAGCGGGAGGGCCCCGTGATCACAGGCAGGCCGATCGCGGCCGGTTCGATAATGTTCTGGCACCCGGTGTTGACCAGGGAGCCGCCGACAAAAGCGATGTCTGCCAGCCCGAAGTAGTATTGCATTTCCCCCATGGAATCCCCGATCAACACCTGCTGTTCAGGCAAAGCGATCCGGTCCCGGCTGCGCCTGGCGATACTGAAGCCTTTTTTTCCGGCCATGGCGGCCACGGCGTCAAAACGTTCCGGGTGCCGCGGCACCAGTACCAGGAGCAGGTCCGGCCGCTCAGCCACAAGGGTGCCGAACGCCTGCAGGATCTTTTCTTCCTCGGCTTCACCGTCGAGGGTGCGGGTACTGGCGGCGATGAGCACCGGGCGACCAGCCATGGCTTGCTTGTCCTGCCGGGCCTGCACCAGCATGTCAGCATCCAGCATCATGTCGTATTTCATGCTGCCGGCAATCTCGACCTTTGCGGGCGGCAAGCCGAGTGCGACCAGCCTTTCACGGTCATGCTGTGACTGTGCCGTGACGGCATCGAAACTTTTCAGCATTTCCTCCGCCAGTTTGTGCATGCGTTGATAATTGCCCTGCGATTTTTCCGACAGGCGTGCATTGGCCAGCATCAACCTGACGCCACGCACCGCGCAGCAGTGAACCAGATTGGGCCACCATTCCGTTTCCATGATGACCAGCAGGCGCGGTGCAAAGCGATCCAGGAAACGATTCACTGCACCCGGATAATCATACGGCAGGTAAACGTGCTGCACGGTGTCGCCCAGCATCGCCGGTACGCGCGCCGAACCTGTCGGCGTGGTCGTGGTGACAAGAATTTCGAGTGCAGGATCGTGCGCCTGCAGTTTCCGGATAAGCGGCACCGCCGCATGCACTTCCCCAACGGAGACTGTGTGGAAAACGACATCGACCCGACGCAGCGGCAAATCACCATAGAAGGCAAAACGCTCCGCCCAGCGCTTGCGGTAATCGGGCGCGCGCAGGGACCGCCACAGCAGCCTGAGCAGGAGCGCGGGCGTGGCCAGGTAAAACAGCACGGAATAGATGAAACGGTTCACTCGTACTTCTTGTTAACTACAGGTGCTAACGACAGTTTGATGTTTTTTAAGCCGGGGATTTCCGGTTTCTGCTGGTTTATACTGTCACGCTTTCCTGTGACGCACAAACTTCGCAATGGTTGAAATCCTGAAAACAGATGCGCTGATTTTTGGCGGCGGAGTGGCCGGCCTCTGGCTGCTCAATCGCCTGCGCAGCGCAGGCTACAGCGCCTGGTTGCTGGAAAGCGGCAGCCTGGGCCAGGGCCAGAGCGTTGCCAGCCAGGGCATCATCCACAGCGGCCTCAAGTACATCAATGACGGCACCCTGAACCGCTCCGCAACCACGGTCTCGGACATGCCCGGTCTCTGGCGCAGCTGCCTTCAGGGCCAGGGCGACGTGGACCTGCAGGGAACCCGCGTCCTGTCGGATGACTATTACATGCTGCCGCGCAATTCCCTGCGTGCACGGCTGCTGTCCTTCCTTGGCAGCAAGGCGCTGGCGTCAAAAACAAAACGTCTGGCGCCGGATGAATTCCCGGCCTTCTTCCAGGGCAACGTCAAAGGGCCGATGTACCGCATCGACGATTTTGTCATCGACGTGCCCTCGCTCCTGACCATACTTTGCAGCCGGCAGCAGGAGAGCGTGTTCAGCATCGACTGGAACGAGGCACGCCTCGAAAGAGGCGATAACGGCGCCATCTCCGGACTGGTGTTCAATGACGGCACATGCATCGAGGCGCAGCAGTACATCAGCTGCTGCGGTGGCGGTACCGAATCCCTGCTGCGCCAGAGCGGTCTCGATGCTGCCCCCATGCAGCGTCGCCCGCTGCAGCAGGTCATGGTGCGTCACCGGCACACCGGGCCCGTTTACGTACACTGTGTCTCGAGCAGCATCGACCTGACTCCCGAGCTGACTATCACCACCCACAGCAACAAGGCCGGCCAGCCGGTCTGGTACCTCGGCGGCCGGCTGGCCGAAGACGGCGCGGGCATGAACGCGAACAACCTGATCGACAGGGCCCGGCGCACACTGACCGACCTCTTTCCCTGGTGTGATTTCGACGGCGCCGAATGGGCCACCCTGGAAATCGATCGTGCGGAAGCAAAGCAGGCCGATGGTCGGCGCCCCGAAGATGCCAGCCTGGTGACCCACTTGAACCTGGCAGTATGCTGGCCGACGAAACTGACCCTGGCCCCCGCCCTGGCGGATAAAGTACTGGCGCATTTCCAGGCGCAGGGTATTGCCCCGTCACCGCAAACCGGTGCGGCCCCGCGGTTCCTTTCCAGCCCGCGAGTGGCGGCAACACCCTGGGAGAACCTGTAGCCATGGGTTTTTCCAGAACCATTCCAGGCACCGACCTGCACGTATCCGCCATCGGCCTGGGCACCGTCAAACTGGGACGCGACCAGGGCGTGAAATACCCCGACGCTTTCACCATACCGGATGATGCCGCTGTCACCCGTTTGCTCGACCAGGCGCGGGACTGCGGAATCAACCTGCTCGATACTGCACCGGCTTACGGCAACAGCGAGCAGCGTCTCGGCAAACTGCTTGCCAACCGGCAGGACTGGGTCATCGCCACCAAGACCGGTGAGGAATTCGAGAACGGTGTTTCCCGTTTCGATTTTTCCGCCGCCCATACCCGCAAGAGTATCGAGCGCAGCCTGAAACGCCTGAACACCGACTACCTGGATATCGTGCTCATCCATTCCGATGGCAATGATGAAGCCATTCTGCAAGAGGGTGATTGCGTGCAGGCACTGCAGGATTTGCAGAACGAAGGACTGGTCCGCACCATCGGCATGTCGACCAAGACCATCGCCGGGGGAATCATGGCCGCATCCCTGCTCGACATCGTCATGATCACCTGGAACCTGGAGCAGCGTGATGAAGCGGTGCTCGCGTATGCGCGGGAAAACAACAAGGGGATACTGGTCAAAAAGGGCCTGATGAGCGGCCATGCGGGTTCGGTGGAAGACAGCATGCAGTTGCTGATGCAGACGCCGGGCATCCAGTCCGCAATTATCGGCACCATCACCCCGGAGCACCTGGCGGAAAATACCAGGCTCGCGAAGCAGTTTGCCTGAAAAATCAGGATTACTTGTTCTTGATCTTGTCGACGATTGCCGAAGTCGAACAGTTGTCGAGGAACGACAGGACCTTCACTTCGCCGCCATAGCCCTGCACGATGTCGGCGCCCACTACTTCGCCGATGCCGTAGTCGCCGCCCTTGACCAGGCAGTCCGGCTTGATGACTTCAAGCAGCGCTTCTGGCGTATCTTCTGAAAACGATACGACCCAGTCCACGGCTTCGAGCCCTGCGACAACAGCCATGCGCCGGTCGATCGGATTGATGGGACGTCCCGCGCCTTTCAGCCGTTTCACCGAATCGTCGTCATTGATCGCGACGATCAGGCGGTCACCCAGCTTGCGCGCCTCCTTGAGGTAGCCGACATGCCCGGCATGGATGATATCGAAGCAGCCGTTGGTGAAGGCGACCTTTTCGCCGTGCGAGCGGGCATCGGCAACGGCGATGGCCAGCTGTTCGCGGGTCATGACACCGCGATCGGAGCCGCCGTCACGCTGCACTTCCCGGCGCAGCTCGGGGCCGCTGATGGCCACCGTGCCGACTCGCGTGACGGCAAGGCCGGCAGCAATGTTCGACAGCGCCACCGCTTCGGGCAATGCGGCGCCGGCAGCCAGCGCTGTGCCAAGCACCGAAATGACCGTGTCGCCTGCGCCCGTGACGTCATAGACATCGCGCGCACGTGCAGGGATATGCAGTTCAGGCTCACTGGCGCGTATCAGGCTCATGCCATGTTCACCGCGGGTAACCAGGAGGGCCTCGAGTGAAAGCGTTTCGAGCAGCTGCCGGCCTTTTGCAACCAGCTCTTCCTCGCTCGCGCATTCGCCAACAACCTGTTCGAATTCACTCAGGTTGGGGGTCAGCAACGTCGCACCCCTGTAGCGCGAGAAATCCGTGCCCTTCGGATCGACGAGGACTTTAACGCCGGCCTTGACTGCAGCGCTGATCAGTTCACTGACACCAGCCAGTGCACCCTTGGCGTAATCGGACACGATGAGGATATCGGTATCGGCCAGCAGTTTGCTGGCCCGCCTGTTCACTGCCGCCGCATGTTCGGGTTCGAATTTTTCCTCGAAGTCCAGGCGGATCAGCTGCTGGTGCCGGCTCACCACGCGCAGCTTGGTGATGGTCGGCTTGCCGGGCACCTTTTCGAAATCGCAAAGCACGCCTGCGGCCGCGAGGCGCGCCTGCAGCCCAAGACCGGCTTCATCATCCCCCACCAGGCCCACGAGGGTGGCAGCACCACCCAGTGCGGCGATATTCAGCGCCACGTTGCCGGCGCCACCGGGACTGTCTTCAGTGCTGCCGACCCTGACCACGGGTACGGGTGCTTCGGGGGAAATTCGCGAGGTGCTGCCTTGCCAGTAGCGGTCAAGCATGACATCGCCAACCACGAGTACACGTGCGGAATCAAACTTGGGAATATCGAGATTCATCAGGAGTAACACGGCCCGGATTTGAAGTGGCCGCTATCATACCATAGCCGATGCCCGTTGCTGATTCTGTTACAATGCGGCTCAAATTCCAGAGCGCCGATGATGCAGACGCCACCGCCCTTCAGCTCCTTTACGCACCTCAAATACTGGCCCACCTGGCTGGGTATTGCACTGCTCATCCTGGTGGCATGGATGCCCTTCAGTGTGCGTTATCATGCCGGTCAGTTGCTTGGCTTGCTGACCTACCACCTGGCACGGGAGCGCCGCTACATTACCGGCATCAACATCGCCACCTGCTTTCCGGAACTGGACCAACAGCAGCAGCATGAACTGGTAAAACAGTGTTTTCGTGAAAACGGCATCGGCCTGATCGAGACCGCCACCGGCTGGGTGCGTAAGTCGGGCACCTTCAGGGAGCAGACCACCCTGATCGGTCTCGATAGACTGGAAGCGGCCCAGGCCAGGGGCAAGGGCATCCTGCTCATCGGCGCCCACTATTCCACGCTGGATTTCGGCGCCAACCTGTTGTCGCTGTTCCACCCGTTTGCCGTGACCTACCGGCCGCATCGCAACGCCCTGTTCGATGCATTCATGCTGCGCGGCAGGCTGTCCAACTGCAACGGGGTCTTCGATCGCAATGATATACGCGGAGCCTTTCGCCACCTGAAACAGGGCAAGACGCTCTGGTATGCGCCGGACCAGGACTACGGCCCGGACCATGCGGTATACGCCCCATTCTTCGGCAAGCCGGCAGCCACCATCACCGCAGGCTCCCGCTTTGCCGCTGTCAACGATTCCCCTGTCTTCCTGGTCAGGCAGCACCGCAAGGGAAAATCCCCGCAGTATGAAATCGAATTCACGCCCTTCCCGGACACCTTCCCGGGCGCTGACGATGTTGCCGACGCAACGCTCGTCAACCAGATGGTCGAGCAGGCCATTCGTCAGTACCCGGCGCAGTACCTGTGGATGCACAAGCGTTTCAAGACGCAGCCGGGTGGAAAACCCGAGAGCCCGTATATCAACATCGCCACACCCAACCATCGCCTGACAGAAGCCCAGTATGAGCGCATCATCGGCGGTGCCACGCAAGTGGCCGAGCTGCACGGCGTTCTCGATTACAAATTGCCCACCGGGTTGTGGGTCAGGCAGTACCCGCGCGTCATCAGCAAGCACAGGATCTTCGGGCATCCCGCCAGGATCTTTGACCAGCATGCCAAAAACCTGAGAATGCACGGCATCGATTCGATCACCGTCGACAATTTCTTTCGCGTGCCCGACAGGAAACTCTCACTGGTGAGCTACTTCGTACCGGAAGGCAAGCTGCTCAGCCAGTTGCCTGCACGCGAACTGCCCTTGCAGGCGCTGGCGGCCTTCTTGGCACAGCTGCATGCAAAAGGCTTCTTCTGCAAAAAGCCTGTGCTGGACATGTTCATTATCAATACGAAAGGCTTTGCCATTGTCGACCCGACCGACTTTATCCTGTCACGCACACCGCCCTCCCTGAAGGAGCGTCGCAACAGCCTGATCCAGCTGAGCAGGAACCTCAGTCTGTCCGGCAGCGGCCGGGATGATTTCTTCGCCTGTTATGCTGACCAGGCCGGACTCGCCATATCCGGAATGGAAGCCTGAATCTGATGCGCGCTTTTATCGACAACCTCGCTACAAGGGACATGCGCTGGCCCGCAGTGATCATCAGCTGCCTGTTTTCCCTGGTCGTCATTGCAGCCAACCCGATTCCCAATGATGACGCCTTCAGCTACCTGCGCGCGGCGGAACTGTTTTCACAGCAGGGTCTGAACGCCACACTTTCCGCCTATGGCTGGTACGGCTACTCGGTGCTCATTGCCATCGTCAGCCATGTGGTTCCTGGCGATCTCGTCACGAGCGCGCACCTGGTCAATACGCTGGCCTTCGCCCTGCTGATCTATGTCTTCATTACCCTGGTCGCCGAATTCGATGCCTCGCCGCGTGTGCAGGTGTTCGCGACAGCCGTCATCCTGTGCTACCCCACACTGAATGAGATGCGCTTCAACCTGATCCGCGATTTTGCCTACTGGGGCTTCTGCCTGGCGGCCCTGGTGCAACTGATCCGTTACAACCGGTCCGGGGCTTTAATTCATGCCGGCGGCTGGCTGCTGGCCATGGCCGCGGCGGTGTTCTTCCGCCTGGAAGGATTGCTGGTCCTGCTGGCGTCACCGGTTGCCCTGCTTCTGCCGGGCATGAGGCCGGTGCACGACAGGTTGAAACTCGCCGGCATCCTGTTGGGCATCATTGCGGCAGGCATCGTCCTCATCCTGCTGGTATTCCTGGCTGCGGACGTTAACCTCATCGAGGTGTTCAACTTCGCCTACCGCTGGTACCTGCCGCTGCTGGCCGACTATCCGGAGACACTGGCAGGCGCCGCCACCAGTGAGAGCCTGTCCTTTCACCTGTCACCTGAACTCGAATACTTCACCGGCAAGGGCATGCCGGTATTGTTTGCCGGTTACCTGTATGCGGTGATATCCAACCTGGTCATGGCCACCGGGCCGGCCGCGAGCCTGTTCCTGGGCTGGTCCCTGTGGAAATTCCGGCCGGTATTGCAGGTTGCGTGCAAGGCACCATGGTGGTCTTTCCTGGTCAGCGCCATGCTGGCACTGCTGATCTTCGTTTCCATCATGCAGTTCCTGACCACGCGCTATGCGGTCATGGCCGCCCTGCTGCTGCTGTCGTTGCTGCCAATGTGCATCGAGGCACTGTACCGTCGCTGCGTGCAAATCAATGCACTGGCAAAATTCCATGCCGTTTTCATCGCCTGCGTGGTGTACTTCCTGGTGGACAGCCTGTTCAGCTTTGGTTATTCGAAACGCTACATCGAGGACGCCATCGCCTGGACTCACGACAACATTGCCATCGACAGTGCAGTAGTGACTAATAATTTTGCCGTGGCCTACTATTCAGGCATGGTGGAAAACTATGATGAGGTCGATCCCGACCCATTGATGCTCCTTTCGGCGCCGCAGAATTCCGGCTACCTGGTACTCGACGTGGACAACGACAACAGTGAGGCAATGTCTCTCCTGTCGCAGCGCAGCGACCTCACGGAAGTCGCCCGCTTTGCCAACCGGCGCGAAGACGCCGTGATCATTTTCAGGGTGAACTAACCGTGACGGCTTTTCAGTCGCTCGCCTCTTAGTCTCACCTGTTCCCAGAATCCGGCATTGCCTTTCAGCGCCAGCCTGAGATCACCTCCGGCATAGGCGCGCACGAAGCGCAGCAGGTCGCGACGGGTCAGCCCGATATCCATGGCGGAAAAATACAGGCTGCCGACATCCTTGATCACCCACCGCAAGCCCAGTCGGCGCTTCACCAGTGCCCGGTGCAGGTCGATGAGGGTCAGGCGTGAATCGCCGGAGCCGGTCACCATGAAGTGGCAGATGTAAAAATCCCGGTGACAGATGCCGTTGCCATGCATGGTCCGGCTGATGCCGGCCACTTCCCTGATCAGGGCAAGCTTGTCCGTGAACGCCGGCGGCTGTGCGGCCCAGCCACGGGTAAGGTCTTCGAGGTTTTCCTGGGTGCCCACATCCTCGGTGACGATGAAGGATTCGGTCGTCTGCGGCAAGAAACCGCGCCGCCCCCAGCCGGCGATGACAGGTACGCGGACGCCCAGTTCGCTGAGTTTCGATAACGCGCGCCATTCATTGCGGGCACTGGTGACCGGCAGGCGCAGCTGCAGCAGGTTTTTCAGCACCTCCCCGGTCGGCGTACCCCGATGAAACTTCACGAAGTAGCGTTTGCCGGACAGGGTCACGGCATAGGTGCGGCGGCTTTCCAGGGCGCGAAACTCGTCGCCCGGCATACCTGCAAATACCGCAAACGGATCCCGGTCGCCTATTTCATGGGCGAGGGCATCGTCGAGAAAGTATTCAGTCGCCATCTTCCTCGACCCTTGAACCTGAAACGATCATTTGCGCCACCAGTGCCGGCATGTCGTAAAAATTTCCGGCCC
This sequence comes from uncultured Enterobacteriaceae bacterium, assembly GCA_964629325.1. GTDB lineage: Bacteria > Pseudomonadota > Gammaproteobacteria > Pseudomonadales > Pseudohongiellaceae > Eutrophocola. The sequence continues at coordinate 37,896 of CAZVSC010000011.1, forward strand.
TGCCATAGGCAATGCCATTGGCGCGCCAGCGCGGACGCTCTGCACCCTGCAGCATTTCCAGCAGGGCGGCATTCATGGACTGCTGACTGAACGGCGCCGGCAGCACCACGCCTGCGTCAGCCTGTTCGACATGGAAGGCATACCCGCAGGTGGCCGTGGCGAGCACCGGCAAACCGGCGACAATGGCTTCCAGTATCACCATGCCGGCGCTTTCTTTCTGCGATGGCTGCAGGCAAATATCGGCGCCCTGGTAAAAACGCGGCAGGTCGTCGCGTCCTGACAGGATACTTATCCTGTCAGCGACACCCAACCGGGAGGCCAGCCCGGCATAGCGCCCCTGCCTGTCATTGCCTAGTAACAGGAGGCGGGTCCGGTGCCTGATCGATTCCGGTAATGAGGCCAGTGCCCTGATCGACCTGTCGACGCCCTTGACCGGGTAACCGGTGCCGACCTGCAGCAGGATGAGTTCATCTGCGCCGATGGCGAATTCACCGCGAAATTCGTGGCGTATCTGCCCGGCGTCTTCCGGCGCCATGCGATCGCGGGCAATGCCGGGCGGCAGGTCAACCATCCGAGATTGCGACTGTGGATAACAGGCCAGGTATTCGTTCTTTTGCATTGGCGACAACATGAACAGATCGGTGTTGCTGTCCGGGCCAAACACGGCCTTCTCAAATGCCAGGTATTGCTGGCTGCGCGGCGTCCAGCGATAGAAGAAGTTGCGTTCACGGGTCGCCTTCCAGGCGAAACAGGTATCCGCGGCAAAGTAATAATCCAGGTACGGCAGGCGGTTGAAACCAATGACCGCATCGTAGTCATGCTGCGCCAGGTGCCGCTCCAGGAACATGAGAAATTGTTTGCGGGCGGAAACGCTGTTGCCGGACGCATTCTTGGCCTGCACCAGCAGCATGCCTGCGGGCATATCACCTTCGCAATTCATGCAGATGACATCGACCTGGGCGCCCTTATCATGCAGGCTTTCCCCGATGCGGCGACAGTCGCGCTGCAGTCCTCCATGGGCAAACCAGTCGAAAAGCACCAGGGCGACTTTCATGATGCCTCGAGCTCCTGCATGGCGGCTAACACCTGCTCAGGTGCCAGTTTTTTCAGGCAATCGGTATGGCCCAGCGGACAGGTGCGCCGGAAGCACGGGCTGCAGTCGAGTCCCAGTGACACGATCCTGACCTTGTCGGCCAGCGGCGGCGTGAATGCGGGCGAAGTGGAACCGTAGACCACCACCAGGGGGCGTGCCAGGGCAGCGGCGATATGCATGAGCCCGGAATCGTTGCTGATCACCTGTTCGGCGCAGGCCATCAGGTGGATGGCATCGGTCAGGGAGGTTCGGCCGGTCAGGTCGATACAGCGGTCTCGGTATGTCCCTGGAACTTCCCCGGCAATGCGCTGTGCATCGCCCGCGTCATTGGCGGATCCCAGTATCCAGGCCTGGCCGCCTTGTTCCAGCCAGCGGGTCGCCACCTCGGCGTAGTGGGTTGCCGGCCATTTCTTGGCCTCGCCGAATTCCGCGCCCGGGCAGAGAACCAGCACCGGTGCATTGCGGGCAAGCGTCAGTTTCGCTGTCACCGCCGCCTTGTCGCTTTCACTGACACGCAGCGCCGGGCGCGGCAGGGGTTTTGGCAGCTGCTCGCCCCTGGGCAGGGCCAGTGCCACGAATCGCTCCACCATCAACGGATAGGCCTGCTTGTCGAGATCGCGGCAATCATTGATTAACAGTGAACGTGCTTCCCCGCGCCAGCCGGTCCGCAAGGGTATGCCGGCAAACCAGGGAATAAGCGCAGACTTGAATGAATTCGGCAGGATGATCGCCTGGTCGAAGCGCTGTGCTTTCAGTTCGCGGGCAATGGCCCGGCGCTTGCCCAGGCCCAGCTCTCCGTGGCCGACGGTCATGTCGATGGTGCCTGACACTTCCGGCATGTGTTTCAGCAGGTCGCGGCTCCAGGCTGGTGCCAGGACATGGATCTCGCAGTCGGGGAAATTTTTTTTCAGTGCGATGAACATCCCCTGGGCCATCACCATGTCACCCACCCAGGACGGTCCGATGATGAGAATCTTCATAAGGCCTGGCGCTCCAGGGATTATTTTGATTCAGGTGCCACGCGCAGCACTTCGATCATGGTGGTGACCCCATTGGCAACTTTCTGTGCGCCACTGAGCCGCAGGCTGCGCATGCCTTCCTGGAAGGCCTGGCGGCGCAGCTTGGGAAGGTCATCCTTGGCTTCGGAAAACTCCTGCAGTGAATCGGTATACGGCATGACCTCGTAAATGCCCTGCCTGCCCTTGTAGCCTGTGTCGCGACAGTCAAGACAGCCAACGGGTTCGTACACCTGCTTCGGCACGGGCGCACTGAAGGGCTTGACCATGGCGTTCCACACGCTGGCATCGGGCTCGGCCGGTCGCTTGCAATTGGGGCACAGCACGCGTACCAGGCGTTGCGCCACCACGCCCACCAGTGTCGCCTTGATGAGATAGGACGGCACCCCGAGTTCCAGCAGTCGGGTGATGGCGCTGGGCGCATCGTTGGTGTGCAGGGAGGAAAGCACCAGGTGGCCGGTAAGGGCTGCCTGTATCGCCATCTCTGCGGTTTCCAGGTTCCTGATCTCGCCGATCATGATGATGTCGGGATCCTGGCGCAGCAATGCTTTGACGCCTGCGGCAAAAGTGAGATCGATGTTTTCCTGTACCTGCATCTGGTTGAAACTCGACTCCACCATTTCGATCGGGTCTTCGATGGTGCAGACATTCACTTCCTTGGTTGCCAGTGTTTTCAGCGTGGAATACAGGGTCGTGGTCTTGCCGCTGCCGGTGGGGCCTGTGATGAGAATGATGCCGGTCTTCTGCGCGATCATCTGCTGCCAGCGGGCAAGGTCGCTGTCGTCGAAACCGAGATCACCGAATGTCTTGAGCAGGACATCGGGATCGAAGATACGCATGACCATCTTTTCCCCGAACGCCGTAGGCAGGGTCGACAGTCGCAGCTCCACCTCGTTGCCTTCCGGACTTTTCGTTTTCAGGCGGCCGTCCTGCGGTTTGCGTTTTTCCGCGACATTCATGCGCCCGAGAATTTTCAGGCGGCTGGTTACGGCGTTGAGCACCTGCATGGGTATCTGGTAGACGGTGTAGAGCACGCCGTCGATGCGGAAGCGGACATTGCCCACCTCGCGGCGCGGCTCGATATGGATGTCGCTGGCGCGCTGCTCGAAGGCGTACTGCAGCAGCCAGTCCACGATGCGCACCACGCCCTGGTCGTTCGCTTCGGGATCCTTCATGTTGCCCAGCTCGAGCATCTGTTCCAGGTTGCCGAGGCCGGGTGCCTTGCTGGAACCGCCGGACTTGGCGATGTCGATGGAGGCCGCGAGCCGGTAAAGCTCTTCGGTCAGCCGCTGCAGTTCCACAGGGTTGGCCACAACGCGCCTGATACTCCTGCGCGTGACGTGCTCGAGGTCGGGTTCCCAGCCGGTGACGAAAGGCTCGGCGCTGGCGACGATCACCTCGGTAGGCGAAACCGCCACCGCCATGATCTTGTGGCGCTGGGTGAAGGCGTAAGACATTACCTGCGTGACTTTGGCCGCATCGATGCTCAGCGGATCGATGTGGAAAAATTCCTGCCCCGCATATTCGGCGAGAAAGCGGGTCAGTGCATCCAGGGTGAGTTTCTTGCCGGGGTATTTTGCATCGTCGAGGTTCTGGTCGGCGATATAGGTAAGTATATGCGCACGTTGCTGCGCGGCAGTCCGGCGCCGGCCGGAGAGTTCATCGAACTGCGCCTTGCTGATGCGTCCGGCTTTTTCCAGTTCACGCAGGAAGGCGCCCAGTTCCAGGGGTCGGTCCTGCTGCTTGGCTTCTTTGGCAACACTCATTTACAGCGGAGTGTATAGCCCCTAAACGGAAAAACAAGCGTTTATTGGGAAGCCGCGAATGGCTTAAGGGGCAAGCGCCACGCGTAATTTTTTTACCGCGACCTGGCTTTTCGGCGAAGCGTCGAATTCCTGCTTGAGCTTGCCAATGGTGGTGGACACCGTGCCGTAGCGTTTCAGTCCGAAACGCCGGGCGATGTCCTGCAAGGTGACCCCCGACAATTCCTGGCACAGGTACATGGCGGTCCAGCGTGGAATGTTTTTCGACCCGGCGCCGCGGGCAGCGTGGTAGATGCTCTTCTCCGACACCTTGTATTGCTTCGCTACCGCGGCAACCACCTTGTTGATGGACGGGCGCAGCCTGGCGCCGGGCCCCCTGGGTTTTCCGCGCACGGCCCCTGCCACATACTTCGACCGGGCACGTTGGCGAAAGCGGTCGTCACCGAGAATCGAAAGCAGGTTTTTCTTGCTGTAAAAATGCGCCAGCTCGTCGTCCACACCTTCGGCAACGTATGCGCCGTATCGTGCATTGGGCCTGGCGCCCTGGCCCATGGCGGCAATGACGTCATCCCGACTGAGCCATGCAGGTACAGGGGCCTTGTTGAGATAGGCCGGCAGCGAGGACCAGGCATAGGCTTCAGGCTTGTTGCGGCTTTGTCTCGGCAGATTGTGAATATAGCGGGAGACCCCGGAAAGATATCGGTCCTGTTGCAAGAGCACGGATTTATAGCGCGACCTGAATACCGGGCCGGCTGCGTGACGCAGGCGCTGGTAATTTTGCGTGTACAGGCCGTCGATCTGACGCATGAAGCGGCTGAGGTTGCCCTCGGGCGTGCGGACCAGCAGGTGGTATTCGTTTTTCAGGAGACAGTAGCCAAGTATTACCACGTTGAACCGGGTGGCCGCTTCGACAACGCCGCTGAGGAAGGCCTGAAAGAATTTCGTGCCCGGGAAAATGCGAGCGTGTTCCTGTCCCCGGTTGCTTACGTGGTAACAGGCATCCGGAAACTCAATGCGTAAGGGTCTGGCCATAGTGGTCGTGGGTCCTGCTGTTTCTGCTTCTTTATTACTGTTTTACTTGCCTGGCCGCTACGGGTCAGCCAGATGCGGTCTTAATTCAGCGGCTGCCCCCCATAGGTGCGGGGATAGCTGGCTTAATTGTGAACAAATTGTGTAATAAAGGTGCAAAATTGTAGAGGAAAACGACCCGGGAAAACAGGCTTTTAGGCTTCAGGGTTTCTCGGCAACGAAGATGGCGCGCAGAGGGGCGGGATAGCCCTCTATGGTGATGGCGGGATTGTCCTTGTCCAGTGCCTCGGGCAGGGATTCGAAGGTCATCCATTCCGTGGTGTGCTGCTCCTCGACGGTCGTCCTCGACACATTCACCAGCCGGATATGGCGAAACCCGGCTTTCTTCAGCCATTCATGCAGCGTATCGCAACTGGGCAGGAACCAGACGTTGGGCATGCGCGCGTAACGCCCCTGCGGCACCAGTGTCATGCCCTCCTCGCCTTCGATCACGAGGGTTTCCAGCACCAGTTCGCCGCCACGGCGCAGGCAGTCCTTCAGGCCATAAAGGTGGCCAAAAGGCGAGCGGCGATGGTAGAGCACACCCATGGAAAATACCGTATCGAAGGCATGCAGCTCGGCCGGCAGGTCCTCCAGGGCGAGGGGTGCAACAAAGACTGGCGGGGCTTGCAGGAAATGGCGGATGGCCCAGTACTGCATGGAGAACAACAGGTGCGAGTCGACGCCCAGCACGAAGCGCGCGCCGGCACCCGCCATGCGCCAGCAGTGGTAACCGTTGCCGCATCCCACATCCAGCACGGTGCGGTTTGCCAGCGGAGAGATATGGTCTTTGAGGCGATCCCATTTCCAGTCCGAGCGCCACTCGGTCTCGATATCCATTCCGAACAACTCGAACGGCCCCTTGCGCCAGGGCTGCAGTTTCAGCAGGGACTGTTTCAGGGCCGCGCGCTGCGCATCACTGCACTGGCCGGGCTCACCGATACGCACGCCGTTGACCAGGTCGAAGGATGCGGGCTCCAGCAAGGGCAGCTCACGCAGGGCCTCGACCCAGCCGGGAAAATCGCCGTGCCTGAAATCGTTCAGGAAGTCCTTTGGCAGCGTGTCGATGATGCGCGACAGCTTCTTGTCGTCTTCCAGGAATGGTATGAGTTCGGAATAGTCCACGGTGTCTCCGGGTCAGGCTGACTTGATCGCCACCATGGAGGCAAAGTTGAAACACTGGAACCAAACATCATATGCAAGGAACCCTGCATCCCGCAGTCTTCGTTCATGATCGGAAAGGGTCTCTGGAACCAATACTTTTTCCAGTGCCGCGCGCTTGCGGCTGATCTCCAGCCGCGAATACCCCTGCTGCTCCTTGAAGCGGTGATGCATCTCGATGAACAGGTCATTGAGCGCAGCGTCCTCGAAGCGGATCTTTTCCGAGAGTATCAGCATGCCGCCGGGCCTGAGGCCCTCAAAGATCTTTTTCATCAGGCCGTCGCGGGCGGCCGGAGCCACGAACTGCAACGTGAAATTCATGACGACGACGGAGGCGTTCTCGATCGGTATCGACAGGATATCGCCGCATTCGATCGTTACCGGAATCGTCGCGCTGTCTGCGGCGACGGCTTCGCGGCAACCCTGGACCATGGCCTCTGAATTGTCGACACCGATGATTTCACAACCGTCCACGGTGATGCTGTGGCGCATGGACAGGCTCGCGGCGCCGAGTGAACAACCGAGGTCGTAGCAGCGTGTACCCGGTTGCGTGTATTCAGCCGCCAACGTGCCGATCATGGCGATGATGGTCGCGTAGCCCGGTACCGAGCGGTTGATCATGTCCGGGAATACGGCCACGACCTTGTCGTCGAACACGAAATCGGTATGCGGCAGGCCGCTGGCGTAGAGGGTGTCTTTGGCGGACACGGGTCAGTCCTGGCCGACCTGCGCTTCGGTATAACCTTTGGCGAGCAGCTGTTCGCGGATCTTCGCAGCGTGTGCCGCCAGGGATTCCTGGGAAACCTCGCGGGAATTCCTGAAATCCATGTCCGCCGTGGTATCCATCGGCATGAGATGGATGTGGGTATGCGGCACTTCGATGCCGATGATGGACACGCCGATGCGCTTGCACGGCACCACCGCCTTGACTGCCTTCGCCACGCGCTGGCTCACTGTCATCAGATGGCGTGCCGTTGCCTCGGGCACGTCATCCCAGTGGTTCACTTCCTCTTTCGGGATCACCATGCAGTGACCGTCCCGAATGGGCATGATGGTCATGATGGCGATGCACAGGTCGTCTTCCCAGACAAAATGGCCGGGAATTTCCCGGGCTATTATTTTGGTAAATATGCTGGCCACGGCAGTTTCCTGATGGTTGGACAAGGGCGACCGATTTTACAGGAAGGCCATACCAGCGTCATTGCTGTTTACTTGCGCTCGTCTATCGGCAGGGCCGTGGTGGAGATCACCTGCCGCAGCACGAAACTGGAATGCACGTCCGACACCCCCGGCAAGGGCGTGATCTTGTTGAGCAGGAAATCCTGGTACTCCTCCATGTCCCTGACCAGCACCTTCACCTGGTAGTCCGCCGTCTGGCCGGTGATGAGGATGAGTTCCAGCACCTGCGGATATGCCTTCAGCGCCTTTTCGAATTGCTCGAAGCGATCCGGTGTATGCCGGTCCATGCGCACCTGGATGAGTGCCAGCATCTTCAGGCCCAGTTTCGAGCCGTTCACCAGCGCGACATACTTCTCGATCACCCCCTCTTCTTCCAGGTGCCTGACCCGACGCAGGCATGGCGAGGGAGACAATCCCACCCTTTCAGCCAGGTCCTGGTTGGACAGGCGACCATCAACCTGCAGGGCTCTTAAAATGTTGCGGTCGATACGGTCCAGATCCATGAAAACTCCAAATGCCGATAAAGGGATAAACCGATAAAGCGTATGCATTCAGGCCAGGCTGCCTGGCCAAGCATCATTGTGTGCTAACCACTGCGCTTCGGAATATTCGAATACCTGAAATATTTGATTACCGCTTTATCCCTTTATCCCTTTATCGGTTTATCCCTTTATCAAAAGCCATATTTATAGCATCAAATTGTAATTAATCAATATTTTATATTATTTTATGCCATATCTAAGCGTCTTATAGCTATTTTCGCAATTTATTACCGGCCCGACTCCTGTACACTACGCGCTCTGTCAATCACTGGACGGAATAACCGAGGAAGACCGTGAACCGATACGACCACAGCAAGTACAAGGCATTCACCCCCGTTGCCCTGCCCGACCGCACCTGGCCGGACAAGGTGATCACGCAAGCGCCGACCTGGTGCAGCGTAGACCTGCGGGACGGCAACCAGGCCCTGATCGAGCCCATGTCCGTCGCCCAGAAACGGAAGCTGTGGGAATTGCTGGTGGACGTCGGTTTCAAGGAAATAGAAATCGGGTTCCCGGCAGCCTCCCAGCCTGACTACGACTTCGTGCGCTGGCTCATCGAAGAGAACAAGATTCCCGACGACGTCACCGTGCAGGTCCTGACCCAGGCACGCAAGCACCTGATCGACCGCACCTATGAAGCATTGAAGGGTGCCAGGCGCGCCATCATCCACATGTACAACTCGACATCGATCGTGCAGCGCGAACATGTCTTCAAGCTGGACAAGCAGGGCATCATCGATATTGCGGTCAATGGTGCGAAGGAAGTGCTTGCGGGCGCCAGGAATGCTCCGGAAACGGACTGGCGCTTCCAGTATTCCCCGGAAAGTTTTACCGGCACCGAGATGGAATTCGCCGTGGAGATCTGCGACGCCGTGAACGATGTCTGGCAGCCGACTCCGGACAAGAAGGTGATCATCAACCTGCCGTCAACCGTGGAAATGGCAACCCCCAACGTCTATGCCGACCAGATCGAGTGGTTCAGCCGCCAGGTGAAATACCGCGACGCCATCATCCTCAGTCTGCACACGCACAACGACCGCGGCTGCGGAGTGGCTGCTTCCGAACTGGCGTTGATGGCCGGTGCCGAGCGCGTCGAGGGCACCCTCATGGGCAACGGAGAACGCACCGGCAATCTCGATGTCATCGTCATGGCCATGAACATGTACAGCCAGGGCGTCGATCCGAAACTGGATTTCAGCGACATGGACCGCATCTGCACTGTGGTCAAGGAATGCACACAGATCGATGTGCACCCGCGCCACCCCTATGCAGGAAGACTGGTATTTACAGCGTTTTCCGGCTCCCACCAGGATGCCATCAAGAAATGCCTGGACAACTACCACGAGGGCGACACCTGGAATATCGCGTATCTGCCCATCGATCCGCGTGATATCGGCCGCACCTACGAAGACGTCGTTCGCGTCAACAGCCAGTCGGGCAAGGGCGGAGTCGCCTACGTCATGGATTCAAAGTACGGCTTCCAGTTGCCGCGCTGGCTGCAGATCGAGTTCAGCCGCATCGTTCAGAAAGCTGCCGAAGACAGCGGCCAGGAAATCACGCCGGAACAGATCTGGGAGCTCTTCCGCAAGCAATACCTGGAGCTGCCTTCCCCGCTGCTCCTGAAAACCTTCACCATCGAGAAAGCCGGCCATGAAACCATCAAGGGCTCCATCGAACTGGAAGGCCAGATATTCGAGATCAGCGGCAAAGGCGCCGGCATGCTCGAGGCATTCGTCGATGCCCTGGAGTCCACCTTTGGCATGGACCTGCAGATTCTCGAGTACGGTGAGCACGCGCTGAGCCAGAGCTCCAGTGCCGACGCCGTGACCTACCTGCAACTGAAGTACGACGGCCGCCGTTATACCGGCATTGCCATCGACGAGGACATCGTCACTTCTTCCGTCAATGCACTGCTCAATGCAGTCAGCCAGGTCCTGCACGTCCGTCGCAAGGAAGCCGCCTGACACAAACCGGCAGGTGAAGGGATGGTTTCTTCACCTGCCAGTTCACTTGCACAAGCCCCCTTCGGGTTTCACCCCGGCAATTAATCTTTATCACCTCAATATTATTGAGCGCATAGTGGCTTTGACTTACTATTTCGCTTATTCGCGGTTCGCGTGAAGTTCCTTCCTGGTTGGTCACTCCAGGCGGGAATCATCCTGTGAATGACATCTATTACGACGACTGGCAACAGGCTTTCATGGAAGCTGCAGTACCCGACAGCACCCAACTTTTGAAATTACTGGCGACCCCCATGCCATTCGGGAAGTATGCGGGCAGAATGATCATCGACCTGCCGGAAGCCTATCTGTTGTGGTTCCAGCGCAAAGGTTTCCCCAAGGGCGAAATCGGCGAATTATTGGCACTTTCACTCGAAATATCGGTATCAGGCAGCAGAAGTCTGGTCAAATCCCTGAAAAATGGCTGATATCTGCAACCTAAAATCCACTTATCCATTTGATTTCGAAGTACACCGCTCGAAACGTAAATCTCTCATGCTTTTTATCAAAGGTGGGAAAGTTGAGGTAAGAGCGCCCCGTTTTGCCTCGTCCAAGTGGATAAATGAGTTCGTTTATTCGCAGAAAGAATGGATTCTTGGGGAGATTGCCCGGCAACGCCGCCATTTTCGCCAGCGCCTGGTCATCGCCGATGGCCGCGAAATCACCTTCCTCGGCCGTCCGCGAACCATCGTCGTCCTGGTGGGACCGCAACAGGAAGTGCGCGCCACACGGGATTTCCTGTTCATCTACACGCGCAAGAACACCCCGGAAAAAATCGAAAAGTTGTTCTATGGCTGGCTGAAGGATAAGGCCCGTGAATACATGACGGTGGAGACGTTCAAGGTAGCAAGGCTGCTTGGCCTCAGGCACAAGCTCAAGGATGTGTCTTACCGCAAGACAAAATCCAAATGGGGCCACTGCTGCCAGGACGGCACCATACAGTTCAACTTCCTTGCCATGATGGCGCCGCGCGAGGTGATCAACTATCTCATCGTGCACGAATGCAGCCATCTTAAATACATGGATCATTCGAAGCGGTTCTGGGCCGTCGTGGAAAGCATCTGTCCGGACTACCGGGAGCACCGTGAATGGCTTGCCGATAACGGTCACCGGTTCTGGAGCCAGATTTAGCAGCTGAACGCTGCTTATGCTGAAAGCCCAAAACTGTTCAGTGACTTTGCGTTAGCTTTTAGTCTTCAGCATTTCTCGAAGACAAGATCCCAGACGCCATGGCCCAGGCGCCGCCCGCGGCGTTCGAATTTCGTTTCCACCCGTTCATGCACTTCCGCAAAACAACCAGCTCCCGCCAGGTTGTGAAAGCGTGGTGATGCCGACATGACCGCCATCATCTGTTCGGCATAATTTTCCCAGTCCGTGGCCAGGTGCAATAGGCCGCCCTGTCTTAACTTCCGGGCCAATGCCTCCACAAAAGGAGCCTGGATCATACGGCGCTTGTGGTGGCGCTTCTTGTGCCAGGGATCCGGGAAGAAAATCTGGATGCGGTCGAGACTGTTGTCGGCAAAGCAGTTTGCCAGCACCTGCACGGCATCGCCCTGCATGACGCGCAGGTTCGTTATGTTTTTATCACGTATTTCCCGCAGCAGCGTGCCAATGCCGGGCGGATGCACATCGATGCCGATATAGTCCCGCTCCGGGTGCTGCAGCGCCATCGCGGCCAGGGAATCGCCCATGCCGAAACCGATCTCGAAGACCAGTTCGGCATTGCGGCCAAACACGGCCTGCCTGTCGATCAGGCCCGCATCATTAGCCAGTCCATACATGGGCCACAGGGTCTCCATTGCCTGCTGCTGCGACGGCGTCAGGCGCCCACCGCGCACGACATAGCTTTTGATCGCTCTGTGTGACGGTTCCTGCTGAGTCATTGGCGGTTCCAGACTGCCATGGCCAACAGCCACCACCCGCCCAGGTAGGCCAGGCCGCCGGCGGGCGTGATCATGCCCAGCCAGCCGGTACCGGTGACAGCCAGTAAATACAGGCTGCCGCTGAACAGGATGTTGCCGGCCAGGAACATCTGCGCGCTGCCGTACAGTATTTTTGCCCTGCCGCCATGCTCGATCAGCAGCCCCGTTCCCAGCAGCGCCAGGGTATGGAACATGTGGTACTGCACGCCGGTTTGCCAGGTCTCAATACGCGCCGGTGACAGAAAGGTTTCAAGACCGTGGGCACCGAATGCGCCCAGCAATACAACCAGGAATCCATTTATCGCCGCCAGCACGAGAACACGATTCATTGATAAAAAACTCCGGTATAAACAAAAAAGCCGCCTGATAGGCGGCTTTTATAAATGTCGTGGAAAAGAGTCTCTTGCCTCTTTCCTCTTGGCTCTGGCCGTCAGGCCTGCATGACAGCCTTGACCTTGTTCATGGCGTTTTTCTCCAGCTGGCGAATGCGCTCAGCGGATACACCGTATTCGTCGGCCAGTTCATGCAGGGTCGCCTTGTTGTCGTTCAGCCAGCGGCGTTGCAGGATATCCCGGCTTCTTTCATCCAGGTTTTCCAGGGCGACGTACAGGCCGTCAGTGGAGGTCTTTTCATAATCTTCGGCTTCCACCATCCGTGCCGGGTCGTAGCGCACGTCTTCGAGGTACTGTGAAGGAGCCTGGTAGGCTTCTTCGTCGTCGGCATCGGCGGCGCCGTCGAACGACGCGTCATAGGCGCCCATGCGGCCTTCCATCTGCATGACGGTGGCGGCATCCACGCCCAGGTCTTCGGCGATCGCGTCCACCTCTTCCTGGCTCATCCAGCCTAAGCGCTTCTTGGAACCGCGCAGGTTGAAGAAGAGCTTGCGCTGCGCCTTGGTGGTGGCCACTTTGACGATGCGCCAGTTGCGCAGGATGAATTCGTGCATTTCGGCCTTGATCCAGTGCACGGCAAAGGACACCAGGCGCACACCCACTTCCGGGTTGAAGCGCTTGACGGCCTTCATCAGGCCCACGTTGCCTTCCTGGATAAGGTCCGCCTCACTCAGGCCATAACCGGAATAGGTCTTGGCCATGTGGACAACGAAACGGAGGTGAGCAAGCACTAACTTACGTGCTGCATCAAGGTTATCCTCGTAGTAGTACTGGTTGGCCAGTTCCAGCTCTTCCTCGGCCGTGAGCACGGCAATACCGTTCACCGCGGTGATATAGGCGTTAAGGTCACGCCCCGGCACCATGGTGTCGATAACCTGAAGGTCTTTTCCTGTGCTGTTTTCCAGTGACATAAGTCCAGTATTTCTCTGTGTTTCAGCGCTATTGGTGTATGTAGTCATAGTATACCTAACGCCGTAGCCGGCGGATTCTATCATCTATTGACTTAGACAGCCAAGTCCTGGAAATGTTCTGATATTTTTGAAAAGTCTTTGTTTTTCAGGCAGTTACTGAGCAAATTTGCTGCCTTTTTAACGTTCTTTACCAATATAGGTGCAATCGGCATTTTTTCAAGTCTTTTTGCCACAGAAAGCTGGAAAACCGGGCCTTTCCTGTCCATCATGCTTGCCGTCCATTAACCGCCATCAAGGCTCTCTCATAACGATATTTTTACCAGGAACACAGCATGATTGAAAAAGCCGCCGATACCTCCGCCCCTGTTCACGATCTCATCATGAACCGCTGGAGCGGTGTTTCCTATGATCCCGACAAGCCGGTCAGCATTGACGACCTGCGCGCCATGGCCGAAGCCGCACGCTGGGCGCCGTCCTGTTTCGGTGACCAGCCCTGGCGGGTGATCTTCTGCAGCAAATCCGCTGACGAGTCCGCCTGGCAGCAGGCCTTCGACTGCCTCGGCGAAGGCAACCAGCCCTGGTGCAAGCACGCCCCTGTACTGGCCATCATCTGCGCCGACTCGCAGTTCTCCAAGAATGACAAACCCAACGGCTGGGGCGCCTACGATACCGGTGCGGCGGCCTTGAGCCTGTGTTTGCAGGCTGTTCACCTGGGCCTGATGACCCACCAGATGGCGGGCTTCATGCCAGACAAGGCGCGTACGACGTTCAATATTCCGGCGCGTTACCAGCCGATGGCCATGATGACCATCGGCTACCAGTTGCCCGAAGAGCGCCTGCCGGAGGCATTCCGCGAGCGTGAGCTGAAGCCGCGCGTTCGCGATCCGCTGGGTGAACATTTCTTTCTCGGTGCCTGGGGCAAAGGATTCTAGAAATAAAAAAGCCGGCTTCCTGCCGGCTTTTTCGTCCCCTTGAGCATCCGCTCAATAGTAATACTCGGTGTACCCGGGCAGCAGACGATAACGTGAGTTGAGGAAGGCCACGATATCGATCAGCTCGGTCACCAGCATGTCTTCCTTCAGGTACATGGGCGAACTGACGGTACGGCGGCGCACCTGTTGGGGCAGTTGCTCGAGGTAGTTGTCAGACAGGACGTGGTCCGGGTTGATGATGGAAGTGACCAGGTCGCCGTAGGTCTTGGCGAAATAGAGATCGCCGCCAAGCACGACAGTCACCGGCCTGGGGCCTGCAAATGCCGGCAGTTCGATACCGTCAACCGCATGACACTGGTTGCATTCGAGCCTGATGAAGGCGTCCTGCCCGCGCTGTATATCGCCGCTGAGGATGGGGAAGCGGAAGCTGCCAACCTGATCCGGGTAGGTCCGGCAACCGGCCAGGAACACCAGCGCCAGCACGGCGGCAGATAGCTTGATCCATGTTCTGTTCACGAAGGTCTCCTCTCTCTGGTAAAAACGGCGGATTAAGAGCCGCCGACTGGTATGAATTCTAGAATCTATCCCGGGCGACTGATTTGACCTAGGTCATCCAGCCCGGCTTCTGCATTGCCGGAATAAAGTGTGTTATCTGGCCCGTAGCATAACCCGAATGCGTATGGCGGGCCATGATGACGGGCCGTTAATCAAAGGGTGTCTTCGGTACCGAATATCGCGGTGACCTGGCTGGCAAGGAAGCCGCCGTTGCCGTTGCAGGCAGCCAGCTTCGCGCCGTCCACCTGGCGTTCGCCGCATTCCCCGCGCAACTGCTGCACCGCTTCTATCATCAGGAACATGCCGTACATGCCCGGGTGCACGCAGCTGAGCCCGCCGCCGTTGGTGTTCACCGGCAGCGAGCCACCGGGCGCAATATTGCCGTTGGCCACGAAATGCCCGCCCTCGCCTTTCGCGCAGAAGCCCATATCCTCGAGGAAAAGTATGGTGTTGATAGTGAAGGCGTCATACAGCTCCACGACATCGATATCCGCCGGGGTGACGCCAGCCATGGCGAACGCCGCCGCCGCTGCTTCCTTTGCCGGGGTGACGCACAGGTTGGGCATGGCAGAGATCAGGTTGTGGTCCGTGCGGCTGCCGACGCCAAGCATGTACACCGGTTTCTTCGGGAAGTCCTTTGCGCGGTCGCTGCGCACCATGATCATCGCGGCGCCGCCGTCGCTGACCAGGCAGCAGTCGAGCAGGCCGAGCGGGTCCACGATCATGCGCGCGTTCACCACATCTTCCACGGTGAGTGGATCGCGCATGGTGGCCGCGGGATTGAGCTGCGCCCATTTCCGCGCCGATACTGCCACTTCCGCCAGCTGCTCCTTCGTGGTGCCGTACTCGTGCATGTGCCTGGCTGCGGCCAGGGCATAGGGAGTGATCGGGTTGCGCGGCTTGTAGATGTCCTCCACGGTATGCATGGCAGGTGGATGGGTGAACGGGCCGGAGGCGCTGTTGCTGCCGTAGCAGATCAGGGCGACATTGCACAAACCCAGATGCAGCGCGGCGGCTGCGGACTGCATGGAATTCACGAACACCGAACCGCCGGTATTGGTGCCATCCATGTACGTGGGGTTGAGGCCGAAGTACTCGGCAACGGTGAGCGGTGTCAGCAGTTCCACGAAGTTGGCGCTGAAGATACCATCGATCTCGTTTTTCTGGATGCCGGCGTCAAGGATGGCACGTTCAACCGCCCTGGCCATGATCTCCATGTGGTTCATCCCGGGCAGGCCGGTGAACTCGGTGAGGCCGACCCCCACAACCGCGGCACTGCCGCGCAATGGGGCTACCATTCCTTGTCCCCCTGTTCCTTGTTGTAAAAGACCACGGCCGGCTTGTCGTCGATCAGGCCGACGTGCGCACTCACGGCCATGCCGATGGTGACTTGATCGGGATCCACGTCCATGACGCGGCTCATCATGCGCGGGCCCTCTTCCAGGTCGATGAGGGAGATATTGTAGTCACCGCCCCGTTCTGGTTTGCGGCGGACAACGGACGTGGAGTAGACGATGCCGCGGCCACTGACCTCGACCCACTTCAGGTCACTGGAGCCGCAGTGGTTGCACAGGTAACGGGGATAGAAAACGTGGCCGCCGCAATCCTTGCATTGCTGGATGCGGAATTCGCCTTGGGAAACGTGGTCCTCGAAGACCTGCAGGGGACCGGGCTGGCCGGTGTCGTTCTTGTTGTTGTCCACTTGGTATCCTGTTCTGGGCTTTTCTTGCAGCGGGCGATTCTAGCACTTTTTCCCGGCAGGGCCGAAATTGACATTCCCCTGTGCCTCGGTCATATTGCGCCCCCTGTTCATGCCAAGTATTTCTTCAACGTGGAATTCGAACTCAGCGTAATAAGCGTGTCGCTGCTCGTTGTGGCTGGCTTCCTTGCCGGCTTCATTAACACCATCGCCGGCGGCGGCTCGATGCTTACCCTGCCCGCCTTCATGATCCTCGGCCTGCCGGCGGATATCGCCAACGCCACCAACCGTGTCGGAATCTTCCTGCAGTCCCTGGCCGGCATGCGCGGTTTTCACAAGGAAGGCAAGCTGGCGCCGGCCACGATCGTGCCAACGCTGCTGCCAACTCTGAGCGGCGCCCTGTTCGGGTCGCTGCTGGCGTCCTACCTGCCTGTCACCTGGCTGAAGCCGACCCTCCTGGCCACCATGCTTGGCATGGCCGCGATCATGCTGGTCAAACCCTCAGTCGTTGCCCCGCCGGAAGGCACGCCGGCCTTCACCCTGCGTGAGCGGCCAACGGCTGCCATCGGGCTCTTCGTGGCGGGCTTTTACGGGGGATTCATCCAGGCCGGCGTTGGCTTCCTGCTGATTGCCGCCGTGGCCGGCGGCCTGCGTTACGACCTGGTGAGGGCCAATGCCCTGAAAGTGGCCATCACCGCCGCGCTCACCGTGATCGCCCTGGTGGTCTTCATTGCCAGGGACCAGGTAATGTGGGTACCGGGACTGGTCATGGCGGTGGGGACGGTGGTCGGTGCCTCCATCAGCGTGAAGTTCGCCATCAGGGTTCCCCAGGCCGTGCTCAAGTGGGTGTTGTTCGTGATGGTGCTGCTAACCTGCGGCGCCGCCTATTTTAGCTGAAGGCAGTCCAGTGCCAATCCGGGGCAGCCATCGCTTGTTCTAGCTTTTAGCTGCAGGGTAGCAGCCCCAATTCCCGGCACACCTTCCGAATCATGTAATAGGCGAATCCGCAGGCAAGGATGTTGCCGGCTGCCGCGCCCATGAACAATCCTTTCAGCCCCCAGATCTGCGAGCCGGCCCAGGCCAGCGGAATATAAAACACCATCAGTCGCGTGAAAGTTAGAAGCAGTGCGATGCGCGGTCGGCGCATCACGTTGAGAGACACCATGCACAGCACCACGACGCCATGGGCACCATAGGTCAGCGGCAGGATAAGCAGATAGGTCCTGATTACGTCGATGACGCGCGCGTCGTCGCTGAACGTGCGGGCGATCGAATCGCCCAGAACAAGCAGCAACAGGTACACGAGGCACTGGAAGCAGAGCACGAACTTCAGGCAGCCCATGAGGGCGCTATAGGCACGGTCGGTGCGACCGGCACCCAGGTTCTGCCCGATGAACATCGGCAACGTCGATGACAGCGCCATGACAAAGATCAGGCTGATGGTTTCCACCCGGCTGCCGACTCCAAAACCCGCCACCACCACATCCCCGAACGTCGCAACCATTCCGGTCATGATGGCCGCCGCCAGCGGCGTCATGATGTTGGCACCCATGGCGGGTACGCCTATGCCGAGGATCTGGCGCCAGTTGTCCTGCAGGTGGTGCCATTTCGGCGCCGCCAAATCGATCAGCTTTTCATGGAAGCCCAGCACGTAGAATGACACGCACAAGGTCAGGCTGGCCGCCAGCAATGTAGCCACGGCAGCACCGCGAATGCCCATTGCCGGAAACGGGCCGATGCCGAAAATCAGGAGGGGATCGAGGGTTATGTTCAGTACTGACAGGCAGGCCGCCAGTGTGGCTGACATACGGATATTGCCCATCGAGCGAAACGTGCTGTTGCCGATGACGACAAGCATCAGCGGCGGCAGTGCCACCAGAAGGATATTGAGGTAGTCGCGAATGAACGGCAGTGTACGCTCGTCAGCACCGAGCAGGCGGAACAACGGATCGATGATGATGCTGCCGATCATCGCCACCACAACAGCAAACAGCGCCGCAAACATAAGGCCGTCACTGATCAGTCGCGAGGATTCGGCAAACCGGCTCTCCCCGATCAGGCGCGAATTCAACGAACTCATGCCCATGCCGATACCCAGCGCAAGGCTGATGTAGATCATGTGCACGGGGATCACGAAACTGGCCGCCGCCAGCTCCAGGGTACCGAGCCGGCTGATGTAGAAGGTATCGACGATGCCCATCAGGTGCATTGCCACATTGCCGATGAGCGCGGAAAACGTCAGCCGGACCATCAGTGGCCGGATCGGCTCCGTCACTATGCGCCGTGACCTGGCGGCAGCTTTCTCGCTCATCCCGATATGTCTTCTGTTAATTCGCCACGAAATAAATCCGATTATAAATGCGACGCGCAGGCGGCGTAACGAGCGAAGGCGAGCCAAGAAAAAAAGTTTTAACGCGAGGACAGTACAAGTAGTACGTGACGACGCGGGAATACTTTTTTACCGCTCAGTTGCCGGGTGCAGTAGCCACTAATGCCCTTTTCAGGCAATAAAAAAGAGGGCGATTGCCCTCTTTTTTACCGCATGAAAAGCTTTAGTACTCAACGTAAGGAATCATACGTCCGAAGATGATAACTCCGACCCAAATGGCGATTGAAATGAAGGCAATCACCTTGGCGCGGAATTCCGCATCTTCACCATCCGCCAGCTGCTCCAGGATCTTGTGTTCACCGAACCAGAACCACAGGGCATTCAGGCCGGCGATAACGATCAGGCCCATCTTCCACTGGAAGGCAATGTTCGGGAAATACCGGAACGGGTTGGCACACAAGAAGGCAATACCGGACAACAGGTTGACCATAAAGGCGCCGATTGCGACCGGGATGAACTTCAGTGCGGCATTCATGTTGATGAAGCGGCCAAAACCAATGACGCGAACGTCAATCACCAGCAGGGCGCCGAACATTATGGCGAGGCCGATGAAGTGAACGGTTTCCATCATCGGGAAGAGCCAGAAAATATTGCGCATCTGCTCGCCCAGCCAGGTGGCTTCAAGCCAGGAGGCTAACGGTGCATAAGTATCATAATCCATATTCCACCTCCCCTTACATGTAAGCCATCAGACGGCCGGTGATGACGCCACCGAACCAACACAAGATACAGGCAGCAGAAAAGACCTTGGTCATATTCTCACTGCTTTCCCCACGAATACTGTTCATTACCACTTTCATCAGGATGCCGCCCAGCACGATAAAGGCTATCTTGAGCTGGAATGCGCCCTGGAAGAAATACGTGGTGGGCGTGTTGCAGAACAGGATCAGACCGGATATCAGGTTAATAATGAACCCTATCCAGCCGATGATGAAGAGCTTGTCAAAGGCCAGAGCCGAAACACCTTTGGCGTAGCCGAGCACCCTGAAGTTCAGGGCCACTACGACACCCATTACTGTTGCCATGCCGACAGCATGGCTCGAAAGTACAATCGGGTAGCCCCACAGGGATTCACGAATGAATACCCCCAATTGACCTTCTTCAAGCCAAACTAAAAAACCCATAGTTTATTACCCATTTACCAACCGGTTTTGTGATCCGGGATTACAGCACACTGCCTGGGCCCGTTAAAGCCAGGGCAATTCATGAATCATGATTGGTTGATCAATATCAAAGTCGTGTGCCGAGTCATTCCGGTCTTATTTTTTGCGCCCCCCGAAGAGTTGACAGTTTTGCACTGCAATCTCTTAAAAAGCACGCTTAAAGTAAACCACATCCCTGCAAGATTCAAGCTGGTGAAGCTACCCAGGTTTGCAGTAATTGCCTGCCCTGCGCCTTGATCAGGAAGTGCGCAATTGTAATAACAAGTCCCTGCACAAGGGTGCAAATATTAAGGAAAACACCTGCTTTTCCTGGGGTCTTTGACCTGCGTCGGCAATGGCGCAACCGGACCCGTAAAGATGCACAAAAAGGCTGGCATTGCCAGGCTGGTGCTTACCGTTATGCCCTGCGTCTATAATGCACTCCTTTTGCAACCGGGAGCCGATCCATGTCATCTTTCAGCAATGTCAGCGTCACCAAAAACGCCAATATCTACTTCGACGGCAAAGTCACCAGCCGCACGGTGCACTTCCCCGACGGCACCCGCAAGACCCTGGGCATCATGCTGCCCGGAGATTACGAGTTCGGCACCGACTGCCATGAACTGATGGAAATCCTGTCCGGCGACCTGGAGATCCAGCTGCCCGGAGAGGAGTGGAAGAAGATCGGTGGCGGGGATTCTTTTGAAGTTCCTGCTAACGCGAAATTCAAGCTGAAGATAGCCGCCGTTACCGACTACTGCTGCAGCTACTCCTGATATTTAACCCTCAGCGAACCATTTCCAGGTAACCCCGGCCTACTGTTTCACCAGTGGTGCTGTCGATGACATCGACGGCACCTTCCCAGTACCGGATGGTGACGTCCATCAGCTGGTCAGGAAACGCGGCGCGAATCCGCCAGTCATTATCCCGCCAGCGCATGCGCCATTCGACTGTATAGACGGTTCCGTCGGGAGCGGCCCAGGTGTCCAGGGGCTCGAGCACGATATCGTCGCGCGTCACCGGTGTCTGTGTCCCCATCAGGCTCGTGTAGTTGCCGCTGCTGTTGGCATGAGCCTTGCCTTCCAAATCGCGCAACTGGTAATACATGAGTTCGCTGCTGTTATCGAACTGTAGTGAAAACCAGTCCCAGCCGGACTGGTCCGCGGCCAGGGCACTGGTACTCCATTCGCGGTCGAGCCAGCTCGATCCCGTCACCGTGAACGCCTGCCCGTGCACATGCACCTGCCCCGAGGTGTCCAGCCGGGTGATGCTGTAATAATAGGAGGCGTTGCCCGGCGCCGGGCTTTTCTGGCTGAGACCGTTGTCACCCTGCAATACCGGTGTTTTTTTCGCGTCCAGGCGCAGCGCCAGCGAAAACTCCGCGGAGATCACTTCCAGTTCCCAGGGAAATTCATTGCCCCTCGCAATCAACTGCCAGTCCTGCAGCCACACGCGAAACGGATCGAGGCTCGCACCGGCCAGGCCGGGCTCCTGCCGGGTGAAAATTTCCGCAGCCATATGCTCGCCGCTGGCGACATCGCTGACAGCGGCGTGACCCATCCAGACATGGTCTGTGCACCAGGCATTGCCATCGTCACAGGAATTGTTTGCCGATGGTCGGATGGCGGAGCGAAAAAAGGTCACCTGGTAGCCAAAGCGCCGGCCCTGGTCGGTTTCCACGTTACCGGTCAGGTACCACCATTCATTACGATAGCCCTCATGGGGGCCGTGATCGGCAGGGAAGGAAAAGCGCCGCGGCGCCTGCGCACGTGCGTAGCCGGTAATATCGTCACTGGCCAGCACATCTATCGCAGACAGGCGTGCGGTTTCCTGCTCCGGCGTTTCGGAACAGGCTGCAAGCAGCAACGGCAACATGATTTTCAGCCAGCGATGGACCACATCTTATCCTCATTCCTTAGCGCCGGATGCGAGCTTCGCTCCTATCCGGCCTGCCATTTTTACCTTTTACCCCTTACCTCTATTCTTCCCTGAGCGCCAGCGCCGGCCGGATGCTTCCCGCCCGCCATGCCGGATAGAAACCGGCAATCAGTGCCGCGATCACGGCCAGGACAAAACCTTCCAGAAGCACGTTTTGCGGCAGGAAGTGCTGCATGGTCCAGCCGAAAGAGCGACGGTTGATGACGTCGATCAGGATGTCCGACATGATCAGGCCCAGCGGCAGGGCCAGCAAACCTGAACAGATGCCGAGCACGGTGGTCTGCCTGACGACCAGGGAAATGACCTGGCCCGGTGTCATGCCGTTGGCACGCAGGATGGCAAACTCGCGCATCCGTTCCAGTTGCAGCGCCATCAGCGTACTGAGCACGCCAACGAAAGCGACAAGAATGGCGAGCATGCGCAGGACGTTGGTGATGGCAAACGTGCGATCGAAAATCTGCAGGGTGAGTTCACGCAGCTCACGATTGGAAACCAGCGTATACAGCCCTTCATGCCGCGCGAGAAGTTCCTCGAGGATTTCGACAACCTCCCCGCTGTCGGCACCGGCATCCGTTTCCAGGGTCAGTCGCGACACGCCGTCATCCGGCCAGTAGCGGGCATAGAGCGGTGCGGGCATGTGCACCAGTCCGATACCGGAGGTGTAATCATGAAAGATGCCAAGGATCGGGAACTCCGCCATCCCCGTTCCCGTCAACAGGCTGATGCTGTCACCCAGGCCAAGCTGCTGCAGGTAGGACACCGGTTCGGAAATGAAGACTCCCTCTCCGGCATCAAACTGTGTGAAACCGTCGGTAGCCACCGACTGCATGTAGAATTTCTCCGCAGCCGGCAGGTCGTTGACACCCAGGCGCACCGGGCCGAAGGATGATTCGATTTCACGCAACACCGAGTGATGGGTGGCGAGGATGCCGGCAACCGAGGCGACTTCGGCTTCAAGCACATCGGAAATTTCACCTGTTGCCGCGGTGAGCTGGATGTCACCCGGCAGGGATTCCTGCAGCCAGACAATAACGGTGCCGCGGAAACTGCCTACCATGACGCCGACTCCGACAGTGACCGATATGGCCACACACAACGCCGCCACCGCAAGACCGGTGCGATTGATGGCGGACAGGCTGCTGCGCAGGGCCATCACGGCGGGCAGTCCCAGCCATGCCCTTCCCGCGATGAGCATCAGGTTCAGGAGCCCGGCCAGGCAAAGGGGGACCAGCAGACAGAAGCCGAAGACGATCACGGTCAGCGCTACGAAGCCTGTCGCCAGCGAACCGTAGTCGGGTTGCAGCAATGCCCAACCCGCGGCCATCAGCACCAGGCCCAGCAGGGCCAGCCAGGGAATGATCCTGCGCCATTCACTGCCCTCGGCTGCTGCATGCTGCAGGGTAACCGGCTTGCTCATCGCGGCACGCCAGGCCGGCAATGCCGCCGACACCAGGCTGAGCAGGATGCCCAGCAGCAATCCCCGGGCCAGCACGAGCGGGTCAACGTAATAACCGGATACGGACAAATCGAAATACAGGGCATCGACTGTCCCGGTGACCATGGTGACCAGGAAACCACCCAGCCACCAGCCGGCAATCACGCCGAGGATGCTGGCCAGTAACCCGGTGCAGCCATTTTCGAGAAGGACCAGCCACAGCAGCTGTGCGCGCGTGACACCCTGCGAACGAAATATGCCCAGTGTCTTCTGGCGCTGGATCACCGAGAGCGTCACGGTGTTGTAGATCAACAGCCCCGCCACCAGCAATGACAGCAAACTCATGGCGAGCAGGTTGATGTGAAAGGCCTCGCTCATCTGGCGCTGGTTGTCATTGCGCACCTGTGCCGGGACCAGTGCAAGGTTTGCCGGCAGCCAGCTTGCCAGTTCGCGGGCTTCTGAATCGGACAGGA
The DNA here is from genome assembly GCA_964629325.1 of uncultured Enterobacteriaceae bacterium. Lineage (GTDB taxonomy): Bacteria > Pseudomonadota > Gammaproteobacteria > Pseudomonadales > Pseudohongiellaceae > Eutrophocola. Next base: position 61,506 of record CAZVSC010000011.1, read on the forward strand.
CCAGGTCAATGCTGTCGAGCCGGCCCGGCCTGTTAAGCAGGTTCTGCGCCGCCGCGACATCCCCCAGCAGCAGTTCACCGGTTGCATCAAGGTCAGCACTTGCAAATACCGCGGCCAGTGTGGCGGCCTTGCTGCCGGCCAGCGTGCGTACCGAAAATTCATCCCCTGGCGCCAGGCCAAGCGATGCGGCCAGCGGCTGTGCCATGATCACACGATCGGCCGTACCGGTCAGGGCAACGAAATCGCCGGCCAGGGAATAACTGCTGCCAGGCATGCCGGGGCGGCTCCGATCGAGTGCCGCCTCGCTGATGGCATCGATGCCGACAAGCGTCAACTGGCGGCCGTTGACGCGCACCTGTCCGCTGAGTGACGGCGCAGCCCGGCGCAGTCCCAGCGTGTGCTTGATCCCGGCGAATACCGCATCGGGCACGCCTTCCGAGCCGCCGATAACCTGGTGGGTAATGGTGCCGTTGAGCAAATCCAGGGAGCGTTCGAAGGCATGACGGGCGCTGTTGTTGGCGAGATCCACGGCCACCACCATCATGACGCCGATCAGGATACCGAGAATGTTCAGCCCGGTTTGCCACGGTCGCTGCAGGGCATATCGTACGGCACTGCGCCAGAGCAGCGCATTTATGCTACCAGGCGAAGTCACCCGCACGCTCCACAATGACGCCGTCTTCCAGCGTGACGATCCGGTCCGCCATCCTCGCCACCGCCAGGCTGTGCGTGACCATCAGCAGACCGCTGCCGCTTTCCGCGAGAACTGCATCCAGGACGCCCAACACTTCCTCGCCAGTCCGGGCATCAAGATTGCCGGTAGGTTCATCCGCCAGCACCAGCGCCGGTGAATGCACCAGGGCGCGGGCAATTGCCGTGCGCTGCTGTTCACCACCGGAAAGACGGGACGGAAAGCTGTCTGCCTTCCCGCCTACCCCGAGCCGTTCCAGCATGGCCCGGCTGGCTGCCCGCGCCTCGCTGCCGGGCATCCCGTTCAGCTCCAGGGTAAAAGCCACATTCTCCAGGGCTGTCAGGCTCGGAATGAGGTTGAAGAATTGGTAAATGAAACCGACATACTGGCGCCGGAACAGGGTGCGGGCTGTTTCATCCAGCTGGTTGATCACATGGCCGTCGATGGTGATGGTGCCTGATGCCGGCAGATCGATGCCGCTGACCAGGTTGAGCAATGTGGATTTACCCGAACCACTGCGCCCAAGCAGCGCGACCTTTTCACCATGCCTGATATCCAGGTCCACATCCTTCAGCACGATGTGACGGGCACCGCCTTCCTTATAGGCATGTGTCACGCTCGAAAGCCTTAAGAAGGCAGTGGGTTCGGAGACAGAATCTTGTGACTTGTGGACCTGGGCCCGGGACTTATCTTGAAGGTGCATGGATCAGCGGTGCCGGTTGTGCGATACCGTAACCTTGCACATAATCCACGCCCAAATCAACGAGCTTCGCCAGGATTTCCCGGTCCTCGACGAATTCCGCGATAGTCAGCTTGCCCATGGCATGGGCCATGTCGTTGATGGCCTTCACCATGGCGAGATCCACCGGGTCGCTGACGACATCCTTCACGAAGAAGCCGTCGATCTTCACGTAATCCACAGGCAGGCTTTTCAGGTAGGCAAACGAGGACAGGCCGCTGCCGAAATCATCGAGGGCAAAACTGCAGCCGAGTCGCTTCAGGGTCTTGATGAACTGGCTGGCATTGTTGAGGTTGAGGATGGCGGCCGTTTCGGTGATTTCAAAACAGATCTTTTCCGCCGGGATATTCGAGTTGTTGAACTGGTCAGTGATTTCCCTGAGGAATTTCTCATCGCCCAACGACTGGCCAGACAGGTTGACGGCACAAATCTCCAGTTCCTCGAGCTGCTCGGGGTATTTACGGAACCAGCTGAACATGGCATCAAGCACCCAGCGGTCGATACGGGTCGCCAGGTCATAGCGTTCCGCCGACGGCAGGAAGGCCTCGGGGCCTACCAGGTTGCCTGCCTTGTCCCGCATACGCAGCAGCAGTTCGAAATGCACATTGCCGCGCCCCAGCTTGCGGTTCAGCTTGTCGACATGGGTGATCGACTGCTGCCAGAGTTCCATGCGGCCCTCATCGAGCGCCGAGTTGATGCTGGATACCAGCTTCATTTCACCGTGGCGCTCGGCCAGCTCCTCATCGTTGAAATGGAAGACGTGAATTCGGTTCCTGCCGGCGTCCTTGGCCACGTAGCATGCGGTGTCGGCACGGCGCAGGACATCGGAGATGGTTTCATTCTCGGGGGAAATTGGTGTGAGGCCGATACTGACCCCGATATTGAAGGTGTTGTCTTCCCAGAGAAAACGGAACTCCTGTACGACCTGGCGAATGTTGTCGGCCACGTCGATGGCATTTTTCAACGGGCAATTCTCCAGCAGCACACCAAACTCGTCGCCACCAAGCCTGGCCAGCGTGTCCTCACGATGTATGCAGCGATGCAGCACCTGGGACAACTGGCGCAGCAATTCGTCGCCGGCCATATGCCCGCAGGTATCGTTGATGACCTTGAACTGGTCGAGGTCGAGGTAGCACAGCACGTTCTCGGTTTTCAGTTCCGAAGCCGAATCGATAATTTCCTGCAGGCGGTCCTCGAACTCGCGGCGGTTAACCAGGCCGGTAAGGTCGTCATAGGTAGCCTGGTAACTCAGCTGGTGTGACAGCTCGCGGGCCTCGGTGACATCGAGCAGCGCGGTGCAGATGACCTTCTCCTTTTCGAGCACCAGGGTCTTGGTGCTGAGGGAAAGCCACATGGCCGGTTCCTGCTCTTCACGGAAATAGACTTCACGATTCTTCACGTCCATGCCGGAACTGAGTACCGACAGGATGGAAATATCGTTGCTGTACTTCGAGAACAACTTGATGATGCTGCTGTCGATCAGGTCTGCAGTGCTTTTACGGAACAGGTCGCAGGCCTGGCGATTGGCATACTGGATGACGCCGTCGGACAGCCGGCTGATGATGAGGGCGACCGGAGAGGTATCCGCGATAATGCGGAAACTCTCTTCGCCCAACCCGAGGGATTCTTCTGCTTCGATCAGCATGGGAATCTCCCTGGCGGAAAATCTCTTGTCTGGCTGGCTGTCATGTTTAATCGCTGCGCACGTTATATCCATCGGCTGCACGAACCCGTGTTTACCAATTTACTGGATACGCGGGGCGATTAAGTT
>CAZVSC010000012.1:0-7214 GCA_964629325.1 uncultured Enterobacteriaceae bacterium
TGCGCTTTTGACGCGGACGGCGCCACCAGGATATTGCATTTTTTCGGCAGGCCCTGCAGGGTAAAGGTGATCAGGCGGGCCACTTCGGCATCATCCTCGATAACGAGCACCCGGATTTCCTTGCTGCTCTCCGCCGGCTTCGCCCCGGCGGGTTTGCCTGCCTTGTTTGAGGCAGCTGGTTGGTCAAGGGCCGGATCCGATGCTTCGGGCTCGGCCGGCATTCGTTTGGCAACGCTGTCTTTCAGGACCTTGATGAGAATATCGAGTTTTTGCGGCAGACTGTCCTGGTCGGCATGCTCGACCGCCCTGCCCGCCTCGGTGATTTCCGGAAAACCGAAAGAAGTCCCGGAACCGTGCAGTGAGTGCGCCATCAGGCGAATGTTTTCATCCGCCTTGGCATTGCCTTCGGCGAGCTTCCCCTTCAGGCCGATCAAGCGCTCGACCCGTTTTTGAAGAGAGACTATGTATTCCCTGAGCAACTCTTCGTTCATGCCTGCTGTCCCTGCTATCAGAAGCGGAAAGTGTAATTAAATTTCAGAGATAAATCGGCAATCGTTGAATCGAAATGGTTGTCCTTGTCGGCATCCACCAGCCCCCAGTTGAGAACCAGGAAGGCCTGCTGTCCTGCCCGCGGAATCCAGTGCAGGCGACTGTTAAGACCGAGGTTTTCCGAAACATTATCGTACTGGATGAGGTTACTCCAGGACAGGGTTGAAGAAAAGGCGTACTGGGAATTCAGGCCATACAGGCGCACGGTAAAATTGCCGGCCGGCAGCTTGATCTCGTTCTCGTTGAAGGTGAAGGTCAGGGCAAAGTTGCTGTTGGGTCGCCAGGTGACGTTGCCGTTGGTCTGGACATGGGTGCCGTCATAATACTCGCCGCTCCACAGCTGCAGCCCCCCGGAAATCTTGCGGTGGCCGCCCCACGACATGCCGATGAAGTAATCTTCCCAGGAATATTCCCCGGCCGGAATCGTCACCGTGCGCGAGCCGTCGGATGCCCGGTAAATGGTGAATGGCCGCTGCAGCTGCTCCTTGTAATAGACCACACGGGTCCAATAGGAGTCGTTGGTGTTGGTGAAGGAGGTCAGGCGCAGGCCGATGTTCTCGTTGTTCAGGCTGCCGTCGGCGAGATTCTCGGCGCGGTAGGCCTCGCCGATGAGGGCGATGGAACGAAAGAAATCATCCGGCTGCAGGAAATGGCGATAGCCGACGTTGAGATGGTGGTCTTCCATGTCGGTCTGGTTGACGAAACCCACGGCCGGGAAGAAGTTTTCCTCCACGCGCTTGTACTGGTAAAGGCCCTGCCAGCCCTGGGCATTGGGCAGGAACAGGTTGATGCCGTAAGAGGCATTGTCCTGGTCAACCAGGCCGTCTGTATCGGTTTCCTGGTAAAAGGCGGACGCCTCGACAGTGTTGCCGTAGAACGCCGTGTTCCGATAGCGGATGTCCGTGCCCACCAGGGTGTTGTCGATGTTTCCCTGCGGATTGCCATCGGTCAGGATAGCGCCCACCTGGGTGCGCGAACCCACATTGAGCACCGTGCGACCGACAAAGATGTTTTGCGAATCCAGTCCCAGCGCGGATTCCTCTCCCTGGTTGATGAGCAGGGAGCCGACGTTCCAGTCCCCCACCCTGCCGCTGAGTTTCACGCCGCCGACGAGATCGAGTATCTGGCCGCCCGCGCCCAGGCCGATCTTGCGGGAAAAGAACGGCCGGGCATTCTGTCGCGCGGGCGTGGAGATCGCGGCGGAGCCGGTACCGGACACGCTGTTGAAGCCGCCGGAGCCGACCTGGCCGAATTCGAATATGTCGACGTCGCGCAGGAAGAAGTCGCGCTTCTCCGGGAAGAACAGGTTGAAGCGGGTCAGGTTGACCTGGCGGTCGTCCACCTCCGTGGCGGAGAAGTCCGTGTTCAGGGTCAGCGAGGCATTGAGCTGCGGTGTGACCTTGTAGAACACATCCAGCTGCGGCTCGTAATGATTTTCCGTGAATCCGGCCGGGCCGAACTTGCGGTTGCGGCGCAGTGTCATGGAAGGCACCACGTCCAGGCCTACACCCTGGCGCATGTCGGTCAGGCCGGTAGCCGTACCCGACGTGCTCGGGTTGATCTCCCGGTTGTATGACATCCAGGCGATGATCTCGTTGTCGCCGCGGCGGATGCGGCTGAAGTTCAGGCCCCACTCGGTGGAACCCGGGTTGAAGGACAGGGATTGGAACGGAATGCGGATCTCGGCGGACCAGCCCTCGGCGTTGCGCTGCGCGCGCGCCTCCCAGATGCCGTCCCAGTTGCCTTCCACCTCGATGATGTTCTGGAACAGGCCTTCCCAGCGCACACCGTTGGGATTCACCTCGAAACGGTAGCCGTTGCGACGGTCCAGGTAGGGATCGATGATAACCGCAAAGATGTCGTCGGCATCGAGTGCCTGGCCCTGGCGCAGGACACGGTCGCGGATCTGCGCCGGGTCGCTCTCCACCATGGTGGCACCAATGTACAGGGCGGACTCGGTATAGAAGACGCGCACGCGGGTCGGCTGGGTGGGTGTGGCAAATTCCTCGGGGAAGACCTGGTGCAGGTCCTCGATCAGGGCGGCCTGCGCCCAGACGCTTTCATCGAGGCTGCCGTTGATAACGACATCCCCGGACAACTGCGGCAGGTCGACGAGTTTCCTGTTGCCGCCCTGCTGGGCATGGGCCATGGGTGATACAAGCAGGGCCAACAGAAGACAAATGACTGGTGTGTGGGCGCGGGCAGTAAAACTGGCTGCAGGCAAGACAAATCCCCGTGTCTACAAATAAAAAGGCGCTATTGTACCCGCCAAATGTGCAAACGGCTTGGAATTTCAGCTTATCGCGGGATAACCCTGTTAATGTCGCGGCCTGATCGCGATCCGGCTGCCCGAGAAGGTACCCAGCCACACGTCGTCGCCCACTTCCAGCGCCATGGTGGCGTTGCTCCACCCTGGCGTGGCGCCGCCATTCGCGATTTCCTGCGTTGCCAGTGTTTGCGGATCGATGGCAAAGGCGCGGAACGGTCGCGAGCAGGTCGCGATGGTTTCCAGGTTGAAAGTTTCCGGATCGATGATGCTGCCGCAGACCGGGTCTTCGTTATGCATGCCGGCGGTGATGAGCTTGCCATCCACACCCATGTGCACGTTGTCCGGCGTGATGCCCAGGTCTTCGGTCATGCCCAGCACCCGTGCGGGACTGGTGTTGCTCAGCGCCACGATCTTGTGCAGGCCGCTGGAGGCGACATAGATGGTGCGGCCGTCGGCGGAGACCTCGATGCCGTTGTTGGCCGGCAGTTCGGTGCCCGGCACCAGGGCGAATCCGTCATCGCCCGGCGACCACTTCCAGACGCCGCCGGTCGGCTGCCCGGAAATGGCCTCGAAGAAGGTCTTGTCCGGATGGATGAGCACGGTGGCGAGGATGGTGCCGTCGGCCATCGAGGCCACGCTGTTGGCCTCATGATGCTCGGGCATCAGTACGCAGCCGATCCAGGTGATGACCGGGCTGCCGCGGCGGGCATCCACGTCGAACACCTCGATGGCCTCGCGGGCGCCATGGCCGACCACGTACAGGGTCGAGCGATTATCGGCACTGGCGCGGATGCTCACGCCGTGGGCGACAAAATTATTGGGGTCCGGGGAACCCGGGCAGGCGCCGTAGCGGGACATGTCCTGGCGGGCCCGCGGCAGCATGCCGGGATAGAGCGCGTTGGCCGTCAGGCGGTTGGCGTCCATCAGGAACAGGGAGGTGCCCGGCGCCATGCCGCTGGCGATGACCCAGTCGGTATTCGGCACCCGCACCAGGTCCTCGGCGTTGGTCGGCCCGCAGATGAAGCGGTATCCGTCGGCATCCATGCAGTCGTCCAGGGGTGCCGCGGCCTGCTGGGAATTGGCGGCGCCGACGCAGCCGACCAGGAAAAACAACATCGTTATCAACGACTTCTTCATAACCCCTTCCTTTTCTTGTTCTTGTTGATGGATAGGCATTATCCACACGGCCAACGAAGAGGAAAGAGGTAAGGATGAATTGCCGGGGATTTCTGCCACGCGTCATAGTCGCTACTCAACGTATCAATAACGATTTTGATCCTGGCGCCCGCCCTGGGCTGCCTTACCTCTTTCCTCTTACCTCTTACCTCTAGTATCCTCCCTCCCCCTGCCCCCGAATTTTGTGAGCGCCCTTTTCCATGTATGCCCTGGTGGACTGCAACACCTTCTACGCCAGCTGCGAGGCCATCTTCAACCCGGCCGTGCGCGGCAAGCCGATCGTGGTGCTGTCCAACAACGACGGCTGCATCATCTCCCGCAACAAGGAGGCCAAGGCCCTCGGCATCCCCGGCATGCTGCCCTTCTTCCAGGTGCGCAAGCAGGTGGAGGACGCCGGCTGCCACATCTTTTCCAGCAACTACGAACTCTACGGCGATATCTCCGCCCGCGTCATGAAACTGATGGAGCCCTGCGCCACGGAGATGGAGGTCTATTCCATCGACGAGGCCTTCCTGCGCCTGCCCGGCGAGCGCTTCGGCACGTACCATGCGCAGGGCATGCATATAAAGGACATGCTCTGGCAGCACATCCGCATGCCGGTGTGCGTCGGCGTCGCCCCCACCAAGACCCTGGCCAAGCTGGCCAACCAGGCCGCCAAGAAAATTCCACGCCTGAATGGCGTGTGCGTGCTTGATACAACGGAAAAGTGGGAATGGCTGCTGGCCCGGGTGCCGCTGGACGGGATCTGGGGCATCGGCAAACGCATCCAGCAGCGCCTGCACGACATGGGCATCCACAATGCCCTGCAGCTGGCGCAGAGTGACCCGAAGTGGCTGCGCCGGCGCTTCAGCGTGGTGCTGGAGAAAACCATCCGCGAGCTGGGCGGCGAGCCCTGCCTCGACCTCGACCTGAATCCCGAACCGAAAAAGGAAATCATCTGCTCGCGCAGCTTCAGCTACAAGGTCACCGAGCTGCATGAACTGCAGCAGGCCGTGAGCCTGTACGCGGCGCGCGCCTGCGAAAAGATGCGCCGGCAGAACGGCCTCACCGCGAATCTGTGGGTCTACCTGGAAAGTTTCCAGAACCAGGTGCACTTCTGGCGCCACCGCTTCGTGCAGCTGCCCACACTGACCAACGACACGCGCCTCATCGCCCGCGCCGGCGCCGACGCCCTGGAGCAGATCTACCGGCCCGGCATCCGCTACAAGAAATGCGGTATCGGCCTGCTCGACCTGCGCACGCGCAAGTACGAGCAGCTGGATTTCTACGCGCCGCGGCAGTCGGAAAAATCGCGCCACCTCATGCACACGGTGGACCGCATCAACGAACGCTTCGGCCGCTACACCGTGCAACTGGCCAACACCGGCATCCAGCCGAAGTGGCTGATGAGCCGCAACTTCAAGTCGCCGGCCTACACCACGCGCTGGCCGGATATACCCGTCATCAAGTGCTGAGCCCGGTACAGGCATAAAAGCCTCGGGCTTTTCCTGAGGCAACCCCCGAGGATGCGGCTGTACACGGAAACTGCCCTACTGCCAGCTTTCATTCAAGCAGCTTGGTTACCCGGAACCCGAGATAGTTGCGGCCACGCTGTGTTGACGGATACGGCGCCCCCCGGCGGGCGGAGCGCTGCATGTAGGGGTTGCTGAGGTAGGTGCCGCTGCGGAATACCCGGTTGGCACAGTTGCCGTTCTTATTGGCAGAGCCATCGCGCGGGGCATTGGCGAAATCGGCTTCGTAGCAATCCTCCACCCATTCGAAGATATTGCCGTGCATGTCGTACACACCGAAGGCATTGGAAGAAAAGGATTTCACCGGCGAGGTTTCATTGACCCAGATGTCACCGCCTTCTGCCATGCCGCCCAGGCCTGATTCGCGGAGGCCGAAATTGCCGTAATCGTAATCGAGCGTGTTGCCCCAGGGAAAGGTCGTGGTGGTACCGCCGCGCGCCGCGTATTCCCACTGTGATTCCGAGGGCAACCGGTAGGCATCGTCACTGCCGGTTTTGCCGTTGAGCCAGCCGACAAACTGCTGGGCGTCGTACCAGCTCACACCAACCACCGGACGGTCTCCCCTGCCCCAGTCCCAATCCGGATTTTCGCTACCGTCAAGCTGGATGCGCAGCGCCGCTTCGACGCCCGCACCATCGCAGCGACCATCGCGGACACAGGCTTCCCACATATCCCAGGTCACCGGTGTGGTCGCGATGGCAAACGGTCGGGCAAAGGTGACGCTGTGTTGCGGTTCGTTCTCCCTGCGCTCGGCTTCCTCCGGCGGGGATCCCATCATGAAGGTGCCGGCGGGAATGACCACCATTTCGGGACAGTTGCGACAGTCCTGGAAGGTGTCTCCAGGCGTCATATCGGCGGCGTAAACGCTGCCGGCTGACAGGCAGATAAAGGCAAGAAGTAAGTTGACTGGTATTGTGCGCATGGCCGGCTTCCCCACTGGTTATTGTGTTCCGGTCTGCAAAGGTACAGGAGGGAAGTCCCAAGTCACAAGTCGCAAGTCCCAAGTTGGTTCAGGGAAAACCCTCTTACAGGGCCTGATCTCTACTTCAAGTAAAAATCAGGCCCTGCAGTATCAGTCTGCTTTCATCTGCTTGGGACTTGTAACTTGGGACCTGGAACTGTCATTGCAACCACTGGTTCAGCTCCATCACATCCTGCGGATTGAGCGCCCCGGCTGCACGCTTCAGGTTCAGTGTATTGATGACATAGTTGTACCGGGCATTGGCGTAATCGCGCTGCGCCTGGTAGAGGGTGCGCTGGGCCAGTACGACATCCACCACGTTCTGCGTGCCCACTTCGGCACCGACCTCGGTGGCTTCCAGTGCGCTTTCCGCGGAAATGATGGCCTGCTCGCGGGCGGCGACAGTCACGACATCCGTCTGCACACTGCGAAAGGCATTGCGAATGTCCTGCAATGCAGAGCGGCGGGTAAACAGCAATACTTCTTCCGCAGCATTACGGTTGTGGTAGGCCTGGCGGCGGCGCGCCGAGGTCAGGCCGCCTGAATAGAGCGGGATGGTGACATTCAGGGAAACCTGGGCACTTTCATTCGCCTGGCCCGGGAAGAAGCTGAACGGGTTCTGCGATTCCGCGTTGTAGTTGTAGCCGGCGCCGACGGTCAAGGTGGGCAGGTGCCTGGACCGCGCCGACTTCACGTCTTCCCTGGAAGCCTCGAACTGGTATTCGGCCGCCTTCACCGACAGGTTGTT
>CAZVSC010000012.1:7314-10481 GCA_964629325.1 uncultured Enterobacteriaceae bacterium
CAGGTTGTTTTCCTCGACCAGGCGATTCACGCGGGCGAGGTCATAGGAAGACTGGCTCTGGTAGACATCGGTCACGGTACTCAGGCCGACGTCGAAACGCTGTTCCGACTGGCGCAGGATGCTGAGCGCGGCCTCTTCTTCCGCCCGGAACGCTTCCAGGTTGTCCTGGCTGCGCAGCACATCGAAATAGGCCGTGGCAACACGCACGATGAGATCCTGTTCCGCGATGGCCAGGGTGGTCGCCGCCTGCCGGTCGGACTGCCGTGCAGACTGGAAGGCGTACCAGGCCTCCATGTTCATCAGGTTCTGGCTGACATTCAGGCGCCAGCCGTGAGAGTTGAAACCGGCGCCGTAGCTGTAGAACTCCGCTGGCGCATTGGCGTTCCTGGCGCTCGTACCCTGCAGGCTGACGCTTGGCAGCAGTTGCGATTTGCCCTGGTCCAGCAGGGTGTGGCTGGATGCGTAACGCTCGCGTGCTTCACGCACGGTAGGGTCGTTGGTGGCCGCCAGGTTGTAAATGTCCACCAGGTCCTCGGCAAACGCCTGGCTGGTGCACAACGCCGCCAGCAATACCCCGGCGATCGATTTTCCTGAAACTGCTTTCATAACTGCCCCTTGCTCCTGGTTTTAGTCTCTGGAACAGGCCAAGGCGCCTGCCCTGGCTTCAAATCCCACTTTTACCCCTGTATTGCAATCACAGTGCCAACAATTATTTTCCATTTTTTTCAGTAGGTTATAGGGATAAGACTAGGCGGAATGGCGCAACAGCCTAACTATTGGCGCGAATATCGGGATATGTCAGCGAACTGACTACTGGGTAGACGAAGAATTGGGGGGATACGGTTGAGAACGTGACCAGCGGCTAGCTACAAGCGGCTATTCACTTGCCACTCGTCACTCGCCACCCGTCACTCTCAAGCCAGTTTGACGGCGATGCCTTCCAGATCCGCAGATGGTGCGGGAAAGCGCCGCATGACCTCGGGATCATGACCGGGAATGATGAGGGCTGGATCATCGGCCAGTCGCTTCATCTTTTGCCAGCCGTCGATCATCTGGCCGACATCGACGACGATGGGAAAGGGCCTGCCCTGGTCCATGTTGGCGGCGTAGTGACTGGCATCCGATGCCAGTACCATCCAGCCTTTTTGCGTCCACAACCGGACCACCTGCAGACCCTTGGTGTGACCACCGACATGATGCAGGCTGATATTGTCGGCGAGAACATGGTCGCCATCATAGAAACTCACCCTGCCCTTGTAGACATTGCGCACCATGGCGACCACTTCATCGACCTCGAAGGCATGGCCGAAGAACGGGTTTGCCATGTAGCGGCCGGTGGCGTAAGCCATCTCGCTGTCCTGAAGGTGAAACTGCGCCTTCGCGAATTTGTCGAAATTGCCGATGTGGTCGTAATGCAGGTGGGTGATGATCACATCCTCCACCTCGGCGGCATCCACGCCGAGCGCCTTCAGGCCTTCCGTCGGGCAGCGCAGGAACTCGCGTTTGCGCTTGTCCGCCGCCGCCTGGTTGAATCCGGTGTCGATAACCCAGGTCTTGCTGTCACTCACCGCGAGCCAGACGAAATAATCCATGGGCATGCCGGCTTCGTGTGGATCGCCGCCCAGGAAATTCTCGGACGCCTTGCGGTCCACCCGCGCATAGCGGATGGCGTAAACGGCAAAGGGTTCAGGGCCGGCCACTGGATGTCAGTCCTCTTCCACCTGCGCTTCCATATAGCGGAACAGCTCGCAGTTGTCGGCCTCGAAGCCGAGTTCCTTTTCCGCCTTGTCATAGATGCTGCTGAGCAGCTCGATGAACCCGATGGAGGTACCTTCAGACTTGGCAAGATCCACGGCAAAGCGCAGGTCCTTGGCCATCAGGCCGAGATAAAAACCGGAATTGAAGTTGCGCGGCAGGACGAACTTGGGAAACTTGTCCTCACTGGAATTGCTGCGGCCAGTGGAGGCGTTGATGATGTCCACCATGACCCTGGGATCCAGGCCGAACTTCGTACCCGTCACCACGGCTTCGCAGGTCAGGGCCAGCGTGCCCGCGGACAGGAAATTGTTCATCGCCTTCATGGCGTGCCCGGACGCCGGGCCGCCGGTGCGAAAGGGCTTGCCCAGGACCCCGAACACGGGTCGGCAGGCCTCGACCAGGTCTTCCCTGCCGCCGGCCATGATGGCAAGGGTGCCCTCACCCGCCTTGTACTTGCCGCCGGATACCGGCGCATCGATCAGGTGGAAGCCCATGCCGACCAGTTCCTCGCTCAGGGCCCGGGTATCTACGGGCGAGCATGAACTCATGTCGATGATGACCGTGTCATCCTTGAGACCACTGGTGATATTGTCGTTACCAGGAGTGCCATCGCCCAGCAGCACTTTCCTGACCGCCTTGCCTTCAGGCAGCATGGTGATGACCAGGTCGGATGATTCACCCAGGGCCTTCAGCGAGGAAGCGGCGGCGGCACCGGTTTCGGCGCAAAGTCTGGCGACGGCATCCTTGTTGAGGTCGGTGACAGTGAGTTTATAGCCCGCGGCAGCGAGACGGCTCGCCATTGGGTAACCCATGTTGCCGAGACCGACGAAACCGATCGCAGCGGGAGGCGTGATTGCTTGCATAGGATTACTCGCCGTCCATTTCCTTGATGACCGGGGTCGCCGAGCGGAAGCTGTCCACGGCGGCGGGCACGCCGCAGTACACGGCTGCCTGCAGGAATACGGCGGCGATTTCCTCGTTGCTCAGGCCGTTGTTCTTGGCACCGCGGGTGTGCACGGCCACTTCGTGGGACTTGCCCAGGGCGGTGAGCATGCCCAGGTTGACCAGGCTGCGGTCACGGCGTGACAAAACACCACGATTCCAGCCGTCGCCCCAGCAGTACTCGTTGAGCAGATCCTGCAGGCCCTGGTTGAAGGCATTGGCATTGTTCATCGCGGCATCGACATACTTGTCGCCCAGCACTTCGCGGCGGGTTTGTTCGCCGAGTTTTTTCAGTTCGGCGCGGGAATCATTGGACATGGAAATACTCCGGTGGTTGTGAAAAATCGAGGCGTGAATCATACCAATATCCGTGTATTTAGCGTAACTTTAATCGGAGCTTGGCGTGATTTTGTAAATAATGGACTGCTTGCCGGAGTGTATAACGGGCACGGAGAACGCAGACGTAC
>CAZVSC010000012.1:10581-17131 GCA_964629325.1 uncultured Enterobacteriaceae bacterium
TGTACGCTCGGCCTCGCCATCCCTGGCTCGGACGTCTCCGCCGCCCTGTTATACACTCCTGCTGCGAAGCGGCAAATTCAGCGATTTTCCAAAAGCATCCTTCAGATCGAAAGATATCCGTAATAAGGAGCAACCATGAGCAACAATCCCTTCAACCTGGATAACAAGACCGTCATCATCACCGGTGGCGCTTCCGGCATCGGCGCGGCGAGCGCCGAACTGTTCGCTTCCGTAGGGGCGACCGTCCACGTTAGCGACATCAACCTGGAGGCCTGCCGGGAACGCCATGCGGGCTCGGCTTTCGCCGACCGCATCCATGTCGGGCACTGCGATGTGGCCGACAAGGCCAGCGTGGATGCCTACGTGGCGGGCGTGCTGAAAGCAGGCCCGGTGGATGTGCTGTTCAACAACGCGGGCGCGGGTATGGTCGGCCGGATCGAGCAGACCTCGGAAGAAGACTTCGACCGGCTCTACAACGTGAACGTGAAGGGCGTGTTCCACATGACCAGCGCGGTCATGCCGCATTTCCTGAAGAAGAAGGCCGGCAACATCGTCAACATGGCGAGCATCTGCGGCGTCATCGGCGTACCCGACCGCTTCGCCTACTGCATGACCAAGTTCGCCATCGTCGGCATGACCAAGGCCATGGCCATGGACCACGCGAAGGACAACATCCGCGTCAACTGCATCTGCCCCGGCCGCATCGCCACACCGTTCATGCTGGCGCGCATCAACGAGTATCCCGACCCGGACGCCATCCGCGCGGCCATGGACGCGAGCCAGCCGATGGGGCGCATGGGAGAACCCGAGGAAGTGGCGACCGTAGCGCTGTACCTGGCCTCCGATGCCTCCGGTTTCGTCACCGGGGCGTGTGAAAGCGTGGACGGAGGATGGTTCGCGGGCTGATGCCCGGGATAAAAGATACAGGGGCGCTTCGATGCAACTTGATTACGGCATCCCTGTATCTGGTATCCGTCCTTATCTTGTCGGCCAGACCAGCGGTGCCATGGCGGCATCATCCGGATACACGGTCACGGCCTTGCCGTTTTGCCACTGGATGACCAGTATGCCGGCATCGATGCGCTTGCCGGTCGCATCGAAACGCACGCGGCCACCGGCGAAATAATCGGATGCGCCGGATGTGATATCCATCGTATGAAGCGCGTTGTTGACGGCGACACTGTCGACGGTCGGCGCCAGTTCCAACGCTTCTTTCAACAACCAGATGTGGCCGAAGGCGCAGAGCGGGTTCTGGGTCATCCACGGCTCGCCGGAAAAGGCCATGTAGTCGGCGATCATCTGCTCCTGTCCCTTCGTACTCCAGTTGGCGACGATTGACATCACCCCCTCAAGCAGGGCTGCCGGCATGTTGGCGGCCAGGTCGGGCGAGCCCATCGCGGCGCCGTTGCTGATGGTGGGAATGCGGCCGCGGCCAAGTCCGAACTCGTTCATCTTTTCCAGCAGCAGCTTGGTATCGGAAATGGCCGTGGGCAGCAGAAACAACAGGTCCGGTCGGCGCGAACGCACGCGCTGGATCAGCGGCGTGGCGTTGGCCAGCGGCGGCGTGAACACCTCGTTGACCACCAGTTCCAGGTTGTTTCTTGCCAGCGCGTTGCCGTTGACGATGGGCTCGACGAAGGCGACAGACGCTGCCGTGTTGTCCATGACGATGCCGATGGTCTTTGGCCGGGTGCCTGAGGCCTGCTCGGCAATATCCAGCAGCAGCGGCAATGCGTTCTCGCTCTGGTAAGCGCCGGTGGCGGAAGTCTGGAAGATGTAGTTAAAACCGCGGGACGTGAGCAGGTCGGAATAACTCAGGGTGAGCAACGGCACCTGAGCACGTTCGGTCACCTCGGTGACAGCCAGCGTGAATGAGCTAAGGTAGGCGCCGGTGGCGCCGACAAGGTCGGGCTCCTCCGCCACCATGCGCTGGGCAGCGTTCTTGGCCCGCTCCACCGAATCGCCGGTGTCGAAGACCACCAGCTCCAGCGGCCGGTTGCCGTGGGCATGAATCCCGCCGGCGGCATTGATCTGCTCCACTGCCAGTTCCGCGGCGGCGCGCATGACCTGGCCCTGGCGCGCCCAGGGACCGGACAGGGGCACGATCAGGCCGACCTTGATCGGTGCCTGCGCCTGCGTGGACAATGAAAATATTAGCGAGAGTACAACCGCCAGCAGCCTGAAAGCTTTCATGAAACCCCCCTGTTGTTATGGCCAATGATTAAACGGGGGAATGAAGCACCCTGTCAAGAAAGGCAGGAACGAATGCACGGCAACAAAACGAAAACGACGCGACAACAAAAAAGGGGGCTTTTCAGCCCCCTTTCGTGATCAGTCTGGTTCCAACGGAACATGTCAAAAACCAATCAAATCAGTTCCTGAGGATGGTGTTACGTTTGCCTCCGGTCGCTTGTACCGAATTGAACCATTGCACCAATATCCGTTGAAACCTTACACATATCACTAGACATTGGATCACCTCCTTTATTTTTCCAGTTGAATTGCACATAAAAGTACAGGCATCAGTCTGGCCTGTCAATGCGCGTTTCTTCGCCGTCACTACAGTGACAGCAGCGTATCCTCGAGCAGCAGGGTCTGCACAGCCTGGTAGTGTGAGAGAAACACCTGGCCGTTCAGTTTTTTCAGGAAATGAGTGCCTTCGAGATGATCCATCACGGGCCCCTTCACTTCCGACAGGTGAAAACCGATACCCTGCTCTGCCAGGATTTCGTTGATTGATTCCAGAACCTCGAGTGCACTGATGTCGATCTCGTTGACAGCGGTGCACATGAGGATGACGTGGCGCAGCTGCTTGCGCTCGCCGAGGTTGCGGAAGATCTCTTCCTCGATGTAAGACGCGTTGGCGAAGTACAGGCTTTCATCGATGCGCAGTTGCAGGATATCGGGACTGGTTTCCACCTTGTGGCGTTTCACGTTGCGAAAATGCTTGGTGCCCTTGATCTCGCCCACCTCGGCGATATGCGGCCGCGAGGTCTTGTACAGGTGCAGCACCAGTGATGCCAGCACGCCGGTCGACACACCGATTTCGACACCAGCCAGCAGGGTTACGCCAATCGTCGCGGCCACGGCGATGAAGTCATGCCGGGAGTAGACCCAGGTTTTTTTCAGGATGGAAACATCCACCAGCCCCAGCACGGCGACGATGATGGTGGCGGCCAGCGTCGCCTTGGGCAGCAGCGCCAGGTAACCGGTCAGCGTCATCGTGGCGATGGCGATGCCGATGGCGGTGAAGAATCCAGCGGCTGGCGTCTGCGCCCCGGCATCGAAATTCACCACCGAGCGGGAAAAGCCCCCGGTCACCGGGAAACCGCCGGACACGGCGGATGCGATATTGGCCGCACCCAGGCCGATCAGTTCCTGGTCCTGGTTGATTTTCTGGCGCCGTTTCGCGGCCAGGGTCTTGCCCACGGAAACCGACTCCACGTAACCGATCACTGAAATGAGAATGGCTGGCACGATCAGTTCACGCACCATCTCCGTGTCCCAGGGCGGCATCACCAGCGACGGCAACCCGGCGGGAATCATGCCCACGAGCGCCACGCCCTGGTCGCCAAGGCCGGCGAGTCCCGCCCAGATGATGGTGATGACCACAGCCACGACCGGGGCCGCCTTGGTGACGATACCGGCGGCAAATGCCGGAACGCCCAGTGCACTGAGCCCGGCTTTCAGCCATATCCGCGCGGCGGCGAGAAACGCCAGGGCGAACAGGCCAACGCCCAGGGTCGCACCATTCACGTCACCGAGATGCTCGAACAGTGTCGAAAACAGTTCGGGAATATTGTCGCCGTCGGCATTGATGCCGAGGATGTGGCGCACCTGCCCGAGCGCGATGATGATGCCGGACGCCGTGATGAAACCCGATACGACCGGATGCGAGAGGAAGTTGGCCATGAAGCCGAAACGCAGGATGCCGAGGACCAGCAGGAACAGGCCCGACAGCATGGCCAGCAGCATGGCCGCCTGCAGGTATTCAGCCTGCGTCGTTAGCCCGAGGCTGCCGATGGACGATGCGGTCATCAACGAGGCGACGGCGACCGGCCCCACCGCCAGCGTGCGGCTGCTGCCGAACACGGTGTACAACACCAGCGGCAGGATGCTGGCATACAACCCGACTTCCGCCGGTACGCCCGCCAGCAAGGCATAGGCCAGAGACTGCGGCACGAGCATGATGGTGACGATGACTGCGGCCAGCAGGTCGTCGATCAGCGTCCTGGCATCGTAGGCGCGCAGCCACTCGATGCAGGGCAGGTACCTGGCCAGTCCTGGTGACGCCTTCAAGCGGGCCGGCTCAGCTGTCAATTTCAGACAACTTGCGCGGCGACACCAGGGTTTCCTTGCCCTTGAGCATGCCGTCCCAGTACAGCTTCGGCATGACCACCTTCTTCAGGAACCAGGCCAGCCAGGTGGGCTGGGTGCCCTTGAGCAACCAGGTGGGAAGCGTCGGTGACAGCTTGCCGCCGTAACGGAATTCGGCCAGTACGATCTTGCCCTTCTCCACCGTCAACGGGCACGCACCGTACCCATCGTAGCCATACACCTCGCCACCCTGGCGGATGTCTTCCAGCACGTTGCACGCCACTACCGGCGCCTGCTTGCGCACGGCTGCGGCGGTTTTCGCGTTGGGACTGTTGGTGGCGTCGCCCAGGCCCCAGATATTGGCGTACTTCTTGTGCTTCAGCGTATTGGGGTCCACGTCGACCCAGCCGGCCTGGTCGGCCAGGGGGCTGCTGCGAATGAAGTCCGGGGCTTTTTGCGGCGGGCACACGTGCAGCATGTCGAAGCCGGTTTCCACGGTTTCCTTGTTGCCGTCCTTGTCCGTTTTGGTGAACCACGCGGTTTTGGACGCCCCGTCCACTTTCACCAGATTGTGGCCCAATTGCAGCTTGACGTGATATTTGTCGATGTACTTCTGCAGCGCCGGCACATAATCGGCGACACCGAACAGCACGCCGCCGGCGTTGAAAAAGGCAATGTCGATATTTTTCAGTACGTTGGTGGTGAACCAGTGATCGGCAGACAGGTACAACGCCTTTTGGGGCGCACCCGCGCACTTGATCGGCATGGGCGGCTGCGTGAACACGGCCTTGCCGGATTTCAGCGACTGCACCAGTTCCCAGGTGTAGGGCGCGTATTCAGGCAGGTAGTTCGACGTGACGCCATTCTTGCCAAGGGTCTCACGCAGTCCTTCGACGCCGTCCCAGTCGAGTTTCAGACCGGGGCATACGATCAACCGTTCATAGGTGACCACGCTGCCGTCATCCAGCGTCAACGCATTGTTGTCAGGATCGAAGGTGGCCACGGCCGCTTTCAGCCATTGCACCTGGCGCGGCATCACGCTGGCCATGTCACGCCGGGTCTGCGCCACGTTGAACACACCGCCGCCGACCAGGGTGAAGCCCGGCTGGTAGTAATGGTCGGCCGCCGGATCGATGATGGTGATATCGAGATTCGCCTGGCGTTTCAGCAGGCTGGTCGCTACCGAGATGCCCGCACTGCCGCCGCCCACGATGACGATGGCGCTGGATTTGCTCTGGTTCATGGTCCCCTCCTCCACCCCGGCTGCTTGCCGGGACTGTTTATCTGTTTTTCTACTGCTTATTTGAATGCATCGATCGGCAGCTTCAGGTACACCCTGCCGTTGTCCTCGGCCGGCGGCATGTGCCCGGCACGCATGTTCACCTGCAGCGACGGCAAAATCAGGCGCGGCATGTCCAGGGTGGCGTCCCTGGTTTCACGCATCTTCACGAACTCGTCTTCACTGATGCCTGTATGTACATGGATATTGCCTTTCTTCTCGGCGGCAACGGTGGTCTCGTAAGCCACCTCGCGCTTTTCCGGATAGTCATGACACATGAACAGGCGCGTCGCCTCCGGCAGCGACAGCACGCGCTCGATGGACTGGTACAGCGTGCGCGCATTGCCACCCGGAAAATCCGCACGGGCGGTACCGACATCCGGCATGAAGATAGTATCGCCAACGAAGGCGGCGTTGCCTATGACATGCGTCATGCAGGCGGGGGTATGCCCGGGTGTATGCATGGCATAAGCGGTCAGGTTGCCGATGGTGTAACTGTCACCGTCCTGAAAAAGCACGTCGAACTGGGAGCCGTCACGACGAAACTCCGGGCCGGTATTGAATATGCCGGCAAACACTTCCTGCACCGTCGTGATATTGGCGCCGATGCCGATCTTGCCGCCCAGTTGTTCCTGAATGTAGGGCGCCGCCGTCAGGTGATCGGCATGCACGTGGGTCTCGATGTGCCACTCGAGGTCCAGGCCCTGTTCACGGATGAAAGCGATGATGGCATCTGCGCCTGCGTGGGTAACTGTGCCGGAGGGATAGTCGATATTGAGTACCGAATCCACGACCGCGCACGCGTTGGAATCCGGATCCCTGACCACGTAGGAAAAGGTTTCCGTATCCTGGTCAAAAAAGGCCTTCACTGCCGGTTTGACGTCCGGTTGCGGTGTGAACGGCAGGGTTTTGCTCATGGTGATGCCTCGTTATTGGGTTGCATATGAGAAGCGC
>CAZVSC010000012.1:17231-54465 GCA_964629325.1 uncultured Enterobacteriaceae bacterium
CGGCAGGGTTTTGCTCATGGTGATGCCTCGTTATTGGGTTGCATATGAGAAGCGCATACAGGCTTCCTTGTCAGGACTGGAGCAGAAATTGTGCCAGACTGTCAGGCCTGTCCCATTATTACGATATCTATTTGTTATATAAGCATTAATTTAATTCCAGCCAAAATCCGCAGGCTCCCTGAGGGATCGATGGCCTGTCAATTCTGGCAGGAATTGCGTCAATTATGTCACAGGTTTTTTCCTGCATGCATGAGACAGTCAAGACTCTCATGACACAGGGGAAAATGCCGGGAAATTCCAGGGTTGCTGGGGTTTTACCCATGGCAGGTCTTTAATGTTGTTTTAATATTATGGACTCGAATCACTGTCCTGTAGGATGAACGCCGCAGCAGTAACGCAAAATAACGAACAAGGGACGGGTCAGTTTATGGAAGAGAATTTGCGCATTGCCCGAAGCCTGGTTTTCAAATTCAATGAACTGGTTCAGGCCCAGGATATCGATGGCATACTCGATGCCCTGAGCGCTGAGGCCACGATCCAGGTGCCCGAATACACACCCATCACCGGCAAGGACACCATCCGGGAATTCTACGAAACCC
Source organism: uncultured Enterobacteriaceae bacterium (assembly GCA_964629325.1). Taxonomy (GTDB): domain Bacteria; phylum Pseudomonadota; class Gammaproteobacteria; order Pseudomonadales; family Pseudohongiellaceae; genus Eutrophocola. The sequence goes on from CAZVSC010000012.1 coordinate 17,831, forward strand.
GTTTCAACACCAAGGGCAGTTTCCGTTTCGACTTGGCCATAACCGATGAGCGGTAAATGTCCGATCTGTGCTTCATCAACGGCACGATGAGGCGCATGATCGATCGCGCGGACAAGCCGCAGGAAGTCTCCGAATTGTCATTTTCATTCATCTTGCGCCGGGAAGACGGCGCATTGAAGATCTGGCAGATTCGGGTCGTCTAGCTTCTTTTTCCCGCATCACATGCCCAGGTAGGCCTGGCGAATGCGGTCGTTGTGCTGCAGTTCGGCAGGCTTGCCGCTCAGGATGATACGACCCGCTTCCAGCACGTAGGCATAATCGGCAAAGTGCAGGGCTTCGGCAACGCGCTGCTCCACCAGCAGGATAGCCAGGTCGCTGCTGCGATGGATGTCCACGAGCCGGGTGAATATCTCGTCGGCGATGGCCGGCGCCAGTCCCATCGACGGCTCGTCCAGCATGAGCATCGCAGGATCCGCTGCCAGTCCCCGGCCAATGGCCAGCATCTGCTGCTCACCGCCCGACAGTGTGCCGGCCGGCTGCCGCTGCCGCTCCTTCAGAACCGGGAACCAGGTGAATATTTTTTCCAGGAACTCCGGGAAGGCGGCACGATCGCGATTCACGAAGGCACCCATTTCCAGGTTCTCCAGGACACTCAACGTCGGGAACACCTGCCGCCCTTCCGGCACGTGGGCAATGCCCAGGTGGGCGCGCTTCGGTGCCTGCACGTTACCCAGGTTCTGGCCCTGCCAGGTCATGTTGCCCGCCGAGGCCATGACGAGGCCCGATATGGTCTTGAACAGCGTACTCTTGCCCGCCCCGTTGGGGCCGACCACCGCGACAAACGCACCGCGGTCCAGCGTCAGCGATACATCCTGAAGCACGTCTACACCGCCGTATCCGGCTGACAGGGATTCCAGCTGCAAGAGCGCATCACTCATCACCGGCCTCCTCTTGCCGCCACTGCCTGCCCAGATAGGCTTCGATGACTGCCGGGTTCCTGACGATGCTGTCCGGACTGCCTTCGGCAAGCAGTGCGCCGTGGTCCAGCACAATGAAGCGATCCACCAGTTGCACCATCGCCTGCATGCTGTGCTCGATGATGATGATGGTGATGCCCAGGCGACGCACACGCCTGAGGACCACCAGCATGTCCTGCATGGCCTGCGGGTCGAGACCGGCCAGGATTTCATCCACCAGGATGAGCGTGGGTTTTGACGCCAGCGCCCGGGCCAGCTCCATGAGCCGCAGTTCCTTGTTGGTGAGGTTGGCGGCCGGCAGGTCGAGGTGGTCATGCAGACCGACCAGGTGGATGGCGGCCGAGGCGTGACGGCTGGCTTCCACCTTCGACCGCGTGTGGACATAGGCGCCGATCACGACATTGTCGAGCACCGACAGGTGCGTGAACGGCTTGGGCACCTGGAAGGTGCGCGCCATGCCGGCGGCACAGCGGCGGTTTGGCCGCTGCCGTTGCAGCGACTGGCCGTGAAAAACGATATCGCCACTGTCCGGGCGCAGGAAGCCGTTGAGCAAATTGAACAGCGTGGTCTTGCCGGCGCCATTGGGACCGATGATGCCCAGCAGCTCCCCTTCCCTGACGGAAAAGGACAGGTCGCTGGTGGCCTGCAGCCCGCCGAAGGCTTTCGCAAGTCCTGTCACTTCCAGCACCGGTTTGCCGTCATGCACCGGGGGCACGACCAGCAGTTCCTCGGAGACGCCAAAGTCGGCTTTGCTCGCGGTCGAGCCCAGCATGCGGAACGTGCCGGGTTTGCGCATCGCACGCAGTTTCCACAGCACGCCTTCCGGGGCGAACAGAATGACGGCAATGATGGCCACACCGTAGATCACGCCCTGGATGCCGGGAAAATCGGCTGCGTAGCGGGCGTAGAGGATCTCGCTGAGCGGCACCAGAATGAAGGCACCGAGCACAGGGCCCCACAGCGTGCCAACGCCGCCGAACATGGCAAAGATCAGTGCCTGCGCGGAAACCAGCATGCCGAATACCGCCAGCGGCGTGACCACCAGCAGCACCACCGCGTAAAAACCGCCGGCAGCACCGGCGATGGCGCCACTGATCGTGATCGCCGCCAGCTTCCAGTACAGTGAATTGATGCCGGCCGCCTCCGCGGCATCCTCGTCGAGCTTGATCGCCAGCAGCGACATGCCGAATCTTGAATGGGAGAGCACGGACGTGATACCGAGAGCCAGCATCAGCAGGACCAGCGCAATCACGATGTAATACACCGGGTTTTCGAACTGCATGTATGTCAGCGGCGCCTCGCGATGCATGGGCAGAGCGACTTCCTGGTAACCGAGCCACTCGAACACGTACAACAGGGCCAGCGGATAAGCGAGCATGGCGAGGGCAAAATAATGCCCGCGCAACCGGAAGGTGGGTATGCCAACCAGCAAACCGGCGCCGGCACCGGCGAGGGTAGCCAGCACGATGGTAATCCAGGGGTTGAGGTCCCACACCACCGAGCACAGCGCCACCAGGTAGGCGCCCAGGCCGAAAAAGGCGGCATGGCCGAAACTGATGAGGCCGCTGTAGCCGGACAACAGGTTCCAGGACAGGCCCATCACCGCCCATATAGGCACGATGGTCATGATGAGCTGGTAATAGGAGTTGCTGACCACCAGCGCCAGCACCAGGTAGACCAGGCCGAAGATGCCGATGTGCAGGAAGTCCCGTTTCACCCCGGAGAGGTTGCCGAAGGCGTTCATGCGGTGCGATCCCTGCGCCCGAAGAAGCCCTGCGGACGGAACAGGATGACGGCGAGAAAACAGACGAAGATGACGGTGCCCTGCAACTGGTTGGGCAGGACAATGGCCGACACCTGCTGCAGGATGCCGATGCTCAGGCCGCCGAGGAAAGCGCCGCGGATACTGCCGAGGCCGCCCAGCACCACGCCCGCATACATGATGATGACGTATTCCGTACCGATATAGGGCTGGAAGGACACATTCGAAGCCAGCAGGCCGCCGCCGATTGCAGTGATACCGATGCCGAAGCCGAAGGCGATGCGATGTGCGCGGTCGACATCGATTCCCATGTAGGTGGCGGCATCGGGATTGTCGGCAGCAGCGCGCAGGGATTTGCCAAGCCGCGTCTTCACCATGATCAGGCCGAAGCCCAGCACCACGACCAGGGCAATGATCGCCGAAATGGTCTGCGCCTGGTTGACGAAGACGCTGACGCGATCGCCCACCATGGGCCCCCATTCCCAGGCGCTGTAGGACAGCTCGTTGCTGACCGACACCGGATTCGAGCCGAACAGGAACAGGCCGCCGTTCTGCAGCACCAGGGCGATGCCCAGAGTCAGCACCAGCTGTGCGTAATGGCCCTGTGCCTCGAGCCGGCTGGCCCGGCGCCCGGTAACCGCGTTGATGAGCGCCTTGTGCAGGATGAGCCCGAGCAGGAACACGGCCGGCCCGGCAAGCACGGCAAGCACGAACGGAAACCAGAGTCCGTCAAAGTAAACTTCGGCACCCAGCCAGGCGAAACAGAAATAGGTGAAGTACATGCCCAGCATCATGAACTCGCCCTGCGCGAAATTGATCACGCGCATGACGCCGAAAATGATGGTGAGGCCGACGCACATCAGCCCGTACATGGAACCGATCAGAAGCCCTGCAACGAGGGACTGGAGGACGTTTTCCAGGGTCTGGAGTGCATCCATTCGAATACTGCCGTTATTTCTTCTTGCTCGTGCGGAAGGGCATGGTCAGCAGGAACAGCCAGGTGGAGAAGCTCATCAGCTTCATGCCCTTGCGGGCCTCTTCCGGCGTGAGCTTTGCGGTCATGGGCATGGACTGGAAGATTTTTCCCTTCACCACCAGCTTGTCACCGTCACGTTCGATGACGGAGACGTCCATCAGCTCACTGCCGTCCTGGGAATAAATTTTCATAAAACAACCCGATTACTGCACATGTATGTCATTTCTCAGATAGCGGTGTGTCCGTCTTTGCGATGATCCTTGGCAGTTCAGCGGATCATCCATGCCGGATGACGGTCCTGCGGACCTCTTCCGGCCTACGCTCCGATCTTTTCGATAACGTGAACCGCAGGCCTTTTATCTTTTAATCTTTTAATCTTTTATCTTTTATCTTTTATCTTTTATCTTTCTATCCAGTCCGCCATGTCGGATGCGGCGCTACGCGCCTTATCCGACCTACTCAAACCATTTTTCCCTTTTTCGACCCTTATTGAATCACTTTGTCGAAATCCATGCCCATCTGGTCGAACATGGTCATGGCCGTACCGCGGCCCGCACCGAACACGCCGCCGCCAGGATGCTGGAAAGGTCCCACCAGGTACAGTCGCTCGATGCCCGGCACGGTGTTCTTGCCCAGCTCCGGGGTCGGACGATGGGCCCCGAACTGGTACAGGTACGGCGCGACGCCATGGATATCGCCCTTCTGGAAACTGGCGGACGTGCGCTCCATGTCCAGCGGCGAGTCGCAATGCCAGCCCAGGATGATGTCCCGGCTCAGATTAGGTACATAAGGCTTCATGTTGGCGAGCATGTGGTCGGCGAATTCGTCCTTGTGCTTGTCCCATGCCGCTGCCCCCTCGCCCGGATACTCGTACGGGCAATAATCCCAGGCATGCATGGTGGCCTTGCCCTCCGGCGCGCGCGAGGGATCGATGTTGGTGGCTGAGCCAAGGGCGCACAGGGAGTGCTTGGGAATGCGGCCGTAACGCAGGTCGTCGAAATGGTCGCGCAGGACATCGATGCTTTCCGGCAGCAATTCGATCATCATCGCCTGCTTTACACGATCTCCGGCTGCGAACTGCAGTGGTTCGCTGAGCGCGGCGTGAATGGTGAATACGCAGTTGGCGGACAGCTCCACTCTCGACGCCGTCTGGGCCACGAAGGGATCCAGGCCTTCCACCATCTTCGGCAGCAGGTGCGGATGGATGGCGCCGATCACGGCATCCTTCGCCTTGATCTCGCGACCGTCGTCGGTGACCACGGCGACAGCGCGACCGCCGGACACTTTCACCTTGCTGATGGAAGTGCCGGTGAGCACTTCACCGCCATGGTCCTCGATGCAGTTCACCAGCGCCTGGCTGAGCATGCCGCTGCCGCCCTTGGCGACACCGATACCGTATTTTTCCAGCCAGCCGAGGAACATGAACGGGCCGATGCCGGTGCCTTTTTCTTCCGGCCCGGTCAGGTTTTCGCTGACCATGCGCAGGAAATGCAGGCGCACCCTTTCGTCCTTGAAATACTCCATGACCACGTCGTAGGCGCTCTTCATCATGATAGCCATGATTTCCTGGCCTTCACGGCTCTGGTCCATCATGGCGTACATGGCGCCGACGGGTGCCGGCGGCGTGTACAGGGTGCCCACCAGGGCCGGCAGGATGCCGGCCGCCTTTTCGGAAAAACGCCGGTAACTCTCGGCGTCACTCGCCGAGAACTTCGCGATCTCCTCGATGTTCTTGTCACGGTCGGTATGGATGGCCAGCGTCTGGCCGTCCGGGAAAACTGAAATCATCGGGATCGTCGGGTGGATGTACTCGAGACCGTACTTCGACATCAGGCCGAGTTCATCATTGACGATCATGGGGTTGGCCTGGATGAAGATGTGGGCCATGGAATGCTGGTCATGTTTGAAGCCCGGCAGGGTCAGCTCGCGTGTGACCACACCGCCGCCTATCCAGTCCTGGCGCTCCAGGACCAGCACCTTCTTGCCGGCCTTGGCCATGTACGCCGCCGCCACAAGACCGTTGTGGCCGGAACCGATGGCTACCACATCATATGCGTCAGACATAAATACCTCTTGAGTGATTGAAGGTTATTCTGATTCTGTTTGCGCGTTGCAGTGCGCAAGGTTGGCATGATACTGGATATTGGACCCACGGGCACGGCGCACCGCGCCCCTTGTATCCTGTGTCTTGTATCTTGTATCTTTCCGGAAGCATAGCAAAAAACAGTGGAGATTCACGATATGTCGGATGCAGAAAAACAGAATGAAGCCCTGGTGAGAAACTTCTTTGAGACCCTCAGCGCCGGGGACCTGGAAACTCTGCGCGGCATGTTCCGCGAAAACGCCTGCTGGACCGCCATGTCCAAGGATATCCCGGGAGCAGGTGCGCATCCGGGCCGGGACCACATCATCGACGAATTCCTGGCCCCCGTCAGGGGACTGTTTGTCGACGGCGACCCGAAGGTGATCATCAACAAGCTGACCGCCAAGGACAACATGGTCTATGCCGAAACCCAGGCCGTGGGCATGTTCCAGCATGGCAAGATGTATGACAACCTGTATTGCTGGGCCTTCGAGATCATCGACGGCCAGATCGACCAGATCCGCGAATACATGGACAGCCACTACATCATGAGTGTCGTGCCCAGTTAAAACAGCTGAAAGCTCAAAGCAATTCAACTACTTCGCAAGGTAAACATTGCTTATTTGGCTTTTGGCTTTCAGCTTTTATCTCTCAACTCCTCCCGCAACCGGATGAGCTGCTCCTTGTAGTGCTCCCCGTCTCCGTAATCGGAAAACTTGTGGTACCGGCGATGACTGCCCAGCACCTTGCGGGCATGCTTGATCGGGCACCAGTACTGCTCGGTGCGCGCGATCACCTCACGTGCATAGGCTGCCACCCCGTTGCCATAGCCGCAGTAGACGCAGTTGAACTTCTCGATACCGTTCAGGTAGGCAAGCTGGTGGCGGTCGAGCACGATGTAACTGCCGCGCTTTACCCGGCGAATGCCATACAACCTGAAACAGATATGCTGGTACAGCGTGATACTCAGGTCGAAAAAGGCGATCGGGACGATCATGCCGTAAATGAACGGGGCGGACAGGATATGCCGCAACCGGGAAGACAACAGCCATGGGATGACGGCCTGCTTCAGCTTGCGATGCGCGTCCTCGACTTCGATCTCGAAACGAACGCGGGTGCCGTCCAGGTGGTAGCGGAACTTCTCCTGCTGCCGTTCCAGCTCGTCAAGCAACTGGTTTTCCAGCCTGGCAATCTTGTCCGCCAGTTCGTTTATATGATTCATGGCCGTCTCCGATTTAGCTGAAACCGGTGAACAGCATAGCATTCCACACCGATCGCTGCCGATTAGCTGCATGTTGCGTGAGCATCAGTGTGGAAAAAAAAGCCGTCGTCAGCTATCTTCGCATCCAGAATTTTCCTTATCAGTCCGTTCCTGGCAGCAGCCAGGAGAAGTGCGAGCCTGGCCAGAAGTATGGGTATCCAGTCCAACGTTATCGGGTCCGAACCAGGCCAGGGTATTCCCCCGAAGGTCCTGGAAGAAACCCTGACGCTGGCAAAAAAGGAGGCCGTTGCCTCTTCGGCCATGACGGCCACCTGCGACAACTTCATCAACGCATTCGCGATCTACCTGCGCGCCACCAGCCTGCAACTGGGCTGGCTGACCGCCATACCGCAGCTCACCGGCGCCTTCATGCAACTGGTTTCCGTCTGGCTGGATACCTATTTCAGCCGCAAGTCATTGATCCTGTTCTGCGTCTACGCCCAGTCGCTCATGCTGGCACTGATGACGATTATCGCGTTATGGCACGGCGATGGCGCCATCGGCTGGCTGGTGCTGGTAGTGGTCATGTACCACGCCCTGACCAACCTGATCCAGCCGCAATGGCGCGCCTGGATGGGCAGCATCGTGCCGCAGCGGGAGCGCAGTGTGTATTTCGCCAGCCGCAGCCGGCTGACCATGGCCGTATCCCTGGTCGTCTTCATCGGCGGCGGCGCCATGCTCAGCATCACCGACATTTATTCACTGACCTGGCTCGGGTTCTCGCTGCTGTTCAGTGTTGCCGTTGCCGGCCGCCTGTTGTCCGCGCGCCTGCTGTCGGCCATGCACGACCCCGACAATCATCCCACCCTGCCGGAACCGGATGCCTTCTTCAGCACCCTGCGCGAGGTGCGCCATGCCATGCACGACAGCACCTTTCGCAGCTACAGCCTGTTCGTCGCGGGCATGCAGGGCGCCGTGGCCATTTCCGCGCCTTTCTTTGCCGTTTACATGCTCAACGAACTGGAATTCACGTACCTGGAATTCAGCCTGAACAGCATCGCCTCCATCGCCACCCAGTTCCTGACCCTGTCGATGTGGGGCCGGATAGGCGAACGCCATGGCAACCGCATCATGATGCTTGGATGCAGCGTCGCGCTGCCGATCGTGCCGATGTTGTGGATGGTGATGCCGAATTTCTACTACCTGCTGCTGGTCCAGGTCATTTCCGGCCTGGTCTGGAGCGGCTTCAACCTGAGCACGGCCAACTATCTCTATGACATCAGGCCACACCACACCAACTTCGCCACCTATGCCGCGGTGCAATCGGCCATTTGCGCCATCTTCGTCTTCGTCGGGGCCATCGCCGGCGGCCTGCTTGCCAGCGCCGCCCCCCTGATTCGCGACGGGCTCAACCTGCCGCTGGCCAGCGCCCTGTTCCTGGTGTTCCTCATCAGCGGCCTGGTGCGCGCCGGCGTTCTGATCTGGTTCATCCCCCATGCCGAGGAACCCAGTATCCGGACACGGCCGCAGCTGCTGAAAATCATTTTCCGCGTGGCCCGTTTCAACACCATTTCGGGCCTGGTACTGGACTGGCTCACCGTCACCCAGAAAGACCCGGAGCAGCCTTACGAATCTTCACAGGCGGACAGTGATGATTCGGATACACCAGACAACACCTGAATATTATTACCCGCCAGACGTGTCGGGCATGCGGCCAGCATGTTGATCCAGGGCAAGCCTGAGGCATTCATGCATTGCATGCACCGGCACCGGTTGCTACCTTGCCGCCCGTGACCTACCGGCAATTCCATCCCAGACGACTTTTCCTGATTGCGGCGCTGCTGTTCGCGGTATCCTGCGCGCATGCCCAGGTCAACGAGGACGAAATGGGCGCCTGGTATGCGTGGTTTTACAACCGCAACATCGATGACACGCCGTGGGCGACCCAGATGATCGTCCAGCGCCGCAACTGGGATACCCACGGCGACCTGCAGCAACGCCTCATCCTCGGGCTGGTGAGCTACAAACCAGCAGACCATCCCATACGCTACGGCCTGGGCTACTACCACCTGCGCAATGGCACACCGGGGCCGTCAAGCGTGACACGGGATGCACACATCGTGTTCCAGCAGGGCCTGTATACCCGGCTGCTGGGTGAGAGGAATTACTTCACCGGGCGCCTGCGTCTCGAGGAGCACATGCCTGACGACAGCGACAGCTTCCGGCGCCTGCGCACCTACCTCAGCATCAACCGGCCGCTGAACAGGACCACGCTGGATGCCGGCGCCGTCTACCTGTCGCTGTACGACGAGCACTTTCTGGAACTCGATAACGTGGGTTACGCCCTGAACCGGGCCTATGCGGGGCTGGGCTGGAAAATGACCGACCACACCAGCTGGCAGGTGGGCATCATGCGCCAGTCGACGCGCACGTACGCGAAAAATTTCTGGATGTTCAACCTGTTCCACCATTATTGATGTCAGCATTGACGCCACCACTGAGGTCGCCGGCGATCGAACCGCCGATGCGGCCGTCCTGGTCGATACTGAGGTAAGGCAGCCCGAGTTCCTTCAGCCACGCCTCCCCGTGCGCCCCTTTAAGCATCGCGATTGTCGCGGCGCTGCCGGCGATCACGCACTGTTCTGCCACGACGCTGACCGAGCTGCAGCCGGTCACGGGCCACCCGGTCAGGGGGTTGAGTATATGACTGTATTTCCTGCCCTGGATGACGGTGTAACGTTCGTAATCGCCGCTGGAGGCCAGCGCACCCTGTACCAGGCTGATGTGGGCACAGGCCCGGCTGGTATCAAAAGGATCGCGAATCCCCACTTGCCAGGCTTTGGTCTCCGGCACGATGCCAACAAGCCGGATGTCCCCGCCAAGTTCCACCAGGCCGCTGGCAACGCCGGCGCTTGCCCAGGTCAGCACGACCGAGGTCAACGGCTGGCGCAATACCCAGGCTGACGGCACATCCGCCAATACCAACGTATCCTTTTCCCTGCGCATGAGCCTGGCAGGCGAGGATACGCCCCGCAATACAGCCACCACGGGCGACAACGTCAGTATCAACGTCGTTATCCGGCCCGAGGAAGCCGACATTGGCGCCCTGGCTGACATCATCATCGTGGATTTCGTCCCGCCCTCCAATCTCAAGATGCGCAACGCAGATGGCATTTTTGTGCCATGGGGCGGCAAGCTGAGCACACTGGAGCCATACCTGGAAGGCGTCACGCTGACCGCGGAACTCGAGGCCGAAGTTTTCACCGGCCAATTGGGGCTTGCGAATGATCACCGCATCTTTATCGGCTTTCTGGTAGATGACGCCCTGTACTTCACACCCCAGGCCCTGCGTTTCAGCATCACCGAGGAAGTCACCGGCCCGACGCCGCGCGAACAGGCCATTACCCTGTTTGAATCCACCATTTCACCGAACATCGTTCAGGCCCGCTGCATCCAGTGCCATGTAGCCGGCGGCACGGCAGCCGGACAGGCTCTGCACCAGTTCGTGCGTACAACAAATGCCAATCACCTGGACATTAACTTCCAGGAGTTCGAGGAACTTCACTCAGCTACTTCTACCGCCTACATCCTGCTCAAGGTGCAGAATATGAACAATCATGGTGGCGGCCTAATCTTCAATTCCAGCAGTCAACAGTACCGGGACCTCGAGGATTTCCTGGATTTGCTCGACCAGGCTGGCGAATAACCTTTCGGCAATAAAAAAGGCTGCCAATGGCAGCCTTTTTTATTGCGCGGAATTCAGTGGTGGTCTTCGCGCACCTTGCGCTCGTACTCGGCCTGGGCAACATCCTTTTCCTTCTTGATCGCACCAGCCTTCGCCCTGGCTTTCGCGACTGAGCGTGAACGGGTCTTCGACGTGCTGACACTGGCTATGGTGAACTGCTTTTCCAGATCACTGTCGTCGCATTCAGGACAGCTGGGCGTCTCGTTCAGCTTTACGATCTTCTCGAACAGGTGGCCGCAGGTGCGGCATTTGTATTCATAAATAGGCATGGAAAAAGGATACCTCAGTCCGTGTGACAAGGGTAGCGGCAGGAATTATAGTAGCCGAATGCCAAGAAAAATCATTCATTGCGACTGCGACTGCTTTTTTGCCGCCATCGAAATACGCGATGATCCCGCCCTCGCCGGACTGCCGGTAGCGGTTGGCGGCTCCGAGGATCGCCGCGGCGTCATCGCCACGTGCAACTACGAAGCACGCAAGTATGGCGTGCATTCAGCCATGGCCTCGGCAACGGCCAAGCGCAAGTGCCGGGACCTCATTATCATTCCCGGCAACATGGAAAAATACCGCATCGCTTCCGCCCAGATGCACAGGATTTTCAGCGATTACACCAGCAGGATCGAGCCGCTGTCACTGGATGAGGCTTTTCTCGATGTCTCCGACACCAGACAATGCCGTGGCAGCGGCACGCTCATCGCGCAGGAAATCCGCCAGCGGGTACGCGAGGAAATCGGCATCACCCTTTCTGCCGGCATTGCACCGAACAAGTTCCTGGCCAAGATCGCCAGCGACTGGAACAAGCCCGACGGCCAGTACGTCATAACGCCGGACATGGTGGACGCTTTCGTGGCCAGGTTGCCGGTGCGCAAACTTTACGGGGTCGGCAAGGTCACCGCACGCAAGATGGAACTGCTCGGCATCGAGACCTGCCACGACCTGCAGCAGTACGAGAAAACCGCACTGTTCGACATGTTCGGCAGTTTCGGGGAAACCCTGTGGTCGCTGTGCCGCGGCATCGATAACCGCGAAGTGCAGACGGAAAGCCGGCGCAAGTCCATCAGTGTGGAGCACACCTTTCCCGAGGACCTGCCCAGCCTGGAGACTTGCCTTTCCACCCTGCCGGACCTGATGGACGAATTGTCGGAGCGGATCCGCCGCTCCAAGAAGAAAGTGTCCATCGGCAAGCAGTTCGTGAAGATCAAGTTCAACGATTTCGTATCCACCACGGTGGAGCAAAGCGGCAACACCCTGGACCTGGATATCTTCAGGACGCTCTGCCAGACCGGCTTCGAGCGCGGCAACAAACCGGTGCGCCTCCTGGGACTGGGCGTGCGCATGAAGGAGGCCCCGTTGTACACTCAACTGGAACTGCAACTGAAACAACTGGAAGCCAACGCCTGAACCATGTCCCGCTACCGCCCGCCTGCCAAGCCCATGTCCGCCTATATCACACCGGAAGGGGAAGCCGCCCTGAAGGCGGAACTGCACCAGTTATGGAAAGTGGAGCGTCCCGAGGTCACGCAGCAGGTCTCTGATGCCGCCGCTCTGGGCGATCGCTCGGAGAATGCCGAGTATATCTACGGCAAGAAACGGTTGCGGGAAATCGACCGCCGGGTACGCTACCTGCGCAAACGCCTGGATGCTCTGAACGTGGTCAGCGAACTGCCGTCCGATACGAGCAAGGTGTTTTTCGGGGCATGGGTGGAACTGTATCGCTCGGACGGCGCCACCGTGAAATACCGGCTGGTCGGTCCCGATGAAATCGACCCTGCCAAGCACTACATCAGCATCGATTCCGTCCTCGGCAGGGCGCTCCTGGGCAAGCACCTCGACGACGAAATCAGCATACAGACGCCTTCGGGCACGCATCACTATGAAATCACCGGTGTCAGCTATAGCGCACAGGAAGTGACCTGATGCTCAACGTCACCATCGTCGGCTACCCAAAGGTGTTGGGCACCAGCATCACGATACCCATCGAGATGCTCAACGCCGCCGACCTGATCAACCGCATCGAAGGCAACAACAAGGGCAAGCTGGCCATGCAGCTGGTCAGCATGGATGGCGGCAACATTGCACTCAATGCCGGCCTGGAGCTGGTGTGCAAACACCGCCTGCAGGACATCACAGCGACCGACATGGTCATCCTGCCCGCCCTGTGGGGCAATCCGCTGGGCGTGGTGCGCAGGACCCCTGCCCTGACAGACTGGCTGCGCAACCTCGCCGGCAGCGATACCATCATCTGCGCCGTGGGCAGCGGCAGCTACTTCCTGGCCGAAGCCGGGCTGTTAAACAACAAGGTCGCCACCACCCACTGGTACTACTTCGACCAGTTTGCCGCCACCTATCCCAACGTGCTGTTGCAGCGCGACCGCTTCATCACCAAGGCCGGCAACATCTATTGCGCGGGCAGCGTGAATTCCGTACGTGACGTCATGCTGCATTTCATCGAGGATTACTTTTCCCAGCACGTTGCCGACCAGGTATCGCGCCATTTCACCCACGAGATCAAACGCTCCTACACCTCGAGCTTCCTGAAAAACTCGCCGCAGAACTATCATGACGACGAGGACATCATCGAAATCCAGGAATGGATGCACAGTTGCTACAACGACGAGATCACCCTGGATATCCTGGCCGTAAAATTCGACATCAGCGTGCGCTCCCTGAACCGGCGCTTCAAGCAGGCCACCGGCAAGTCGCCCATGCAGTACCTGCAGCAGATCCGCATGGAAAATGCATGCGAACTGCTCAAGACCTCGAACCTGAGCATATCCGAAGTGGCGTTCTGTGCAGGCTACCCGGATAACAGCTACTTTTCCGCCCTCTTTCGCAAGGCCATGTCAGTCACCCCGAAGGAATACCGCAACCTGGTGCGCAAGAAAATGTTTCGTGTGAACACCTGACTTTCCATTCGCCCATAAAAAAACACGGGCCTTGGCCCGTGTTTTCGTTCTTGCCCTGTCTCGGCATTTATTTCCGCATGCAGGCCCGCTACTGGTTGGCTGCCTCGCTGCCGTTGAATTCCTCGACGCTGATAACGTCGTTGAGAATCTCAGCGTTGTCCATCAGCTTGCCATTGTGCCGGCTCTGACGGCGCTGCTTCTCGGCGAGTTCCTTGATACGCCTTTCCACGGCATCAAAAGTATCGCGGATGGCGATATAGATGTCTTCGTGGGAATGCTTGTCATGCTGGTCGTGGTTGACGACGATGTCATGATTCGGGATGAAGGCTTCGACACCAACGTGGTATACCTTGCCTTTATGATGATTATTGTGGGGAGATTCTAACGTTACCCTGAGACTCTGGATCTGGTCACTGTATCTAGCCAGCTTTTCTGCTCTTTTGTGGACCGCTTCTTCAACGGCTTCTGAATGGTCAATACCTCTGAATACAACTTGTGTATCACTAATCATACATGCGCCTCCTTTAAACGCTTTTCTTGCGCAGCATCTTCATTTCCTCCGTGAAATATTGTGGGCTGCCTTATGGATACTACTCCCAAAAGGGACCCTGTCAACGCATTTCAGGCGCGTAAAACAGGCGGGTTGACGGGCGTCAAAAGTGCTTGAGTTCACCCTATCTGCATGATTGAATTGGTGAAATTAAGCGACAGAGAAACGTCCTGTTTAAAGCCTGTAAAACTTCTTTTTTATTCCTCAATTCTATCCAGTCAGCAATGTCGGATGACGGGTCTTCGACCCTCTTCCGACCTACTCGAAGCATTAAATTTCCTTTCCAGTCTGCAATGTCGGATGCGGTGCTACGCACCTTAATGCCCCAGAGGGTATTATCCGACCTACCTCACGATCCTGTCGAATTCGGCTGACCGCTCGCCTTTTATCCCTTTATCCTTTTATCCCTTTATCGGCCCTTGGTGTACTTCCAGTGCCACGGCTCATAACTCATGCCCTTGGTATTGTTCTTCGGAAAGCTCAGCGTGAAACCGAAATCCGCGGCATGATCACACAGCCAGCGAAAGGCCGGGCTGTTTTCGAACGCTTCTTCCAGCGGTGTGTATCCGGGTGAAGTCACATCCAGGGCACAACCGCTGTGATGCTCACTGTAACCGGGCGCAGCGTTCACTTTCAGGATCGCGTCCAGTGCTTCCCCCCTGTCGAGTTTCTTCCTGAGCAGTCCCTTCTGGTATTCGGCGCTGCGATAGGCCGACACGATCTGCAGGGTGATGCCGTCGGCCAGAGCCCGGGCCTGCATGGCCTGCCAGGCGCTGAAGGCCTCCGCCGCCAGGAGCGGTTGCCGACCGAAGACATCGGGTTCCGTTTCCACCAGCGTGCCGCAATCTGGCTGAAAGTCCAGCTTGCAGGTGTCCGCGTAGGAATCCGGTATGCCCAGTTCCTCGTGCATGGCCTGGACGGCGTCATCATGCGGCGGATGTCTTGTCATAGGGTGCTTTCCGGTCCGGTCTGTTGCAGGGAATATGGCAGTGACGGACAGCCCGCAGTGTATGCAAGTGCGCGTCGCGCGTCACATTTTTTCAGGTTGCCTGCGTTTTTGGCCATTTTTTTATAAAATATGTCCATAATTCAAAGATAACATTCTCACAAGGCCTATATGATGCCGCCATATCTTACTCAACGCGTTGATTTCAAGGAAAAAATCTAAAAGTGGCGAACCTTCCCGTCATAACCGCCATGGGTGGTGTCAGCCCCGCCGGCCGCAGCGCCTTTCATTACGGCTACCGGCGCCTGGTCCACGACAAACTGCCCGCTGACACAGCCCGCGAAACACTGCTCAACCTGGCCGTACTGACCGGCCGCATTTTCTATAACGGCACCCACTGGGAAGACGCCCGCGAACAGGCCATCGATCTGGAGAACTGGCTGTCGGATCATGGCCAGTCCCTGCTGGACGGGACGCTGATCCGCAAGCTGGAATCGAATATCTATGATCCTGCCGCCCAGCGCCATCACAACCGCTCCAGAATTAACCCGGTTGCAGGCAGCGAACGCTTCGAATTCACCCTGAACAAACGCCACCTGCCCGACCACATCCCGGGCAACTGGCAAGTGACCGAAACGGATGACCGGGTGGTGCATGTTTCCGTGGTGGGTGAAATGGATGTGCTGCTGGAGGATTTCCACGCGAGCCCGGTGAACTATGCCGGACAGCTGCCCAGCGGTTTCGACCCTTCTGTACTGTATGCCTCTCGCAACCATCCCCGCGGCCTGCAGATGACCGTCTACGGTATTTCCGACGCGTTGTATTCACTCGGGCTGGACTGGGAGGTTATCCGTAGCAAGGTCGCGCCTGACCAGGTCGGCATCTACGCCTGCAGCAGCATGAGCCAGCTGGATTACAACGGCAACGGCGGCATGCTCCAGGCGCGCCTGCTGGGCAAGAAGGTGACCTCCAAGCAGTTACCCCTCGGCTTCGCCGACATGCCGGCCAATTTCATCAATGCCTACGTCCTCGGCAATGTCGGCAGTACCGGCACCAGCCTGGGCGCCTGCGCCACTTTCCAGTACAACCTGGCCCAGGCGGCCCGCGACATACAAAACGGCACCCACCGCGTCATCATCGTCGGCGGCAGCGAGGCCCCCATCCTGCCTGAAATCATCGAGGCGTTTTCCGCCATGGGTGCGATCGCCAGTGACGACTCCCTGCGGGCACTGGACGGTGGCGACATACCGGATTACCGTCGCGCCTGCCGCCCATTCGGCAACAACATCGGCTTCACCCTGGGCGAGTCCTGCCAGTTCTTCATCCTCATGGACGATGCCCTCGCCCTGGAACTCGGCGCGCCCGTGCTCGGCTCCGTCAACGATGCCTTCGTCAACGCCGACGGTTTCAAGAAATCAATTTCCAGTCCCGGTGTCGGCAACTACCTGACCTTCGCCCGCGCCGCGGCCGCCACCCGCGCCGTACTCGGCGAGGACAGCCTGCGCAACCGCACCTTCATCCAGGCCCACGGCACAGGCACGCCGCAGAACCGCGTGACCGAGTCCGCCATCCTGGAAGAACTGGCCGGGTATTTCGGTGCCAGCAACTGGAAGGTATCCGCCATCAAGTCCTATCTCGGTCATTCGCTGGGTGTCGCCGGCGCCGACCAGCTGGCCACCAGCCTGGGCATCTGGCAGTACGGCATCCTGCCAGGCATCCTCACCACCCGGGAGATTGCCGATGATGTGCACAGGAAAGGCCTGGAATACCTGCTCGCCCACCAGGAAATCGATCCCGGTGCTCTCGACAGCATCCTGCTCAATTCCAAGGGTTTTGGCGGCAATAACGCCACGGCCGCCATCATGTCGCCGACTGTGACACAGACCATGATGGGCAAACGCCATGGCAAGAAGGCCCTGGCAGCCTGGCAGAAAGCCAACGAACCGGTGGCGCAGGCGGCACGGACCTATGAAGCCGAAACCAACCGTCAGCCGATCAGGCCGATCTACCATTTCGACCATGACGTCCGCGGCGGTGAGGATCTGGCGTTCACGAAAAACGGCATGCAACTGCGTGGTTACGGCCAGTCCATCAATCTCGACCTGCCCAACAAGTATTCCGATATGTGCTGATGCCGGCTGATTAATCCAGCATGCCGCTGTCGTGGACAGGCATCCGCCACCAGTTGATATCGCGGCCGACATTCTCCACCAGTCCGGCAAGGACCGTTGCCACGGCATCTTCCTCGAGCATGACTTCCACCTGCAAACGCTTGCGCCGGCCGCTGACCTGCTCGGCCACGGACAGGTTCTGGTGGTGGCCATGGCCGCGCACGGGATAGGACGTGAACCCGCTGATGCAGGGCAGCGACAACAGGTAATCCACCAGGTCTTCTTCCAGTTCCGGGCGGGTATTGAGGATCAACAGGTTCAGCATTTATCAGGCACTCGCGGTAGCCGGGTCCGCATGAAAGCGGCGGTAGATGATGGGCAGCAGGAACAGGGTCAGCAGGGTCGAGCTGATCAGCCCGCCGATCACCACGATGGCGAGCGGCTTCTGGATTTCCGACCCGGGACCCGTGGCCAGCAGCAGCGGCACGAGGCCGATGGCGCAGATCGACGCCGTCATCATGACGGGCCGCAGCCTGCGCAGCGCGCCCTCACGCACCACCTGGGAAATGGCGAGCCCGCGGGACAGCAGGTGGTTGAAGTGCGACATCATCACCACGCCGTTGAGCACGGCAATGCCCAGCAGGGCGATAAAGCCCACCGATGCCGGCACGGAGATGAATTCACCCGTCAGCCATAGCGCGATCAGACCGCCTGTCAGGGCAAAGGGAATGTTCGACAGGATGATCAGCGTCTGCTTGATCGAGCGGAAGGTCAGGAACAGGATGAAGGCAATCAGCGCGATGGCCACAGGCACCACCAGGGACAGGCGGGCAGCGGCACGTTGCTGGTTCTCGAATTCCCCGCCCCACTCCAGGCTGTAGCCTTCCGGCAGCTCCACGGTATTGGCTATGACCTGTTGCGCTTCATCAACGAATCCGACCAGGTCGCGGCCTTCGACATTGGTGCGCACCACAGCGAACCGACGACCCGATTCGCGCGAGATACTGACCGGCCCTTCCACGCGACGGATATCGGCGATCTCGGCCAGCGGTATGACGCCTCCGTCGGGCAGGTTGATCAGGTTGTTGCGCATGAGCTCGAGCCCGTCACCGGATAACGGTGTGAAACGCAGCATCAGCGGTACGCGGGCGCCGCCCTCGATGACCGTGCCCACGCGCAGGCCCTCGATCTCCGAGCGCAGGCGTGTCTGCATTTCATCGGCATTGAGACCAAGCTGGCCCGCGCGATAGCGATCGACTTCCACCTGCAGGTACTGGGCGCCTTCGTTCAGGGTGGCGATGGTATCCACGCTGCCATCCACGGTTTCGATCGCATCAGCGATTTCCGCGGCCTTGCTGTTGAGTATGTCGAGGTTCGACCCGAACAACTTGATGGCCACGTCACCACGGGAGCCGGTCAGCATTTCGGAGACGCGCATGTCGATGGGCTGGGTGAAACCGAAGTTGATGCCCTTGAACTGGTTCATCACGTTTCTCAGTTTTTCCTCGAGCTCGGCCTTGCTGCCCACGCCCCAGTCCTCGCGCAGCTTGAGCTGCAGGAACATGTCGGTTTCATTCAGGCCCATGGGATCCATACCGATCTCGTCGGAACCGCTGCGCGAGACGATGCGCACGACTTCCGGCACCTCCGCCATGATGGCTGCCTCCACCTGCTGCACCATGCGCGTGGTGGTAACCAGGTTGACCGACGGAATGGATTCGAGCTGGATGATGATGTCGCCTTCGTCCATGGTCGGCATGAAGGTCTTGCCGATAAAGGGAAACAGCAGCACGGTGACCACCAGCAGCATACCGGCGATGCCAAGAAACACCTGCGGGAACGCCAGCGCCTTGTCCAGCAGCGGCCGGTACAGGTTCGTCAGGGTCCGGCTCAGCCAGGGATCGCCATGGGCATCGGCCTTCACCACGTAACTGGCGATGACGGGTATCAATGTAAGCGAGAGGACCAGTGAACCCAGCAGAGCGAACACGATGGTCAGCGTCACCGGTCCGAACAGCTTTCCTTCCAGGCCTTCCAGTGTCAGCAGCGGCAGGAACACGATGATGATGATAATGATGCCTGCCGTGACCGGCACGGCCACGTCCTTCACCGCGCGAAAGACGATATGCAATCGCGGCAAGCGTGTGCCCGTCTGCTGCTGGTGATGCAGCGAGGAGACGATGTTCTCCACGATCACGATGGATGAATCCACCAGCATGCCGATGGCGATGACCAGTCCGCCGAGACTCATCAGGTTGGCGGACATATCCATGGCGTTCATCATCAGGAAGGTTATCAGTGCCGACAACGGCAGGACCGCGGCCACGGTGAGTGCGGCGCGCACATTGCCCAGGAACAGACCCAGCAGCACGATTACCAGGACCACCGCTTCCACCAGGGCCTTGGACACGGTACTGACCGCACCCTCGATAAGCACACTGCGGTCATAGAAAATCCGGGTAGTGGTGCCTTCCGGGAAACTTGTTTCCAGTTCCACCAGTTTGGCGCGCACACCGTCCACCACTTCGCGGGCATTGGCGCCGCGCAGGCCGATCACCAGGCCCTGGACCACCTCCGACTGGCCATCGGCCGTGACGCTGCCATAGCGTTCCAGGGCCCCGAGCCGGATGTCGGCGACTTCAGATAACGGAATATGATGCCCGGAGGCATTCTCCACAAGGATATTGCCGACATCCTGCAGGTTGCTGATAGCCCCCGCCACGCGCACGAGGATGGCTTCCTCGCCCTGGTCGATGCGGCCGGCACCGTCATTCTTGTTGTTCATTTCCAGCGCCGTGATGATGTCGGCGTTGCGCACCTGCAGTGCCGCCATTTCCGCACGCCGGGGTATGACCTCATAGGTTTTGACGAAGCCGCCCAGGGAATTCACGTCGGCGACGCCAGGCACTGTCCGCAGCGCCGGCCGGATGGTCCAGTCCAGCAGGAAGCGTTTCTCCTCCAGGCTGAGGACATCGCTATCCACGGTGAACATGAACATGTCACCCAGCGGTGTGCTCATCGGCGCCAGGCCGCCACTGATGTCGCCGGGCAGGTCATCCCAGACATTGTTGATGCGCTCGGCCACCTGCTGGCGTGCCCAGTAGATATCGGTGCCTTCCTCGAAATCCAGCGTGATGGAACTCAGCGCATACTTGGAAATCGAGCGCAGGATGTCCTGCCGCGGGATGCCCAGCAGTTCCACCTCGATGGGCTGGGTGATCAGCGACTCCACTTCCTCAGGCGTCATCCCGGGCGCCTTGATGATGATCTTCACCTGTGTTGGCGAGATATCGGGAAAGGCGTCGATAGGCAGATTGACGAGGGCGCGCGTACCAAAGCCTACCAGGAGCAGGGCCAGCAGGCAGGTCATCAGGCGCTGGCTCAGCGCAAACTGGATCAACTGGGTAAACATCAGACGCCCCCTGTCCTGTTACTCGCCACCCAGGCCAAGCTGGATGCCCTTGAGCTGGGCCGCACCGCGGGTGACCACCGCGTCCCCGGCATCGATTCCTGACTGGGCAAGGTAGGCGCCGCCCACGGGAACCAGGGTCAGGGTGCGGACCTCAACGCCCCCCGCAGTGCGGATAAAAACCTGTGTCTCATCGCCGGAGTGCACCACGGCATTTGCCGGAATGAGCACACCGCCACCTGCCGGCGTCAGCAGCAGGTTGGTGACCTGTCCCGGCAGGCGGTTCACTTCTGAATCGAATTCGGCATACACGTGCAGCATCTGGGAATTTTCGTCGGCGGCGTAATCCATCAGGCGCAACGTCAGCTCCTGGCCGCTGTCGGCCAGGCGCAGGGTCTGGCCGATGACCAGCTGCTGGCCAAGGCGTACCGGCAGTTCCGATCGCACCCAGAGGTTGCCGCTGGAAAAGGACACCAGCTTCGTGCTGGCGGTGACGTAGGCGCCGGTTTCCTGCTCCAGGTGGCTGACCTGGCCTTCCATGGGTGAACGCAAATAGTAAAGGCCAAGCCCGTCACCGTTTTCCTTCAGTGCGTCCAGTTGCGCATCGGTGTAGCCGGCCAGCACGAGTTTCTGGCGCGCGGCCTGGGCGTTGATCCGGGCCTGCTGGAAATTGCGGCGCGTCTGCACGAGGCGCTGCTCGGAAATCACGCCTTCGGCAAACAGCATCTCATCCTTGCCGAGATTGAACTGCGCTTCCTCGAGGACACTGTCGGCCAGGATCCATTCCTGCTGTATGCCCAGCACTTCCTGGCTGTTGATGGTCCCGAGCAACTGGTCGCGATTGACGAACTCCCCGGCCATGATGTCCCAGCCCTCGATGATGCCTTCGTACCGGGCAGTCAGGCCGGACACCGACAGCGGCGAATTGATGATGGTGGCGGGCACACGCATACCGTTCGACCCGTCCATTTCCTGCACGGTGCTGAACTCGATACCGAAGCGCGCTATTTCCGCGCCGGACAGGTCGATATGCCCCTGGGCTTGAAGTTCACCGGCCAGTAACAGGCCGGCGGTGATGGCGATCCGGTTCAGGGCGCTTCTCATGGCAATATCCCGATCAGTTGGTTGTACTCGGTTATCAGTTTTTCCCGTTGCAGCAGCAGGGTTTGCAGCGCACGCTCACTTTCCAGCGCCTCCTGCTGGGCGATCACCGCCTGTGCCAGGGTCGTCTCACCGGCTTCGAAGGCGGTCAGCGCCATGTCGAAACGCTGGCGACTGAGATCGGCCTGGGTACGGCGCAAGGGCTCCTCCTGGTCCAGGATGAACAGGTCATGCTCCACTTCGTGCAATCCCTGGTTTAACCGGCGCAGGGCATTCTGGTATTCAACCTCGGCATCGACCCGTGCGCGCCGTGCCGAGCTGGTCTGGGCCGACACGTAGGAACCACCCCCGAAGGGAATGCTGAGCTGGATGCCGACACTGCTGATGTAATTCTGGTACTGGTCACCACGTTCACGCCGTGAGCCGATGGTCAGCGTTGGATTGCCTTTCGCTGCATTTTCGCTCTGGCGCACGTTCGCCAGGGCAAGATCGACACTGCTGCGCAGGTACAACAGCCGGGGGTGATCGGACCCGATCTCCTCCCGCGGGCTCTGCGCCTCGGTATGCGTGGCTGCGGGGCGCAACCCAAGCCCGGTATAGATGAAGTAGGCACGCTCCGCGTCGATCATCTCGGCGTCGGCCTCCAGGAGATCGGCCTGTTTCTCAGCCAGCAGGCTTTGCGCCTGCATCAGCTCCAGCCGGGCCACTTCGCCGGCGTCGAACAAGGTCTGCGTAACATTGACCAGTCGCTGTGCATCAGTTACCGCTCTCTCCTGCAACTGCATGCCCAGTTCCGCCCGGGCAATGTCCGCGAGCATGCTGCGCAACCTGCCGGCAACCACCCAGGCCAGATCGGTTTTCCAGGCATCCACCTGGGCCTCATACTGCTGGCCGAGGTTGCGGCTGGCACTGCGTTGCCCCGGCCGCCACAAGGGCAATTGCACGCCATACTCCATTTCCTTCAACCCGACATTGTCGAGGGTGCTGTCGTCGTAGTAATTCAGCTGCAGGCTCGGTTGACCGGCAATCCAGCGGCTGCCCGCCGCGGCATAGTCACCTGCCTGCCCTTCGCGTACGGCTGCCTCAAGGTATTCGGGGGTGTTCTCCAGGGCACTGGCGAATATTTCCTGGAATGTCAGCGATGCGCTGGTATCCAGATGGTCATGGCCGTATTCGGCCGCCAATAACGGCAGCGTGGCCAGGGCCAGAGGGAAGCACAGAGTGCCGGGCAATAAATGTCGGTTTGCGCAAAATCGCGCAAAAGTTGAAAACATGGTGCCTACCTGTTTTATGTTGACTGGCGCTCCCAGGCGCCAGACGTCACTCTACTGTGACAACCTTACGGTTAACTTACATATTAGGTAATCCAGCGGTTTTTAAAGCTGATGTAGGGCAGATTCGGCGCCAAAATGGGTAAAACCAACAGGGTGTTTGAGATGGATCAAACCCGGGATTGCAGGAAGGGCCTCAGAACTCGTATTCCAGGAGGAACCGGAAGCTGCTGTTGGGACTGTCACTGCCCAGTCCCCAAATGACTCCCGTTTCCCAGTGCAGATTCTTGCGAATACCCAGGTTCACGGTGCCCTGTATGACAGGACCGATACCACGGGCATCCTGCCCCGCATAGAACTCGACACCTGGCTCGAATCCCTGGGAATAACGGTAGCGGGCCTGCACCGCGAGCGCGGTTTCGTACTCGTTGACGATATCGTCGCCCCACTCGTTGACCAGCAGCAGGTTGGCGGCACCGCTCCAGCGGCCGAATTCCTTTTCCGCGAGTATGCCGACGGTAATTTCCTGGATATCCTTTTCCACTTCGTTTTCATATTCGAACAACAGCCCCCAGTCGGCGAAGAACTCTCCCTGCTCGGTCAGCTGCCATTTCAGTTCGACCTCGAAAGCACCGAGATGGAAATTGCCATCCCGGTTCTTCGTGCCTTTTGCATAGATTTCCCCGAACCACCTGTCGCCGAACGAGGTGCCGATGGCGACCTGGTGCAGCTGCGCGGGGTTGTCGATGCCGGCCTGGTCGTCCTGGGCCACCGCCCGGTATTCGAACTCATGCTCGAGTGCATCCACGTAGGGATGGTAGACCTTGTCGACAACGATCCCGTCCGCCAGGGCTGGCACTGGCAAAGCCAGGGTCAGCGCGCCCGTGACGAGCACGCCAAACGACCTGTTGATGGCGCTTTGTTCACGCATCGGCTTCACTCCCGTGCTGCGGTTTCCAGGCCAGCAGGAACAGCGGGCTGAAGGCGATCAGGATGGCACTGGCCAGGTACAGGAGACACTGCAGGAGGGACGGGTTGGCCTCGTAACCGACCAGCGCGTAAAGGAGCTGGCCCGTCACGGAATATTCCGGGATCAGGTTGGAGGTGTCCCAGAGCTGCGGGGTATAGGGCAGCCAGTCGGCCTGGGTCAACAGGAGCACGGCCTGCGAGGCCAGGTTGCCGGCAAACAGCGCCAGCAGCAGCATGGAAACACGGTAGCCCCAGATCACCGGCAACGCCAGGACCAGGTAGTACAGCACGATGCCGCTGCTGATGCCGATTCCCGTGGCCATGATGGTGCCCAGCACGACCGGTGAAACATTGGCGGGTACCGCCATCACGCCCTGCATGTACAAGATGATTTCCGATACCTCGCGGGTGATGCCAAGAGCGACCATGGCGCACAGCAATACCGGTGCCATACCTGCCAGCATGCGCGTCCGGTGCTCGCGGTTGCCGCTGCTGAACATGAAACAGAACAGGGCAAGCAGTGCGAGGATCAGCACCTGGATGAAGGCGTTGGTGATTTCCAGACCCACGTAATCGAACCATTCCGATATTGCCGGCGTAAATGCGGCGTACAACCAGGCCCCGGCGATTCCGCAGATGCCAGCTGCCGGCAACCAGGCCAGTGGAATGGTCAGGTGCTCCTTGCTGTTGCGGGTCAGCAGCCGGCTCAGCACCAGCAGCACGCTGATCAGCAGCGCCGCTTCCAGGATTTCCTGCAGGACGAGGATGACGGTACTCAGGAACATGGTTTAAATCCGCGCCTCATTTCGCCACCACCTTGCCCTGGGCCGTCTTCGGAAAGAATTCACCAAAGAAGGGGTATTCGCCCGGGTCCAGCGGACCGATGAATATCACTGTCCTGCTGTTGCCGGGGACGACCTTCTCGCGGTTCAGTTCATAGCTTTCGAACTCTTCCGGGGTAGGATCGTTGTTGATGATAAGCAGGCGCACTTTCTGGTTTGCCGGTATCTCCAGCGTCGCCGGGAAGAACAGGTGATCACGGATCTCCAGTTGCAGTTCCGGAACGGCGGCAAGCAGCGGCCGGGTTGACAGGATTCCTGCCAGCATGCACAAGCACATCTGCATGCGACTGTTCATACCGACACCTCCGGAAAACTGACCGTAAAGCGGCTGCCTTTGCCGAAGGATGACACGCCAACACTGACATCGGCATGGTGCAGGTGCGCCACATGGCTGACGATGGTCAGGCCAAGCCCGCAACCCGGGGGGTCGCCTTCCTGCGGGGATTTTTCGCTGTGGTAGAAACGCTCGAAGATCCGCTCGCGATCGGCCTTGGGGATGCCCGGGCCGTCATCCTCCACATCCAGCAGAATGCAACCACCCTGCCTGTGCACCCTGACCAGAATATTGCCTTCCGCCGGCGTGTACTTGCTGGCATTACTGAGCAGGTTCGACACCAGCGTATCGAGGGCGAAGACATCCCCCGTGATCGTACAATGATCCCCTTCCAGCGCGAGGTTCTGCTGCCGCGACTCCACCAGTGAGTACTGGCGGGCAATGACATCCTCGCACACCTGGTACAGGTCCACCTGCCGGCAGTTTTCCGCGAACTTGTCCGGGTTCATCCGGTACAGCGTCAGCAGCTGCTCCACCAGGTGCTGCATACGTTCGACGCCATGCTGGAGCTGCTGCCAGGCATCACTGCCGGTGTCGATTTCTCCGGACAGGTTGTGCAACTGTACTTTCAGGGCACTGATGGGCGTGCGCAGTTCGTGTGCCGCATCGGCAGAAAAGCGTTTTTCGCGTTCCACAGACTGGTTCAGCCGGGCCATGAATCCGTTGATCGACTGGACGACCTGGGCCAGCTCCCGCCGCGTATTCTGCGCCTGCACCGGGCTGAGATCGTTTACATGCTTGTTCTTCAGTTCCATGGACAGTACGGCGAGCGGCCTGAGTCCATGGCTGACAATGAGCCAGATCAGCAGGCCCACCAGGGGAATGCTCAAGAGGATCGGCAGGATGGATTCCAGCACGACATTCTCCGCAAGCACGTAACGCAGGTCGGTGCGTTCGGCCACGATCACCCAGTGCCCGCTCATGGTTTCATGACGCGTGTAGGTGCGCCAGCGATAACCGTCAAAGTTGCTGAAATCAAAGCCGTTGGTGAAATCGGAGATCGGTTCTGCCGGGGCATGATAGGAATACGCCACGAGGGTGTCATGATCCCAGACCTGGAAGGCCAGGTTGTTGCCCAGGCGCAGCTCCTCGTGGGTATCACTCATGTCCAGGCGACCCACCAACCTGGCGAAGTCCAGCAGCTGGTTATCGAACAACTGGTCCGCCTCTACCATGCTGGACTGGTAGCCGCGCAGGGCGGCCACGAAGTTGAACAGGGTTATGGTGGCAAGAATGCCCGCCACGAGGAACAGGCGAATGGAACTCAAGCGCCCTGCTCCAGGTTGATCTTGTACCCGACACCGCGGATGGTCTTGATGAAATCGTTGCCGAGTTTCTTGCGCAGGCGGTGAATGTGTACCTCAACCGCATTGCTGGACACTTCCTCACCCCAGGTATAAAGGCGATTCTCCAGCACACTTCGTGTCTGCACGCGGCCTGCGTTTTCCATCAGGCTTTTCAGCAGCATGTATTCACGCCGGGCCAGGTCAACCGGCTGGCCATCGACAGAAACGCTCTGTGCCACGCTATCCAGGCACACATTGCCAACCGTGATGTCATTGCTCTTCACAGAAGTGATGCGGCGTTCCAGCACACGCAACCTGGCCAGAAGCTCGGTCATTTCGAAGGGTTTGACAAGGTAGTCATCGGCGCCACTGTCGAGTCCGGCCACCTTGTCATCGACCCCGTCGCGGGCGGTCAGCATGAGAACCGGCAGCTCCTTGTCCTTCGCGCGCACCTTTTTCAGCACGCTGATGCCATCGATATCAGGCAGGCCGATATCGAGAACTACGATATCCGGCTTGTCATACTCGATCACATGCAGGGCTGCCTCGCCGGTACCGACATGATTGACGACATAGCCCTGCTTGCCAAGGGCCTGCTGGAGGCCCCTGGCCAGGGGTAAATCATCTTCAACCAGTAGAATTTGCATGGCCGGATTTTACTCCATGATCATCTGGCCAGCATTGGATTAGATCAATCCTGACTCCCGGAGGCGGAATAAACGACTATTTACCCTCAATGTCCGCCAACGCATCAAGAATTTCCTGCTGCCGGCCTTCATCGGCCAGTTGTCGGTCTGGCCTGGGCGGCGCCATCTGCGCCTTGTGCAGGAACTGGCGGGCTTCGTCGTAGCGCTTTTCGTTGATCAGGTAGCTGCCGTAGAAATAATTGCTGTCTATCCCGCTGGGGTTTAGAGCCAATGCTTTTTGCAAAAGTTCCTCGGCCTTGTCGTCATCACCGAAGCCAACCGGCCAGCCCGGCACACTGTAATAGAGGGTGCCGAGACTGGTATAGGCGGACCCTTCAAGGGCATGATCGTTAAGCGTCATGGCCTTTTCCAGGTCGGCTTTCGAATCCTTGGCCAGGGACAGGGCTCCCAGGCCGCCCTTGGCCCCCGCATAGGTGGACTTGATGATGCCGCTCCATATCCAGCTTTCTGCGGAATTCGGGTACATGGCCGTGACCTGTACGGCCTCGTCCACAAGGCGGTCGAATTCGGTGAGCTGGGTCTTGCCCTCGAGCTGGTAGTTCACTTCCGCCCAGCGCTGCTGCAGGTGGGCAATGTCACTGCCGAGATCGGCACGCGCCTGCGAAGCACAGGCTGCTGCCAACAACGTTACAGCGAGTTTCATTTTTGCGTTCATGATTATCTCCTCAGGAACTGGCAAATTGCTTGATCAGCCCCAGGTTCTTCACCAGGGCCTTGTGTACGACGGCGGGCAGCAGTGCATTGATGCGCACGAACAGTTTTTCCGGCCAGCCCAGGTAGCTGAGCGTCTGGCCGCTGACGAGCTGTTTCAGAATCTGCTGCGCCACGTAATCCGGTGTATCGATCTTGTTGCCCAACTGCTTGTTCATGGCATTGATGCGGTCGGTGTTCAGGGCCGTGGCGGTCGCCCGTGGCGCGATGTAGGACACGCGAATGCCGGTATCGGCGAGCTCCCGACCCAGCGACTCGCTGAACGACTTGATGCCGGCCTTGCTGGCGCAGTACGCCACGAACCCGGGGTGACCGATGCTGGCAAAGATGGAGCCTACATTGAGAATCGTTGCTGCTTCCCTGCCCTTCATTTGCGGCAGGAATTCACGGCACAGGAGCATCGGCGCCAGCAGGTTGACTGCGATGGTGCGCTCGATGACTTCGGGAGCCTGGTTCTCGAACAGGTTGAAGTCCAGGACGCCCGCCAGATTGATCAGGATGTCGATGCCCCCGAGCGCCTCGCAGTTGGCGGACAAACGCCGCCGCTCTTCAGCCAGCGACAGGTTCGCCACTTCGGTGATGATCGTGCCGGCACCTGCGATCGTCCTGAGATCCACCGCCAGTTTTTCCAGGGATCCTGACTGGTGGCTGCACAGCACCAGGTCAGCACCGGTTGCGGCGAGTTTGCGGCTCAATGCCGAACCTATACCGCCACTGGCGCCGGTCAACAGGATGCGTTTTCCCTTGATGTCCATGTCCATGCCCCTGTTCTCAGGCCGCGCCCGCCATGCTGGCCGCGGCCTGTTTCGCTATACCATGTGAAGCAGACAGGTTGCGGAAGATGTCACCGTAAAGCTTGTAGAAAACCTGTGCTGTGTGAATGATGAGCGCCTGCTGGTCGGGGTCGGCGATCCGGTTCATCAGGCCTTCGAAAAAGACAATATGGTCCTGGTCCAGCGCCCCATGCGAGTAGAGATAACTGAAGGCGCTTTTCGGCAGACCCAGGTTGGTGCGAATGACGTCGGCCGCCTGCGAGGCGATACTGATACTGGTCCCTTCCAGCACCTGCACCATGCCGAAGAAGCCGACGGGATCGACGCGATTCACCATGTCCCAGGCATAGGAAACCATCAACTCCGTGCTGAGGTTCGGGGTTGATCGCCTTGCCGCTTCCTTGTCATAGCCGCAGTTGGCGATATCGTTGAGTATCCATTCCTGGTGGCCCAGCTCTTCCTCTATGTATTCGGCAACGGCTTCACGCAGCCATTCCATTTCCGCGGGCAGGCGGGATCCGACGGCCATCAGCAGCGGTACGGTGTGCTTGACGTGGTGATAGGCCTGCACGAGAAAACCGACATAATCGTCCAGCGTGATGTCGCCCTGGAAGCAGCGGCTGATGATGGGCGCACTTAAAAGTTCGCGACGCTGCTGTTCGGTGTCAGCCGTCAGTTGCTGGTAAAACGTCATAGACTGTATTCCTTTTCAAGGGTCGGGGCAGGCATGCCCTGGTCGCTGTAAAGTGCGTCAATTTCGGCGGCAAATTTGCGTGCTATGTCGTCCCGGCGCGGCCGCCCGTTGCTGGTCAACATGCCCGGCAGGCCGGCCAACGGCTGTTCCAGGCGATGCCAGGCCCTGATACGGGCATAGTCGGGCAGTGACGCATTGACCTGGTCCACCCAGCCCTGGATCGAGGCATTATCGAGAGCGGGATTGCGACTGCTGATCAGGGCCACCAGGTCCGGCATGGCATCGCCGAACACGACGGCCTCCTGCAGCAAGGGGTTGGCCAGCAGTTCACTTTCCGGCCACTCCGGGGAAATATTGCGTCCGTAACTGGATATCAGGATGTTCTTGCGACGCCCGGACAGGTAGATGAAACCTTCGGCATCGCGGTAGCCGAGATCGCCGGTGTGTATGGCATGGGGATGCCAGCTGTCAGGCTGGCTCAGGTAGCCGAGCATGGCATTGCCATGAACAACCAGTTCGCCGTCCTGCTCCTCGACCTGCAGGTGTGCCAGCGGCTTGCCGCAGGTGCCAGGCTTGTTGCAAGCGGGAGTGTTCAGGCTGACCACCGAGGCGCACTCGGACAGACCGTAACCTTCGTAAACGGGCAGGCCCAGGGACCAGGCTTCACGCAGCAAGTTGATGCCCACCTTGCTGCCGCCGACGGCGATAAAACGCAGGCTTGAGGGCGCCTGCCAACCACTTCTTACGGCACCGACCAGGAGCTTGAGCAATTCGGGAATCAGAATGAGCGTTTGCGGCTGCACGCTGCTGACGGTGGCGAGCAGCTGTTGTGGCTGGGCCAGCCTGCTGCCCTGGTAGCCCATGGCTGCCAATGTCGGAATCACCACTTCGCCTCCGGCAAGCAGCGGTGCGTAAACACCTGCGACATTTTCCAGCAGTGTGCTCAACGGCAGCAGGCACAGGTGCCTGGGTGCCTTGATACCCACAGCTTCTTTCAGCGCTTCGGCCTGCAGCAGCAACTGCTGGTTGCCGAGACATACGCCCTTGGCATCACCGGTGGAACCGGAGGTAAAGGTGATCTTGCCGGTACCGTCGGGCAGCGCCGGGGCATTGCCGCTGGCGTTATCGATGCGGCACAGCTGCAATTGCAGGCCGTCAACCTGCAGCGCAACCTGGTCCCGGACCAGTGCATGCAGCGCCTCGGCTTTGTCAGTCAGAATCCAGCCGGCGTTGCAGCGGGCCAGCGTGGCCCGAATCTGGAGCGGTGAAAAAAAAGTGGGTAGCGGCACCAGACAGATATTTCTGCGCTGGCACACCAGATCCGCCACTACCCAGGCAGGGCTGTTCTCGGCGTAAAGGGCAAGCAGCGAGACCTGTGCCTGTGCCAGCTGCCTGTCCAGTGCGCTACCCAAGTCGATGATGTCATTCAGTGTAAATTGCCGGTCCGGTGTCCGCAGGACAACCGCGTCACCCGGTAAGAATTCTGCCAGTTGTGTAAACAGGTCAGGTCGCATGTCAGGCCCCGTTGAATTCCTTTGCCAGCTTCCTGATACAACGACGGTACATGGCCATGGCCTTGCGGAACAGGGGACGGCGACGGGCGATTGCCATGGCGCCATCGAGACTGCCGGCATAGACGCACGGGTGTGTACCGTAGTAACTGCCCCATTCCCCGGCCGCACCTTGCGGCAGGCGGTCAAGGGAAGCATCAGCCAGTTTCACCATGGGGAAGCCCAGCTTGTTGAGATTGTTGGCCAGTGTCTGGGTGGCCGTGAAGGTAATCCACTTGTAGCCGGCTGCATGCAGCATGGACGTGGCAATCAGGAAGACGAACTGGCTCGGACCCTTGCGCCCGGCTACCAGGTTGCCGATCTCAATGATCTCGCGGCGGTCGACCTCGGCACCGGTGGCGGTGGAAAGAACTTCCTCAATGGCATCATCCAGATATTGCTCAAGGAAAAGCTTTGACGTCGCGGCACGACGCATGCCGATTACGCCGGAGAAGCAGTTGAGACAGCGCATGGATAACAGGTCCGGCATGAACTCGTGGATATCGGCGCCGTAATCCTTGAAGAACCGCATGGCAACGAACTGCTCGACACTGTCACGCTCCGGGTCATCCCGGCCATGCAGGGTGAATACCGGGGACGGCGACAATACGCGGCTCAGAAGGGCTTCCCGGGCGTTGTCCTGGCTGTGGTCCTGAATCTGGATACTGCTGTTCAATGTGTGCATGTCCTGCCACTCGATCTGATTTGATGGAGAGCAGATTAGCAGGGCAATCTTAAGGAATTCTTACCGTGGAAAAATAACTGCAGCCCAGTGATTCCGGGCTTTCACGCGGTACATTGGGGATGAAATGTGAAATTCCTTGCCAGCTAGTGACAAGCCTTGCCAATGTGATACTCTGTTTCAGTTTCATTGGTTCAGCCCAAATTTCTTCTTTTAAAACAACCTGTTATTTACCAGGACCGCACCGGTCATGTCCGGTAACGAAAGAAGCAAGCGGGCCTGTTTTGGGGAAGACAAACCATGTCCATCAAAGCCTTGTTACCCGTTTGCGCCCTGGCCATGCTGCTGATCGGCAGCCAGCCGGCCCTCGCACACCATGCCTTTACCGCCCAGTACGATGCTGAGGCCCGGATCGAACTGACCGGCGTCATCGTCAAGGTGGAATGGCTCAACCCGCACGCCTACTTCTATATCGATGTCGAGGACGAGGAGACCGGTGAGGTCACCACCTGGGCCTGCGAACTCGGTTCACCCGTTTCCATGCTGCGCCAGGGCTGGACCCGCGAGGACCTGGTACTGGGAGAAATCCTGATCGTGGAAGGGGCGCTGGCCCGTGACGGCAGCGCATCCATGAACGCCAGCCGTGTGGTGATGGAAAGCACTGGCAAACGCCTGTTCTCAAGACAACAAGACTGACTCACCAAATGATGAAGAAACTGATTACCCGTTCACTGGTGGCGTTGGCCGTTATTGCCGCCACAGCCACTGCGCAGGAATACAACCCGGACGCTCCGACTCCCAGACTGCCCGATGGCAAGCCCAACCTGGGCACCGGCGTGGACGGACTTGGCATGTGGGGCCGCGGTCCGGGTCCCCAGGTGGCCGGAGCCGACTACCCGCCTCCCGAACAGATTCCGTTCAAGCCCTGGGCGCGTGCACTCTATGATTACCGCCAGGAAACCCTGGCCAAGGACGATCCGCACGTACGCTGTGCACCACCCGGCGGTCCGCGCCAGTTTGCCGTACCCTTCGGCCTGCAGATCGTGCAGGTACCGCACATGGGCAAGGTGCTGGTCCTGTCCGGCGGTTCCACACGCCCTTGGCGTGAAATCCACATGGACAGCGAGCATCCCGAATACGTACCTCCCTCCTATTTCGGCCACTCGGTCGGGCACTGGGAAGGTGACACGCTGGTGGTGGACACCATCGGCTTCAACGAACGTTTCTGGCTGCATCGTGAAGGTTTTCCGCATACCGAGAGTCTGCACCTGACTGAACGCATTTCACGGCCAAACCTCGGCACACTGCGTTATGAAATAACCATCGACGATCCTGCTGCCTATACTGCACCGTGGTCCGCAGTGTGGACCAAGGACTGGGAACCCGGTGAGGAATTCATCGAGTATTTCTGCCAGGACAACAACATCGACCAGTTCCACATGATGGGCAACGAGTCGCTTGTTCAGTGATTTGAACGGGATTAAAGAAAAGGAGCCGTATGGCTCCTTTTTTTATGCCAGCAAATGGATACAAGATACAGGATACAGGGTGTGAAACTTTGTAATTACAGCGACTTCATTACGACAATAGCCCTAATTAAGTTTAAATAGAGAATGCATGCTCGAAGGCTGACTTGCACAACCCCTGTATCCTGTATCTTTTATCCTGTATCCGTCATTCATCTATTGCCTTCCCCTCCGGCTGAACCCGTTTGAAGTCCTCATGCCCGCGATCGCTGCGCCGCAGGCGGAACACGTTTCTGTCGACCCGGCGCTGCATGGTGATGTCCACGTACGTGGTCTCGTTGGGACTGAAGACCCTGTCGATAGGCAGCCCTTCCGAACGGAATTCTCCCTCGCGGTAACTGGCAAAACCGCTGGTCGGACGCGCCAGGATACGGATGCCGAAATGACCATCGCTGATGGTCTTCAACTTGTCGAAATCCATGTAATACACCAGGTTCCTGTTGGCGCTGTTCATCTGCTTGTCCACCAGGAAACCCTTCGGCATGAGGTCGGGCCGGTACTGCTTGCCGCCGAGCAGTACTACTTCGTACTCGCCGGCTTCGAATCGGTTGCCATGCTGGTCGTGGAGGTTCACTACCATCATGGTATAGCGGCTGATGCCGTCCTTCTTGCCGGCCGGCACCTGCTGCTGCTCGTGCGCACTGAGCGCGGCAAGCGCATTGAACCGGTTCCGGTATTGCTGCGGCGTACGAACCTGCAGGCACTGCAGAATTTCATCCACCACCGGGTGCGGATTACTCGGCGCAACACGCGGGCTGCGCATGATGCCCATCGTGTCGCCGGAATGGCTGTAGGCGCTGAACACTCCAAGCGGCACGGACGGCGACGTTTTCACCGGGCGTTGTTTGCCGGCCAGCAGCCGCGTCTTCACCGGTTTCCTGCGCAGGATCTCATCGCCCTGCTCCAGCGCCAGGTAGCGGTAGTTCAGGTTGGCCCCGCAGATGCGAACGACGCCGTCCGAACCAGGCTCCACCAGGTAGCTGTTCAGGAAATCGTAGAATTTGGTGTCGATGCCCTGCCCGGCAAGCACGAAAGGAAAGAAGCTGCCTTTCGAATAGTCGTAATCGAGCCAATTTGCGTTGAGGTGCCACTGGCCTTCGCTGCCCAGGCACAACCAGTCGAGCACACCCTGGCCCGGTTCCACACCATTGAACCAGGCTTTCAGCCGGCCCACCCGTTTTTTGCCGAGGATGGCCAGCGCGGACCCGTGATTGGCCGGCGCCAGCATGACCAGGTGCTGCAATGGCAATGCCGACAGATTCTTCGCGCCGTAATACCTGTCGACCCAGTGACGCACCACCGGCCCGCCGGTGGAATGGGTGATGCAGGAAAATGCCTTGATGGTATTGCCGTTGCCGGGCAGGTCACGCAGGGCACGGTCGAAGGCCTGTGCGATATCGTCCACGGTCACCTCGTCATGGAAGCTGATGTACTTGCCGAGATGGATATGGCGGACATCGATGTCGAGATTGTAGTTGGCCGCGGCCGCCGACAGCGCGCTGTGCAGGCTGCCGTAGGTGTTGGTGTGGGTGACGCTCCACCCGTGCACGAAGATTAATTGCATGACCAACTCCCTGGAAAACAATAACCAGGGAGTTTTTTAACACATCGGGGTCAGCGTGGGGATGGTGTCAGGCTGATGTCAACTGACTCAGGCGCCGGCGGGCTGCATGCCGGGCGCGCCGGCCTCCTGCTCACTCTTGCGCTTGCTCGGCGGCGTCCAGTAACGCGGCTTCAGCGGCATCAGCAGGAAGCAGGCCAGGATGGCGACGCCGGAATAGATGGTAAAGCCCAGCGTGTAGTTGCCGGTCTGGTCATACAGCCAGCCCAGTACGGGCGGACCCGCGGCGAAGCCCAGGTTCACGAATACCGACACGATGCCGATGGTCATGCCCAGGTTGCGCGGTCCCAGGTAATGCTTGGTGATCACCGGTGCCTCCACGATCATGCCGCCGTGGGCGATGTTGCGCACCACCAGGAACAGGGTCAGCGTAAAGATGCCAGCCACGGGCAGGGCCAATATTACCGACAGGCCCAGCAGGAAATAGAACACCCGGATGCCAGGTATGGAGAAGCGGTCATATACCCAGCCCGAACCGATCTTGGAGGCGATGGCCAGGAAGGTCACCAGGCTTACCAGCCAGAAGAACTCGTTGGGATTGAGCCCCCTGTCGCGCCTGAGGAAGGTCACGTAATTCTGCATCATGGCCTGATCCACGGCGGACACCAGGAAGATGGACAGTGCCAGCAGCCAGAACCCTTTCTCCTTGCACACTTCCTTGAAATGGCCCCACATGGTCAGGCCGTCCTGATGCCCCCGGGAGCTGGCATTGATGACGTCCTGCGTTTCGCCCTTCCTGGCCATAAAAATAAGCCATAAAGGCGTGGAAATCAGGAACGAGCCCAGGCTGAGCCAGGCAAATATTTCCCGCCAGTTCACGCCGGCTTCGAGCGCGTAGCGCCAGACAATCGGCATGACAAACTGGCCCGCACTGGTGCCGCTGAGCACGATGCCGATGGCCAGGCCCTGGTTGATGCTGACGATGCGGGAGACCACGACTTTCATGGCCGCGACGATGGAGGCCGCAGACAGGCCCAGCATGGCGCCGGCCAGGTAGTAGATGCCGAGATTGGTGGCGGCCAGGAACATGGCCATGGCCACACCCCCGCTGAGAGTGCCCAACAGGACCGTAAACTTGCCGCCGAACTTGTCGATGAGGATGCCCATGCCGAGCGCCGAAGCCGCACCGACCAGGAATTTCGAGGTGGAAATGCCGTTGGCCTGGGCATTGCTCCAGCCGAACTCACGCATGGCGGGTTCGTAGATCCAGGGCAGGGAGAAGTTCGGCACGCCGAAAGAAATGAACACGAGCATGAAGGCGACAAGCAACACCACCCAGTTTTCTTTCATTTCTTGAATCTTTGGTGATGTCATCTGTTCCCCCTGAGTGTGTTGGCTGATGCGCCTTGTTCTTGTTAGCGTTATTCGCGGGTCACGCGGAAGGGATAACTGCTGCCTCCCTCGGTCCAGGTACCTTCGAGGTAGCGGTTGCGGGCGCCGATTTCATGCAAGGTGGCCATGAAACGGACATCGGCGCCATCGCGGTTGGTAGCGCTGGCGCTGAGCACCCAGTTGGGCGCATCCAGATCGGCGCTGCTGAAACGGTAGGAGGTGCGGCCGGGATTGATCATGCCGGTGATGTTGTCACCGTCGTAACCCATGATCATGACCAGCGCGCGGGAGTCCGCGCCCATGGCGATTTCACCGCGCCAGGTACCCTTGATGGGATGGCCTTCCTGGGCGTTGCCGACAACCGGCAGCGACAATAAAGCCATTGAAAGTAGTACAGTTTTGAGTTTCAAACCTTCCCCCGAATGAGACTGCGAACAACTGCGGCTGATACTACCACAATCTATTTGGGCTGCATCCCGTTGCACAATGTTTCCAGAATTACCTGAAGTAAGGGCGGGCTGAGGCGCCAGGCCGAGGGCCGATGACGGAAATTTTTCGGCAGGAGGCCTG
>CAZVSC010000012.1:54565-60936 GCA_964629325.1 uncultured Enterobacteriaceae bacterium
GGGCTGAGGCGCCAGGCCGAGGGCCGATGACGGAAATTTTTCGGCAGGAGGCCTGGTGCCTTTGCCCGCCCGGAGATGGTCAATATGTTCAGAAATGGGCTGGCAGGGACCCACCGGGCCTTATGCCGAAAGTTGTGAAACGGCAACGGCCTCGATGGGTCCCTGCCGCCCCGCAATTCAGGTAAGGATTCCCTTAGCCGGGCCTTTTGCCGAAAGTTGTCAAACGGCAACGGCCTCGGTGAGTCCCTGCCGCCCTGCAGTTCAGGTAATAGATCAGGCCCAGGTGACAAAGCCCTGTGCGGTGCCGGTACCTGCTTCGCTGCGATAGCAGGGAATGTAGTCGATGGTCTCCCCTGCCAGGTCGGTGTCGAACAGGGCGCCGGCGGCGGCGATCCAGTTGCGCATCTCCGAGGTGCCGGACATGAGAATGTTCTGCGGGATGCCGGTCAGGAATTCGCGGTCGCGCTTGCCGAGGGCATCCAGGAAGGTGCGGTCGAAATCCTCGTTGATGGTGAAGTGGCTCATGCCGCCGGAGCCGACCACGGCCACGCGCACGTCGCGATCCCAGTCGCGAATGCAGTCACCGACCAGTTTGCCCATGTCAAAGCAGCGTTTCGCCGTCGGCTGGTTGGGTGGAAAAAAGGTATTGGTGATGATGGGCAGCACGGGGATGGCCGCATCTTCCATCACACGGCGGA
The DNA here is from genome assembly GCA_964629325.1 of uncultured Enterobacteriaceae bacterium. Classification (GTDB taxonomy): domain Bacteria; phylum Pseudomonadota; class Gammaproteobacteria; order Pseudomonadales; family Pseudohongiellaceae; genus Eutrophocola. The sequence goes on from CAZVSC010000012.1 coordinate 55,264, forward strand.
TGATCCAGCTGAAGGCATGGGGCGTGCCGACATGGTGATGCTGGTCGCCCATGTCCGGCCACTCGCTGCTGGCGGCGAAATCGAAGCCCTCTTCCTGGCCCCTGGCGATCACATTGGCGGCCAGGTCGGGCAGGCCGGGCCACACCTGGTCCTCTTCGGGGCGGTAGGCCCACTCGCTTTCCTTGATGCCGACCGGTAATTTCGCCGACTGCGCCTCGGGCAGCGGCTTCTGCCAGAACGTTTCCCCATGGTAAACAGTGAACATCGGCTGCAGGCTCGGCAATACCAGTTCGCGCTGGTCGTTGCCCATGATGACGCAGACATCGGGTTTTGCCGCCTTCCAGGCTGCGGCCAGCTTGGCCACGCCCTCCTGGCAGCGTGCATGGCGGATGGTGCGCTCCTCGAGCGTTATCTGGTCGGCAAAATTATCGTTCTTGCGCAGCTCAACCAGCTCCTCGAAGGCATACTGCTTGCCCTTGAACCAGTGCTGTATCCGCTTGTCGTTGATGACACGCAGCATCCACTCTTCCGGGGTGGTGTTGAGGATGGGGCCATGGGTGGACCACAAGCCGAGTACGATGTTTGCCATAGTGTATTTCTGCTTCGATATGTGTTTGTTGTTGAATTCCAGACAGGGCCAGGGCCCTGCGGGGTCTGTCCCATGGGCCCCTGTTGGGCCCTGCCCTTGCGGGTCCTAAACTTTCAAACCAAGGTTAAATACATTATTGGCGGTGCCGCTGAAGATCATCTTCCTGTCGGCGTCGGTAAGCCACTCGATGCTCTCGATCAGCGGCACGGTCTTGTCATAGCACTCGCCGGTGTCGGCATTGATGGAGGAGCCAACCCCCGGGCACTCCGAGCCGTACATGACGCGGTCGACACCCACCACTTTGATGAGTAGTTCCAGGGCTTCCTTGCTGTACAGCACCGTGTCGAAATACATGTTGCGCATGCGGTCGATGAACAGGCCCTTGCCGTCCCCGCTCTGGGCGCCGGAGCGCGCGGTGCCGGCATTGAAGCGGCCGATCTGGTAAGGCATGGCGCCGCCGCCGTGGGAGACGACGATCTTCAGCTCGGGGAAATCGGTGAACACGTCCGAATTGACGAAACCGTAGACGGCGGTGGTCTCCTCGTTGACGAAGTAGAGGCTGTAGGGTTCACGCTGCGGGTTGCGCGAGCCGGCGGTGTGGATGTGCAGGGGTACATCATACTCGCAAGCCTTCTCATACAGCGGGTACCAGTAGCGATCGCCCATGGGCGGCGCCTTGTTGCCGTCGTTTTCGTAGGGGTCCGGGTTGAGCAGGAAGCCCTTGAATCCGTACTCCTTGATGCAGTGTTCCATTTCACCGAACACCACATCGACGGGCTCACCTGCCTGTTGCGGGAGACCGCCGATACCGAAGAACCTGTCCGGCCACAGGCGCACGCTGTCGGCAATGATCCGGTTCACTTCGTGGATGTACCACTCGACCAGGTAGCCGGGTTTTTCCGAGTGCATGGTCTGGAACGGGCGCGGGGAAACGAGCTGCATGTCCAGGCCATTGTTGGTCATGTGTTCGAGGTGGCCGCAGGGCGCCATTTCCTTCTTGTTCCAGGCGGCGGTCAATTGCTCGTCGGTATAATTGACTTTGCCGCGGCCGTGGGAGCCGCGGTGGCTGACCAGTCCGGCCTTGTAGATGGCCAGCTGCGGTGGTGCACTGGTGTGGGCATGACAATCAATGATCAAGTTAACTCCCCCTTTACCCGATGTATTCTCTTTACGCTAATTGCCGGATAACGGTCCTTCGGACCTCTTCCGGCCTACAAAATATTCGCTTACTTGTCCGGTGTCTGAAGACTATGGTACTTCATCTCTTTTCGGGCTTCGGCGATAGTTTTACCTTCTTCAAGGTATTTCCTTATTTGGTTCTCGGCCGCATCGATCTGTTCTGCCACCTGTAGTACTTCTTCTTCACGATCTTTTGGAATGCAGATGACGCCGTCGGCATCGCCGCGCATGAGGTCGCCGGGCTTGACGCGGGCATCGCCGATATTCACCGGCACCTGCTCTGCATCCACCTGTACGCGGTCCTTGCCGGTGCGCATGGAATAGGAGCGGCTGTAGATCGGGTAGCCCAGCTTCAGGCACAGGTGGACGTCGCGGCAAGCGCCGTCGATGACGGTGCCGGCCAGCTTTTTCTTGTCGGCCAGGTATGTGAGGATGTCGCCCCATACGGTGGCGTCCTCGCGCCCGCCGTTATCGATGACGACCACGGTGCCGGCATCGAGCTTGTCGATGAAATCGCCGACGGTACCGGGATTGTTCGCGTCCAGCGGACCGTACTGGATGGTGTAGGCCCTGCCGGCGAGCCGGAAATTATGGTCGCGCGGCTTGATGCCCAGGCACTGGCCGCTGATACGCAGCTTGTCCAGGGCGTCGCTGATGGTGGCGGTGTCGAGCTTCGAGGCCCGTTCAACGTTCTTGTCAGTCATATTTTGTCCATTTACCACTTAACCAGGCCCAGGAACCGTTTCCAATATTAAAAAGTTGGTTAATGAATATTGGAAACAGTTCCTGACCCTGATACTTCAGTTCAACTACTTACTTCTGTTTCAACATGTCTTCGTAATTGGTGCCCATCACCTCGGACACCGGCTTGCCGGCGAGTACATCCTGCGTCATCAGGCGCTCCTTTTCCGCGATCATTTCCGCTTTGCTGATCACTTCCCCGGCACGGGCGGCCGGAATGAAGCAGACGCCGCTGCCGTCGGCAATGACGTAATCACCAGTGTATACCTCGTTATCACCTACCATGACCGGTTCGCCCATGGACTGCTCCCAGACACGGCCGCGTGCGGTGTGGGGTGTCGTGAAACGGGAAAATACCGGGAAGCCGATCTCTTCGTACTCGTCGATGTCGCGCGCCGGACCTTCCATGATGACGCCGCGCACGCCTTTGACTTTCGCCGCGTTGGCGAGAACGCCGCCCCAGCCGGCGCAATCGATACCGGTGCGCTGCTCCACGACGATGACGGTCCTGTCATCCGCCGCCTCGATGGCGGCCGTGCCGAGATGACGCCTGGAACCGCCGGCAGGTTCCTGGTTGTGCAATTTCACCGTCATCACGGTGCCGGCAATACGTTTGCGTGTGGAGCGGCGCGGCAGTCCGGAGTGGGCACCCTTCAGCTTCACGGCATCCAGTGCATCGGATACCGCGCAGGCATCGAGTTTTTCCAGGCGGGCGATCAGTGCTTCCCGATCCGACATGGCTACACCTCTGGGGTCAGATCCCGTTTCTTATGTTAAGAAAAAAATAATAGTGATGGCCAAGGTAAGTCTTTTCCATCAAGTTCAGCAAAAGCGGATCATAGCAAACAATACATTTCTTAACATAAGAAACGGGATCTGACCCCGATTTAAGGCAGGGTCAACGCAACAATTTCGGATTTTCCGCCACCGCTGACCGTCACCACCAGGTACTGTCTGCCATCGAGCATGTAGGTCATGGGCATGCCGGTCTGGCTGGCTGGCAAGGCGGTTTCCGCCAGGATCTCACCGGTGGCCTTGTCATGGGCGCGCAGCAGCGGCTTGCCGCCGGCGCCTTCACCGCTGATCAAGAGGGTTTTGGTCACCAGGATGCCGGAGATGCTCGAGCTGCCTGTACGTGGCAGGTCAACGCCTTGCAGGGCCGGATGGTTGGCCACATTGGCCGGGGTGTCCGCATTCGGAATCCACCACAGCTCGTCCCCGCTGTTGAGGTCGATGGCGGTGATGCGGCCCCACGGTGGGCGTATCAACGGCAGGCCGTCGACGGTGTTGGCGTTGGGCCCGGCAATCCAGGCGACCGAAGAATTGTCACCGCCGGGTTCGAGCGCCATGTTCCAGGCCAGCTCGTGCGACGTGGCATAGACGATGCCGGTGTCGGGATCGTATGCCCCGCCCTGCCAGTTGGCACCGCCGACCGGGCTGGGCAGCGACATGGTGCCCTTCGTACCGTCGGGATCGTCGACGCGCGACGACGGGGTGAAGCGGCCGCCCAAGCGGTAGTCGGCGAGATGCGCCAGCGCTTTCTCGCGCAGTTCCGGCGTGAAATCGATCACTTCATCCAGCGTCATCTGCTGGCGCACAAACGGTGGCGGTTTCAATGGCACCGGCTGGGTCAGCGACGTGCTTTCACCCGGTACGTCGGACTGCGGTACGGGTATTTCAACGATATCCCAGACCGGCTCGCCGGTGGCCCGGTCGAACACGTAGGCAATGCCCTGCTTGGTCAGCTGTACAACCAGCTTCCTGCCGTCGGGCATGTCCGTGAGGATGGGCGCCTGGGGTGTATCCCAGTCCCAGATGTCGTGGTGAATGAGCTGGTAATACCAGCGCATCTCGCCGGTACGGTAATCCAGCGCCACGAGCGAATTGCCGAACAGGTTGTCGCCCGGACGGTCGCCGCCATACTGGTCGCCGGTGGGAGTCTCCACCGGCAGGTAGACAAGCCCGAGTTCAGGATCGGCGGACATGTGTGTCCACACCCCGGTGTTGCCGGTATAGGAGGCGGAATTGCCGAGCCAGGTTTCCGCGCCGAATTCATCGGGTTCGGGTATGGTGTGGAACGTCCACAACTGTGCGCCGGATTTTGCATCATAGGCGCGGACATCACCCTTGACGTTGGCGGCGCTTGGCGGGCGCACCGACACCAGGTGGGAGGCACCCACGACGACCACGTCGTCAACCACCAGTGGCGGAAAACTTAGCCCGATATCGAGATCTTCGCGTCCCGGCCCAAGGCGCAGGCCCTGCTGCAGGTCAACCCAGCCACCGGCACCGAAATCCTCCACCGGCAGGCCGGTGCGGGCATTGAGCGCCACGAGGTAATAACCCGGCGTCACTGTGAAAATGACTTCGCGGATGCCATCGGTCCAGTACGCCAGGCTCTTGCCCGAACCCTTGCGCGGCGCCAGGTTGAAACGGTCGCCTTCCTGCGGCCGCCATACCCACAACAACTGGCCGGATTGCGCATCCAGCGCGATCACGTTGCGGGTGACACCGGCCGTGGCATACAGCACCCCGTTGACCATGAGCGGTGAAGTGACGCTCTGCCCTTCCGCGGTCGGACCGAAGTTGGCAGTACTGAACTGCCAGGCGATTTCCAGGTCGGCGAAGTTGCCGGCATCGATCTGGTCGAGCGCGGAATAGCGATTGGACCCGGCGTTGCCGTTGAAATGCGCCCAGGCAGTTTCCGCAATGGTGTTCCCGGTGCCCGGCGCCGTGGTCACGATGGTCTGCGCCGAGAAATCATTCAGAGCCATCCCTGCATCGATGTCCATGCCGCCAAGCCCGAGGACGAAGGCGGTGACATCCAGGTACTGCTGGCGGCTGAGCGTGCCCGCCGCTTCCCCCGGCATGGTTGTCGAAACACGTTCGAGCAGCTCACCGGCGCTGTGCCCGAGCCAGTCATTGTTCAGGCGCAGGTTGATTTCGAACGGGATATGGCAACGGGTGCAGAATTCTCCGAAAACGCGTTCTCCACGTTCGGGATCGGCGGTTTGTGCGAGAACAGGTAACGCAAGGAAGAGCAGCGCAGGGAGTATTATTTTCATTGTATTCCGCTCGTGGTGGCTTCAAGCAGAAGATAAATGAATTCGAGGGGCCGATAAAGGGATAAACCGATAAAGGGATAAAGGGATAAAGGGATAAAG
>CAZVSC010000013.1:0-58118 GCA_964629325.1 uncultured Enterobacteriaceae bacterium
GTGCGCAAGTGCGGTGGCGCAGCCGGCGGAGGGCGAGACCATGCCAACGCCGCGCATGGCCAACGGCCAGATTTACCTTGGCCTGTCCCCGGGTCAGAAGGGTTTCTGGGGCAGCTCCGGCCGCATATTCGGCACCCGGGGGCGCAGCCATGCCACCAATCTGGAAGCCGAGGAAATCCCTTTCCAGCCCTGGGCAAGGGCCTTGTGGGAATACCGGCAGGCCAACAACGAAAAGGACGATCCGCATGCCCGCTGCCTGCCGGCAGGCATTGTCCGGCTGATTCAGACAGTAAACGGCTTCCAGGTGCTGCAGCATCCGGAACTTAACCGTGTCTATATGGTTTTTGGTGGCGGTGTGCACACCTGGCGGGTAATCCATACCGATGGCAGGCCGCTGGTGGACATTGATGATCCCGATACGATACCCACATACATGGGTTATTCCACCGGGCACTGGGAAGGCGACACGCTGGTGGTGGAAACCAATGGCTTCAATGAAAAGACCTGGTTCGCCTCGGGCTCCCTGCCCAGCACCCGGTACCTGCATCTCACCGAACGCATCTCCCGACCGGATTTCGAAACCCTCCGTTACGAAGTGACCGTCAATGATCCCGGCGCCTATACGCGGCCCTGGACCGGTGGCTTCGATGTCGCCTGGAACTGGACCGGATGGGACGGTTCTGACAAGGCGGAGCTGCATGAGTATTTTTGCCAGGACAACAATCTTGACGTCATGCACATGACGAACGAATGAGTGCAGGAGAGGCGCAGACGATGAAGCAGGTATTCCGTAATTGCCGAAAGTGGCTGCTGGCACTGGTAGTGCTCTTATCGGCCGTGTTCCCGGCATTGGCCCAGGAAGGTCATCCGCTGGATGGTACCTGGAGCGGCGATCGGATTGTCGATGGTGAGAAGGTGCGGGTCTTGATGATTATGAGGCTGCTTCCTGATCAGCGCATCGAAGGTACGATCATCGAAAAGGGAGTCAGGCTTCCCTTGCAGGATGTCACTCTTGATCCGGCTGACTGGTCGGTGTCGCTGACTGTGACGGGTATTGGTCGTGACGGAGAAGAGATTCATTACAGCATGCATGGCCTGATAGGTAATCTGGGCTCGGCGCGCAATCGCAGCATAGCAGGACAATGGGAAGGCAATAACGCAGGTGGCGACTTCAGTTTGGAGTTGAACTGATAATGACGCATAAAATAAAAACCCGGCCATAAGCCGGGTTTTTTATTTGGTGGAGGCGGCGGGATTTGAACCCGCGTCCGTCAGTCCTCTGCCGAGAGCTCTACATGCTTAGCCAAGTCTATTGAGTTAGCCCATCACGACCCGACCGGCAGGGTGTTTAGGGCGAGTTCGCTAAAAGTTTAGACCCTCGGCGGCGAACGCGCTATTGGATCGATCCTGTTCTATATGACAATTGCAAAACACTGGTTTACAGGCATCCCTGTGGCAATCGCTAGCCTAACTTAAGGTCTTTAAGCGGCTAGAGCGTACGTATCGTCGTTGGCAACTATAAAAGTTGCATAGATTGTTTAACGAGAGTCTATACCCTCTCGACATGCACCCTGAGTTTTGGCACCGGCGTCGAATCCAGATCACCCCCAAAGCAAGGTTTTCACTACATCCCCGCCTCTTTTTGCAGCGGGCTGTGCAGTATAGCACACCGCACAGGCCTGAATATGGGGGCGTTTCCGGGATTTGCAACGGGGCTGAGAATGGGGGAATAATGGCCGCCTGCTGTACAGAACAGGAATCTCAAGGGGATCATCATGACGCTACCGTCCAACGTATTTTCAACCACCCGGGCACTGGCCCTGCTTGCCGTCTGTTTGGGTTCTGCGCTGCCTGCCGCCGCCCAGGACGCTGCCTGGCGCCCGAAACTTGCTGCGCTTTCCGCTGCTGACGCCTGTGCGGCCCTGAACGGCCTGGCCGTTCCTGCCTCGGCTATCGGCCTCGCCACCACCGGCGCCACCATCACCTCGGCCGAGCTGGTTCGCGCCAATGCCCGCAATAACGACAATGGTGAATTCTGCAAGGTCATGGGCAATATCCATCCCGTGAACTACAACGCGCCCGACATAGAATTCGAAGTGAACCTGCCAAGCAACTGGAACGGCAAGTCGCTGCAGTTCGGCGGTGGCGGCTTCAATGGCCGCGTCGTCACCGGCCTCGACCGTTATGCCAAGCAGCCGTCGACTGAAGCCACGCCCCTGGCGCGCGGTTATGTCACCCTGGGCAGCGACTCCGGTCACAAGGCACGCCTGCCGGGTTTCGACGGCAGCTTCTTCCTGTATGAAGAAGCCTTGCGCAACTACGGCCACGAACAGATCAAGAAAACCCACGATGTCGCCATGCACCTGGTCCAGGCCCGTTACGGCACGGCATCGCAGTACAACTATTTCATCGGCGGTTCGCAGGGCGGCCATGAAGGTTTCGACGCCGTCCAGCGCTACCCGGACGACTACCATGGCGTGGTTGCCGGCTACCCCGCCCACAATGTGGTGATGCTGCACCTGTCCGCGAACAATTACGCCCGCGCCCTGCTGGCCAACGGCGGCGACAGCTGGATCAGCCCGGCCAAGATCACGGCATTCGTGGACGCCATTTACGACACTTGCGACGATCTCGATCGTGCGGAAGACGGCATCATCAGCAATGTCGGCGCGTGCCTCGAAGAGACGCAGGACTTCCGCAAGATGGATTCCAGCAACCCGATGCGTTGCGACAACGGCATGGATACCAGTGACCGCTGCCTGTCCGATGCCCAGATCCAGGCGCTGAATGTATTCGACAAACCCTACGATCTTGGTTTCAGCGTGTTTGCCGATGACGAACTCACATCCATCTTTCCGAAGTGGACACCGTTCGAAGGCTCCACCTTCTTTGACGGCGGCGGTCCCAATCTGGGCGCCGAAGGCCCCACCCAGGCCCTGCAGCACGGTCCCGGCGATGCCACGCCGCGTTATGCGATTGCCGGCGACCTGACTCTCGACACGATGAACGATTTCGATCCGGCCAAATACGCCGCCCGTATCGGTGAGCTGGTGGAATTGATCAGCGCCAACAGCGTCAACATCGACCGCTTCCGCGACAACGGCGGCAAGCTCATCTACTTCCACGGCCGCGTGGATGATTTCATTCCGGTGTACTCATCCATTCAATACTGGGAACGCCTGCAGGGCCGCTACGGTGAGGACGTCAGCGATTTCGTGAAGTTCTACACCATCCCCGGCATGGGTCATGTCACCGGCGTCTTCAATGCCCGCCTTGCAAGTCTCGATGCGCTGGAAGCCTGGGTCGAACGCGGTGAGGCGCCGGGCACGCTCACGGCCATCGATGAAAACCGGGAAACCGCCGGCCGCACACGCCCGGTCTGCCATTACCCGGAGTGGCCGCGGTATAACGGCCGCGGTGATATCAACGATGCCGCCAGTTTCAGCTGCTTTCGATAGATATTGACCGATAAAAAAGCCCGGTTCTTACCGGGCTTTTTTATACGTCGCTTTTACCTGCCAGGCATCAGTTCGAGCATCGCCCGCACGGTGGAATCCACACCCATGCGTACGGCCGGTTCCGGTTCAATCTTGAACAGCGGCGAGTGGTGGCCGCCAACAGAGGGTCCGCCGTTTGCCATGGCATCGAAGTCTTCCTGTGGCGTTCCGCCCACTTCCCAGTAAATGCTTGGAATATTGGGGTCGGTAGTAAAGAAGGGATAATCTTCCGCGCCCATGCCGTCGGGCAGTTTCTGGATCAGGTTGTCGGTGCCGATCCGTTCGCGCCACACACTGTTGATACGGCCCGCCAGGGCGGAGTCGTTCATCAGCGGCGGCACAGTTTGTTCCAGCACCACCATCTCGGGCAGCATGTCTTCCGGCAGGCCGGCAACGCGGCCCATGTTGACGGCGATACGTTCAATACCATTCAGCAGTTTTTCCCGTGTTTCCGGGTTTGTATTACGTACGGTCAGTTGCAGCACGGCTTCATCGGAAATGATGTTGTGCTTGGTGCCGGCATGAAAGGCGCCGACGGTCACCACACCGGGCTCATGGGGTGCCAGTTCACGCGATACCAGTGTCTGCAACGCCAGGACGATTTGCGCCCCGAGCACGACGGGGTCTTTCGTACTGTGGGGGTAGGCGCCGTGACCGCCAATGCCATGCACGATGATATCGACCATGTCCGCGCCGGCGTAGGGGCTCGCGTTTTCCAGCAGGTTCAGTGTCCAGGTCGGGTTGCCGGCACTGACATGAAAGCCGAGTACATAGTCCGGTGTGCCGAAACGCTCCCAGATGTCATCCTCGCGCATGGCCTTGGCGCCGCTGCCGATCTCTTCAGCCGGTTGCACGATCAGCATGGCGGTGCCGGACCAGCGGTCGCGGCGTTTGGCTAGTTGGCGTGCCGTGCCGACCAATGACGTGATGTGGACATCGTGACCACAGGCATGCATGACGAAATCCTGCTGTCCTGTGGCAGGATTGAGCTGCATGGCGGTCGAGGCATAGGAAAGCCCGGAGTTTTCCTGCACAGGCAGGCCGTCCATGTCGGCGCGCATGGCGACGACAGGGCCCGGTCCGTTTTCCAGGATGGCGACGACGCCGGTCTGCCCGATGCCTTCGGTCACCGTGAACCCGGCGGCGCGTAATTCTTCGGCCATGCGCGCGGCGGTGGCGAATTCCTGGAAGGAGAGTTCCGGGTTTTCATGGAAATGCACAAACAGGTCTGACAGGTAGTCGTTGTAATCAAGGGCGATATCGTCGGTGATTTCATCGGCGAAGGCAGGTAATGGGCATGCCAGGGCCAAAGCGAGGATAAGATACGGAGTGGTTTTCATGGAGATATTCCTCGGGAAAGTCTGTTCCGATATTACCAGAAGCCGGCTCCTGGTGTAGGCCGGAAGAGGCTCGCAGAGCCGTCATCCGGCATGATTTTTTACTGAAGGTATGAAGGCTAATTGGGTGTCCTGCGGATATCTTGCCGGTTGACGCCTCGCTTTTCCGGCCTACATGTGATGTCGCCCTGTGCGGCAGTTAAAACAAAAAGCCCGGCTACTGCCGGGCTTGTATCGTACTGGAAGTTTTATTCACCGAATTCCGGTGGCACGGTCTGGCCGTCTTCATCCAGCATATGCCGGTTGTTCTGCGCGCAGATATATTCGATCTGCTCCCAGGTGCGGTCGCGGCGGAAAGTATGGGTCATGTGCCACGGTTGCGCCAGCACCTTGGGATCCTCAAAGGTGAAGTCCAGGTGCAGGGTGTCCGGATCGTCCGGGTCGAGATAAATGCGCTCGGTGGTGGTGAGCATGTCGCTGTTGGCGATGCCGGCGCGACCCAGGCGCTGGCCCGGTTTTGTGCCAATGGTGGTGACCACAAGCGTGTCGTCTTCCCAGTGGCCGCGGGAGTAGCCGAAGTAGTTTGGATCCAGTTCGTCACGTGACGGCATCGGGCGACCATCGGTGAAAATGCGGCGTACCTGCATCAGTGCTTCCTGGATGACAGTAATCTTGCCGGGGGTGAACAGGAACTCCAGGGAGTAGGGAAAGTTCATGATATAGGGGAAACCGTCGGGTTCGCAGTTGTTCCCGGTTTCGGGAATCTCGTAATGGGAGTCTGCCGCCAGGCGGGCCTGATGCATGTCCCAGATTTCTTTGGCTTCGCCAATCAGGACGGGTTCATCGCCGCCTACCTGGCCAAAAGCGGGAAACCAGAGGCCGCGCCAGTCGGGCAGGTCATCCAGCGGGGCATACCTGGCATCCGGGGCGTTGCCCGGGTACACCACATCGTCCTGGGCCAGTGCTGACCCGGCGATGAATGCGCTTAGGGTGATAAATGCACTGAAAAGGGATACGTGTTTCATGTCGCCGCTCCTGTAATTCATGTCGGTCAGGCTGTATGGACAGGCATTTTACTTGTTGCGTTCCTGGCAGATGCGCTGGGCTGCACCCACGTCGCAATAATAGGAACCATCAGCCAGTTGCACCCAGAAGAACCTCCCTCCCGGGCTGCCGTCGGCATAGGGGCTCATGGAGAAGGTCACATGGTCGCCGACCTTGACCGTGTCCCGGGTCATGCCGCGACGGGTCAGGTGTACCACGCTGGTGAACTCGACACCCCAGGTCACGGCGGTGCCGTCGTCCTGCGGGACATCCACTTCGATCCAGACGTGCGGGTTGGTCCACTGTACGCTGGACACGACACCGGTGACTTCCACTTTGGTGGTCTGGTCGAACATGGCGAAGGAATGATGGGCAAGTACCACGGTTGAGAGGGTGGATAGCAGTGCCGCACCTGTCACGAGAGCAATCAGTTTTTTCATCTGTCTTCCCCCGGATTTCCCGGAAAAAAAGTCTTTTTTGACAACTAACGGAAATTGAGCGAAGCAGGATAGCATGAAGGTCCTTGCCTGCAAAACGCAAAAATCGCAACAAATGCCGAATGGGGTCTGCTAAGCTTTGTCGGGACTTCAGGCAGTCATGAACTGTCGTCACATAACTGTTTTTACCGGCTAAAGAGGGGAATTAAAGTGGGCGCAATGGTAGGAGGAAGTGTGAATAGGAAGCTGGAAAAAACCAGGCAGGTTTTGAAGGGATGGTGCCTGTTTGGCGCCGCGATGATGATGGCACCATCCTGGGCACAGGACGGTGAGGCGCTCTACACTTCACGCTGCGCCGCATGTCATGAATCGCCGATGAACGAAGCCGTGCGCGCCCCGGCCATATCCGCCCTGGCGGAACAGCCCCCGGAAACCATTTACCGCGCTCTCACACAGGGCGTCATGCGCATCCAGGCGTCGGGCCTGAGCAATATCCAGTTGCAGTCGGTTGCCGAGCACATTACCGGGCAACCCCTGGAAGACTTCAACCTGGAAATGACCACCAACCTGTGTTCGAACAACCCGCCCATGGGCAATCCCCTGCTGGCGCCAGCCTGGAATGGCTGGGGCAAGGATCACCGCAACGCACGCGCCGCACTCGATGCCGGCGTGACCGCCGATAATGTTGCACGCCTGCGCCTGAAGTGGGTGTTCGGACTGCCCGGCGAGGACCAGCCCCGCGCCCAACCCGCCGTGGTGTCCGGCCGGATGTTCGTCGGTAACAAGGCGGGTGCCATTTATTCCCTGGATGCCAAAAGCGGATGTGCCTACTGGACCTATCTGCCGCGCACCGGTGTGCGCAGTGCGCTCTCGGTCGGACCGATCAGCCTGCCGGGTGGCGGTGACGGTTATGCCGTGTATTTCCAGGACCTGCGCGGCAGCGTTTATGCCGTCAACGCCCAGACCGGCGAGGAAATCTGGGTGACACGCGTGGAAGATCATCCCGGCGTCAGGGGCACCGGTTCGGTCAGCCTGTTTGAAGGCTTCCTGTATGTTCCTTCAGCGGGCGTGGTGGAAGAAACCAATTCCTCGGGACCGCAATATCCCTGCTGCACCTTCCGCGGCAGCGTCACCAAGGTGAATGCGAACACCGGCGAGATCATCTGGAAAACCTATACCATGGACGAGGCGCAGCCGCGCGGACTCAGCAGCGAGGGTGTACAGCTGTATGGTCCCTCCGGCGCCGGTATCTGGAATTCGCCGACCATCGATCCGGACCGGGGACTGTTGTATACCGCAACCGGAAATGCCTACGGAGAGCCCGCTCCGGTCACATCGGATGCCGTCATCGCCATGAGTCTCGAGACGGGTGAGATCGTCTGGGTCAACCAGACCACGCCGAACGATGCCTTTATCGGCGGCTGTCCCCGCAACAGTGAAGAACAGAATCCCAATTGCCCCGATGAAGTCGGACCCGATGTGGATTTTTCCGCCTCTCCCATACTGACGTCCACCGATGCCGGTCGGGAGCTGCTGGTGATTCCGCAGAAATCCGGCATGGTCTGGGCGCTGGACCCGAACAACAATGGCGAGATCGTCTGGTCATACAAGGCCGGCGAGCCGAGCGCTGCCGGCGGCTGGTGGGGCATGGCCGTGGCAGACGGCATGGCTTATACCGGTGTCAGCGGCTACGCCAACCCGAATTCAGGCGGTATCCATGGCATCGACCTGGCAACGGGTCGCGGCGTATGGGCGGCTCCGCCAGCGGACCTGCTCTGTGAACCCGGCCGCGGCTGTCGCGCCACCCAGTCGGCGGCGGTGACAGCTATTCCGGGTGCTGTTTTTTCGGGTTCGGCCGATGGCGGCATGCGCGTATACCGCGCCGAGGATGGTGAAGTGCTGTGGACCTTCAACACCAACCCGCAGTTTGAGACCATCAACGGTGTCCCGGCGGCGGGCGGTTCGATAGACGGACCGGGCCCGGTCGTGGTGGACGGCATGGTGTACGTACTCTCAGGTAACTGTTGTATTGTTGGTCGACCTGGAAATGCGTTGTTTGCGTTTGAGATTGCACCGGAATAAGCGGCCAAAAGCTAAAAGTGTTGGATTGCTCGTCAGTTTCACTGAACCGATTTCAGCTTTGAGCCTTTAGCTTTCAGCTAAAAATCCGAGCGGCGCTCGTCGCGCAAGCGGCGGATGACCAGGTTGACCGCGATGTTGAGCTCGGTGTGGTTGAAGACATTGGCGTTCTCCGTCACCCGATAGCGGCCGCCGACGATAATTGCGGGCAGTTTGTCGATGTCGTAGTCAGTGGTACGCAAGCGTGCCTGCTGAACCGCAGCGACGGTATCTTCCGCGTTCCAGGCAGATTCAAAGGCAGCTGCATCGACGCCGTTGGCCATGAATAGTTCTTTTACCTGGGCCTCGGTCCTGAGCGGATTGCCGTTTTCATGGATGGCGCTGAAGGCGGCAGCATGCACGCTGTCCTCGACGCCGGCTTTCACCGCCGTGTAATAGAGGCGCGCATGCAGTGCCATGATGTCGTTCCACACGGCGGGCATGCGCAGCATCTTCACGTCACCGCGCACGCCGTCACGATACTCGGTCATCATCGGGTCAAGGGTGAAGCATTCCGGACAGCCGTACCAGAACACGTCGCGCACCTCGATCACATCTTCGTTGGTTTCGGTAGGTACGGGAGAGGGCAGGGTCTGGTAATGCACGCCTTCGATGGATTCACGGGGTTGCGCATGGACTGCCAGCATGATGCCGGCAAGCAGCAGGAAAACGATGTGTTTCAGGTATGTCATGCTCTTGTCCGGTCCGATGTAAAAGTTGAGCTGGCGCTGTAATGTAGCAGAATCAAAAGTCCCGGCATATTCAGTTCGAAAAAGGAACTTTCTTGAGATAGTAATGGGCATTGTTATATAGTGCAAAAGCGCCAAGTGCTAGTGTTTACGGGCCTTTAGCGATAAAGAGGGATCCGGATAGTGCAGGAAATATGCATCTCTCCAACGGCACTCCCGGCGATTCGGATAAACCCCAAAAGCCTGCAGGCTGCCAGCGGCTTTTCGAAGGGGAAGATATGACAATTATTATGAACATGACTTCCGCCGGTGGCGTCCTGAAGGCGGCGCTGGCCTCTCTGGTGATCATGCTGCCGCTTGCCGGCAGCGCCAATCCCGACCTTGCCCGTTCCGCGGAGAAAGGCATGCTGGACGATGTCCGCCAGATGCTGAAATCCGGCGTCGACGTCAACAGCCGGCTCAATGACGGCAGTACCGCACTGCACTGGGCCGTCCTGCGCGACCAGGAACAGGCAATCGCCACCCTGCTTGAGGCGGGTGCTGATCCGGTGGTGATCAACCGCAACGGCATATCCCCGCTGTTCCTCGCCGTGCAGAACGGCAATACCCGTATCGTATCCATGCTGCTCGATGCCGGCGCCGATCCAAATACCTTGTCGGAAAGCGGTGAAACCATCCTGATGACTGCCGCACACACCGGGACTCCCGAAGTGGTCGATATGCTGCTCGCCAGCGGCGCGCTGGTCGATGCCCGCGATCCGGATTTCCAGCAGACTGCACTGATGATCGCGGTACGCGAAGGCCATAATGAGGTGATCGACATTCTGCTCAGCCACGGCGCCAGAGTTGACGCAAGGACCCGCGTCGGCCAGGAGCCGGTATACCTGCCGCCCTGCAAGGGAACCGGTTGCGGTTCAGAGGGTGTCGGTATCAACCGCAGCGGAGTACCGCATCGCGGTGAACGCTATGACAGGAAAGGCGGCATGACGCCGCTGTTGTACGCTGCCCGTGATGGCAGTACTGAAGCAGCGCGGCGGCTGCTGGAAAATGGCGCTGACCTGGAAGTTCGCGAAGCCAACGGCATCACGCCGTTGCTGATGGCACTGCTCAACAACCAGCTCGATGTTGCCTACATGCTTATCGACCATGGTGCCGCCATCAATGTCGATGATTTTTACGGGCGCTCACCGCTCTTTGCCGCTGTGGACTATCGCAATCTCGACATGAACAGCGACCGCGAGGATGACCCGCAGGACAACTATGTCGACCGTGAACCGATCCTCGACATGATCAGGTATCTTCTCGACCATGGTGCCGATGTCAATGCACGCACCAGGGAATGGCCGCCGGAAAAGAAATGGCTGTATTCCCTCAACGATGTTTCCTGGGTGGACATGACCGGACAGACGCCCTTCATTCGTGCGGCCGCTTCCGGCGATGTGCCCGCCATGAAGATGCTGCTGGAGTACGGCGCCGATCCGCACCTCACCACCTATGAAGGCACCACGGCCCTGATGGCGGCGGCCGGAGTGAACTGGACCGTGGCGCAGACCTATACCGTATCCCCGGAGGCGTTGCTGGAAGCCGTGGCAATGAATGTCGCCCTGGGCGCGGACGTCAACGCCGCCAACTCCATGGGTCTGACTGCCCTGCTAGGCGCCGCCAACCGCGGCGATAACCCCATCATCCGGTACCTGGCTGCCCAGGGTGCAAAGCTCGATGTCGAGGATGCGGTGGGCCGCACGGCATTGCGGTGGGCTGAGGGTGTATTCCTGGCTGCCGTGGGCGCAGAACAAAAGCCGGAAACGATCGCCTTGCTGAAAGAGCTTATGGATGAGGCCGGCATTACCCATGAAAACTAGGCATTTCGCGACAATCGCCCGCTTTGCCCTGGGCGTCGGCCTGTTTGCACCCGTGGTTGCCCAGGCCCAGTCCGTCGGCATTGACGACAATCACGTTCAGATGCTCGACCGATACTGCAGCGAATGCCACAACCTCGATGATTATGCCGGTGGCATCGCCTTCGACCTGATGAATCCCGGCGATGTCCTGCCCGATGCCGAGACCTGGGAAAAGGTCCTGTTGAAAGTGAAGGCCGGCATGATGCCGCCGCTGGGCAAGGACCGGCCCGGCGACGCACAGGTCAGCAAGTTCATCAGCGATCTCGAACACACCATCGACCTGGCATGGACGGCCAATCCGAACAGCGGTGCACCGATGCTGCACCGGATGAACCGCAGCGAGTACCAGAATGCCGTTCGCGACCTCCTCGACCTGCCTGTCGATGCCGCCAGCCTGTTTCCGGCCGATGCATCCAGCGAAGGCTTTGACAATATTGCCAGTGCCCTGAGCGTGTCCCCGGCACTCATGCAGGCTTATATTTCCGCGGCAAACAAGATCAGCCGGCTCGCCGTGGGAGACATGACCACCAGCCTGAGTACAAGCACCTACCGCGCGGATGCACAGGACCAGTCGTTGCACCTGGAAGGCATAACCCTTGGCACCCGCGGCGGCATGTCTTTCGAGCATGTGTTCCCGCTGGATGCCGAATACGAATTCAGTATTGCCCGTACCGGCGCCAATGCCGCCTTCTCGCTCGACCCCGTGGGAATCGAGGATCCCGTGGAACTGGTCATCGACGGCGAGCGCGTTCACCTGTTTCCGGTGGATGCAAGGGCAACGGTAAAACTCAGCCTGCCGGCCGGACCGCACACGATCGAAGCGGCGTTCGTGAAGACGCAGTCACCCCGGGGCGTAGACGACCTGCACAAGGTCTGGTCAGACAGTACCTCCGTGCGTTCGGTTGCCATTGCAGGCCCGCTTAACCCGACCGGCCCCGGGGATACGCCCAGCCGGCGCAGGATTTTCACCTGCACACCGGCCAGTGTCGCGGCAGAGGAACCCTGTGCACGCCAGATTCTGGAAGAACTTGCCTATCGTGCTTATCGCCGCCCGGTCAGCGAGCGTGCCATGGACACCCTGATGGCGTTTTATCGTGACGGCCGCGAGCTGCGTGATTTTGATACGGGCATTCAATACGGCCTGTCACGGATTCTCGTCGACCCGATGTTCGTTTTCCGTTTCGAGGAAGAGCCGGCAGGGCTGCGCGATGGTGAAAGCTATGCCTTGAGTCCCTATGAACTGGCATCGCGCCTGTCCTTCTTTATCTGGAGCAGCATTCCCGATGATGAACTGCTGGCGGCCGCCGAGTCAGGCGAACTGAACGACAATACCGTGCTGGAAGCGCAGATCCGCCGCATGCTGCGTGACCCGAAGGCAGAGGCGCTGGTAGGAAACTTCGCTTCCTCCTGGCTGGCGCTGCGTCAGCTCAACTCGGTCAATCCGACCTCCGAGGATTTCGATGGCAGCCTGCGCGTGGCCATGCGCCGCGAAACCGAGCTGTTGCTCGAAGCCATCATTCTGGAGGATCGCCCGGTGGAGGAGCTGCTCACCGCGGACTACACATTCGTCAACGAACGCCTGGCCAAACATTACGGCATTCCCAATATCCGCGGCAGCCATTTTCGCAAGGTGGACCTGTCCGGCACCGGCCGCCATGGATTGCTGGGACACGGCAGCATCCTGACCATCACCTCGGCGCCGAATCGCACGTCACCGGTTATCCGCGGCGCCTGGATCATGGAAAACCTGCTGGGAACACCACCACCACCGCCGCCGCCCGGCGTGGAAGTGAATCTTGACGATGCGCCGCCGCCCGGCGCCGCACCGACAACCTTGCGACAGCGTCTGGAGCAGCACCGGGTCGACCCGAGCTGTGCGGCCTGCCACAACATGATGGATCCCATCGGTTTCGCCCTGGAGAATTTCGATCCGGTCGGCAAGTTCCGCGACCAGACCGATGGCATCCCGGTGAACACCGGGGCCACATTCTGGGACGGCACTGAATTCACGGGTCCGGACGGCCTGTACACCATCCTCATGGCGCGCAGCGACCTCTTCGTTGAGAACTTTGCGGAGAAACTCATGACCTATGCCCTGGGTCGCAAGGTCGAGTATTACGACATGCCGGCCATCCGCAAGGTGGTCAGCGCGGCGAAGAGCGAGGAATTCCGCTTTAGCGCCCTGGTGAAGGAAATCGCCCTGAGTGATGCTTTTACGCAGCGCACAAAAGATGCAGAAAGTATGGAAACTGCGGCGAGATAAGCTCCCGTCAGTGTTATTTAAAGACTTTTTTGACTATCCTGTTTCACCTGAAAGGCTTTTAATAGCATCGGAAGGATGCAGGGGAAGCTAATGTTCATCTCCAAAAAACACCTGTCGCGCCGCACCCTCCTTCGGGGAGCAGGTACTGCAATCGCCCTGCCGCTGCTGGATGCCATGATCCCGGCCGGCACCGCGTTGGCAAATACAGCAGCAGCACCTTCCGCGCCGCGTCTCGGCTGCATCTATATTCCCCACGGCGCCACCATGGCGTACTGGACGCCGACAAAGACCGGCAAGGATTTCGAGTTCACCCCGATCCTGAAACCCCTCGAGGGCTACCGCAGCCAGCTCAATATCATCAGCGGCCTGGCCAATGCACCGGTCGGCCCCGAGAAGGGTGAGGATTCCGGCGGTGCCCAGAATCACGAGCGTGCCGCCGCGGCCTTCCTGACGGCAGCCCATCCGGTGGCGGGTGACCGTGCCCAGGTGGGCGTGTCTTTCGACCAGGTGGTGGCAGGGGCCCTCGGGCAGGATACGCCGCTGCCTTCAGTGGAACTGGCCATCGAGCCATCCAACAATACCTGCGGCGACGTCAACTTCACCTGCTCCTACCGCAGTTCCATTTCCTGGAAGACACCCAACCTGGCACTGCCGATGGAAAACAACCCTCAACTGGTGTTCGAGCGCCTGTTTGGCGATGGCACCACGGATGTCGAGCGCAAGGAAAGGCGGCGCCAGTCAGCCAGCCTGCTCGACTCCATTCGCGAGGACGTGTCCAGCCTGAGCCTGAAACTGCCAAGCGCCGACCGCACCCGTTTGAATGAGTACCTGGAAGAAGTGCGTGAGATCGAGCGCCGGGTTGCGCTGGTTGATGCCAAGCTGTCCGATGAATCCCTGGAAGTGCCGGATGCACCGCGCGGCATTCCGAATGGTTTCGAAAATCACATCGATCTGATGTTCGACCTTCAGGTTCTGGCGTACAAGTCGGATATCACCCGCATCTCCACCCTGATGATGGCAGGTGAGGGCAGCAACGTGCGCTTCCCGCGCAGTGGTGTCAACGAAGGTTTCCATAACGCCTCTCACCATTCCAACGAACAGAAGAACAAGGACCAGTTCGCCGTCCTCAACAATTACCACATCACCGTGCTCAAAGGCTTTTTTGACAAGCTGGCGGCCACACCGGACGGTGACGGCTCCCTGCTGGATCATTCACTGATTCTGTACGGCAGCAGCATGAGCGATGCCAACGAACATAATTTCGATCCGCTGCCGGTGCTGCTGGTGGGCGGCGCCAATGGTCTGATCGAGGGTGGTCGTCACCTGATGTACGAGCCGCACACGCCGCTAGCCAACCTGTACCTGGGATTGCTCGACAAGTTCGGCATTCACCGCGACAGTTTCGGCAACAGCACCGGCATGCTCGACATCTGACGACATAAAATAGAACAACAAGCAGCAGGGGGTTGCCGCGTGACATTCGAATTTTTATCAAAAGGACGCCAGCTGGGCGTCCTTTTTTTTACCTGTCTGGTTTCACCGATTTTCGCTGCTGACCAACCGCCACTGCAGATGGAGCATGTCGCTGGTGATGTCTGGATGCTGAGTGGCGGCGGCTACGCCAATATAAGCGTGCTGGCCGGCAACGACCGGGCCCTGATGGTGGACAGCAAACGGCCCGAGCTGTTTGCGGAAATCAGTGCAATGGTGCGGGAAATTTCCGGTGGCGATGTGGTTTACCTGATCAACGGCCATGTCCATCCTGATCACACCGATGGTAATGAAAACTTCGGCCTCAATGGTGCGACCATTATTGCCCACGAAGAAGTGCGCAAGGTGTTGTCCGCCGGACAGCGCGGTGGGCCGCCGGCGCCGGAGGCGGCCAGGCCCACCCTGCTGATCTCTGACGGCGGCAGCCTGACCATCCGGTTCGATGGAGAAACCGTGCATGTCACCCACATGCCGCCAGCCCATTCCCTGGGCAATGTGTTGGTGCAGTATGAAAATGCCAACGTGCTGCATCTCGGCGACCTGTACAGCCCGGAACGGTTTCCGGTAGTGGCCGGTGGTACTGTTGCCGGATTCATCGAGGCTGACCAGATAGCCTTCGACCTCGCAAACGATTCGACCAGGATCATCGCCGGCAACGGCGTGGTGACCACCAAGGCGGAACTTGGCACCTATCTCGGCATGGTGACAACGGTCAGGGACCGTGTTGGCAGGCTGGTTGCTGAAGGCAAGTCTCTTGAAGAGGTGATAGCGGCCAGGCCGGCGGCGGAATTTGAAGGCACCTATGGCGACCCCGGCCGCTTTCTCCCGGCCGTGTACCAGGAACTGGCATCCAGATAGTCCTGCTCAGCGGTTCCCGGTGCGCACGGCGCGCTGCTTGTCGATATTCCATTCACGCTCCTTGATGGAAGCGCGCTTGTCATAGGCGTGCTTGCCCTTGGCCAGGGCAACCTGGCATTTCACCAGGTGATTTTTCCAGTACAGCTTCGTGCATACACACGTATTGCCTTTCTGCTGGATTGAGGAAAAGATCTTGGCCAGTTCCTTTTTGTGCATGAGCAGTTTGCGCGTACGGGTGGGGTCGGCGATGACATGCGTGCTGGCGGTATCGAGTGGGTTGATCTGGGCGCCGAGCAGGTACGCCTCGCCATCCTTGATGATGACGTGGCTGTCCACGAGTTGTACTTTCTTCTGGCGCAGGCTTTTCACTTCCCAGCCGGCCAGGGCCAGGCCGGCCTCGAAACGATCACCCAGGAAATAATCGTGGCTGGCTTTCTTGTTTACCACGATGGTGGTGTCGTCGGCCTTGTTCTTGTTTGCTTTTGCCATGGGCGCCATTATAGGGAGCGTCATGGCAGATGCCACTGTTTCTGGTACACTCGACTCCCGTTATTCGACAGCGATAAACAGCGAATAGGGGATTGTAAATGTCTGTATTGCGCGGGCAGTTCAGCTCGAGACTCGGTTTCATCCTGGCATCAGCCGGTTCCGCAGTGGGTATCGGCAACCTGGTCGGTTTTCCTGTCATGGCTTCCAAGAATGGCGGTGCGGCTTTTCTCCTGATCTACATCTTCTTTATCGCCTTTGTGTGCTTTCCCGTCATGCTGGCTGAAATTTCCATGGGCAGGGCTTCGCAAAAAAGTCCCGTTGGCGCATTTTCCAACCTTTCGGACGGCAACAAGGCGTGGCGTATGGTCGGTGGTCTCGCCATACTGACCCCGTTCATGATCGCCGTTTTTTATACCGTCATCACGGTATGGATTCTCATCTACATGCTGCAGTCGGCCATGGGCAACCTGGAAACGCTGGCTGATCCCGCCACCTTCGGGGCGACGGTCGGTTCGCCCGTGGTCTTTGTCTACCTTGTGGGTCTGCTGGCGCTGCTGTTTTTTATCCTTGCCCACGGCGTGCAGGGCGGTATCGAAAGGGCGGCGCGGGTCATGATGCCGACGCTGATCGTCATGCTGCTGGCAATGATTGCTTTCGTGCTGACCTTTGATAACGCCTCGGCGGGATTGTCCTTCTATCTCGTACCCGATTTCAGCAAGATTGACAGCGGTGTGATCAACTCGGCACTCAACCATGGCTTTTTTTCCCTGTCGCTGGGTATGGGCATTCTTATCACCTACGGCTCCTATCTCAACAAGAAGGAAAACATGGTCAGTGCCACGCGGCTTGTCGCTGTCGCCGACACGGGCGTGGCCCTGCTGGCGGGCCTGCTCGTCATTCCCGCGGTCTTTGCCGTCGATCCCGCGGTGCAGGGGGATGATCTGTCAGACAGCAGCATCAGTTTGATGTTCAGCTACCTGCCGCACGTGTTCCTGGAACTGCAAAATATCATTGGCTATTTCGGTGCCAGCCTGGTGGCTACCGTATTCTTCACGCTGGTTTTCTTCGCTGCGCTTACCTCGCTGGTGTCGATCACGGAGATTCCCATCGCCTACCTGATGGATGAAAAAGACAAGTCGCGCCGTGATTCCATCACCTGGGTTGCCGGACTGATGGTCATCTTCGTGATCATGGCGACCCTGTCATTCGGCATGAGCGATTTCTTCACTGGCTTCATGCACTATGGCGGTCTGGACAAATCCTTCTTCGACCTCATTTACGATGTTTTCTACGAGACCATCCTGCCCCTGATCGGTTTCACTGTCTGCCTGTTCGTTTGCTACCGCTGGAAAAAGCATCGCATGCACGAGGAGGTGTCCCTTCAGGTGGATGGCTATTCCGGCTCCCTGCTCGAAAATTACGTCAGCATTTCACTGGGCACCTTCATACCCGTCATTCTCCTGGCGGTCTTCCTGAATAACGTCTCCCGCATCTACTTCGCCCATAACCTGTTCGGGTTCTGATGAGCACCATAGACCAGAGCGCGCTGCTACCCTATTCGGCAGGGCAGATGTTTGCCCTCGTCAATGACATCGAGGCTTACCCGGAATACATGGACGGGTGCATCGGAGCCGAAATTCTCGAGAAAACCGGGAATCAGGTCACCGCGCGTCTCGATCTCGGCAAGGTGGGCCTGCGCTACAGCTTCACGACCCGCAACACCCTGGTGGAGCCGGAGTCCATGACAATGGCGCTGGTAGAAGGGCCGTTCCGGCATTTCGAGGCGACCTGGACCTTCAGTGCGCTCAATGAAAATGCCTGCAAGGTCAGCTTGAAGATGGAGTTCGAGTTCGCGACGGGTCTGGTTGATGCCGTCATGAAACGCCTGTTCGATACCACCAGCCGCAACCTGGTGAATGCGGTTTGCCAGCGGGCGCAGCAGCGTTATGGGTAACACGGTCTCCACACAGCCGATGATTGCAGTCGAGGTGGCCATTGCGTTGCCGGAGCGGCAGCAAATAGTGGAACTCGAGGTCCGGCAGGGTTGCACGGCCCTGGAAGCCGTGGCGGCGTCGGGCCTCAGGGAGAAATACCGTGACTGTCTGGCCGAAGGCGACGACCTGGCGCTGGGTATTTTTTCACGGCCGCTTGACGGCATCATTCTGCCGCTGCCTGATGCCTACGTGCTGAAAGAGCACGACCGCGTGGAAATCTATCGTCCTCTTGAGAATGATCCCAAGCAGGCCCGCATGGAGAGGGTGGCGAAGGCCAGGAAGCAGGAAAGAAAGTAAAAAGTGCTGGTCAGGGATTGACGGCTGAAATGTCGTTGCCTTGCTGGCCGCTCGACTCGCCGTCACTGTTTGCGGTACCGAACTGGTCGTTTTCGGGCGACTGCTTGAAATCCCCCGTGAAATGGGTCAGCTCGTTGTTTTCGAAGTACAGGGTCAGGCGTTCCTGTACGCGCTCACCACCACCGGGCTGGAAGCTGTAAAGGTAGTCCCAGCGATCCTGGTCGAAGGTATCCTTGACCAGCGGGGTGCCCATGATGAAGTTGACCTGGCGCTTGGTCAGGCCCGGCCGTAACTGGTCAACCATGTCCTGAGTGATGATGTTGCCTTGCGGAATGTTGAGACGGTAGACGCCCGGAAACGCAAAGGATGTCACGCCGCCACATCCACCCAGCAGGAGGGTGCTGGTCAGTGTCAGGAGCAGTGCTGAAATGGAGGTCAGTTTAGTCACGAACGCCGCGTCGGTTTGTTTGCTATGAATGTCTTCGCCAGACTGATTTACGGGGCTGAAACACCGGTTTTCCGGGGCTTTCAACCTTTCACATAAAATCCGGAGAGGGCATAATACCTGAAACCAGCTTGAGATGTTAATAGCTTGAAAACCGCGGTTCAGATGCGGTTCAGAAAGGCCGGAACAGGCCAAGAGAAAGCACAGATGAGTGGAGAGAACCAGGAATTACGCAAGGCTGGACTGAAAGTCACCCTGCCGCGCGTGAAGATCATGCAGATTCTGGAGTCGGCGGAATCACGCCATATGAGCGCCGAGGATGTCTACAAGGCGCTGCGTGATGCGGACGATGACGTGGGGCTGGCGACGGTTTACCGGGTGCTGACCCAGTTCGAGGCCGCCGGTCTGGTGACCCGTCACCATTTCGAAGGCGGCCATTCCGTGTTCGAAATGACGCCCGAGGACCATCATGATCACATCGTGTGCACCAAGTGCGGCAGGGTGGAAGAATTTTATGACGAGGTGATCGAGAAGCAGCAGCGGGCACAGGCGGCAAAGTTCAACTTCACCATTTCCGATCACTCCCTGTATATCTACGGCCTTTGCGCCAACTGCCAGAAAGACTGATTACCGTTTCAAGCCAGTTGTCTTAGGCTAAAAGCTCCCTGGCGTGGGCCAGGGATTTCTCGGAGAGTTTATCTCCGCCCAGCATCCTGGCCACTTCCTCGACACGCTCCTCGTCACTGAGTTTATCCAGTTGCGTGGCCGTGGACTCCTTGTTCGAGGATTTACTCACGTAAAGATGGTGATGACCCTGGCTTGCCACCTGCGGCTGGTGGGTGACGCACAGAACCTGGCCACGGTCGCCCAGTGTGCGCAGCAGTTCACCCACGGCTTTTGCCACGCCGCCGCCGATGCCCACATCCACTTCGTCGAACACGAGTGTGGGAATCGAGGATGTCTGTGCGGTGACCACCTGGATAGCGAGGCTGATGCGGGACAGCTCGCCGCCCGAAGCAATCTTGACCAGCGGACGCGGTGGCTGCCCCGGGTTGGTGCTGACCAGGAACTCGATGCCTTCAAGTCCGCCGGTACGCGGCATACTGTCGCTGAAGCGGGTCAGCGCCACGCTGAAACTGGCGGCTTCCATGCCCAGCTTGCCGAGCTGGCTGTTGATTTCCTTTGCCAGTTTTTTTGCGCCCTTGTCGCGGGCCTGGCTGAGCGCGGCGGCCTTTTCACCGTATTGTTTCAGCAGCCTGGCCAGTTCCTCTTCCATCAGGCCGATCTGGACATCCGCTTCGCTGAGGCCTGACAGGTCGTCGGACAGTTTCAGGTACAGACCCGCAAGTTCGCCGGGCGGCACATGGTGTTTGCGCGCCAGCTGATGGATGAGGCCAAGGCGCTGGTCGATTTCCTCGAGCCGGCGGGGGTCCAGTTCAAACTGGTCGATGGCATGCTTGAGAGCGGAGGAAGCTTCCTCAACCTGGATCAGGGCGGTGTTCAGGAGATTGCCTGCTTCCTCGGTCTGCTTGCTGGCGTAGGGTATATCCTGCAGCAGGGCGATGGCCTTGTTGAGCGACTGCTCGAGGTTGAATTCTTCGTGCTCGCTGCACAGGTCCAGGACCTGCTGGTTGACCAGGACGGATTCTTCCCCGTGGCTGAGTTTCTTGTGTTCCTCTTCCAGCTCTTCCAGTTCGTTTTCGCCCAGGGCCAGCTCTTCCAGCTCCTTCACCTGGTAGCTCAGCAGTTGGTACTGGGCATTGGATTCCTCGGCACGGCTTTTGATCAGCTCGAGTTCCTCATTGAGCCGGCGCCACTTGCCGGCCAGGGACTTCACCTCGGCTGATTCCTTCTGCAGGCCGCAATAATCGTCCAGCAGGCGCTGGTGGGTGGCGGTTTTCAGCAGTGACTGGTGTTCATGCTGGCTGTGGATGTCGATGAGCATTTCCCCGAGGTCGCGCAGGTTGTTCAGGGTTGTGGGCTGGCCGTTGATATAGGCCCTGGAGCGCCCGTCGCGGGTAATCACGCGGCGCAGGATGCAGATGCTTTCCTCGCTGTCGAAATCGTTGTCCCTGAGCCACTGCTCGACCAGGTTGTCATCACCCAGGGTGAAGCAGGCGGTGATGTCCGCCCGCTCCGCACCACCCCGGATGACGTCGCGGTCGGCACGGTCGCCAAGAGTCAGCCCGAGCGCATCGAGCATGATGGATTTGCCGGCGCCGGTCTCTCCTGTGATGACGGTCATGCCGGGTTCCAGCTCGATTTCGAGGGCGTCGACGATGGCGTAATTGTTTATGGTGAGCTGCTGCAGCATGGGGTCATTATAGCGGGAGGTTGCCAGGATTTTAGTACAGTTTGGCCAAACTTGAGACAGGCCGGGGAGGGGTGAAAAAAACATCGCGAATTACCTTGATTATCAGCCCCTTGTCCCCATATTCCGGCTATTCGGTTGCAACTAGATTCGATTTTCCGGAGGAACGAGATGGCGGGTGACGACGCTGAAAAAGACGCCGCAGTGAAGAACGCGGACACAGACGGGCAACAGGAGTCCGCAGACGCTGCAGATCAGCAGGGTGCGGAGCCCGGCAACACCGGCCAGACGGCGGCTGAAGCCGACAACGATATCGAGGCGCTGATCGCCGAGGCCGTCGCAGCCGCCCTTGCCGAGCAGCAGGATAGCGTGCTGCGCGCCCAGGCCGAGGTGCAGAACATGCGTCGCCGCTGCGAGGCGGACGTGGAAAAGGCCCACAAGTTCGCCCTGGAGAAGTTCAGTGCCGAATTGCTGACGGTGATCGACAACCTGGAGCGGGCACTGGATGCGGTGCCGGATTCCGCCGGGGAGAGCGTCAATGCACTCCGGGAAGGGGTGGAACTCACCCTCAAGGGATTTCTGGAAACCTGCGAGAAATTCAATATTCGCCAGCTGAACCCTGAAGGCGAGCCGTTCGACCCCCAGATGCACCAGGCCATGTCCATGGTGCCGAATCCCGATGTCGAGCCGAATACCGTGGTCGCCGTGGTCCAGAAGGGCTACCTGCTCAATGACCGGGTCATCCGACCGGCCATGGTCATGGTGTCCAAGGCGGGTTGACGGGCAGGAGCTGGAATTTTGGCAATTGGCGTCCCGCAAACCTTGAATTATCTGGCGTCGGGCCTATATAGACCTCATTAACAAGTTACAAGCGCAAGCTTAGCTGGAGAACACGAAATCATGGGCAAAATTATCGGAATCGACCTGGGTACCACCAACTCCTGTGTTGCCATCATGGAGGGCGGTAAATCCAAGGTCATTGAAAACGCAGAGGGTGATCGCACCACCCCCTCGATCGTCGCCTATACCGAGGACGGTGAAACCCTGGTGGGGCAGCCGGCCAAGCGCCAGGCGGTCACCAACCCGGACAACACCCTGTTTGCCATCAAGCGCCTGATCGGCCGCCAGTTTGATGACAACGTGGTACAGAAAGACATCAAGATGGTCCCGTACAAGATCGTCAAGGCGGACAATGGCGACGCGTGGGTTTCCGTGCGTGGCGAATCCATGGCGCCTCCGCAGATTTCCGCACAGGTCCTGAAAAAGATGAAAAAGACCGCCGAAGATTACCTGGGTGAACCGGTAACCGAAGCGGTGGTCACCGTGCCGGCCTATTTCAACGATTCCCAGCGCCAGGCCACCAAGGATGCCGGCAGGATCGCCGGTCTCGACGTCAAGCGCATCATCAATGAGCCCACAGCCGCGGCACTGGCCTACGGCATGGACAAGAAGAGCGGCGACTCCACCATCGCGGTATACGACCTGGGCGGCGGCACCTTCGATATCTCCATCATCGAGATCGCTGAAACCGACGGTGAGCACTCCTTCGAAGTACTCTCCACCAACAGTGACACATTCCTCGGTGGCGAGGACTTTGACCTGCGCCTGATCGACTTCCTGGCCGAGCAGTTCAAGAAAGACAGCGGCATGGACCTGCACAATGATCCGCTGGCCCTGCAGCGTCTGAAGGAAGCTGCGGAAAAAGCCAAGATCGAACTGTCTTCCTCGCAGCAGACCGAGGTGAACCTGCCGTACATCACAGCTGATGCCTCTGGTCCGAAGCACCTGGTGGTCAAGCTGACCCGTTCCAAGCTGGAATCCCTGGTGGAAGACCTGGTCGAGCGCACCATCGAGCCCCTGAAGGTCGCCCTGCAGGATGCCGGCCTGAAAGTCGGGGACATCAACGACGTGATCCTTGTCGGCGGCCAGACCCGTATGCCGCTGGTGCAGAAGAAAGTTGCAGAATTCTTCGGCAAGGAAGCACGCAAGGACGTGAACCCTGACGAAGCCGTTGCCATGGGTGCATCAATCCAGGCCGCCGTTCTGGCCGGTGAAGTGACCGACGTGCTGCTGCTGGACGTTACCCCGTTGTCACTGGGTATCGAGACCCTCGGCGGTGTGGCCAGTGTGCTGATCGAAAAGAACACCACCATTCCCTGCAACAAGAAGCAGACCTTCTCAACGGCAGAGGACAACCAGACTGCCGTCACCATTCACGTGGTGCAGGGTGAACGCAAGCAGGCCGCCCAGAACAAGTCCCTGGGTCGCTTCGATCTCAGCGACATCCCGCCGGCGCCGCGCGGCATGCCGCAGATCGAAGTCAGCTTCGACCTGAATGCCGACGGTATCCTCAACGTGTCCGCGAAGGACGTGGCCACCGGCAAGCAGCAGTCAATTGTGATCAAGGCATCCAGCGGCCTGTCCGATGAAGAGATCGACAAGATGGTCAAGGACGCCGAGTCCCATGCTGCAGAAGACAAGAAGTTCGAGGAACTGATCACTGCCCGCAACCAGGCGGACGGCCTTGTTCATGCCACCAAGAAGACGCTGAAGGAAGCGGCTGACAAGGTGGAAGCGGATGAAAAGGAAAAGATCGAGGCTGCGATCACAGCCCTTGAAGAAGTACTCAAGGGTGACGACCTGGCGGAAATCGAGGCCAGGACCAAGGATCTGACCGAAGCCTCAACCGGTCTTGCCCAGCGCATGTATGCCGAGGCGGCGGCTGCCCAGCAGGGAGCCGAAAGTGGCGCCGAAGCCGGTGCTGCATCCGGATCGGACGATGAAGCGGTCGATGCCGAATTTGAAGAAGTCAAAGAAGACGAAAAATAATTCTTCTTTCACCCTTCAGGCAGTTTTGTTTAAAAGACTAACGCGGGCATTCTGCCCCCGTTAGTCTTTGTGTTTCCGGAAATCCTATGGATAAAAGAGATTACTACGAAGTACTGGGTGTAGAACGCGGTGCCGAGACAGCCGACATCAAGAAGGCCTACCGGCGCATTGCCATGAAAAATCACCCGGACCGTAATCCCGGTGACGAGGAAGCGGAGAAACGCTTCAAGGAAGCCAATGAAGCTTATGAAGTACTGAGCGACCCGGATAAGCGCAGCGCCTATGACCAATTCGGCCATGCCGGTGTTGGCGGCATGGGTGGCGGCGCAGGCGCCGGCGCGCAAGGCTTCAGTGACATCTTCGGCGATATTTTCGGCGACATCTTTGGCGGTGGACGTTCACGCAGCCATGTCCAGCGCGGCGCTGACCTGAGCTACACCCTGGGTCTGTCCCTCGAGGACGCGGTACGCGGTACCGAGGTCAAGATCCGCATTCCCACCACGACAGTCTGCACCACCTGCAACGGCACTGGTGCCAAGAAAGGCACGACGCCGGAAAACTGCGCGACCTGCAGCGGCATGGGCCACGTGCGCATGCGCCAGGGACCATTCTCCGTGCAGCAGACCTGTCCGCGCTGCCAGGGGGCAGGCAAGACCATCAAGGATCCCTGTCATATCTGCCATGGCCGCGGCAATGTCGAGGAAACCAAGACCCTGTCAGTAAAGGTGCCTGCGGGTGTCGATGATGGTGATCGCATTCGCCTGACCGGTGAAGGTGAAGCCGGTATACACGGCGGGCCTCCCGGTGACCTGTACGTGCAGATTGCGGTGAAGGAGCATCCCATTTTCGTGCGCGATGGCAGTCACCTGCACTGTGAGATTCCCATCAGCTTCATAGATGCTGCGCTGGGTGGTGAACTGGAAGTGCCGACGCTGGAAGGCCGCGTGAAACTGAAAATTCCGTCCGAAACCCAGACCGGAAAATTGTTCCGCCTGCGCAACAAGGGGGTCACTCCTGTACGTGGTGGTCCGGCCGGCGACCTGCTCTGTCGCGTGGTCGTGGAAACCCCGGTAAACCTGACCAAACGCCAGAAAGAATTGCTTGCAGAATTCCAGGAAATACAGGAAAGTCAGGGCAACAAACAGTCACCCAGGAAAACGAGTTTTTTTGACGGTGTGAAAAAGTTTGTTGATGCATTAAAGTCCTGACCAGGACGCTTTTCGTAATTTAAGGCAGAAAATATGTTGCGTGTTGCCGTCGCCGGTATAGCCGGTCGCATGGGTAAAATCATTGTTGAAGCCATCACTAAAACCAAGGGTGTAACTCTTGGCGCCGCTTCTGTCAGGCATAACAGCCCCAGCCTCGGCGAGGAAGTCGGCGGCTTGTGCGGACTGCCGCCCCTTGGCGTGTACGCTGTAGATAATTTTGCCGAAGTGCTTGATGATTTCGACGTACTCATCGATTTCACCAGTCCGGCTGCCACCATACAGCACATCGAATTCTGCCTGCAGGCTAAAAAGAAAATGGTGATCGGTACCACCGGTTTCTCCGAGCAGCAGAAAAAGGTGATCGCCGGGGCAGCCAGGGATATTCCCATCGTATTCGCACCCAACATGAGCGTGGGCGTGAACCTTTGCCTGAAGCTGGTCGAGGAGGCTGCCAAGGTCATCGGTGATGACAGCGATGTCGAGATCATCGAGGCACACCACCGCCACAAGAAAGACGCCCCTTCCGGCACCGCCCTCAGGATGGGGGAAGTGGTGGCCGACGCCCTTGGCCGTGATCTCGATGAGGTGGCGGTTTACGGCAGGGAAGGCAATATCGGGGAGCGTGACCAGAAGACCATCGGTTTTGAGTCGATCCGCGCCGGTGACATCGTTGGCGACCACACCGTGATGTTTGCCGGGGAAGGCGAACGCATCGAGATCACCCACAAGTCCAGCAGCCGTATGACCTATGCCACCGGTTCCGTGAAAGCCGCCTTGTGGCTGCAGGGAAAGGAAAAGGGTTTGTATGACATGCGGGATGTGCTCGGCCTTTAAGAAAATTTTGTGAATATGGGTCTTTTAAGCGATTCGGCATAGACAAGCCCGGGTAAGTTTTCATAAAATAAGTTTTCAGTATGAAGACACTGAAACAGGCACAGGTCCTAGCCACCGGACCCGAAAGAATTTGAAAAAAGCGGAATAGGAAAACCCTATTCCGCTTTTTTTTGACTGTTCGCTGCCTCTCAATTTTTCAGGCGTCTTTAAATCTCTCGTGACTTTTCGCTTCAGCCGGCTACCCCGGTTGAAGCTTCCTACGAGCCGAATTTCGGCATCCCGGGTCACGTGTAAGTAACTGAAATCAGAGGACACTATGCAACATAAACCCGCCATCCTGGCCCTCGAAGACGGGTCAATATTCGAAGGGTTCTCCATTGGTGCGGAAGGCCAGGCAACCGGGGAGGTCGTATTCAATACGGCCATGACCGGCTACCAGGAGATCCTGACGGATCCTTCCTACGCCCAGCAGATAATCACCTTTACCTATCCCCATATCGGCAATACCGGGACTACCAGCGAGGACAATGAGTCCGAAAAGGTCTGGGCCTCCGGCATGGTGATCCGGGACCTGCCGATGCTTGAAAGCAATTTCCGCAGTGAACAGACCCTTCCCGATTTCCTGAAACAGCACAATGTCGTCGCCATCTGCGACATCGATACGCGCCGCCTGACCCGCATCCTGCGCGACAAGGGCCCCCAGAACGGCTGCCTCATCGCGGGCGGCATCCTCGAATCCGACCCCGTCAAGGGCAGGGAGACAGCCCTGGAGGCTGCCAGGGCATTCCCTGGCCTCGTTGGCATGGATCTCGCGAAGGAAGTTTCCACGGCATCCTCCTACAAGTGGGAGGAAGGCAGCTGGCGCCTGGGCAAGGGCCACACCACACCGAAGAAACCGGGCCAGTTCAATGTGGTGGCATACGATTTCGGCGTCAAGCGCAACATCCTGCGCATGCTCACCGATCGTTCCTGCCAGGTCACTGTCGTGCCAGCACAGACACCGGCCAGCGAAGTGCTGGCGATGAACCCGGACGGCATCTTTCTCTCCAACGGCCCCGGTGACCCGGAGCCCTGTGACTATGCCATTGAGGCTATCCGGAAAATTCTCGACACCGGGATCCCGGTTTTCGGCATCTGTCTCGGGCACCAGTTGCTCGCCCTGGCCAGCGGCGCCAACACCGTGAAGATGAAACTGGGTCATCATGGCGCCAACCATCCCGTGCAGGAACTCGATTCCGGCCGGGTATTCATTACCAGCCAGAATCACGGCTTCGCGGTAGACGAACAATCCCTGCCTGACAATGTGAAGGCCACGTACAAGTCGCTGTTTGACGGCTCACTGCAGGGCATTCACCTGACCAACAAACCGGCCTTCGGTTTCCAGGGACACCCTGAAGCCAGCCCGGGTCCGCATGATATCGCCCCGGTGTTCGATCACTTTATCGAGCTCATCCAGGCCCATGCCGGTTAATCAAAACTGGAATATTCACGCTTAAAGACTGCTGACAGACCATGCCAAAAAGAACTGACATCGAAAGTATCCTGATTATCGGCGCCGGCCCCATCGTTATCGGCCAGGCCTGTGAATTCGACTATTCCGGAGCCCAGGCCTGCCAGGCACTGCGCGAGGAAGGTTACCGCATCATCCTGGTGAACTCGAACCCGGCCACCATCATGACCGATCCGGGAATGGCCGATGCCACCTATATCGAGCCGATCGAATGGCAGACGGTGGAAAAAATTATCGCCAAGGAAAAACCTGACGCCATCCTGCCCACCATGGGCGGCCAGACCGCGCTGAACTGCGCGCTGGACCTCGACAAGCATGGTGTACTCGACAAATACAACGTCGAGCTGATCGGTGCCCGCAAGCATGCCATCGACAAGGCCGAGGATCGCGAGCTCTTCGACAAGGCCATGGAAGCCATCGGGCTGGAAACGCCCAGGCACGAATTTGCCCACAACCTGGATGAGGCTTTCGTTGCCATGGAGAAGCTGGGCTTTCCCTGCATCATCCGGCCTTCGTTCACCATGGGCGGCAGTGGCGGCGGTATTGCCTACAACAAGGAAGAGTTCGAGGAAATCTGCAAGCGCGGCCTGAGCCTGAGTCCGACCAGTGAAGTGCTGATCGACGAATCCCTGATCGGCTGGAAAGAATATGAAATGGAAGTGGTCAGGGACAAGAACGACAACTGCATCATCGTCTGTACGATCGAAAACCTCGACCCCATGGGCATCCATACCGGCGACTCCATCACCGTGGCACCTGCCCAGACGCTGACTGACAAGGAATTCCAGATCATGCGAAACGCGGCGTGTGAAGTGCTGCGCGAGATCGGTGTGGAAACTGGGGGATCTAACGTACAGTTCGGCATCGACCCGGATACCGGCCGCATGGTGGTTATCGAGATGAATCCCCGTGTTTCCCGCTCCTCCGCCCTGGCGTCAAAAGCCACCGGTTTCCCGATCGCCCGCGTGGCAGCAAAACTGGCGGTGGGTTTCACGCTGGATGAATTGCGCAATGAAATCACCGGCGGCATCACGCCCGCATCCTTTGAGCCGACCATCGACTATGTCGTCACCAAGATTCCCCGGTTCACGTTCGAGAAATTTCCACAGGCACCGGACCGCCTGACCACGCAGATGAAATCCGTGGGTGAGGTCATGGCGATCGGCCGCACTTTCCAGGAGTCCATGCAGAAAGCGCTGCGAGGCCTGGAAGTGGGCATCAGTGGTTTCGATCCTGTCCTGGACTCGGAAGCCAGCAATGCCCAGGAAGTCCTTCTGCGTGAACTGAAGGACCCGGGTGCTCAGCGTATCCGCTATGTCGGCGATGCCTTCCGTGCCGGCATGACGGTAAGTGACCTCTATGAACATACCCGAATCGATCCCTGGTTCCTGGTGCAGATCGAGGACATCATCAAGGATGAGCAACGATTAAAGACCATGAGCGTCGAGCAGCTGGACAAGGCGCAATTGTACCGGCTCAAGCGCAAGGGGTTCTCTGACGAGCGCCTGGCAAAAATCCTTGGTGTGAAGGAAGAAAAGGTCCGGGATCACCGCTATGCCCTGGATATCCACCCCGTCTACAAGCGTGTGGATACCTGCGCCGCGGAATTCCGTTCGTCCACTGCCTACATGTATTCCTGCTATGAAGAGGAATGTGAGGCTGATGTTTCCAGCCGCAAGAAGATCATCGTGCTCGGTGGTGGCCCCAACCGCATAGGCCAGGGTATCGAATTCGATTATTGCTGCGTGCATGCGGCCCTGGCCATGCGCGAGGAAGGCTATGAAGCCATCATGGTCAACTGCAACCCGGAAACCGTATCCACTGACTTCAATGTGTCAGATCGTCTCTATTTCGAGCCGGTGACCCTGGAAGACGTGATGGAAATCGTCCGTATCGAGAAACCTGACGGCGTCATCGTCCAGTTCGGCGGCCAGACTCCGTTGCGGCTTGTCACGAAGCTGGAAAAACTCGGCGTGCCTATCATCGGCACCAGTCCCGACGCCATCGATCGCGCGGAAGACCGGGAGCGGTTCCAGAACATGATCCAGAAGCTGGGCCTGAAACAGCCGCCCAACAGCACGGTGCGCAGCCTCGAGGAGGCGGTCGCCAAGGCGGAGCAGATCGGTTA
This sequence comes from uncultured Enterobacteriaceae bacterium, assembly GCA_964629325.1. GTDB lineage: Bacteria > Pseudomonadota > Gammaproteobacteria > Pseudomonadales > Pseudohongiellaceae > Eutrophocola. The sequence goes on from CAZVSC010000013.1 coordinate 29,681, forward strand.
CCCGCTGGTAGTGCGTCCGTCCTATGTTCTTGGCGGTCGCGCCATGGAAATCGTCTACAACGAGGCAGAACTGAAGCGGTACATCAAGAGTGCAGTGGAAGTATCCAATGAAAGTCCGGTACTGCTCGACCATTACCTGAACTCCGCCATTGAAATGGATGTGGACGTGGTCAGTGACGGTGAGATGGTCGTGGTCGGTTCCATAATGCAGCACATCGAGCAGGCAGGCGTGCATTCCGGAGACTCCGCATGTTCGCTGCCACCCTACAGCCTGCCAATGGATATCCAGGACAATATTCGCGAGCAGTGCATCCTGCTGGCCCGTGAGCTGGGAGTCGTGGGCCTGATGAATGCCCAACTGGCCTACCAGGACGGGGAGATCTACATCATCGAAGTGAATCCGCGAGCATCGCGCACCGTACCGTTCGTGTCCAAGTGTATCGGCGTGTCACTGGCGAAGATCGCCGCCAAGTGCATGGCAGGCATTTCACTGAAGTCCCAGAATTTCACCAAAGAGATCGTGCCGTCATTCTATTCGGTCAAGGAAGCCATCTTCCCGTTCAACAAGTTCCCGGGCGTGGATCCCATTCTGGGGCCCGAGATGAAATCCACAGGTGAAGTGATGGGTACCGGCGAAACCTTTGCCGAGGCTTATTACAAGTCCCAGGGGTTGGGCGAGTTGAACATTCCCCTCGATGGCAAAGCCTTCATCAGTGTGCGTGAAGCCGACAAGGGCGACCTGGCGGAGCTGGCGCGCAATTACCACAAACTGGGGTTCAAGCTGGTCGCCACCAAAGGCACCGCCAAGGTCATCGAGGAGGCGGGAATTCCCGTTGAATCGGTGAACAAGGTGATGGAAGGGCGTCCGCACATCGTGGACATGTTGAAAAATGACGAGATTGTCCTTATCGTGAACACTACGGAAGGGCGGCAGGCAATCGCCGACTCAGCCACCATCCGTAGCACGGCCTTGCGGCACGGCGTCTACTGCACAACCACTATCGCCAGCGCCAAAGCGGTTTATGAAGCTCTGGTCTTTGGCGGAGAAACTTCAGTCAACAGCCTGCAGCACCTGCACGCAGAACAGAAATCCTGACACAGCCGGTCAGGGTAAGTCTGCTCGTTACATATCTTTAAGAGAGTCCGGACATGCGAAAAGTACCCATGACCATCGATGGGGCGGAAAGATTGAGGGCTGAGCTCAACGAGCTCAAGACGGTCCAGCGCCCGAAAATCACGCAGGCTATTGCCGAGGCCAGGGAGCACGGCGACCTGAAGGAAAATGCCGAGTACCATGCCGCCCGCGAACAGCAGAGTTTTTGTGAAGGGCGTATCAAGGAAATCGAGGGCAAGCTGGCCGACTCTGAAATCATCGATATCAAAACCATCCCTGCTACCGGCAAGGTCATTTTTGGCACTACCGTCACCCTGTACAATCTCGATACGGAACAGTCGGTGACTTACCAGATCGTTGGTGAGGATGAGGCCGATGTGAAGAATGGCAAGATTTCTGTTGGGTCACCGATCGCCCGCGCCATGATGGGCAAGTCGGAAGGCGATGAGATCACGGTAAAGGCGCCGGGTGGCGATGTGCCGTACGAGATCGAGAAGGTCGAACATCTTTAAGGGACGATAAAACGATAAAGGGATAAAACGATAAAGCGTATACAAACCAGAGTAGTTGAGGCTTCTAGATAGATGAAACTATTTGTTTCATTGATACAGAAGTTGGGGCTATTCGGAAAGCGGACGCTTTATCCCTTTATCGTCTCTTTGTATCTTTCCACATTCGATAAATGCGGTTTCTGCTCAGCAGCCTTGCGATAGATCAGCGCAATCTTGCCAATGGTCTGGACCAGCTCCGCCTGTTGTGATTCACAAATTTCCCCGATAACAGCCTTCCTGTCCTCACGGTCTTCAGACACAATCCTGACCTTGATGAGTTCGTGATCCGAGAGGGCGCGATTGATTTCGGCCAGCACATTTTCCGTGAGGCCGTTGGCAACGATAACCACGGGATCCAGATGGTGGCCAATACTGCGGTACTTTCGCTGGGTTTTTTTGTCTAATGGCATCGAGTTTCAGCCGGTCTTTAAAGGGCTGCGCATTGTACAGGAAAGAAAGCGGGTTGTTACATGTCTAAATCCAAAAGCAGCAAGAACTGGCTGAAGGAGCACGAAGACGACGCCTGGGTGAAAAAGTCGCGGGCTGAGGGTTATCGCTCCCGCGCCAGTTACAAGCTGCTCGAGATCCAGAAATCCGATCGTCTCATCAGGCCGGGCATGACGGTTGTGGACCTGGGCTGCGCCCCGGGCGGCTGGTCCCAGGTCGCGGCCAGCCTGGTGGGCAGCCAGGGCCGGGTTATCGCCTCGGACATCCTGGCGATGGATCCGGTACCCGGTGTTGATTTCGTGCAGGGTGATTTCACCGAGGAAGCCTGCTTCCGGGAAATCCTGGCACTCGTTCCCGGGGACAGGGGCGTGGACCTTGTAATTTCGGATATGGCCCCCAATTTAAGCGGTATGGCAGCCATCGATCAGCCCAGGTCGATGCACCTGATTGAACTGGCGCTGGATTTTGCCCGTACAACCCTGAAACCAGGTGGAGCCCTGCTCACCAAGGTGTTCCAGGGGGAGGGGTTCGAAGCACTGCTCAGGGACATGCGCAGTGAATTTACCCAGGTTGTGAACAGAAAACCTGACGCCTCCCGGTCCCGTTCCAAGGAGTTATATCTTCTGGCCAAAGGCTATAAACCCTGAAAAACCGGCGCAAACCCGCGGAATTGCTGGGGTTATAAGCGGCGATTACTGTAGGCAAAGTGGCTAAATAATGTAAGAATTGAACCAGGATTGATGCTGGTTATGGAATAATTCATGGAACTGCGTTGGGCAGTTTCAGTCGCTTCCGAAGTGGCGCAAACGCACTAGAGAGGGATAAGCCCTTGAATGATATGGCAAAAAATTTACTCCTGTGGATGATTATTGCGGCGGTCCTGCTGACCGTGTTCAATAATTTCAACCAGCCCAGCACTGCCGAGCAGCTGGATTACTCAGACTTCATCCGCGAGGTGCAGCAGGGTAACGTCAGCGAGGTCACCATCAGCGGCGTCAATATCGTCGGCCAGAAAAGCAACGGCACACGCTTCAATACCATCCGGCCCTACATCGAGGATCCGAAGCTCATCGATGACCTGTTATCCCATGATGTGCGGATCAGGGGCCAGGAGCCGGAACAGCAGAGTATCTGGACACAACTGCTCGTTGCCTCGTTCCCGATTCTTATCATAATTGCCGTGTTCATGTTCTTCATGCGGCAGATGCAGGGTGGTGGCGTTGGTGGCAAGGGCGGCCCGATGGCATTCGGCAAGAGCAAGGCCAAGATGCTCACCGAGGACCAGGTCAAGGTCACCTTCGCGGATGTTGCCGGCGTCGATGAGGCCAAAGCGGACGTCAAGGAACTGGTGGACTTCCTGCGCGAGCCCGACAAGTTCCAGCGCCTGGGCGGCCGCATTCCCCGCGGTATTCTCATGGTCGGCCAGCCGGGTACCGGCAAGACCCTTCTTGCCAAGGCCATTGCCGGCGAGGCAAAAGTTCCTTTCTTTTCAATCTCCGGTTCAGACTTCGTGGAAATGTTCGTCGGCGTCGGTGCATCACGCGTGCGTGACATGTTTGACCAGGCCAAGAAGCAGTCTCCCTGCATCATCTTCATCGATGAAATCGATGCCGTGGGTCGTCATCGCGGCGCCGGTGTAGGTGGAGGCCATGACGAACGCGAACAGACACTGAACCAGCTGCTGGTGGAAATGGATGGCTTCGATGGCAATGAAGGTGTCATTGTAATTGCCGCCACTAACCGTCCCGACGTCCTTGATCCCGCGTTGCTGCGTCCGGGTCGATTCGATCGCCAGGTGGTGGTTGGCCTGCCTGACATCCGCGGGCGTGAACAGATCCTTAAAGTGCATATGCGCAAGGTGCCGATTTCAGATGGGGTCGACGAGTCCGTCCTGGCGCGTGCCACACCCGGATTCTCCGGCGCCGATCTCGCCAACCTGGTCAACGAGGCGGCCCTGTTTGCCGCCCGCTCCAGCAAGCAGCGCGTGACCATGGAGGAATTCGAGAAGGCCAAGGACAAGATCATGATGGGCGCCGAGCGCAAGTCCATGGTCATGTCCGATAAGGAAAAACTGAATACCGCCTACCATGAAGCAGGCCACGCCATTGTCGGCCGTCTGGTACCCGAGCATGATCCTGTCTACAAGGTCAGTATCATTCCCCGTGGGCGGGCACTTGGTGTCACCATGTTCCTGCCGGAAGAGGATCGCTACAGCCACAGCAAAACCAGCATCCTGAGCCAAATATGCAGCTTGTACGGGGGCCGTATTGCCGAGGAACTGACCCTGGGCAGCGAAGGCGTCACCACGGGTGCCTCGAACGATATCCATCGCGCCACCCAGATGGCCCATAACATGGTCAAGAAATGGGGGCTTTCAGAACGCCTGGGTCCGCTGCAGTACGACGACGAGGAAGATCACGTCTTCCTGGGCCGTTCGGCAGCATCCGGCTCCAGCAAGGTGTTGTCATCAGACACCACCAAGGCAATCGACGAGGAAGTGCGTAACATTATTGATACCTGTTATGGGCGCGCCAAGAATATCCTCGAGGAAAACCGCGACAAGCTGGAAGCCATGAAGGACGCCCTGCTGGAATGGGAAACCATCGACGCCGGACAGATCGACGACATCATGGCAGGCAAGAAGCCGCGTGCACCAGCCGGATGGCATGATGACGACTACGGCTCCGGCAAGACGGTTTCCGCCGCGCCGGAAGAGGACAAGAAAACCAAACAGGACGAAAAGGATTCTGGCAAACCCATTGGCGGGCCTGCCGGTGAACACTGATATTCCTGTAGCAAGGTAAGCATGACAAGGAGCTCGCATGAGCTCCTTGTCGTTTAACCCTAACCAATCTCTTCGCATGACACAGCACTCCCCGTTGTTTGACTTCGCCGGCAAGACGCTCGATCTGTCCGTGTCCCATGTCATGGGAATCCTCAATATCACGCCCGACTCCTTTTCCGACGGCGGCGAGTTGTTGTCGGAACATGGCCATGTGCAGTTGGACAAGGTGATGCGGCGGGCGGAGTCGATGGTGAAGGCGGGCGCCGCCATTCTCGATGTTGGCGGCGAATCCACACGGCCGGGTGCAGCCGAGGTCGGCAGTGACCAGGAAATCAATCGTGTCATGCCGGTAGTCGAGGCCATTCGAAAGAACTTCGACGTGATCGTTTCGGTGGACACCAGCAATCCCGAGCTCATGGTCCTGTGCCCGGAAGCCGGCGTGGGCCTGATCAATGATGTCAGGGCCCTGGGCAGGGAAGGCGCCCTGGAGGCCTGCGCGGCATCGGGACTGCCAGTTTGCCTGATGCATATGCAGGGCACCCCGAAGGATATGCAGGACAATCCCACCTATGCCGATGTCATCAAAGAGGTTGCCGGCTTCCTGGATGCCAGGGTCAATGCTTGCCTTAAAGCCGGTATCAGGAGGGAAGGCATTTTGCTGGATCCCGGCTTCGGCTTCGGGAAAACCCTTGACCACAATCTGGAACTGTTGGGCAGACTTGATGAACTGCAGCGGTTAGAATTGCCGCTGTTGATTGGTGTTTCACGCAAAAGAATGATCGGCATGATCACCGGTCGGCGGGAAAAGGACAGGTTGCAGGGCAGTGTGGCGGCCGCGGTCATGGGTGTCATGAACGGGGGCAGGATCGTAAGAACCCACGATGTGGCCGAAACCATCGACGCACTCAAAATCTGCAATGCAGTGCTGGAAAGACTGAATTGCCGGCAGAGCCGGGCCATAAATTAGAATAAAAGGTAAGCATCCCGTGGGGAAAAAATACTTTGGTACTGACGGTATCAGGGGCATGGTGGGTACTTATCCCATCACACCCGATTTCGTCCTCAAGCTTGGCTGGGCCACGGGCAAGGTCTTTGCACAGCAGGGCGGTGGCAAGATACTTATCGGCAAGGACACCCGGATTTCGGGCTACATGTTCGAATCTTCGCTGGAAGCAGGCCTGACTTCAGCCGGCATGGATATCAACCTGCTCGGTCCCATGCCGACTCCTGCCGTTGCCTACCTTACCCGCACCTTCCAGGCTCAGGCTGGTATCGTGATCAGCGCATCCCATAACGGCTTCCAGGACAACGGCATCAAGTTCTTTTCCGGTGACGGTACCAAACTGCCCGACGAGGTCGAACTGGCGATCGAAGCGGCGATGGATAGTGAGCTGACCACCGTGGAGTCGGCGAAGATCGGCAAGGCATCACGTATAGTCGATGCCAGCGGCCGCTATATCGAATTCTGCAAAGGCACGGTGCCGAGCAACCTGCGGCTGAAGGGGATGTCCATCGTCGTTGATTGCGCCAATGGCGCCACCTACCACATTGCGCCCAATGTGTTCAGGGAACTGGGTGCCAACGTCACCACGCTGGCCGCCGAACCGGATGGTCTGAATATCAACCGGGACTGCGGTTCCACCCATCCCCAGAAACTGGTGGCAAAGGTCCTCGAGCTGAAAGCTGATCTGGGCATCGCCTTTGACGGTGACGGTGACCGCGTCGTCATGGTGGATCACAAAGGTGAACTGGTGGATGGTGATGAGCTGCTATTCATCATCGCCCGCTACAAGCTGGGTAAATCCGGCCAGTTCAGCAAGGACCAGGGCATTATCGGCACGGTGATGAGCAACCTGGGACTGGAGCTCGCCCTGAAGGAGCTGGGTATTCCGTTCCGCCGCACCATGGTGGGCGACCGCTATGTGATGGCGGAATTGCTGACAAGGCAGTGGCTGTTCGGGGGTGAATCCTCGGGTCATATCATTTGCCTGGATGAAACTTCCACGGGTGACGGCATCGTGTCGGCCCTGCAGGTACTTGCGGCAATGCAGGTGTTCGGCCAGAGCCTGAACGAAATCAAGCACGGCATGGTGAAATTCCCCCAGACCATGATCAATGTACGTATCGCCAGCAAGGATGGGCTGGATGACAACAAGGCCATCAAGGCGGCTGTCGCCAGCGCCGAAAAGGAGCTGGGCAACACAGGCCGGGTGCTGCTTCGGCCTTCCGGGACGGAACCGGTTGTGCGTGTCATGGTGGAGGGAGAAAACGGGGATCAGGTAAGTCGCCTGGCGACTGAAATCGCCGAGGTCGTGACTGCGCAAATGCAACAGAACGTTGCCTGAGGCGGCGTCAGCAATCACTTTTCGGAAGCGGATCGCTACACCCCCGGGATAACCCGCAAACCCCTGAATTTACTTGCCTTCGCGTGCTTGCTTTCTTGCATATACCCCCCATCTTGGTTAGTATTGGCGCCCATTTTTGGGGGTCGAAATCCGTTAGTCATGCGAAAAGGTCTTGTAGCCGCTAACTGGAAGATGAATGGTAGCCGTGACAGCAATACGGCACTGCTCAAAGCGCTGGTGGCCGGCCTCGATGGCGGCGCCGCCCCCGACGTGCTGGTATGTCCTCCTGCAGTATATCTTCAGCAGGCTGGCGAGTTGCTCAAGGGAAGCAACATCATGCTGGGCGCCCAGAATATGCATGACCAGCAGGCCGGCGCGTTTACCGGAGAAATCTCGGCGCCGATGCTGAAGGATCTTGGCTGCAGTCACGTGATTATCGGGCACTCCGAAAGACGGGAAATTTTCGGGGAAAGCGATGCGTTAATCGCTGACAAGTTTGCTGCGGCCCTGGCGAACTCGCTCAGCCCGGTGCTGTGCATTGGCGAGACGCAGGCACAGCGCGAGGCCGGCGAAACAGAAGCCACCGTGCTGCGGCAACTGGATGCAGTCCTGCAGCAGGTTGGAGCGGATGCCTTTGCAGATGCCGTGATTGCTTACGAGCCGGTCTGGGCCATCGGCACAGGCTTGACGGCAACACCGGACCAGGCGCAGGAAATGCATGACCTGATACGCGGCACCCTGGCCAGGCATAATGCCGAAGTGGCTGGCGCAATCCGGGTTTTGTACGGCGGCAGTGTGAAGGCGGATAATGCCGCCGAACTGTTTGCCCAGCCGGATATCGATGGCGCCCTGGTAGGCGGAGCCTCGCTGGTGGCAGACGATTTTTTGACGATTTGTTCGAGTTACAACTGAGACAGGGCGGCAGGCTCCTGTCCAAACGAGAGAATTTATGGAATCACTGATAATTTTTGTTCATGTCATAGCCGCAATTGCCATTACCGGCCTGGTGCTCATACAGCAGGGCAAAGGTGCGGACATGGGCGCTTCCTTCGGCAGCGGCGCATCCCAGACGATTTTCGGCAGCTCTGGCAGCGGCAATGCCCTGACCAAATCAACCAGCATCATGGCAACCATCTTTTTCATCACCAGTCTCGGGCTGGCGATAATTGCCAGGCAGCAGGCCGACATCACCATCGATGATGGCGGTCTTATCCAGAACCTTGACGAGATCACTGCCCAGCAACAGGCCGCTGCAACCCGTCAGGCTGCAGACGACATTCCCGTAGTGGCTGCTGCCGCTGATGAAGGCGATGTGCCAGTGCTGGATGCCCTGTCGGAGTCAGATATACCTGAAATAATCGAGCAAGCACTGGATACAGTTGATGAGGCGTCCAGCCTGGTTGAAGGACAAACAGAGGAATAAGCCGACGTGGTGGAATTGGTAGACACGCTATCTTGAGGGGGTAGTGACGAAAGTCGTGCCGGTTCAAGTCCGGCCGTCGGCACCAAATAATGAGAGGGGATTCGCCAATCTCCTCGACTTCACAGAGACGAGAGTGTGAGGTTGCAGTAAGCCGGGGCCGTAAGGCTCCAGCCAAGGCAAGTTTCCGGAATTTGGAAGCCAATGCGTCCTGAGCGTCCCTGTATCCCGGGAGCCGGAATCAGGACGACCCGGGAAATCAGTAAATACGGGGTCTGCAGGGGAAATGGGGTCGAGTTTGACCTTGACCATATCCCGCAGTCCTCCTATAATTCCCGGCCTTTCCTCTGGGGTAAATTTCCGGCGGAAAGAAGAGAAGTTGATTAGTTGCGGGGTGGAGCAGTCTGGCAGCTCGTCGGGCTCATAACCCGAAGGTCGTAGGTTCAAATCCTGCCCCCGCTACCAATTTCTCGCCGATGCAGGCCTGTTAGAGCCTGCAGGTTTATCAGGAAGGCAGCTCGTCGGGCTTGGCTCTTTATAAACCACGGGGAGGCAGCAGGTTCAATCCTGCCCCCGTTGAGAAATTATCGGGATCCAGGCGGACGTTCCGCCGGTTTCCAAACCAGAAGCCCCTATATGGGGCTTTTTAGTCGGTGCGAAAGTTGTGGAAGTGGGCCTAGGGCCCATTTTTTGTTTAGCAAGAATGTGATTTGACGATGAGCAGGCGAGCAACGGAACTGGGTGAATTACTGGAGCCTGCCATCAATGCACTGGGGTTCAGGCTCTGGGGCATTGAGTACATTCCGCAGGGCAGGCATTCCATGCTGCGGGTGTACCTGGACAAGGAGGGGGGTATCGACATCGAGGATTGTGCGCTGGCCAGCCGCCAGATCAGCAGCATTCTCGATGTGGAGGATCCGATCAGCGGCGAATATACCCTCGAGGTATCCTCGCCAGGCATCGACAGGACATTGTTTAAGCTAGACCAGTTCAATGAGTATCTGGGCTGGCATGTAACACTGAAGTTGACGGAAAACTTCGAAAAGCGAAGGAATTTTACCGGCCAGCTAAAGGCAGTGGTCGATGATGAAGTAGTCATCATCATCGGCGACGAGGAATACACCATTCCTTACGAGTTGATAGACAAGGCCAGCCTGGTCAGCCAGGTCTGAGTCGATACTGAAGAGTTAGCAGCCTGGCTGCAGTAAAGCCAGGTTTACAGGTTATTCCCGGTCAGGGAGTGTTAAAGGTAACTTTGAGATGATTAACAAAGAAATTTTGATGGTTGCTGATGCCGTCTCCAATGAGAAAGGTGTCTCCAGGGATGTGATCTTTAGTGCCATAGAGTCTGCTTTGGCCTCCGCCACGAAGAAACGCTACGTGGACGAGGAAATCGACTGCGAGGTCATCATCGACCGAGATACAGGTGACTACGAAACTTACCGTATATGGACCGTTGTTCCCGATGATGAACTGGCCCTGCTGGGCTCCCAGTTCACCATCGAGGAAGCCCACGAAAAGGATACGAACCTTGGTCCGGGTGATGTCTATCGTGAAAAAATCGATAACGTGGAGTTCGGCCGTATCGCTGCGCAGACTGCCAAGCAGGTCATCGTGCAGAAGGTTCGTGAGGCGGAGCGTGAAATCGTGGTTGCCGAATACAACGATAAGGTCGGCCATCTGGTCTCCGGTACCGTCAAGAAAGTCACTCGCGACAATGTCATCGTCGATCTCGGCAATAATGCCGAAGGCCTGTTGCCCCGCGAGAACCTGATTCCCCGTGAAACCTTCCGTATCAACGATCGCCTGCGTGCGCTCCTGCTGGAAGTGCGTACCGAGCTGCGCGGCCCCCAGCTCCTGCTGAGCCGCACGGCACCGGAAATGCTGGTGGAACTGTTCAAGATCGAAGTGCCGGAAATATCCGAGGAAATCATTGAGATCAAGGCAGCGGCCAGGGATCCCGGTTCGCGAGCCAAGCTTGCCGTCAAAACCAACGACGGCCGCATCGATCCTGTCGGCGCCTGTGTCGGTATGCGCGGTTCACGCGTCCAGGTGGTCTCCAATGAGCTCGCCAACGAACGCATCGACATCATCCTGTGGGATGACAATCCCGCCCAGCTGGTGATCAATGCCATGGCTCCTGCCGAAGTGGCCTCCATCGTGGTCGATGAAGACACCCACACCATGGATGTGGCCGTCGCCGAGGAAAACCTGGCGCAGGCCATCGGCCGCAACGGCCAGAACGTGCGTCTGTCCAGCGAACTCACCGGCTGGACCATCAACGTGATGAGCGAGGAAAGCGCTGCCGAAAAACTGCAGACGGAATCAGCCGGTACCATCAAGACGTTCATGGACAGCCTGGATGTGGACGAGGATGTGGCGGAAATCCTGGTTCAGGAGGGTTTTACCACACTGGAAGAAATCGCCTATGTGCCGCTGGAAGAAATATCCCAGATCCAGGATTTCGACGAGGAAATCGCCAACGAGCTGCGTGCGAGGGCCAAGGATGCCTTGCTGACCAGGGCTATAGCCTCTGAAGAGGATATCAATAAGGCCGGTATCAAGGACGACCTCCTGAACATGGAAGGCGTCGACAACGAACTGGCGCTGGCGCTGTCCGGCATCGGCGTGCTTTCCATGGAAGATCTTGCCGAGCAGTCCATCGATGAACTGATGGTGATCGAAGGCATGGATGAAGAACGTGCGGGTCAGCTCATCATGACCGCCAGGGCGCCCTGGTTCGCCGACGAAGTCGAAGAAGACGCTGCCGAGAATTCAGCGGAACAATCCTGATAAGGGAATATCCGGGAATATAAGGGTGAGCAGCACTCAAGCAGCAATATCGGGAGAGTTGAATGTCAGACGTAACAATCAGTGAACTGGCCAAAATGGTCGGCGTACCTGTAGACCGTTTACTTGAACAGGTCAAGGATGCCGGTCTGCCCCAGAAAAAAGCGGACGACACGATCACCAATGATGAGCGCACCACTTTGCTGATGTCACTGAAGAGCAAGCATGGCGAGGATACTTCCGGTGGCGCCACACCGCGTCGCATAACCCTGAAACGCAAAACCGTCGAAACGCTCAAGACCTCCGATAACCAGGGCCGCAGCAAAGCGGTCAACGTGGAAGTACGCCGTAAACGCACCTACGTGAAACGTAGTGTCGAAGAGGCCCAGCTCGAAGCCGAACGCAAAGAAGCGGAGCGCCTGGCCAAGGAAGCAAAGGAAAAAGCGGAGCAGGAAGCCCGGGAAAAGGCAAAGCAGGCCGAGACCAGCAAGGTGGCTGCCGAGGATCCCACGGCTAAATCCACTGTCAGCCTCAAACGCGAACCGGTAGAAGTACCCGTCGAGGATAAATCAGAAGTCCGTCGCGATCACAAGAAAGGAGCCGTCCGCAAGGATACCCAGCGTGAAGAGGAGCCCGGTGAAAAGAAAAAGAGCGGGCTGCGTCGTCGTGACCAGGACGATGACAAGAAATTCCAGCCTATCCGCTCCACGGATGACTTCATCCTGGACGAGGAAGAGGAATTTGATGATGCCTCGCGCCGCAGGGGCCGCCGCAAGCTGAGCCAGGGGCAGAAGCAGCACAAATTCGAAAAACCGACCGAATTCATTTCCCGCGAGATCGAAGTGCCGGAAGCTATCACAGTCGGCGACCTGGCCCAGCGCATGTCGCTGAAAAGCGGCGAACTCATCAAGAGCCTGATGAACATGGGTGTCATGGCCACTCTGAACCATGTTCTGGACCAGGATACTTCGGTCCTTCTGGTGGAAGAACTCGGCCACAAGGCAAAAACCGTTTCCGATGACGCTCTCGAGGAAAGCCTGGCGGAATCCGTCAAGTACGAGGGTGAGGAAGTTTCCAGGGCACCCGTTGTCACCGTGATGGGCCATGTCGACCACGGCAAGACATCCTTGCTCGACTATATTCGCAAGACCGCCGTTACCGAGGGTGAGGCCGGCGGAATTACCCAGCATATCGGTGCCTACCATGTGAACACCGACCACGGAATGATCACCTTCCTCGATACGCCGGGCCATGCCGCATTCAGCGCCATGCGTTCACGCGGTGCCCAGGCGACGGATATCGTCATCCTGGTAGTAGCCGGTGATGACGGTGTGAAACCGCAGACCGAGGAAGCCGTCAATCATGCACAGGCCGCCGAAGTTCCCATCGTCGTCGCCATCAACAAAATGGACAAGGATGGTGTCGACCCCGATCGCGTCAAGAATGAACTCGCTGCCAAGGGCTTGACCCCGGAAGCGTGGGGGGGTGATACCCAGTTCATCGAGGTCTCTGCCCATACCGGCAAGGGGATCAAGGAACTGCTGGACGCCGTGCTGCTGCAGTCAGAACTGCTGGAGCTGAAGGCGATCAAGGATTGCCCGGCGAAGGGTGTGGTCATCGAGTCCCGTCTCGACAAGGGTCGCGGCCCGGTTGCCACCGTTCTGGTACAGAACGGCACCCTGGAATTGTCCGATATCATCCTGGCCGGTCATGAGTATGGCAAGGTGAGGGCGATGATCGATGAAAACGGCGCCCAGGTGAAATCAGCCGGCCCGTCCATTCCCGTCGAGATTCTTGGACTTAACGGAACACCCGATGCCGGTGATGAGTTCATCGTTGTCCAGGACGAAAAACGTGCCAGGGAAGTCGCCGATTTCAGGCTGCACAAATACCGCGAGACACAGGTTGCCAAGCAGCAGGCGGCAAAAATGGAAAGCATGTTTGCCACCATGGGTGTCGACGAAAAACAGGTGCTCAATGTGGTGCTCAAGACTGACGTGAGGGGCTCACTGGAAGCCATCTCTTCGGCCTTGCTGGGTCTTGGCAATGATGAAGTTTCCGTGGCCCTGATTTCTTCCGGCGTCGGCGGAATATCCGAAACCGATGTGCAGCTGGCGCATACATCCAGGGCGACCATCATCGGCTTCAACGTGCGTGCCGACAAGACGGCCAAGACACTGGCGGAAAACGAGGCCGTGGAAATCCGCTACTACAGCGTCATCTACGACCTCATCGACGACGTCAAGGCGGTGATGAGCGGCATGCTGGCACCGGAACTGCAGGAGGAAATCCTGGGAGTTGCCGAAGTGCGTGATATTTTCATGTCGCCGAAGTACGGCTCCATTGCCGGCAGCATGGTGATCGAAGGCACGGTGTACCGGCACAAACCGATCCGCGTGCTGCGCGACAACGTGGTCATCTACGAGGGCCAGCTCGAATCCCTGCGCCGCTTCAAGGAAGAAGCCAGTGAAGTCAGGAATGGCATGGAATGCGGTATTGGTGTGAAGAACTACACCGACGTTCGTGTTGGTGACAAGATCGAAGTCTTCGAGCGCAAGGAAGTCGCCAGGACACTTGCATAGCAAGCACGAACTGATATGGCCAGAGTCTCAAGCAGGGTGGACAAGGTTGCCGACCTCCTGAAAAAGGAAATCGCCCTGCTGATCCAGAATGAAGTACGGGACCCCCGTGTGGGCATGGCTTCAGTGACCGGAGTCAGGGTCAGCAAGGACCTGAGCTATGCCAACGTCTACGTGACCCTGCTGGGCAAGTCCGGCGCGAAGGAGGCCGAAGAGGGTGTTGCCGCACTCAACAAGGCCGCCGGTTTCCTGCGTACCCTGCTGTCGAAGAACATCAGCCTGCGCACTACGCCGCGCCTCAAGTTCATCTACGATGACTCCCTGGTCCGGGGTCAGTACCTTACCAGCCTGATCGATGAAGCCCTTGCCCGCGATGAGCGTGATCATCATCTCGATGATGACGGCGAGTCGTGACCCGCTTACAGGATACTGTTGATTCCAATGGCAAGGCGAGCGCGGGGCAGGGACATCACGGGTATCATCGTCCTCGACAAACCCATCGGTGAATCCTCCAACCGCAGCCTGCAGCGGGTAAAGCGCCTGTTCAATGCCGCCAAGGCCGGGCATACAGGAAGTCTTGATCCCCTGGCCACCGGTGTATTGCCCCTCTGCCTCGGTGAGGCCACGAAGCTGTCCCAGTTCCTGCTCGATGCAGACAAGCGCTACAGGACCACGGTCAGGCTCGGTGTGAAAACCGCCAGCGGGGATTCCCAGTCAGAAGTCCTTGATACCCGGCCAGTGAATGTGTCCAGGAAGCAGGTCGAGGATTGCCTCGAGCAGTTTCGGGGGACAATCGTCCAGGTGCCCTCCATGTATTCCGCACTCAAGCACCAGGGCGTGCCGCTTTACAAAATCGCGCGCAAGGGTGGGGAAGTGGTGCGCAAGGAACGGGAGGTGACGGTATTTGCGCTGGAATTGCTGGACTTTCGTGGAGATGAGGTCGACCTCGACATTCGCTGTTCGAAAGGGACCTATATCCGGACCATAGCCGATGATCTGGGGGATGCCCTCGGGACAGGCGGTCATGTGACCGCCCTGCGCAGGTTGCAATCCGGGCCTTTCCTGGAATCCGATGCCGTCACCATTGACCAGCTGGAGCTGGCCGCCGCAACAGGCGGCCCGGAAAACCTCGATCAATTCCTCATGCCCGCTGATCTCGCCGTGGAACACCTGCCCAGGACGGTTATGCCCGCAGCTACCGCTGATTTCGTGCGGCAGGGCCAGGCGGTCATAGTCAATGGCCTGCCGCGTACAGGCCAGGTAAGGATGTATGATGAGAAGGGCTTTTTCGGCATCGGGAAGATGCTGGACGACGGTCGGGTGACCCCGGCACGATTACTGAAAACTCCTTGAAATTCACGGTATTGCCTTTAAATTCAGGTGCCTGAAAGACTGTATCACCGGGGAGTTCTATGCTATTGTACGCACCCCTTGCAATCGGAGGCAGTTGATTCCGGGGCAGGGACCGCAAGGAGCATCTCAGGTAACTATAAATATGCATGGTTATTCTGAATGAAACGGACGTTCGACTTTTTAACGCATATTCACAGGAGTAAAACCCATGGCCTTATCTGCCGAGCAGAAAGCTGAGATCGTCAGGGAATATGCCTTGACCGAGGGCGACACAGGTTCCCCGGAAGTCCAGGTAGCATTGCTGACAAACAACATCAATCACCTGCAAGACCACTTCAAAGAGCACAATCAGGACCATCATTCCCGTCGCGGCCTAATCCGCATGGTGAATACCCGTCGCAAGCTGCTCGATTACCTGAAAAGAAAAGATGTTGACCGCTATACATCGCTGATCAAGCGACTTGGTCTGCGTCGTTAATCAGGAGCCTGACATCAGTTTCCCTGGAATCTTGTAAGGGCTCCACAGCCTGGCCGGCATTGGGCTGGCCAGGTTAGACCGTTTTTGGAAAAGTAGAGTAAAAAGTAGAGTAAATAGTTATGTTTAATCCAGTAAGGAAAGAATTCAAATATGGCAACGACACCGTAATCCTGGAAACAGGCAAGGTTGCCCGCCAGGCTACCGGCGCGGTAATTGTCACCATCCAGAACACCGTTGTACTCGCCACTGTCGTAGGAAGAAAGACTGCATCACCAGACCAGGACTTCTTCCCACTGACCGTCAACTACCAGGAAAAGACCTATGCTGCCGGCAAGATCCCCGGCGGTTTTTTCAAGCGGGAAGGCCGACCGACAGAAAAGGAAACGTTGACTTCACGCCTGATTGACAGGCCGATTCGTCCGCTGTTCCCGAAAGGGTTCATGAATGAAGTACAGGTGATCCTCACGGTCCTGTCTTCAGACAAGCACATCGACCCTGATATTGCCGCCATGATCGGTGCCTCGGCGGCGCTGGCCATTTCCGGAATCCCATTTGCCGGCCCCATCGGTGCCGCACGTGTCGGTTACAACAATACCGACGGTTACCTGTTGAATCCGACCAATACAGTGCTGGAAACTTCCGACCTCGACATGGTCGTGGCAGGTACCGAGTCCGCCGTGCTGATGGTGGAATCCGAAGCCAAGGAGCTCAACGAAGACCTGATGCTGGGGGCAGTACTGTTTGCGCACCAGGAAATGCAGGTTGTAATCCAGGCTATCAAGGAATTCCAGGCCGAGGCTGGCAAGCCCGCCTGGGAATGGACGCCGCCGGCAACCAATGACGTGCTTTCAGACGCCATCAGTGGCGCCTTTGCCGAAGGCATCAAGGCAGCCTACCAGATATCCGACAAGATGCAGCGTCAGGACACGCTGGCTGATCTGCGCGACCAGGCCGTTGCCCAGTTCGCCAACGAAGCAGCCGAGCCGCCTGTCACGGGTAAGGAAATACAGGGAATTTTCGGCAAGCTGGAAAAACATATTGTTCGCCAGAACATTATTGCTGGCCAGCCGCGCATTGATGGCCGCGACACGAAAACGGTCCGTCCGATCATCGTGGAAACCGGCGTGCTGCAAAAAACTCATGGCTCTGCGCTGTTTACCCGTGGTGAAACCCAGGCACTGGTCGTTGCGACCCTGGGTGCCCTGCGTGACGCACAGATCATCGAAGACCTGGGTGGCACCCGCAAGGACCACTTCATGCTGCACTACAACTTCCCGCCCTTCAGCGTCGGCGAAACCGGTTTCATGAGCGGCCCGAAACGCCGCGAAATCGGCCATGGCCGCCTGGCCCGTCGGGGTGTCGCAGCAGTGCTGCCGACCGAGGATGAATTCCCGTATGCCATTCGCGTGGTATCAGAAATCACCGAATCCAACGGTTCCAGCTCCATGGCTTCCGTCTGTGGTACGTCACTGGCCCTGATGGATGCCGGTGTGCCCGTCAAGGCACCGGTTGCCGGTATTGCCATGGGTCTGATCAAGGAAGACAACGGTGTTGCCGTTTTGACCGACATCCTGGGTGACGAAGACCACCTGGGCGACATGGACTTCAAGGTGGCCGGTTCCGCCAACGGCGTGACCGCGCTGCAGATGGATATCAAGATCCAGGGTATTACCGAGGAGATCATGGAAACTGCGCTGGAGCAGGCCTACAACGCCAGGATGCATATCCTCGGCGAAATGAACAAGGTCATCTCTGCACCGGGTGAAATTTCCCAGTACGCGCCTTCCATGGCCAACCTGAAGATCCACCCCGACAAGATCCGCGACGTCATCGGCAAGGGTGGAGCGGTCATTCGCTCTATCACCGAGGAAACCGGTGCTTCCATCGATATCGATGATGACGGCAATGTCAGGATCTACGGCGAAGACGCTACGTCGCGTGACGCTGCCGTTGCGCGCGTCCAGGAGATCACCGCCGAAGCCGAGATCGGTAAGGTATATAAAGGCATCGTTTCCAAGATCGTGGATTTTGGTGCCTTCATTACCATCCTGCCCGGCAAGGACGGCCTCGTGCACATTTCCCAGATTGCGCAGGAGCGCGTGGAAAATGTTCATGACTTCCTGAAGGAAAAACAGGAAGTTGTGGTCAAGGTTCTGAAGATCGATGATCGCGGCAAGATCAGCCTGACCATGAAGGATGTGACTGACGAGGACAAAGACTCGGTCGCATAACCAGCATAGCAAGCATAAAAAAGCCGGTGTCGCGAAGCGCACCGGCTTTTTTGTTGCCTGGAAAAAGGCGGATCTTACTTGATGATCTGTGCCTTGATCTTCTGGTGGGCATCAAAGGGCAGGCGGGGACCGAAACTGCTTACGGTAGTCGCTGCAGCGAGGCTGGCAAGATTGCCGGCGGTTTCGAAGTTATGACCTGCTGACACCGCATAGAGGAATGCCCCCGCGAACATGTCGCCGGCACCATTGCTGTCCACGGCTTTCACCTTGTGCGGAGCGATGCTGATGTGCTTTTCGCCGTCAAACAGCTGCGCACCTTTTGAACCGCAGGTAACCACGATCTGTTTGGCGATGCTCTTCAGGTCTTCGATGGCCTCCTCCACAGTTTCCTTGCCGGACCATTCCTTTGCTTCCACGTCGTTGGCAAACAGCAGGTCGACGCCGTCACCGATCATTTCCTGCAGGCCGCCGCGGAAAAACTGCACCATTGCCGGGTCTGACAGGGTGATGGATGTTTTAACGCCATGCTGTTCGGCAATTTCACGGGCATAGACTGAAGCGGCACGACCGGTGTCCGAGGTGACCTGGTAACCTTCCAGGTAGAGATATTCCGAATCCTTCAGGGCTTCCACGTCGATCTCGTTTTTTGAGAGGGTTTCGGAAATGCCGAGGAAGCTGAGCATGGTCCTTTCGGTGTCGGGGCTGACCATCACCAGGCATTTGCCGGTGACTCCGGCGCCCCGGTTGTGGTTGTCCAGGTTGGTATGAATGTTGTGATGGCCAAGCTGCTCCAGGTAGAAGTTTCCGGCTTCATCGTCGGCCACCTTGCAGGAGAAAAATGCATTGCCACCGAACTGTGATATGGCATAGATGGAGTTTGCTGCCGAGCCGCCGCCCGCGCGTGTTTTCAGGCCAAACCTGTCAAGCAGGCGCTTCTCCAGGGTGGACTGGGATTCACCATCCACCAGGGTCATGATGCCCTTCTGGATGCTTTCATGCTGGAAAAAACTGTCTTCGACTTCGAATTCCTGGTCGACCAGCGCGGCGCCAATGCCATAGACGTGATACTTCTTCATAGTGGTTCCCTTTCTTGTAGTTTGCTGTTCTTGAATCTTATAACCGGGCAAACGCCTTCTCGGCGGCATCCAGCGTTACCTGCAATTCCTCGTCACCGTGGGCCGCCGATACGAAGCCAGCCTCGAATGCGGAAGGAGCCAGGTAGATGCCGGACTCCAGCATGAGGTGGAAATACTTCCTGAAACGGTCCACGTCGCAGGACATGACCTGGGCAAAGGAGGTTACCTGTTCTTCATCACTGAAGAAACACCCGAACATGCCCCCCACCTGGTTGGTGGTAAACGGGATGCCTGCAGCGAGTGCCCGTTCCCGGAGACCCTTGAGTAGGAATTCGGTCTTTACGCTCAGGGATGCGAAGAAATCCGGTTTGCTGATTTCTTTCAGGGTTGCCAGGCCAGCGGTCACCGCCAGTGGATTACCTGACAGCGTGCCGGCCTGGTAAACCGGGCCGGTCGGTGCAAGCAGGTCCATGATGTCCTGTCTGCCGCCGAAGGCGCCGACCGGCAGGCCGCCGCCGATGACCTTGCCCAGGGTTGTCAGGTCGGGCTTTACGCCATACACGGATTGGGCGCCGCCCAGTGCCGTTCTGAATCCTGTCATGACTTCGTCGAAGATAAGCACCACGCCATGTTCATCGCAGAGTTTGCGCAGTCCCTCCAGGTAACCGGGTACCGGTGGTACACAATTCATGTTGCCGGCGACCGGTTCGATGATGACGCAGGCGATTTCATTGCCTGACCGCTTAAACAGCTGGCTGACACTGTCGAGATTGTTGTAAGGCAGAACGAAGGTTTCCATCGAAGTGGATTCCGGTACGCCAAGTGAGTCAGGTGAGCCCAGGGTGAGAGCGCCGGAGCCGGCCTTGACCAGCAGGGCGTCCACATGGCCGTGGTAGCAGCCTTCGAATTTCAGGATCTTGCTGCGCCCGGTAAAGCCGCGGGCCAGTCGGATGGCGCTCATGGTTGCCTCGGTGCCGGAATTGACCAGGCGTACAGAGTCGATGGACGGCACCAGTCTGGTAATCAATTCCGCCAGTTCACCTTCCCGGGCGGTTGGTGCGCCAAAGGTCAGGCCCTTTTCGAGCTGCTCCTTCAGAGCCTTGATGACGGCTGGATGACAATGCCCAAGGATGAGCGGGCCCCAGGAGCCGATATAGTCGATGTACCGGTTGTCGTCCTCGTCCACCAGCCAGGCGCCTTCACCTGATTTGAAGAACACGGGTGTGCCGCCGACACCCTTGAATGCCCGCACGGGAGAGTTCACCCCGCCCGGGATGAATTGCCTGGCATTGTCGAACAGGGCGGCGGAATGGGAATGATCCAGTTCTTGAGACATGGCGGTTCCGGATTTAAAAGGGTTTGACGACGACGAGGATGACCACGGCTATGAGGACGACGGTGGGCACTTCGTTGAACCAGCGAAAATAGACGTGGTTCCTGGTATTTCTGTCATCCCGAAAATTCTTCAGGTGCTGCCAGCACATAACATGGAACACCAGCAGCACGCCTATGAGCAGGAGCTTGGCATGCATCCAGCCTGCAGTCATGTAATAGGCCGGGTTGTAGCCGATAAGAATGCCGCCGAATACCACGGTCAGGACCGCGGATGGGGTCATGATGCCCCGGTAGAGTTTCCGCTCCATGATCTTGAAGCGCTCATTGCTGATTTCATCCTCGCTCATGGCATGGTAGACAAACAGGCGCGGCAGGTAGAACAGGGCCGCGAACCAGCAGACGACTGAGATGATATGAAGGGCCTTGAACCAGAGCATGTAATGGGTATTTGGGGTCTAAAGCTGAGAAAACTGCCGAATGATAACATCATAGGTGGTCAGCCAAAAACGGGAATGCCCTTTATCTTTTGCGGCCTGGCCACTATCATACGCGGCCCCGAAATACAGGTGTCAGGGTTCTTCCGACACCGGTGAACGAAGGAGATCTCCAGTGATCAAAGCAGGCATCGTAGGCGCAACCGGCTATACCGGGCAGGAGTTATTGCGTCTCCTGGTGAAACACCCGCAAGTCACTTTGCAGGCCGTGACCTCTCGCGGCGAGGCCGGCACGGCCGTGGCCCGGTACTTTCCAAACCTGCGCGGAAGCCTGGACCTGGCCTTTGTCGAGCCCGGACTGGACTCGCTCGGAGACTGCGACGTGGTTTTCTTCGCCACGCCGAACGGCACCGCCATGACGCAGGTACCGGCGCTGATCGATGCCGGCGTCAGGGTCGTGGACCTCTCCGCCGACTTCCGGATCAGGGACATAAAGGTCTGGTCGAAATGGTATGGCATGGAGCATGCCTGCCCGGACGTTGTTGCAGAAGCCGTTTATGGCTTGCCAGAGATGTACCGGAAAGAAACGCGTTCCGCACGGGTGGTCGCCAATCCGGGGTGTTACCCAACAGCCGTGCAACTGGGCTTCCTGCCCCTGGTAAAAAATGGCCTGGTGGACAACTCAAGGCTGATTGCTGACTGTAAATCGGGTGTCAGCGGCGCCGGGCGCAGTGCCAGTATCGGCAACCTGCTCTGTGAAGCCAGCGAGAGCATGAAGGCTTACAAGATCAACGGGCATCGTCACCTGCCGGAAATCCGCCAGGGACTGAGTGCTGCATGCGCCGGTAATATCGGCCTCACTTTCATGCCGCACCTGACGCCGATGATCAGGGGGATCCAGGCCAGCCTGTACGCTACACTGCTGGATACCGATATCGATCTGCAGGCGCTCTTCGAGGACTTTTACCGGGATGAGCCCTTCGTGGACGTACTGGATGCCGGCATGAGCCCGGATACACGTAATGTACGTGGCACCAACAATCTTCACCTGGCGGTTTGCAGGCCCCAGGGCGGCGATATCGTGGTGGTGCTGGCTGCGGAGGACAACCTTGTGAAGGGGGCCGCAGGACAGGCAGTGCAAAACATGAATATAATGTTTGGCGTTAAAGAAACTGCCGGGCTGGATATCGTGGCGGCGCTGCCCTGAAGTAATCCATCCCATAAACAACGTACGCCCAGGAAAGCCCGTCGGGTGAAGCTGTCGAGACCGGGAATTCCTCAAATGCCAATAACCCTGACAGGAAATTGCCGTTGAGCAGAACACCCACAGTCAAAGGCAGCAAGCAGCTCAAGATGATCGTCGTGCCTTACCAGCCATGGCGAAGGGCGCTGACTCGTCTCGGCTTCCTGCTGGTACTGGTGGCAGCGGGTGCAGGTTTTTACCTGTATGGTTACAGTGAGGGTGTGTTCGTCAATGGCGATGCACGTGCCGAGCGCGACCGGCTCATGTTGCAGGTGAATGACATGCAGCTGCAGGTACAGGTCCTGCAGCAGGACCTGATCAACAGTCGACAGGCCGGCACGGTCGACCGGCAAGCCCTGGAAGAAGTCCAGGGAACCATCATCAACCTGCGCGAGACCATAGCCCAGCTGCAGGAGGATGTGCTCTTCTACAAGCAGATCATGTCCCCCGAAAACACCGAGACCGGCCTGATGATCGGTCAGCTCGATCTGGAAAGCACCGATGAAGCCGGACGCTTCCGTTACCGGCTTGAATTGAGGCAGATGGGCAACAACGACAATATCGTCAGTGGCTACACTAATGTGAACATCCTGGGTGTGCAGGACAGGCAGGAAATATCCATGCCTTTACGCAGCCTGGCCACGGAAGAGGACCAGCTCGATATCAAACTGCAGTTCCGCTATTTCCAGAATATCCAGGGTGAACTGATATTGCCGTCAGGATTCGAACCCCTGGGCGTCCAGATACTGGCAGTGGACGAAGGCAACAACGGCAAGACGGTCCAGAAGAGCTTTGCATGGGTGGCAGAATAAACGCGTTACGGAGTTGATGTGAAAAAACCCTTCAGTACAGAAAACATTACTACCCTGGTCTCCAAGGCAACGGAGATCACGGGCGATTTGCATTTCAGCGGGGTGCTGGAAGTAGAAGGAAAGATTCGCGGCAATATCTATGCTGATGATGATTCCTCCGCGGAAGTCCGGATCCGTGAAAGCGGCCTGGTGCAGGGCGAAATCAAGGTGCCGGTTGTCATCATAAACGGGCTCGTGGAAGGTGATGTTCATTCCACCCAGCATCTGGAACTGGCTGCCAAGGCCAGGGTGGTCGGCAATGTGTATTACCACCTCATCGAAATGGTGATGGGCTCAGAGGTTAACGGCAGCCTGTGCCATCGCTCCTCGGCCGAGTTGAAGCCGCGTCAGATCGGTGTCGCGAAAGCCGCTGCCACGGACAAACCCTCGGAGGCAGAAATAGTCGATAAGGGCTACGTGAATTCCTGATGCACCCGCCTAATACTTGACTGTTTTGCTCAGGTACTAGATAATTCCCGCTCCTTATCCTGATCGGAAACCACCCATGACAGCTGCTGAACACGTCAATGATTCTGTTGTCGGCACCCACGATGCGGTCGCTATAACGCTGACTGACAAAGCAGCCAACAAAATCAATACGCTGATCACCGAAGAAGGCAATCCTGGCCTGAAGTTGCGTGTGTTCGTGACAGGTGGCGGCTGTTCGGGTTTCCAGTACGGCTTCTCGTTTGACGAAGCGGTCAACGATGACGATACACAAATCCGGCACAATGGTGCCGTGTTGCTGGTTGATCCGCTTAGCTACCAGTATCTGGTGGGCTCGAAAGTGGATTACATCGAGGGGCTGGAAGGCTCGCGCTTCATTGTCGAAAACCCGCTTGCCACAACCACTTGCGGTTGCGGCATGTCCTTTTCAATCTGATTGATTCCAGTTGCGGCGCTTGCCGGCGTAATAAACACCCCCGGCGATAACCGGGTGTGAAGAGCCCGTGATGGCCGTGAAATCGACGGGCGTCTGGTAGAGGGCAAGGTGTGCCAGCCAGGCGAAGGCGACCGCCTCGACACTGTCCTCGAGTACGCCCAGGGCAGAACTGCGCATGACCTTGAACCCTGGCAGGGCCTTGGCCAGCGAGGCCATCATGAAGCTGTTATTGGCCCCTCCACCGCAAACGATGACCTCCCCGGCAGGAATGATGCCGGTGATGGCGCGGCTGATGGATGCTACGGTCAGTGCCAGCAGGGTTGCCTGTACGTCCGCTTCCGGCAGCGAACCGCCGACTTTCTCCAGTCGTTTTTCCAGCCAGGGCAGGTTGAATAATTCACGTCCGGTGCTTTTAGGCGGAGCCTTGCGAAAGTATGGCTCATCGAGAAGGATTTCCAGCAGTTCATTGTTCACCGTGCCGGATTTTGCCCAGTGGCCGTCACGGTCGTAGGGGTGACCCTGGTGTTCCTGTATCCAGGTGTCCACAAGGACGTTGCCCGGACCTGTATCGAAACCGGAAATATTGCCGGTCTTGCGCAGAAGGGTGATGTTGGCCATGCCGCCGATGTTGAGCACGAAGCGATCGGTTTCCGCACTCGAGAAAATTTCACGGTGAAAGGCCGGTACGATGGGTGCGCCCTGGCCGCCGGCGGCCATGTCCCGGCGACGGAAGTCGGCAACAGTCGTGATGCCGGTCAGTTCCGCCAGGGTGTTCGGATCGCCGATCTGCAGCGTGAACGGGGAATTGCCGTGCGGCTTGTGGCGTATGGTCTGCCCGTGACTGCCGATGGCAGCGATCTGCGTGGGCTTAAGCCGGTTGTTTTCTAGAATATGTTCCACGGCCTGTGCCATCGCGCGGGCAAACTCCACATCCGCTTCGCCCAGCAGGGGAATCTGTCCCGGGTGATCCTCGCACAGGTTAAGCAGTTTTTGCCGCAGGTCTTCAGGAATGGGCAGATTGATGAAGTCGATCTGCTCGGGACGGCGGTCACTGAAGTCCACCAGCGCACAATCGATCCCGTCCATGCTGGTGCCGGAAATGAGACCGATATAGATGGAGGAGGCCATCGCTACCGTTACTGTTCGGGTCTGACAGTATGCATGGCAATATTCCGTGTATTGCTTACGTGGACTTCCAGCTGGGACAGCAGGATCTGGGATTGCTCCCGGAAACGCTGTTTTTCACTTTCCGGAACTGACTCGGCCTTGGGCAGCTTATCATGGATGGTGCGAGAATTACGGTGTACACCGTCCATCAGGAATTCATAGTGCAGGTGCGGTCCTGTGGCAGCCCCGGTGGACCCCACGTAACCAATGACCTGGCCCTGTTTCACGCGGGCACCTACCTTGACACCCCTGGCGTAGTCGTTGAGATGAGCATACTTGGTCTCGAAACGGTTGCCGTGCTGTATCACGACCAGCTTGCCGAAGGAGCTGTTGCGAGAAGCCCAGGTGATCCTGCCGTCGCCGGCAGCGATCACCGGTGTGCCGCGTGGTGCCGCATAGTCCGTGCCCTTGTGCGCGCGAATGGTATTGAGGATGGGATGCTTGCGGCTCAGGCTGAAACCGGAACTGATGCGGGTGAAATCCACGGGATTGCGCAGGAAAGCCTTGCGCATGCTCTCACCGTCCGGATTGTAGAAATTCGGGTCACCGGCCATGTTGATGTACCTGACGGCAGTGTGTGTTTCACCCTGGTTGGTGAACTGTGCTGCCAGTATGGCGCCGGTGCCGATGAATTCGCCATCCAGGTATTTCTCTTCGTAGAGCAGGTTGAAGGAGTCGCCCTGGCGTGTATCCAGCATGAAGTCGATGACGCCGCCGAATATACCGGCCAGTTCCATGGTGATAGAAGCGGAGATACCGCCTTTTTGGGCAGCCAGGAACAGGGAATCCTCAATCGTGGCTTCGCGGTAGACCTGGCGAATTTCCGGATCGCGCACGATCTCACGTGTCACGTAGCCTTTTTCAGCGCGGGAAAATTCGATGCGCTCGAGTTTGTTCTTGCTGATGATGAGACTTTCCAGGTCTTGGTCGTCGTCCAGATAGAATTCCAGGATATAGCCGGGATAAAGGTTGCCCAGCAGAGGTGATTGCGGTTCGCTGCGACTGACCCGGTAGACATCCTGGGCGGAAAGTCCGGCCCGACCGAAGATCAGGCTGAGGTTGTCGCCGGATTTGACCTCGGTGATGTAGTCAGGACTGGGGATGGTTTCTGGTGTGGCAACGGGAACAGTGCGGGGTTCTTCGGAGGTGCCAGCGGGTGCCGGCTCAGCCTGCACTTCAGGCAGCAGCTGCCCGGAGGCCTGTCCAGGGCTGCCAGTTGCCCCAGGAGTGCCGGAAAGCGCGGTCAGGACGGGTTGGACAGGGTGTTGGTCAACGTGGCGTGAAATCAGGATCCTACCTTCGTAGTCGTTATCGTGGGAGACGATGACGAGCACCGCAGCCAGTGCAATGAGCAACCAGCGGTGGTGACGGGGCAAAAATTCGGCCAGACGGCGTTTTATAGAATCAAGGGTATCCATAAGATTCTTATAGTATCTTATATAAAAGTTGCCGTAATTCGCTGGATTATAACAGGATTTTGGAATTATCAAATGCTTTGGCAGCCGCTATTGTAGGGTCCGGATTGCCTGTAATTCCAGTTTTTTCTGAGCATCCCCGAGATTGACCACGTACCTGCTGACAAGGTTCCCCAAGCCTGGGCGCCATCGCCTAGAATTATGGGAGTGGTTCTAGTAAAGTTGCGCCTCTTTTTGACCAACCGGACCCCGATTTACCGTGACAGACCAGCGCCTTATCGAAGATCTGAACCAACGCGGCCTGCTCCAGCAGGCTTCAGCAGAGGAAGAACTGGTCGAGCACCTGGGGACAGCCAGCAGAACGGTCTACTGTGGCTTCGATCCGACGGCAGACAGTCTGCACATTGGCTCCCTGGTTCCCTTGCTGGCCCTGAAACGATTCCAGCTCGCCGGGCATCGGCCGATAGCCCTGGCCGGCGGAGCCACCGGCATGATCGGGGACCCAAGTTTCAAGACCAAGGAGCGCAAACTCAATTCCCTGGAAGTCACGGCTGAATGGACGGCCAAGATCAAGGACCAGTTGTCACGCTTCATCGACTTTGATTGTGGCGAGACATCGGCCATCGTCGTCAACAACCTGGACTGGACGGCAGATAAGGGAGTACTCACTTTCCTGCGGGATATCGGCAAGCATTTCTCGGTCAATGCCATGATCCAGAAGGAAAGCGTAAAACAGCGGATCGAACGGGAAGGGGAAGGTATTTCCTATACCGAATTCAGCTATATGATCCTGCAGGCCTATGATTTCGCCATGTTGAACCAGATGTACGATTGCACCCTGCAGATCGGTGGTTCGGACCAGTGGGGCAATATCACGGCCGGTATCGACCTGACCCGCCGGCTGAACCAGCAGCAGGTCTACGGCCTGACGCTGCCCCTGGTGACCAAGGCGGACGGCGGCAAGTTCGGCAAGACCGAGGAAGGCACCATCTGGCTTGATCCGGCGCGAACCTCTGTCTATGCCTTTTATCAGTTCTGGATCAATACAGCCGATGCGGATGTATACAAGTTCCTGAAGTATTTCACCTTCCTGCCTGTGGCGGAGATCGATGCTATAGAAGAAGCAGACAAGGCGGCCCAGGGCCGGCCCGCGGCCCAGTCCATCCTGGCGCGGGAAGTAACCCGCCTGGTGCACGGCGAGGAGGGTCTTGCTGCAGCGCAACGTATCTCCGAAGCACTGTTCAGCGGGGATATCAGCACCCTGACCGAAGACGATTTCGGCCAGCTCAAGCAGGATGGCATGCCGGCCTCAGCCCTGGCCGGCCATTCACTGGTCGAGGCCCTGGTCCAGACCGGTCTGGCCACCTCCAACAAAATGGCCCGGGAATTCATTTCCAACGGGGCGGTTTCAGTCAATGGCGGGAAGGTCTCCGACCCGGCAGCGGAGCTGTTCTGGGAGGATGCTTTTTACGGACGGTATTTCCTCCTGAAAAGGGGTAAAAAACTGTTCCATTTGGGCTACAGACAAGAGTAGAATGCGCGTCCCCGCACAGGGGGCTGAATCGCCCGGAATACGGGCAATTCGGCCACCAAAAAAAGTTGAATATTTTTTAAAAAAACCTTGTGCAGACCCGCGCAATCAGTATAATGCGCACTCCCTGTTTCTGGGGAAGCTCTTTAACAACGAAATCAAGTAATAGAAGTGGGTGTTTGCTTGGTTGTTTTGTATCAGAAAATACAACTCAACGAGTAAACAACTGCGTTAATTCAAACCCTGGAAATTGTCTACACACGGCAATTTTCAGAAGCAGTAGTTTTTAGCGTTGAGCCAAAAGTTTTAAGTGCGGCGTCTGGAAGTTTGTAGTCGGATTCTGCACTTTGAAATACTTAAACTGAAGAGTTTGATCATGGCTCAGATTGAACGCTGGCGGCAGGCCTAAC
>CAZVSC010000014.1:0-8937 GCA_964629325.1 uncultured Enterobacteriaceae bacterium
ATGGAGCGGCCGTTGGGCGTGAAATACAGTGCGGTAGTCAGCTTGATGGCACGGTCGTTGGTCAGCGGCAGTACGGTCTGCACGGAGCCCTTGCCGAAACTGGGTGTGCCCATGATGATGGCGCGCTGGTGATCCTGCAGGGCGCCGGCGACGATCTCCGAGGCCGAGGCCGAGCCGCCATTGATCAGCACGACCAGTGGGGCGCCGCGGCTGGGATCCTCGGTGGAGGCCTCGAAACGCATTTCGGAATTTTCCACGCGTCCCTGCGTGTAGACGATAAGCCCTTCATCAATGAAGGCATCGACGACACCGACGGCCGCCTGCAGGACGCCGCCGGGATTATTGCGCAGGTCGAGCACGATGCCCTTGACATCATTTTCCTCGTTCAGACGGTTCAGCGCGTTCTTCACTTCGTTGCCGGTTTCGACGGAGAAGGTGCCGATACGAATGTAGGCATAGCCGGGTTCGAGCATGCGGTAGCGAATGCTGCGCGCCTGGATGATTTCCCGGGTTACGGGAATCTCGAACGGCTCGCTGACCCCTTCACGCATAATCGTGAGTATGACCGTGGTGCCTGGTTCGCCGCGCATCAGGTCGATGGTGTCCCCCAGGGTGACATCCCTTGCCGGGGTATCGTCCAGCTTGATGATGAGATCGCCGGCCATGACGCCGGCGCGGTCGGCGGGCGAGCCGTCCATCGGGGAGATGATCTTGATGAAGCCGTCCTCGATGCCCACCTCGACTCCCAGGCCGCCGAACTCACCCGTGGTGCTTTCCTGCAGCTCGTCGTAGTCATCAGAGGCAAGATAAGTTGAATGCGGATCGATGCCGGCCAGCATGCCCTTGATGGCATTTTCCAGCAGGGTCCTGTCGTCGATGGGTTCGACATAGGCGCTGCGAATCCGGTTCAGGACCTCGGTGAAAATACGCACCTCGTCCAGGGGCAGCGGCAGCTGCTCCCCAGCTGTCTCACTGGCCGGGGCCAACTGGGCAAATAGCGGCAGGGAGCCGAAGGAAAGCGCAAGGCCAAGAGCAAGCAGGGCTTTCCTGGATACAGAGTTTGGTGTGTTCATGGTCTTCATGGTCGTGTCCTGCCAGAGTTCGGTAAGCTCAACGGTCCGGGTCGAAAATTGTGACATGCCGCGTCCTGTTAAGACAGGGATTACGCGGATTTAGTTTCAATGCCGGGGTCAGTTGCGTGCCACGCACCATGCGGAAGGATTTTCGGATGAGCCGTTGTGGCGGATCTCGAAGTACAGGCCGGGTTCGCCCTGGCCGCCGGTATTGCCCACAGCGGCAATGATTTCGCCGCTGTTCACCCATTCGCCAACGTCCCTGAAAAGGGCCTGGTTATGGGCGTAGAGGCTCATGTAACCATCCCCATGGTCAATTATCAAGAGCAGGCCGGAGGAGGAAAACCAGTCGGAAAACACCACCCGCCCATGGTGAATGGCGCGTACGTCGGTACCGTTGCCGGAAGCGATCGTCACACCCTCCCAGTTCAGATCACCCAGGCCGTAACTGGCACCCCAGCTATTGCGCAGGGCGCCGTCCACCGGCCAGGGCAGGCGTCCCCTGAGGCTGGCGAAGGGCTGCTGCTGGTCACCCAGCGTGAGGTTGGCGATGGAGCGGCGCAATTCCTCGATCAGCAGTTCCATTTCCTCACGTTCCGCTTCCAGGGTTTCCAGCTTGCCGGCACTTGTCGAAAGCATGACATCGATATCATCGAGCAGGTCCTGGCGTTCCCTCTGCGCGTTCTGCAGGTTGGCCTGTTGCACCGCCAGGTCCGTCCGCTGGTTCTGCAGGGTGCTGGTGGTCGCGGCAATGCGGGTTGCCAATGCCTGCATTTCGACCAGCGTGGCGTTGTAATCGCTGATCGCCTGGCTGCGGGCGGTGCTGAAATAGCGGTAGTAGCCCAGCATCCGGGATACCTGCGCCGGGTCTTCCTGGTTGAGCAGCAGCTTGTAGTATTCCTGGCGACCGTTCTGGTAGGCGCTGCGCACGTACTGCTTGATCAGTTCCTGCTGCTGCGTTTTCTGTGACTGCAGGCGGGTTTCCTGGTGGCGCAGTTCAACCAGATCCTCCTCGTTGCCGGTAATGGCCCGTTCCAGGCCGGTTATTTCCCTGGCCAGGGA
This sequence comes from uncultured Enterobacteriaceae bacterium, assembly GCA_964629325.1. Classification (GTDB taxonomy): domain Bacteria; phylum Pseudomonadota; class Gammaproteobacteria; order Pseudomonadales; family Pseudohongiellaceae; genus Eutrophocola. The sequence continues at coordinate 2,136 of CAZVSC010000014.1, forward strand.
GGCCAGAACCTTTTCGCTGTCCTGGAGGGTCCTGTAAACCCGGTCGCGCTCGCTATTGCGCCGGCCGATTTCCGCCTGCACTTCCACGATGGCGTCATTGATGGCGGCCAGGGCTTCTTCGGATGCACGTTCCTGTGCACGCAAACATGCGGTAGGTAACAGCAGGCCAAGGGTGAAGGCGGTGGTGAAAATTCCGGGCCACAGTCTTCGCAACATGCCCGCGCCTAGTTGAAATGAATCAGCGAGTGACCAGTCATTTCTTCTGGCTGGGGCAGCCCCAGCAAAGAAAGGACACTTGGCGCCACGTCGCAGAGGGAGCCGCCGTCCTCGAGGGTCAGCTGACTGCCTCCGACGTACACCAGCGGGACGGGGCCATTGGTATGGGAGGTGAGCGGTTGACCTGATTTCTCGTCAAGCATCTGCTCGAGGTTGCCATGGTCGGCAGTGATCAGGCAGTGGCCCCCGGTATCCAGGATCGCTTCGGTGATCTTGCCAAGGCACTGGTCGATGACCTCGGCGGCCTTAAGCGCCGCTTCCCACACGCCCGTGTGACCAACCATGTCGCCGTTGGCGAAGTTGCAGACAATGGCATCGTACTCGCGGTTACGTATGGCACTGACCAGTTTGTCGGTGACCTCAAAGGCGCTCATTTCCGGTTTCAGGTCGTACGTGTCCACCTTGGGTGAAGGCACCAGGATACGGGTTTCACCGTCGAATTCCGTTTCGCGGCCGCCGCTGAAAAAGAACGTGACGTGGGCGTACTTTTCCGTTTCGGCGATGCGCAGCTGCGTCTTGTGGTTGCTGGCCAGGTATTCGCCAAGGACGTTGCTGAGCCGATCCGGGGGATAGGCGCACTCCGCGTCGATGTCTTCCGCGTATTCCGTGAGCATCACGAAGTGGCTCAGTACGGGCAGCTTGCCGCGATCGAAGTCGGCGAAATTCCTGTCCGTGAAAACGCGGGTAAGTTCACGGGCACGGTCGGCCCGGAAGTTCATGAACACCACGGCATCACCGTCCCGGATGGAAACGGGGTTGCCGGTTTCGGTGATGCAGGTGGGCTGGACGAACTCGTCGTTTTCCCCACGCACGTAGGCAGCGGCAAGGGCTGCGGATGCAGTGCCATCGCTAAACGAAGTCTTGCCATGGCAAATCGCATTGAAGGATTTTTCCACGCGGTCCCAGCGCTTGTCCCGGTCCATGCCGAAGAAGCGGCCGGCGATGCTGGCTATCTGGCCACAGCCCAGGGCGGCAAACTTGTCCTCGAATTTTTCCAGGGAAGGGGCAGCGCTGCGCGGCGGCGTATCGCGGCCGTCGAGCAGGGCGTGCAGGTAGATTTTGCGGCAGCCGCGCTGGTGGGCAAGATCGATAATGGCGCCAATCTGGTCTTCGTGGCTGTGGATGCCGCCGGTGGAGAGCAGGCCCATGATGTGCAGGGCCTTGTCATTTTCCACCGCGGCATCAACGGCGCCGCACAGGACGGGATTGCTGAAGAAGCCCCCGTCGGCAATGTCCTTGTCGATCCGGGTGAGGCTCTGGTAGACCACGCGACCCGCGCCGAGGTTCATGTGGCCGACTTCCGAATTACCCATCTGGCCTTCCGGCAAGCCAACTTTCAGGCCGGATGTGTGAATCAGGGTGTGCGGACAGGTGGCCAGCAGGTTGTCCCATACGGGTGTGTCGGCGTGGCTGATCGCATTGTGGGTAGTGGCATCACGGTGACCCCAGCCATCGAGGATCAACAGCAGGGTGGGGCCGGTGGAAACAGACATAAAATCCCTGGAATGAAGACGCAAATTCAGGCGCCCATTATCGCCAATTCAGGCAGGGCATGCGAGCGCAGAACCCTGTAATTCCCCTGATTTTCCGCGGAATCACACCTGACTTCGCGGATTTTGGCGTGTATACTCCGTGCCTCTTTGAACTGGCAGTAAATCACTTTTCCTGATGGCCCAATTTATCGAATTCCTGATGAACCACTGGATACTCTCCGGTCTTTGGCTGGGCTTGTTCATCACCTTGATTGTGTACCTGCAGGCGAAGGCCGGCAGTGCGCTCAGCCCGCAGCAGGCCACGCTGGTAGTGAACAGGCAGGACGGCGTCATCCTGGATATCAGGGACAGCAAGGCTTTTGAAGGCGGTCATATCGTCGATGCCGTCAACATCCCCCTGGCCAAGCTGAAAGAGCGGCTGAGGGAGCTGGAAAAATTCCGTGACAAGCCCCTGGTGGTGGTGTGCCAGCTTGGTCAGCAGTCAGGCGATGCCGTCAAGCTGCTGGAGGAAAACGGCTTCAGCGCCGTATCCAGGATGCGCGGCGGCATGGCGGAGTGGCAGACCCAGGGCCTGCCGGCCGTCAAATAGCCGCGGAGTGGCATAGCTTTGAATCAGGACCCGGCCGGTGTGCCGGCCATATCGTAAGGAACCAACATGGCAGACAATGAAGTAACGAACAATCCGGCAGTACAGCCCGCAGGCGACAGGCAAGGGCAGCGCTTCGGCGTGCAGCGTGTCTATATCAAGGACTCTTCCTTCGAGGCCCCGGACACGCCCAATGTTTTCAAGCAGCAGTACAACCCGCAGGTCAATTTCAGCATCAACAACAAGAGCACCCGGATCGATGAGGGGCTTTATGAGGTAGTCCTGCGCCTGACGGCGGACGTGAAGCAGGATGAAAAAACCATTTTCCTGGTGGAAGTGCACCAGGCAGGTATTTTTGAGGTGCGCGGAATTGAAGGCGAGCAGCTGGAGCAAGTACTTACTATAGCTTGTCCGAACGTGCTCTTCCCCTACGGCAGGGAGGCAATCGATGCCCTGGTCACCAGGGGCAGCTTTCCGGCCCTCCTGCTGGCCCCGATCAACTTCGAAAGCATCTACATGCAGGCCAAGCAGCAGCAGGCCCAGCAGGGTGCACCGGCCGCTGCCGTGACCCCGCCCGACCCCACTGCCGGCACCAATGGCGACTCACACTAATGAGAGCATGATTGGAAAAACCGCCTCCGGGCGGTTTTTTTATGTCCCGGGAAAGCCCGCCTGCCGCCAGGCTTCATAGATAATCACTGCGGCAGCATTGGACAGGTTCAGGCTGCGGCTGTGCGGCATCATCGGGATCCGGATGACCGCCGTGATTGCATCCGCCGCGCGGATCGCATCCGGCAGGCCGCGGGTTTCCGGGCCGAACAGCAGGTAATCCCCCGCCTGGTAGTCCACGCTGTCATAGGGGGTCGTCCCCCTGGTGCTGACTGCAAAAATCCGCGCCGGGCGGCACTTTTCCAGAAAATCGCCCCAATCCCGGTAGGTCAGGATTTCACTGTATTCGCGGTAATCCAGGCCAGCCCGGCGCAGGCGTTTGTCATCCAGGGAGAAGCCCAGGGGCTCGATGAGATGCAGCGTACAACCTGTGTTGCTGCACAAGCGGTTGGCATTTCCGGTGTTCGGCGGGATTTCAGGCTCGAAAAAAACGACGTTGAACATTAAAAAATTCTTTATAAAATAATAGGATATTGCTTTTAATTGTTGCAATTTCGAGTTAAAAGTGCCAGTGTTCCTACAGCTGACACACATATATGTGCATACTGGGGAAATTCCTGGGGGAGACAAGGGGCGAAAAGGAGTTTTTCCCATACTTTCTCCATGTTGGGTTACTTAGAATTGCGGTCCGGTCCGAAGAGCCATTCTCGCATTTTTTCGGTCGGGATCCTGATTTTTATCCCTGAAGAGAGGAGCAGTTTTGTTAAAGGTATTTAATAAAACTAACGAGAAGGCCGGACTGGTCGGTCTCTACGCCACTCCGGAAAAACTAACCCTCGCCCATATCATCCGCAGTGAAGCCCGTCCGGAATTGATGGTGTGCGAGGAAGTGGTCGTTGCCGGCGCCGATGGACGTGCCGACTCTCTCGAGAAACTGGTCAGCGATCATGACCTGGAAGGATTGCGTACCTGCTTCGTTCTGTCCCCTCTTGATTACAAGCTGCTGCTGGTCGAAGCACCAAAAGTCGAACCGGCAGAAATGGCCGGGGCGGTGAAGTGGAAGATCAAGGACCTGCTCGGTCACCCCGTCGAGGAAATGGCCATCACTGTATTCGATGTCCCGGAAGGCGCCTATCGCTCCCAGTCCAATATGGTCTATGCCGTGGCCGCACGTAAAAACCGTATTCGCGATGTCATCGCCCTGGTCAACGGATCGGGTCTGGAGCTCGATGTCATCGATATACCTGAACTGGCGATGATGAATCTTTCAATGGCTTGTGCCGACGATTCTGAAGGCCTGGCGTTCTTGGACCTGAGGGAAGACGGCAGTACGCTGAACCTTTGCCGCAACGGGGAAATTTTTCTTACCCGCCAGCTCAGCACGCGTGTTGGCGGTCAAAGCATGAGCACGCAGGAGTGGGAAACCATCAAGGACAGGTTGACACTGGAAATCCAGCGGTCGCTGGATTACTACCAGAGCCAGATGGGGCAGTCCATGGTACCCGTGATTCTGCTGGCGCCCCGTGAACATGATGCAGACGGTCTCGCCCATGAACTTGGGCTGGCGTTAGGCGTAACAGTTAACTCCTTGAAGCTGTCCAGCTGCCTGGACTGCCAGTTTGACCTGCCAATGGCCATGCAGCAGAACTGTATGCTTGCCATCAGCGGTGCGCTGCGGCAGGAGCAAGGGCAGAAAGTGCGTAAACCCGGGAAAGCGCAGAAGGCAAAAGCGGCATGACCCAGCAGATCAATCTATACCTGCCCGAATTCAGGAGGAAAAAGGATCACCTGACGTTCGACAATATGGTGCTGGGCGTGCTGGGGCTGACACTGGTACTGATTGTTCTGACAGCTGTGGAATTTTGGGGCAGTTACAAACTTGGTGGAGAACTTGAGCAACGTCGGCAAGCGCTCGCCAGTGTCACGGCAGATACCGAGCAATTGATTCGCGACTTTGGTGCGCAGTCCGAGGATCCCGCATTAAGCCGGCGCGCCGATGAGTTGGAAACGGAAGTAAACAGCAAGCACACGCTTGAGCGCTTCCTTTCAGGGCGCAACATTGGCAGCACCGCCGGGTTTTCCGAGTACCTGTCTGACCTTTCCCGCTATCACCTCGGCGGCCTGCGGCTGACGGGTGTGACATTGAGCAATGGCGGCAACAATGTACAACTGGAAGGCGAGGTGCTGAGCCCGTATCTGGTGCCGCAGTACTTCCAGAGCCTGCGGCAGGGACAAAGTTTTGCGGGCAAGGAGTTCGAAACCATTCGTATCGTGGACATAAGCGGGACGGATGACGGCAGGCAAATCAAGCAGTTCAGAGTGGCTACGGCCAACTAGGCAGCGGCATAACGAACGTGAACAGGATCAACTGGAAGGAATTACGCAAACTCGTGGACGCTCGCACGCTGCGCGAACGCGTCGCGCTGATTCTTGCTGTCGTCGTGGTCATTGCCTATACATGGCTGGTGTTTGTCTTTGATGTGCTGGATGCCGGCCAGGAAGAAAATGCCCGCCTGATCAACAATACTGTCAATCAGATCAACAGTGAACTGACCCGGAACCAGAACATTCGTGACAGTTATACGCGCGACCCGAATGCATTCATCAGGACACGCATCACGGCACTCGAGCAGGATCTGCGGGAAGTCGACAGCACGCTGCTGAATCTGTACGGCGAGCTCATCCTGCCGCAGCAGATGGCAGGTGTACTGACAGAGATACTGCAGGGTGAAACGACACTGAGGCTGATCAGTTTTGAAAACCTCGAGCCTGAGTCGTTGATGGATGACGAAGAGGCGCAGCTCCAGGGTTTTGACGACGAACAGATCAATGTCTATCGCCATGGACTGCGGATGGTGTTTGAAGGCGACTACCTGGAAACCATCCGCTTTCTCAGGAGAGTGGAAGGCCTGGACACCAGTTTTTTCTGGGACAACCTGGATTTCGAAGTGATCGAATACCCGCGGGCATCGATCACCCTGAATATTTTTACCCTGAGCACACAGCGCGGATTCATCGGTGTCTGACATGCTGAAGCGAGAATTGCAGATGATATTCCCGGTATGCACGTTGATGCTTGCCATGAACGCCGCTGCCGCCCTGGTGGACGGGGAAGAGCTGATCGACCCGACGGCGCCGTTCCTGCTGGAAATGGAAAGCGCTGGCGGCCAGCCCGTTGCCAACGTGTTTGCACGTTTTAACAACTACGATGTCAGCTCGATCCTGATCAGGGAGAACCTGCGCATAGCCGTGATCAATTCCCAGCGTGTACGCGAAGGCGAACTCATTGGCAGCGCCAGGGTGGTCAGCATCGAAGAAGGTGAAGTGACCATCGACCTGGATGGCCAGACGCGGGTGCTCAGCCTGCATGGCGGCACGTCCATAAAGTCCAGGGCGAGTGAACAGAATTGAACAATGAAGCAGCAATTCCCATTGACCGGCATATGACGATGAGAACGATACACAGATACCTGCCCGTTGCACTGATCGCGCTGCTCTGCGGCTGCCAGTCGGGTGATTATGCGGGTATCAACAACGATGTCCTGGTCGACATCCAGAGTGAATTCGATGATATCCAGCAGTCTGCTCCGGGAGCAGACCAGGGGGTGCCAAGGGACATACTTGAGTCACTCGTGCCAGGTCTAACGCTCGACAGTGAGGTCCTGCAGCCGATAGCTGAGCGCTTTGACTTCGTCATCCAGGACCCGATCGATGCGCGGGAATTCTTCACGTTGCTGACAGAAGGCACCGATTTCAGCATCGCGGTGCATCCCAGTATCGAAGGCACCGTCTCCTCACTGGACCTGAAGAATGTGACGCTGGAAGAGGCGCTGGACCA
>CAZVSC010000014.1:9037-24779 GCA_964629325.1 uncultured Enterobacteriaceae bacterium
CCCCAGACCGGCATGGTGGTCGTGCGGGCATTTCCCCATGAACTGGATCGCGTCGCCGAATTCCTGGAAGCCTCGCAGGCCGCTCTTCAGCGCCAGGTAGTGCTGGAAGCGAAGATCCTCGAAGTGGAATTGAAGGAAGGTTTCCAGGCCGGCATTGACCTCAATGCCCTGGGTCGTAATGGCGGCAACCGGATTTCGGCGGAGTTCGGCTTCTTTGGCGACGACATGGACAGCATCAGCAGCCCGCTGGCGGCGACCTACAACACCAACGATTTCGAGGGCGTAATCACCCTGCTGGAAACGCAGGGCAACGTTCAGGTCATTTCCAGCCCGCGTATCGCCACGCTGAACAACCAGAAAGCGGTATTCAAGGTGGGCGATGAGCAGTATTTCCTGACCAGCGCCAATACCACCAGTTTCGGGGCCGGCGACCTGTCAACCACAAACCAGAATGCCAACCTGCAGCCGTTCTTCTCCGGTATTGCCCTGGATGTCACACCGCAGATCAGCGAATCGGGCGAGATTATTCTGCATATCCATCCGATCCTCAGCCAGGTCCAGGAAGACATCAAGGTGATCGGCGGCAACGAATTTCCGCTGGCCAACAGCACCACGCGGGAATCCGACAGCATCGCCCGCGCCCGCAACGGCGAGGTCATCGTCATCTCCGGGTTGATGCAGACAAGGACGCGGAACCAGGAAGGCGGTATCCCCGGCGTCAGGCAGGTGCCCGTGCTTGGCAATGCTTTCGAGCAGAACCAGAGTGAAACGGTTAAAACAGAATTAGTCATTCTCCTGCGTGCCATGGTCGACGAAGACGACCTGATGCAGGAGCTCATCGAGGAGCACCGACAGGGTCTCGATAGATTGAGCAGGCAAATCGATCCTTATTACAGGTAAGCATGAATACAGCAATGAAAGACAGAAAGCCGGTCATTGAAGGAGAAGGTGTATGAGCCTGGTCAATGACATGCTGCGCGACCTCGACCGTCGCCGGCGCCACCCGGTTGAAGGCGGTTCCGGATACGTGGTTATCGATAGGGATGGTGAATACACCGGCAGGGGACGATTGCTTGTCATCGCGGCAATCGCCATTCTTGCCGCAGTGGTAGTCACCGGAGCTTTATACGTTGGCAAAGATGTGCCGCGAAGCGATGCAAGCGGTACAGCGGCTGTCGAGACTGCACCGCTGTTGGAACGCGCCCCGGATTCAGCACAAACGGAAACCGAGGTTCAGGAGACTGCCGGCCCGGGTATTACCGCCCGTATTGCCGGGGAGCGCAACCGGACCAACGGTTTCGAACTGCGCCTGGAATCCACGGCAGAAACCCCGTTCGAGGTACTCACGCGCACTGACAAGAGTCTCGAAGTGCTGCTGTCCGGCGTCACCTCCCTGACCAACAGCATCACGAGCCTCGATATGGTCGCCATGGAAGTCGTTGATGATGGTCTGCTGGTGCGGGTAGACCTTGAGCGCGATGCCGATTTCGTGGTCTATGAAAACAGCAATGCATTCACTTTCGCCGTCGCCATCGAAGGCTACTGGAAAGTGCTGGAAGAATTGGCCGCGCCGGCAGTTGAAATTTTATCGCAGGCAGAGGATTCCGTTCCCGGTGAATCTTCAACGGCGGGACAAGTGGCGCTTTCACAACCCGCGGCACAGGCAGATGCGACCCGTGGCAGCACGCAGTCGATCGCGCCGGTAAGAACCCAGCGGCAGCTCAGCCTGCAGGACCGTGACCGTAACGTCACCCAGCAGGCATTGCAGCAGGTGCAGAGCGGCCAGATGCAGACCGCCTACGCAACCCTGCAGAATTTCATCGCAAGAAACCCGGAGGCGCACCAGGCACGCAATACACTGATCACCCTCCTTTATGCCCAGCAGCAGTATGACCAGGTCGGACTCCAGGTCGAAGAAGGCTTGTCACTGGCGCCCAACCTGTCGTCCTACAAAAAGATGAAGGCAAGGCTTCTGATGATGCAGGGCAGGCACCAGGACGCCATTATCCTGCTGCGCAACGTGCCGCCAGCAGTTGGGGATGACACGGAATATTTTGAATTGCTGGCATCCCTCTACCAGCACACCGGGGATTTTTCCTCGGCCATCGCCACTTACCAGGATCTGATCAGGATTGACAGCAATGTCGGGCGCTGGTGGACGGGCATGGGTATTTCCCATGAGTCCCAGGGCAATGCGAGGGAGGCCGTGAACAGTTTCGAGGTGGCCCTGCAGGTGCCGGGGCTTGAAAGCAATCTCAGGCAATACAGCCGCAACAGGATCAAGAGTCTCTCCGGAAACTGAGGCCGTGCTGAAGAAAAAGATCAAGATAGGGGAATTGCTGATCGAGCGCGGAATTATAACCGCGGATCAACTCGAGCAGACCCTGGACCAGCAATGGCAGAGCGGCAAGAAGCTCGGCCGGATTCTGGTGGAAATGGGTTTTGTCGATGAAGACATTATGCTGGGTGAAATCGCACACCAGCTGGCCATCGACTACATCGACCTCAAGAAGTTCTCCTTTGATACCAAGCTCGTGAATCGGCTGCCGGAAATGTATGCCCGGCGTTTCCTGGCCATCCCCCTTTATGAGCAGGAAGGCACGCTGTATATAGGCATGTCCGACCCCATGGACATCTTTGCCCATGATGAGCTTTCACGCTACCTGCACCAACCTATAGAGGTATGCCTGGTCAAGGAAGAAGAGCTGCTCGCCACGCTCGACCTGATCTACCGGCGCACCGAGGATATCGCGACTTACGCGGAAGAGCTCGAGGAAGAGATCACCGAGGGCCAGTTCAATCTCGAAGACCTGACGCCGAATGAAGAGGATGACGATGCGCCTGTCGTCAAGCTGCTGAAATCGATCTTTGAGGATGCCGTGCAGGTGAGGGCTTCGGACATCCATATCGAGCCCGATGAAAGTGTCCTGCGCATCCGCCAGCGCGTAGATGGTGTCCTGCAGGAGCAAATCGTCAAGGAAAAGAAAATCACCTCGGCGCTTGTGCTCAGGCTCAAGCTCATGGCGGGTCTGAATATCTCGGAGAAACGCCTGCCCCAGGATGGCCGCTTCAGCCTCATTGTGAAGTCGAAAAAACTGGACGTGCGTGTGTCCACCATGCCGGTCGAGTACGGTGAGTCCGTGGTAATGCGCCTGCTGGACCAGTCAGGAAGTGTGACCTCTCTGAACAACGTCGGCATGCCTGAACATATGCTGGCCCAGTTCCGGCGTCTCATACATCTGCCCCATGGCCTGATCCTGGTGACAGGTCCGACCGGTAGCGGCAAGACGACAACCCTTTATGGCGCATTACAGGAACTGAACCAGGTTGGCAGCAAGATCATTACGGTGGAAGACCCGGTGGAATACCGCCTGAGCCGGATCAACCAGGTGCAGGTGAACCCCAAGATAGACCTGAGTTTCGCAAGGGTCTTGCGTGCTGCATTGCGCCAGGACCCGGATATCATACTGGTGGGTGAGATACGCGATGCGGAGACGGCCGAGATCGCACTGCGGGCGGCAATGACAGGCCACCTGGTGTTATCAACCCTGCATACCAATGATGCCGTTTCCAGCGCCATGCGCCTGGTGGACATGGGTGCGGAAGGATTTCTCGCGGCGGCTTCGCTGAAGGCGGTAATGGCACAGCGCCTTGTGAGACGCCTTTGTGACAACTGTACCGAGGATTACACGCCGGACAGGAAGGAAAAGGGATGGCTGGAATCGGTATTGGGTAAAGAGGCAGCAACCGGACTTGGCCTGAAAAAGCCGGTCGGATGCCATCGGTGCAACAACACCGGGTATCGTGGGCGAATCGGTGTTTTCGAGCTGCTTGTACTGAACGAACATCTCAGCGATGCGTTGCGTCGGGAAGATTCCGCGGAATTCGTACGTGCGGCAAAGGATGTTCCGGGTTACCAGCCGCTGGTGAAGAGCGCGCTGGACTATGCCATCAGGGGGATTACGTCGTTGGACGAGGTGTTCCGCGTTTCGGAGCAGATTGATGAATCCAGTGATTACCAGGAGATTCCGCAAAGCGCCTGACCGGCGCAATGCTGAGTGAATAGAAAGCGATGCCAAACTTCAATTACAAAGGCAGAAACCAGACGGGATCCCTGGTCAGCGGCAACCTCTGGGCCGCGACTGCCGAAGCGGTGGCATCAGAATTAGCCGGCAACAACATTATTCCAATCGACATACGGGAAGCAATAAAACAACCAGATACCGCGAAGAGGGAAAAAAAGAAAGGATTCATTCCTGGAATTCAAGATTACTTGTCCGGCACCCATATCGATATAACTGAGTTAATTATATTTTCTCGCCAGATGTACAGTATGAACAAGGCGGGAATTCCATTGGACAAAGCGCTTAAAGGCATAGAAAACTCTGTAGACAATTATGCCCTTAAAAAAGTATTGCAAGATCTGGTCAGCGAGCTGGAAAAAGGCATGGCGCTTACTGATGCGATGAGCAAATACCCTAAATATTTTTCACCACTATACCTAAGCCTGATTCATGTGGGTGAAAATACTGGACGCCTTGACCTCGCTTTTGCACAGGTAGGCAAGTACCTCGACCTGGAAAGGGATACCAAAAAGCAGATAAAGAGCGCTACCCGATATCCGATTTTTGTCCTGGTTGCGATTGCTGTGGCTTTGGCAGTGATTACAGTATTTGTAATCCCTGTGTTTGCGGAAACCTTTAATCAGCTGGGCGCAGATTTGCCGTGGCAAACAGTAGTGCTGATCAATATTTCGGAATTCACAATCAATTACTGGTATTACATTCTAGGCTTCTTGTTTGGCTCCTTCTTCTCATTTCAATATTACGTGAGTACACCTGCAGGCAGGCTCAAATGGGATAGAAAAAAACTTAAACTGCCTATCATAGGAAGCATTTTTGAGCGCGTGGCTTTATCCCGGTTTGCGAGAACATTTGCGATGATGATGAAGGCGGGTGTTCCCATCGTACAGTCGCTCGGCGTCATATCGCGTGCTGTGGGTAATTACTATATAGGCGATCATGTCAGGCGTATGCGAGACGGGATTTCCAAGGGGGAGTCCCTGTACCAGACCGCAGTCAAGGCTGAGATGTTTTCGCCCCTGGTGTTGCAGATGATCGCGGTAGGTGAGGAAAGCGGCAATGTTGATGAGCTGCTGGCGGAAGTGGCAGATTTTTACGACTCTGAAATCGAATATGACCTGAAGCGGCTTAGCTCCGCTATTGAACCGATTCTGATTGTATTTATAGCAGGCATGGTACTGGTGCTGGCTCTTGGCGTATTCCTGCCTATCTGGGATCTTGCCAATGCGGCGAGATAAGAAGGGCTTTTGTAGTCCGGGCAGGAAAAACGGGGGATTTACACTATTTGAAATGGTGGTTGTCATTTGCTCAATCGTCATTCTTTATATGGTGGCGGAGCAACGTTTAAACGAGTTGCCGGCCGCGGCGGAGCGAGCAAATTTTTATGCGATCCTGGAACAAATTAAAACCGGCATGAATCTCGAAATGATTACACGCCTGGCCTCAAGGGATACAAATGGATTAAGAGAACTGGCTGGAACTAATCCAATGCAGTTTATGTTGGAACTACCGCGTAATTATGGCGGTGAGTTTGATGAGGTGACTGATCGTAACAGTACAAGACGTAGCTGGTATTACGAGAAAACTACCGGAGAACTGGTATATGTGGTCGGTGGTCCGAGTATAGATGATGTCTGGGTGACTATCGCAACCATACCGGTCAATCTGGGGCAGATCAGGTTTCGGCTGGAAAATGTATATAAAAATGATGTATCGACTAACAAGGGAAGCCGCTGGCAAGGTTTGCAACTGCTTCCTGTCAGGCAATATAAATGGGAGAGGCGGCCGGAAACACCGGTCGAAATTTAGAATATTAACGCTGAATTTTTATAGTCAGGAATTGATGGTTTTGGCAGCTTTTGGCAGAAAAACGAGGGAGGTGGTCCTATGAGACTAATTTACTTAGCCACTGGAGGGCGCATCACTCGCAACGCAGAAAGGATATAAAAGGGAAATATTCCTGGGTAAAAACATGAGGTTTTTGGTACGAATATCGGCAAATAACGAATTTATTTAGGTAAATGAGGTGAATGAAATGAGAAACAGGAAATCAGAAAAGGGTTTTACGATCATTGAACTTGTGGTCGTGATCTTGTTGTTGGGCATTCTTACAGCAACAGCATTGCCGCGGTTCATGGATATCACATCCGAAGCACATGACGCGGTTGTTGACGGTGTTTTGGGTGGATTAAATACGGCAGTAGCACTTTCCAGAGCAACATGGTTTGCCCAGGGTCGAAGCGGGGCGATAACCGGTATGGGCAATCAAACAGTTAATGTTAACACCTTAGGGTATCCGACAAATCAAGCTAATGGTGCCCCGACATCTAACACTGACTGTGTGACTGTATACCAGCAAATGTTGCAAGCTGGCGGCAGACCTACGATCTCTACAATGGCAATTGCTGGCGTTGCTCCAGCTGCTAGTGACCTGGAATTTGATTCAGATTTCCAGGCGGCACATAGCGCTAGCACATGTTATTTTATTTATACAGCAGAAGGTCAGAATGTAAGTTCGCCTGTGCTTCTGTACGAAACAACAGCAGGAACAGTTCTGCTTGGAACCGAACTCTAAAATATTCAATAACAAATGAAGCAAGCCCATATTTGGAAAAATATGGGCTTTCTTTTTATGGGTTCAAAGATTTTCACATTTAACAAAATTGATGCTTATACCATCTTTATTGGATCTATAACTCTTTTCTACGTTATTTTTTCTCATTACTTGCAATTAAACCGATCCGGAGTTGGGCTGGAACTACCGTTTAATGCCATGGGCTGGATTCCAATAAGCTGGGCTATTGGTGTTGGTTTGCATTTAATTGCGGTTGAAAAACAATTTTACTATGACGCCCTGATTGTAAAATTGTTTATATTCAGTTGTTTTCTTGCATTTCCGTTTTTTTTCCCTTCAGCAAATCAAGATGATACTTTTGACAGGATCATTGGATTATTTGCAGGATTACTTTTGCTGGTTTCACTGCAGCAATTCCAACTAAATGAGGATAAAAAAATAACGTTATTGCTTTTGGTTGTTATAGCTGTTTGGGTTGAGCTTATTATAGGGTGGGATAGATTTTTAAGAAGTCTTGGTATTGGAATATCCGAGGCGCGACCGATATGGATAGGTGCACCTCATGGAATTTTCCAGCAACGGAATGTATTTGCCAGCTTTATAGCAACTGGCGTTGTGCTATCCGCTTATATTCTGGGGTATAGCGGTAAAGTAAATGGAAAAGTTTTTAAGCCATATTATATCGTGCTTGTTTTGTTACCGGCCGCCAGCATTCATTTGTTGACTGCAATGGCTTCAAGGACAGGTTGGCTTGGTGTTTTATTGGGCACGACTTTTATCCTTCCATTCATGGTAAAAAATGCATCAAGAATTATTAGTATTTGCTGGATTAGCTCAGTAGTGGCAGGTTTCCTGATCACAATGACTTTGGAGCAAAAATCCCAATGGGAAGCTCCACAGCGAGAATTGGTGGATATTAGCGGTTTGAGGCAGGTGCATTTTCCGCAAACAATCGGAATGATTAGTGAAAAACCATTATTCGGATATGGTTACGGTACCTTCGAGTCATCATATTTGTATTATGCTGCAGAAAAATTCGCTAATGAGGAAAATAAATTACCAGGAGTTTCCTTGCTTGATCACCCGCACAATGAAATTATGTTCTGGGGAGCAGAGGGAGGTTTGTATGCCATTGCCCTTCTTTTATTGATGGCATGGGCAGTGTGGAAGCGGGTTGTGGTCTTGCCAGTAATTCATTCATTTGCCGTTATCGGTATATTCTTTCCGATAGTCCTCCATACACAAGTGGAGTACCCTTTCTATCAGTCGGTTTTACACTGGGTCACATTCGTAATTTTTATCTATTGGGCAGATCAGTTAACTTCTGAATTTAAAAAAATTAATATAGAAGCGGTACTCGCCATTCGATTTGGTGCATTTCTTATACCTGTGGTCGGCACTATATTTTTAGTTACTACATTGCATGCGGGGTATTTGTTAGCCAGGTTTGATAGTGATATAGATCCTGATGTAGAAAAATTGGCTTCAATAAGTAATCCCTTGGTTTTTAGAGACAGGATAAACTGGGCAATCATGTCAAGGTTGGTTTTACAGGGGGCAATTTATAATAGACCGGAACTTGTGCAGCCTTATATTGACTGGGCTCCAGATTTATTGGCAAGAAAGCCAAGGCCAAATTTTTACAGATTTTTAATGCTGGCCTATCAAGTGGTTGGCGACCAAGAGAATTTCCAAAAAACCTTGAATGAAGCAAGATACCTGTTTCCAGATACAACTTTTGATAAACCTCGTGTTGGGGTTGAACAGATTACATCTGCTCCATTTGAAGTTATTGATAGAAATCCTGAATAGTGCATAGCTGGCTGAAATGAATAGGTTGAGATGTCGCAATGCACAAGGATTTACAATTGTTGAAATGATTGTTGCCATAGTGCTGGTTTCAATCATTGCCCTAACACTATTTTCACGATTTTCTAATCTCTCCTCATTTGACCAAGCTATCGCAAGCGATAATTTAATTGCTCTAGCGTTATTGGCTCAGCAGACATCATTGGGTCGTGAGAATGTTACCTTTGAAATCGATCCTATTGGCGGTTTCTGGGAATTTTCTGTAGCTGTAAGTGGAGCAGTAGTACGCTCAGTAGCTATTCCTGGAAATACTGTATTGCTTAAAACTGGTTCTACAATAATCGGGACATGTGGTGTAGATATAAATGACGATATTACAGGCAACTTCAAAGTTAGTTATGGTGGCGGCAATATTGCTGGTTTTACAAATAGTGCATCATCTCCGGTAACTGTTGGCAACGGTGTTAGGATTTGTGTGAATGACAGTGTTGAGTATTCGGCCTGTATTTCTCCTGCTGGTTTTGCTTATTTAGGTGAATGTGATGATTAACCCAAGCGTTAATCTTCGTGGATTTTCGCTTGTGGAAATGGTTGCAACAATTGTCGTACTTGGAATTGCTCTTGTAACAATTACAAGCATGATGTCTAGCTCGTTATCATCAAATGCTAATACTTATGAAGAAACTCGTACAACAGCTTTAGCTAGAGCATACCTTGATGAAATATTATCCAGAAGATATGACGAAAATTCACACCCCAGTGGCGCTCCAGCATGTGATGGCATAGCTGGAGCGCGCCCTTGCACCATAGTTTTCGGAACAGAGAGCGGCGAAGGCACTAGGGATAAATGGGATGACGTTGATGATTATCATGGACTTGATGAAGGTGAGGGAGGCGTGCTTTTGGAGCTTCACGATGCTGAAAACAATGTCAGGTCTGGCTATCAAGGCTATCGCGTTTCTGTATTTGTTGAGTACGCAGGGGATCAAAGCCCCATAAATAAAGAGCTTACAGACGCTAAATTAATTACCGTAACAATTTATTCGCCATTAGACAGTGTCGGAACTGAATTTCAGGTATATAAAGCTAATTTCTAGAATGTCTAATTATTGGAAATATAGCTCAGGTTTTACTCTAGTAGAGGCGGTTTCTTCTATTCTTCTGCTGGCAATTATCAGTATTGGGATTATTCAATTTATAGGATTCTCCACAGAAGGTTATATAGAGACAGCTAGCCGCAACCAGCTGAGCGCCTCGTCACGGGTGGTCATCGAACGTATGGCCATGGAGCTGCATAATGCCCTGCCCAACAGCGTGCGAATCAGCGCGGTTTCCGATGGTATGGACGGCCTCAACGCGGGCGACCAGTGCCTGGAATTCCTGCCCATCCTGGCCGCTACCACCTATATCGACCCGCCTTTCCGCCCGGCGGCGTCCACCAGCACCATCAAGGTGGTCGAATTCAATCCTGCCCAGACCACTGGTGCCTATGCCGTCATCTATCCCCGCTCCTTGTCCGACATCTACCAGGATCTGCCGCTGGCGAACCCCGGACATGTGGCTGGCGTGAATTCCGTCGCCGTACACCCGACCCTCAGCAACGTGAACATAGTCAACCTGACACCAACACATACTTTTCGCAGGCGTTCGCCCGAGAGCAGGCTGTACCTGGTGGATGATCCGGTGAGCTTCTGTGTGAACGGCGAGCGTCTCTATCGCTACCAGGGTTACGAGATATCGGCCACCCAGCCCTTGCCCACCGGGTCCGGTGGCAGCTGCCCGTTCTCACCGGACCCCTGCCTGCCTGCGAATACCACAGACGGCAGGCATGTCATCGCCACGGACCTCGATAATGACGGGTTCACAGCGTTCGATCACCTGGCGGCAACCCTGCGTCGCAACGCCATTGTCCAGTTCGAGTTCAATTTCAGCCGAGAAGGGGAAACCATCAATATGCATCACGAGGTCATGCTGCACAGTGCGCCCTGACAGGAATTCAAGGAACAGGCAGAGCGGGCTGGGATTGGCCACCGCGCTGTTTGTCATCACCATTCTCGCCCTGATCGCGGTGTACATGTCGCGGCTGGTCACCAGCAACGTGGCGTCTTTTACCGAGGAAATGGAACTGGTGCAGTCGTTTTATGCGGCGGAAAGCGGGGCGCAGTTCGCCATGAACAATATATTCTTTCCGTTGGCCATGTCATCGACGCAATGCCCGGCATTGACCAACTTTTCCTTTACCGCAGGTGCGCTCAATACCTGCAGTGCGGCAGTGGCTTGCGAGGAGGTTGGTGTCGATGTGGACGGGGACGGCAATAACGAGGCGTTTTACACCATTACCAGTGAAGGCAGCTGCGGGCTGGTGACACGCACCATCCAGGTGCGGGCAGTGTCAGGTATCTGACAGGGCCGGTTGCCAGACCGGCAATTCAGACAGACATTGCCGCCGCGGTGATGATCAGGTAGATCACGATCAGGGTGACGACTGCGGCGCCGCCCAGGTAGATGACACTATTTACCCCGACAGTGGTGCGGTAGGGATCGATCGTGCAGTTGTGATCGTTGTCGCGGGCGCTCTTGTCGCGGCTGACCCGGATCTTGAAACTGTCCAGCTTTTCTTCCAGGTCCCAGCCGGCCTGGGCCTCTTCATCGAGGATTTTCTTCATCTTCCCGGTACTACCGAACAAGGGCGTGTTGGAAGTGATGATTTTGTATTCTTTGTTATCCACGTGAGTTCCCCTTTTTTATGCGAACAGGTGACCTGCATGGCATTTTCCCTGAATCGCCAGATTTTGCAACGGAATATGTAATGAAAACAGCCTTTTGGGTGGTTTCAGGAAATTTTCCGGTCCCCGTATTAACCGAAATGTGAACTCGAGAAAAGTCCGGTCATGACATGAATTTTTCACATGGCATCGGGCCGGGAATTATGGTACTTGACGTATTGAAAATGCGGGATTAATTACGGCCTGATGTACTCCGGAATCCACCAGAACAAAACCCTGTTTGCGGTCCTGGCACTGCTGCTGGCGAGCTTCGTCCTTGTTGCCCAGCCGGCACAGGCGCAGTGTGCAATCGGCCAGCAGGGCGGCCCCGCGGTTTTTTACCAGGGGTGTACCGAAGCCTCGGGTGATGCGAACAGTTTCTCGCTGGCCCCACCGGCCGGGACGGTAGCCGGCAATCTCATGATCATGGCCATCGTCACTGACGGCGCCAGCACGCCAACTCCGGCAGCGCCAGCCGGCTGGGTCTCGCTGGGCACAGTAACGAGATCAGGCCAGGTAACCCAGTCAATCTGGGCGCGAACGGCGACGACGGCCGTCGCCCAGACCTTCAACCTGGGCGTGACAGACCGCTACCTTGCCGTTTACATGCGATTCACCAATACCAACCTTGCTGACATCGTCAGCGGCTTTAACCAGGGCACCAGCACCACGCCACAGGCCCCGTCTATCAACACGCTTCAGGCGAACAGCCTGGTCCTGAGACTGGCTGGTATAAACAGGCGCAACATCAGTGCCAGTGCCGGCCTGACCAATATTGATACCGGCACTTCGGGCGGTGGCAATAACGGCGTCTACGGCACCATCGGATTTGTCAACCAGGCACTGCAGGGAGCAACCGGGACTTTCAACTTCAACACGATCACCAGTGACGAGTGGGTGGCAGCGACGGTTGCCTTGCGCCCACCGCCGCCGCCGGTGGCTTTCCGCATCCAGCACTCCGGTACCGGTTCAACCTGCTCGATAACGACAGTCACGATTACAGCCGTCAGCGCCAGCGGTACTCCGGTCACCAATTTTACCGGCCAGGTGAACATCACTGCCCCCAATGGTGACTGGTCGGTAAACACGGCAGCCAATCCCGGCTCTTTCATCAATGACAGCCCGGGCAACGGGGATTTCCGCTATACCTTTGTCGCCGGCGACAACGGAGTGGCCTCGTTCAATTATGCCCCCACCGTTGCGGGTACGCTCAATATCGATATTGCCGACAATGCTACCGGCCTGATCACAGAGAACTCGCATCCGCAGGGTGTCGACCAGCAGCTCACCAGTGCCCTGTGCGGATTCACCATCACCCATGACGGCACCCATGGCTCCTGCCTGGCAGCGGGCTACCAGGAGATTCTCATTTCCGCCGTCCAGTCGAATGGCACGACTGTGCGCTCCGGATACACGGGGACAATCACCATCAATACCTCGACTACAGCAGGTACCTGGTCGGCAGTGGGCGGTGAAGCGGACGGTGTCCTGACTCCCCTGGGAAATGGCAATGCCACATACCAGTTCAACAGCCTCGATGCCGGCACCGCAATCCTGCGCTTCACGCATGTGGGCGTGAATGCCAGCGTCAACTTCGACATCTTCGACAATGTCGAGCCCGCCGTGGATGCGCTGCTGGCCGAAAACAATCTCGAAGTTACGGGCTGCGGATTTGTCATATCGCATGACGGTGACGCACCGACATGCGCGTATGAGGTCATCACGTTGTCTTCCACCGTGGCGGGCAACACCGAAACCATTACGGTGACCACCTCGACGACCGCCGGGATCTGGGCGCCGGAAAGCGCCATCGGCACATTTACGCCGCTGGCGAACGGCAATTTCTCGTATGCATTCGATCCTGGTGAAGGCGGCGTTGCCACCTTCCGGCTGTACCACCAGCCAACCGCCACCGTCACCTTCGACATCACCGATGCGGGCATGAACGATGTCCAGCAGGGGGCCGACGACCCGCTGGTGTTCGACCTGTGCGAGTTCATTTTCACGGCTCCCGGTACGGGCAATAACTGCACCGCCACCAATACCACGTTGACCGTGGTGGACCAGGGCGGCTTCACGGTTGCCGGTTATACGGGCACTATCACCCTGACCACGGACAGTGCCAATGGATTCTGGGGGCAGGGTACGGCCACTAATACCCCGGTCAACAACAGCGCCTTTCCCGGCGACGGCCAGGCCACCTACACCTTTGCGCTCGCGGATGCGGGTACCGTCAGTCTTGAACTGACCCATGAGGATCCCGGCGCCATCGTGCTGGATGCCAACGATGCCTTTTACGGCATGGTGACCCCGGCAAAACCCGGCGTGAGCATCCTGGCCTGCTCCTTCTGGGTGTCCCTGACCAGTCCCGGTGATACGTGCACGCCGAACGACATCACCATCGAGGTGCGAAATTCGGCAGGAGCGCTGGTCCCGAACTATGTGGGTACGGCGACTATCTCCACGACTTTCGCCAACGGCGACTGGGCCCTGAACGGGGCTACCAGCACGGCCACCTTCACCAACTTTGGTGACGGTGATGCCCAATACTATTTCTCGGCCATGGATGGTGGTTCGGTAACCCTGACCTTTACCGACACCATCGTGGAAACCACCAAGATCATCGTTACGGACGGTTTGCTGGTGGTCGATGCGGGGCACAATCCCGACCTGGTGATACAGGCCTGCCGGTTCCTCATTTCACACAGCGGCAGTGCGGACCTGTGCACGCCCGCATCCGTGACCTTCACGCTGGTGGACTCCGCTGACAACCCGGTTAACGATTATGAAGGGCAGATCTTCATCTCCACCTCGTCACCCGGTACCTGGTCGGACGGTACCACCAGCGGGATCAATGACACGGGGGGCGGCTCGGCAGACTACCAGTTCGTGGCGCCAAACACGGGTTCGGCGACGTTCAATTTCCAGGGCCTGACCATCGACACTTACGATATCGATGTCACCGACGGCAGCAACCAGGACAACGATGGCGACCCGGGCGAGGACCCGCCGCTGAACATCACGGCCTGCTTGCCGGCGATTACCGATTTTTCCTGCGTGAATGCCAACAGCACCACTATCACCTTGCCGTCCAGTGCCGAAGTTCTAGGCTCCCGGGCCGTGGTCATGGTGACCGGCAACGAGGGCGTGACGGCAATTACCGATGCGCTGTTCAACGGTGTCAGCGTTTCCGCTGGTGGCCGCCTGCATACGGTGGCCAACACCACCAACCCGGCCAACCAGCGCACCATCACGGAGATGTTCGCCTGGCTGGATGCCGAGCTGCCGGTTGCAGGGGGCTCCTACAACGGCAGCTTCACGGCGGATGACGGCCAGGCCATGTGCCTGGTCGCCCTGAAGAACGTCAACCAGTCCTACCCGGCCGGCGCACAGCTGGGCAGCGCCTTCGGCGACGGCGGCATCATCCAGTCATCACTGACATCCCCGGCCGCTGACGCCATCATCATCAGTGCCGCCACCGTCGACGAGGACGACGGTATATTCAACACCAATACGCTGGGCAACCAGCTCGTCAGCCTGGGTGTGGCGGATGACAACTGGACATTCACTGCCGGCTACGGCAACACGGTCGGTACCGGCACCGTCACGGTTACCGAAACCTTTACCGGCACGGTGGATAAGTGGACCCACGCCATTGCCGCATTCGCGCCCGCTCCTGCGCCACTGTCCTATTTCCGGATTACCCATGACGGCAGCAGCACGGCCTGCACCATGCAGCAGGTGACCATCACCGCCTATGACATCAACGGCAATATCAAGAACGATTATGTCGGCACCGTTACGCTCAGCATGGATGCGAGCCACGGTACCTGGTCGCAGTTTCCTGTTACCGGGGTGCTGACGGAGAACCCGCTGGATGATGACGGTTTGGCAACCTACCAGTTCGCTGTTGCCGATGGCGGCACCAAGACACTGAACCTGCTGGTTCCGCACGTCCAGCCCTTCACCATCTCCGCTGCCGACGGCAGCGTGATGGATGACGGCACACACCCGACGCTGACGGTCAATTCATGCGAACCGATAATCACGGATACCCAGTGTTATGCCGGGACATCGGGCTCAATTGCGATCGTGGGCCCCGAGACCAGCGGCGCGCGCGCGGTGATCATGTCCATCGCCCGGGAAAGCGCGGTCGGCAACGACCCGGCCATCGATCCTGCCCAGGTGTTCTTCGATACCGCCGGTACGCCAACCGTCATGGCCAGCGTGGTGAGCGCGAAGGCGGACAATGGCGCCATCGTCAACACCACGGAGATGTATGTCATCTTCGATTCGGACCTGCCAGCCGCTGCCGGCACCTACAATGCGTCTTTCACCGAACTGAGCGGTACCTTCCCCAACACGCCGGCCATGTGCCTGACAGCCGTGTACGGCGTGGAACAGTCGGTGCCGGTCGTACCGGCTATAGGGAGTTCGACGTTGACGGTTTCCCCGACATCGTCGACGACAACGGTTACCACGGCGCAAAACAATGCCCTGGTGCTGAGCGT
>CAZVSC010000014.1:24879-52165 GCA_964629325.1 uncultured Enterobacteriaceae bacterium
CATCGTCGACGACAACGGTTACCACGGCGCAAAACAATGCCCTGGTGCTGAGCGTTGTAAGTGATGACAGGACAGGGGGCAGCTACACAAGCTCGTTCAGTACCACGCTCTGGAACAATGAAACGCCGCCGGCCAACGCGGTGTTTTCCGGCTTTTCCAGCCTGAAAGCCTCGGCTGGCCCCGTTTCCGATACCGTGGTGCCGTCTACCACGCCCAATATCATTACCCACATCATGGCGGCATTCTCTCCTGTGGTGAATGGCCCGCCCACTGCGGATGACTATGTCCCGGTAACCCTGTTCAAGACCTTCTCCGGCCCCGTCAATTACCGGGCCTACGGCAGTTCCTACCGGCTCAATCCCAATGGTGACAATGCGCTGGCATGCACCTTCGAGGATCCTGCCGTTGGCACCAGTGTGAATGTGGATATACCGCCCGGGTCGACCTTCAAGGGCGCCTACCTCTACTGGTCCGGCGATGGCGATTTCGAGGTCAGTCCGACGCAGATAGACAGTGAAGTCACGCTGGTCAGGGGTACCCAGACCTTCTCGATATCCGCCGATGAAATGTTCCTGATCAAGAACGTGGGCAGCAATGACAACCTGGATTACTTCACAGGATACAAGGATGTCAGCAGCATCGTTACGACCAATGCCACCTATACGCTGCGTGACCTGACATCCCAGACCGGCACCCCCTGGCAGGATACCTCGGCCTGTGCCGCGGGCTGGGCCCTGGTTGTCGTGTTTGAAAATGCCCTGGAAACCGTCCAGGTGATCAACCTGTTCCACGGGTTCCAGCCCTTCCAGAACTCCGCCTTCGACCTGGTGCCGCGAAACTTCCGCATCCGTGCGATTGATATCGGCAATGGCATACCGTACGGACAGCTCACGCATATCACCATCGAGGGTGATGACAGCCCGCCCGCCCTGAACACGCCCAATGAAAGACTCGGGCTGCAGTCTGCACCGGGTTCGCCCACATTCAACTACCTGACAAATTCCTTCAACCCGCCGACAGCGCAGTACAACAGCACGGTGACAAGGCCCATCTATGATGGCCTGCTGAAATGGTTGCCGACCGCAGGGGTCAACATGGACGGCTATGAAGCGCTGAGCCTGACGTCCTACGGCGTTGACGTGGATACACATTTCCTGCGCGGGGACGTCATCGGTTCGCCGCTCTACGAGTTCGGCATTGCCAACCCCCTGCCGGAAGAGATCACCACGCAATATTCCGCCGGCCAGGACCTGGTGCTGCTGGTGGGGGAAGTCATCAGCGTGACCAATGCACCCATTGCCGACCTGGAAGTCACCGTCACGGAAGGGCCGGCTTTCGAGGTCGGCGGCACGTCGACCTATACCATCTCCGTGGTGAACAACGGGGATGGTGCGGGACCGGACGGCGGTCTCACCGGATCGGCAACAGTGACGGTGACATTCCCCACCGGTATTACAGTGGTTACCGGCACGATCACGGCAACCGGCTGGAATTGCGTCGCCAATAATGCGCCACCGGCCACCCCGCAGGGCCTGGCCGCACTGGCCTGTGAATACAGCATTTCCTCGCCCCTGGCCGAGGCTGCAAGCCTGCCGGACATCGTCGTCCCTGTCGCGATCGGCGATGAGGTCATCTTCCCGAACCTGACGAACCAGCGGGAAATCAATGTCAGGGCGCTGTACCACGGCGGCAATTGCAGCCCTGATCCGCTCAATGACACCCTGGCAACATTCGGTACTTCACCGGATCCGGATGACTGTACGCTGTCGCCGCAATTCGACAACGTCATGGATCTGCAGGGCGGCGCGCTGTCGATGAACGACCTGGAAGAGAAATCCACCAGCAACAACAACGTGGACGGGATTTTCACGACCATCAGTGGCCGGCAGACCGACCTGCAGGTGACCAAGCTGGCAGCCGGTATTTTTTCCGAAGGGGAAGCCGCCACGTACACCATCACCGTCACCAACCTGGGACCGAAAAACGCCACCAAGCTGATCACTGTTACCGACACCCTGGTTGCCGGACTCACTTACACAGGCTACCTCGAGATCGGTGACAACGATGCGTGGAGCTGCTCGGCCATCGGCCAGGCGGTGACGTGCACAACCGACACCAACCTGGCGCCTGGCGAAACGGCGGATTTCCGGCTGGGCGTCCAGCTGAGCCCGCCGGCCATCGAGAATGCCAGTGTGTCGAATAAAGCCACCGTGGCCATCGCCACCGGCAACTTCGACACGGTCGCTTTCAACAACAGCTCCACGGTAACAGTCACTGTTCAGGGGCAGCCGGTGGCACTACAGGACAAGTTCCTGATCTCGGTGAACCTGGACAATACCACGCTGGGCTCGGGCACCGGTACGCTCACATTCAACATGGACGACATCATCCTGTATGACCCAGTGACCGATGCTGCGACCATGTTCTATGACGACAGTGTGGTCAACGGCGGCCTGTCCGGTGACATCAATGCCCTGCATGTGCGCCGCAACGGCCACCTCATCGTGTCGCCGGCGTCGGCTGGATCGATTGCGGGCGTCAATTACGATGTGGGCGACCTGCTGGTCTATGATCCGCTGCTGGACAGCGCGACACTCCTGTTCGATGGCTCGGCGTACTTCGATTCGCCGACGACAAACATCGATGCGGTGTTTGAGCAGGATGACGGCCAGGTGGTGATTTCCACCACGGCCGACGCCGGCCTGAACGGCACGACATGGCAGATGGGTGACTGGGTCAGGTTCAACCCGGTTGCCGTCTCGCCGACAGCTACCGTGATCCTTAATGGCGAGGATCCTGCGGTATTCAATGCTACGGTCCAGCTTAACGGCACCTATTTCAAGGTTGGCGGCACGCCGGACTATGTCATCACGATCGGCCAGGCTTCGGCAAATATAGCCACCGGCAACACCACACTCACTGGCGATGATATTGCCAGCCTGCAACCCGGCATTGATTCGACACTGGAATTCCGCGGCAGTGTTCCCAACGGGGTGTTCAGCCCGCTGACCTCGACCCGCTACATCGACGGCGTACACATCGTCGAGTCGGGATATTTTGGCCATTTCGCCATCACGGAAAGTGTTTCCGGCGATACCTGTACGCCGACCACGGTCGTCATCAGGAAAGACAATTTTGACGATACTCCGGATACCACATATACCGGCTCCATCCTCATCGATATCGATTACCTGGGCAGTGCCACATGGACCAAGATCGATGGCGACGGCACGTTGCAGCCAACGGGAAGCGGCAACCAGTACATTTATACCTTCGTACCGTCCGACAATGGCGAGGTGACCCTGGCGCTCACCGTTACCGAGAACGGTGTTGATATTAACGTGGATGTCAGCAATGGGCTGGTCACGGAATCCGCTTCAGAAGACCCGGTACTGAGTTTCAACGACGTCGTCAGCCCGGTCACCTACGCCGATAATTTCACCAGCGGTGATTTCACCGGAAACACCGGTACCAGCAACTTCGAATCCGGCTGGGTGGAAACGGACTCGGATGGACTCGACGCCGTCACCGGCAACGTCCGCATCACTGCAGGGGAAGTGTACTTCGACAACGTGCCCAACGCTGAAACCCTGGAAAACAACATGCCTGCCCTGGTTCGGGAAGTGGACCTGAGTTTATACACGCCCGGCACACTTACCCTGACCTTTGACTGGCGCACGGTAAGCGTCAACACGGGTGACTCCTTCGTCGTCGAGGCACGCGGGGACAAGGATGCGGATCCCTGGGTCAACGTGGACACCTTCACCGGGCTGGCCGGCACCAATTCGGGGTCGGAAAGCTATAACCTTTCCAGCTTGTTGTCAGGTGCGGGTCAGTCCCTGTCCGCCAATACACAAATACGCTTCCGTGTGGCTGCCAATTACAACGTCACCGGCAACTTCATCATCGACGATGTGCAGCTGTCTACCAGCACCACGGACTGCGGTGTCGGTGCGGTGCATCATTACGAAATCAGCCACATCGGGTACGGGGTGATGTGCGAGGCCTACCAGATCACCTTCGAGGCCCATGATGTGGCCCATACTCCGGTGGCGCCGCCGCTGAGTACCGTGGTGAACCTGAGTACCAGTGCCGGCAAGGGCTCATGGTCGGCATTGCCGGGCTTCCCGAACATCACGGATGCCGTGCTGGCGGACGGGTTGGCCACCTATACCTTCGGCCTGAACCAGACCAGCTTCGCCGCCAATTTCAACCTGACCAACCCGGTAACGCCGACGGAAACCATCCACTTCAACATCCAGCAAGGGGCCATTACCGAGCTAGGCGTTCCCGGCGATGTCACCGACCCGTACTTCACCTTCGCCGAGTCCGGTTTCATCTTCACCAACAGCGGCGGCACCCAGACGATCGGGGTGCAGATCGCGGGCAAGCGCTCTAATCTTGCCCCTGCAAACCGCATTTTCCTGCGTGCCGTGGACACCAATCTCGACACACTGGAATGCGAGGCCCTGTTTGGCGGGCAGACTGTCCAGGTCGAGATGCAGATCCAGTGCACCAATCCGTCGTCCTGCGCAACGGTCGGCGCCGAGATCAACGGTACGGTGGTGCCGGAAAACGACAATTACATTCCCGGCCCGGGCGGCACCATCGACACCAATGTCAGCGTGTCCTTCCCGGCTGCCTCGGCCATATCCGATGAGATCGTGCTGAACTACCCGGATGCCGGGGAGATACAGATCCATGCGGAGTATCAGTTGCCCATAAACAACGACATCGCCGGCAATACCGAGATGAGCTACATGCGCGGTTCCAGCCAGCCCTTTGTGGTCAGGCCTTTCGGCTTGCGTTTTGACATGAGCGCCAACGTTGATCCCTTCGCCGACGACGGCACGCCAGACGACAGTTTTGGCAACCCGGATGCCGGCGGCTCCGCCTTCGTGAAAGCCGGCGCGCCTTTCAACGTCAACCTGCAGGCCATCCGCTACGTGGAAGGCGCCGGCCAGGATACCCTGGTTGCCGGGCAGCCGGATCCTGATGCGGATTTGTCAGCCAACCCGCTGACACCCAATTTCGGCAATGAAAACGCGCCTGCGGATCGGCCGGTGGCGACGCTCACGCATACAGTGACCCTGCCGGTGGCGCATGCTGTCGGCGCCTTGTCCGGTACCGTGACCTTCGATGCTTTCGCCGGCGGGCAGGATAACAACGATGTCAGCTTCAGCGAGGTCGGCATCATCGCCCTGTCGGCCAACCTGGTAGGGGATTACCTCGGTTCCGGAGAAGGTCTGACCGGCAACGTCAGCAACGTCGGGCGCTTCATTCCCGATCATTACTCCATCACCTCGTCGGCCCACATCAACCGCATCGGCCTGGATGGCTTCTGCAGTCCTGCATCAACTTTTACCTACATGGGTGAGCCCCTGCAGCTGACGGTGAACCTCGAGGCGCGCAATACCGCGGGCCAACCCACGCGCAATTACTATGGCGCTTTCGAGCGCCTGTCCACGGTGCTCGGGTCGCTGAATTTCTCCGCCATGGACCTCGATACCATGGATGTACTGACAGGGCGCCTGGACAGTTCCGGCATCAACTCGGTTGCCTGGAACAATGTGTTCCTGAACGGCGATACCGGGGAAGGGGCGGTGAGCGGGAACCTCGTGCTCGACAAGGCTGCCACGCCTGACGGGCCGTATGACATGTTCACCGTGGGCTTCGTGCCGGTGGATGCCGATGGTGTGACCGCGCTTGCCGCGGAACTGAATCTCGATCTGCCGCCCCTGGGCAGTACGGACACCATCACCGTCATGACGACAGGCATGCGCTATGGACGCCTGGTGCTGAGCAGCACCGGCGGCTCGGAGATTTCCACGTCCGTTGTCGCCGGAGCCGGACTCGATATTCCGCTGACCTTCGTGCTCGAGTATTACAACGACGCTGCCATGAATTTCGTGGTCAACCCGCTGGATGACTGCACCACGCTGTCCAGCAGCAACCTGCAGGTCATCAACGATTCCTATACCGACGGGCTGACAGCCAACCCGCTTGGCATCGGGACCCCTTCACCCAGCCTGAGCATCAATATCGGTGTTCAGACCGGCACCCTGACGGTGCTGGAAAATGGCAGCACGAGTTCCGCGTCCGCGGCAGGCGATGTGCCGATTTACATTTCCTCGCCCTTTGCGGCGGATGACAATAACACCGCGACCGGTTCGGTACTGCTCGAGTACGACCTTGATACTGCCGTGGATGTGGATCCGGGTGCAGGTGTGCAGAATGTCCTGTATGACTACCTGAAATTCGACTGGCGCAATATCGGGGAGCTCTACGATGAAAATCCCGATGGCTCGACACCCGACAACCCGAGGGCGATCATCGACTTTGGTGTCTTCCAGGGTCACAACCGCGTCATCAACTGGCAGGAAATCCTGTTGACGCCGGATTGATTCTTCTCATTCCACAAGTTGTGGTGACTGGATATAGAAGTTAAGCAGTTTCCAGGCGCCGTCCTCATCCACCAGCTCGGTGTATATCTCACCCGGGCCTCCTGAAAACTCCGCCGTAATGTAATACCTGGCAACCAGCGAGTCCCCGCCTGGCAGCCAGGATGGGTTTATCAGCTCGCCTCTAGCTTCACCCATGGACTGGAGTTCACCCACACGGCGGGCACCATTGAGTTTCAGCTGAATACCGCGCGCATCCAGGTTGGCCAGCAGCTGCCTGGAGCTGTTGGCAATGAAGTATTCCGGATTCCAGGTGGTGACGATCATTTCCGCAACCGAGCGCGAAAACTGCTCGCCGCTGGCTAGCTGCGCATTCTGGCGCAAGGCGACAAAGCCCAGGTAGATGCCTGCCAGGGCAATCAACAGGGCCAGGACGGAAGCGATGATTTTAAGGGGCTGCATTGGATATCCGCGAAAGCACACGAAAACACTAGCTTAAGGTCTTGCCTGCAGGCAGTAAAGACGGGTGAAAGTCTCGCTGACGTTCAGTTCGGGTCTGCGGTGCTGCCGTTTTCGATACCGAGCTCCTTGATCTTGCGGGTCAGGGTATTGCGGCCCCAGCCGAGCAGTTCCGAGGCGTCACGCTTGCGACCGCCGGAATGCTTCAGCGCTACCTCGATCATGCACTTTTCGAAGATCGGAGTAGCCTGCTGCAGGATGCCGGAATGACCCAGGCTGAGTTCCTGGTCGGCCCAGCTCTTCAGGCTCTGCGCCCAGTTGCCGGACACAGTTTGCTGGTCGGTGGGGTTGAGAAATTCTTCGGGCAGGTCATTGATGAAGATTTCACGGCCCGATGCCATAACGGTGATCCAGCTGCAGAAATTTTCCAGCTGGCGCACGTTACCGGGCCAGGGCAGGCTGGTCAGGTACTGGCTGGTTTCCGGACGCAGCACCTTCTGCTCCACGCCCATCTGCTGGGCGGCGCGGCCCAGGAAATGCTCCATCAGCGCCGGGATGTCTTCGCGACGGTCAGCCAGTCGGGGCAGGTGAATCGGGATGACATTCAGGCGATGGTAGAGGTCCTCCCTGAACAGGTGTTCCCTGACCCGAGCTTCCAGGTTCTGGTGAGTAGCCGCAATCACACGGACATTCGCTTTTATGGGTGATAATCCGCCCACTCTGTAAAACTCGCCATCCGATAAAACCCGCAGCAACCTGGTCTGTGTTTCCATCGGCATATCGCCAATCTCATCCAGGAAGAGTGTGCCGCCATCTGCCTGCTCGAAACGTCCGACACGCAGGGCCGAAGCACCGGTGAACGCCCCCTTTTCATGGCCGAACAGTTCGGATTCGATGAGGTCCTTGGGAATGGCAGCCACATTCAGTGGAATGTAAGGCTTTTCGGCCCTCGGGCTGTGCTTGTGCAAGGCCTGGGCGACCAGTTCCTTGCCGGTGCCGGACTCACCCTTGATGAGCACCGTTATGTTGGAGTGGGACAGGCGTCCGATGGCGCGGAAAACTTCCTGCATGGCAGGTGCCTCGCCGATGATTTCCTTCGCTTCCACGGTCGGGATGGCGCTGCTTGGGACCCTGTTTTCACTGGCATGCTTGACCGCCCGGTCAACTACGGCAACCGCATCGTTGACATCGAAGGGTTTGGGGAGATATTCAAAGGCGCCGCGCTTGTAGGATTTCACGGCGCTGGACAGGTCGGAATGGGCGGTCATGATGATAACCGGAATCTGCGGGAATGCATCCTGAACTTCTGACAGGACCTCCAGGCCGTCGATGCCGGGCATACGAATGTCGCTGATGATGACGTCAGGCTGGTCAGACTTCAGCCGCTCCAGCAGGTTGTCGCCGCTTTCGAAACTCTCGCTTTCAAAACCGGCCTTGTCCAGGGATTTCTCGAGCACCCAGCGGATAGAGCGGTCATCATCGACGATCCAGATCAGGTTTTTGCCAGCCATTAATCGGTTGCCTCAAGTTCACCGGACAGCGGCAGTGAAATGGTGAAGCAGGTATTGCCTTCCTCACTGTCGCACTCGATCAGTCCGTTATGGTTTTTCAGGATATTCTGGGACAGGGACAGCCCCAGGCCGGTGCCGTTGGCCCTGCCGCTGATAAGGGGGTAGAAAATATTCTCGATCATGTCCGCTGGAATGCCTGGGCCATTGTCTATGACCTCGATGCGGGCAACCAGCTTGTGCATGACAGGTCCGATGGTGACGTGGCTGACCGCCCTGGTTCGCAGGATGATTTTTGGCTTCACACCCTTCATGTCGGATTCAGTCAGGGACTGCATGGCGTTGCGAACTATATTCAGCACCGCCTGGATGAGCTGGCTCAGGTCGCCGGTGATTTCCGGAATGCTGGGATCGTAGTCCTTGATGAGCTCGATGGTGCCGCGGGTTTCCGCAATGACCAGGTTGTAAACGCGTTCCAGAATCTCGTGGATGTTGATCTTCTGCAGTGCCGGTTTCTTGTACTGCCCGGTCAGGCGATCGATCAGGCCGACCAGGCGATCAGTCTCCTCGATGATGACGTTGGTGTAATCTTTCAGTTCCTTGTCCGTCAGTTCATCTGCCAGCAATTGTGCCGCACCGCGAATGCCGCCGAGGGGATTCTTGATTTCATGGCCCAGGCCACGCACCAGGCCAAGCGTGGTTTCATGGTTGGAAATCAGCATCTCCTTGCGGGAAATGTTGTAGGAACGATCCAGTTCCTGCAGTTCGAGCATGATGTAGGTTTCGTTCTGGAAGATGAGTCGACTGGCCGAGTAGTCCACTGTCATCGGGTTGGTATTGGACTTCACCAGTTGCACCTTGCGTGAGATGAACGTCACACCGTTGTCCTTGACGCTCTTCAGGGACTGGATAAGGTGTTTTGAATTCAGCAGGACCTTGCCGACGAACTGGTCAAAACAATGCTTGCTGCTGGTTTCCAGCAACGCTTCCGCCGCCGGGTTCAGGTAGAGGACGTGAAGGTCCTTGTCCATGACCATGACGGCAGTAGTCAGGTTGTCCAGTAAACTGGTATTCAAGTTTTCAGTAATCAATTCCTGTCCAAACCAGAATGAGGGCAGTGGGGCATTCATCGGGGATCTGTCTCATTGGTCCTTGAATTTGGCTGTCACTGGCTGACGAGACAAATTCATGTCAGCAATTACTTTTCAGCAAATATTGATTAGCAAATACCGAACCAATTTCTAGCTGGCTGATTTATAAGGAATTTGCATCAGCCAGCTGCTCATAATGCACTATAATGGTGCAAATAGTCCAGAGCAGAACAGGCAGTTGCCCAAAATTGAGGCGTGCCCCGGAAACCGGCACCGGGACTGGGTTTGTTGATTTCTATATAATGCCCGGCCCCATACGCCAGTAGCCTGTACATGAAATACCTCGTCAAATATTCGCCGGAGATGACGATCAAGAGCCGGCCGGTCAGGACCCGCTTCGCCAAGCAACTGAAAAGAAACCTGCAGGTCCTCCTGCACCGGTTCTCCGATCGCATCATCGTGGCCGGCGGCTGGGATTTCGTTACGGTGGAAGTGCCGGAAGACCTGGATTCCCTGGGAAGCAGTATTGAACATGTGCTGGCCTCCACCCAGGGCATCTGCTTTTTCGAACGGGTCAGGCATCACACGTTTGCCACGCTGGACGAGATCCTGGCACACACCCTCGACGTTTTCCGGGACCGGCTGGATGGCAAGACTTTCTGCGTACGCTGCAAGCGTATCGGCCGCCACAACTTCAATTCCATGGATGTGGAAAAGTTCGTCGGCGGCGGCCTAAACCGGAACACCGGAGCCGCCGGCGTCAGTCTCAACAACCCCCAGGTGCCGGTGAGACTGGAAATCAGGGGCCAGGACCTGTACGTGGTGGATGCCACCTGCATGGGACTCAACGGCTTTCCGCTCGGCACCCAGGACCCGGTGCTGTCCCTGATTTCAGGCGGCTTCGATTCCGCGGTTTCGAGCTATCTGGCCATGCGCCGGGGTCTGCTGACCCACTACTGCTTTTTCAACCTGGGCGGGCGGGAACATGAAATCGCCGTGAAGGAGGTGGCCCTGTACCTGTGGATGCGTTATGGCTCCACCCACCCGGTTAAGTTCGTCACGGTGCCATTCGAAGGGGTGGTGGGCGAAATCCTGGACAAGGTCGACAACTCACAAATGGGGGTGGTTCTGAAGCGCATGATGCTGCGCGCTGCCAGCCGGGTGGCGGAAAAGATGAAAATCGAGGCGCTGGTGACCGGGGAAAGTGTAGCCCAGGTCAGCAGCCAGACCCTGCCCAACCTGGCTGTGATCGACAAGGTTACCGACTGCCTGGTGCTGCGCCCGCTGGCCATGATGGAAAAGCAGGAAATCGTGGACAAGGCCCGGGCGATCGGCACAGAAGAGTTTTCCGCGGTCATTCCCGAGTATTGCGGGGTGATTTCCGTGAAGCCCACCACCCGTGCCCGGATGCACAAGATAGAGCGCCAGGAAAACCGTTTCGATTTCGCGATCCTGGATGACGCCGTGGCCAATGCAGAAACCGTTGTAATCGACCGTATCAACCTGGAGGCGGAAAGAACCGGTGAACTTGTTGCACAGGTGACCGAACCGCGGCCGGGGGATGTCATTATCGATATCCGGCATCCTGACGAGCAGGAGCAGCAACCCTTGTTGCTGGAGAACAACGTTGTCGAAAAAATACCGTTTTACAAATTGAACTCGAAATTTCCTGAATTGCCCAAAGAGGCTGCCTACCTGCTCTATTGTGCCAAGGGCATCATGAGCCGGTTGCATGCCGGGTACCTGATAGAAAGCGGGTTTTCCAATGTGGCGGTGTATCGGCCCGACAGGCGGTAATATTTTTCCCTTCGGGGATGGATGGCATTTCTTGTTAACAAGAAGTGCCCAAGGAAAACCTGCCGCAGGCCTGGCGTTCAGGGGCGGGTTTCTTTGGTGACTTTCTTTTGAAAGAAAGTCACATCAAAGAGCAGAAAACTCTGTATAATCGCGCATTTTTTACGCTTCCCGGGGCAGGAGCCCTCACTCCCTTGATCGACAAGATTCGTAATATCGCCATCATCGCCCACGTTGACCACGGCAAGACCACGCTGGTCGACAAGCTGCTGCAGCAGTCCGGCACCCTGGAAACCCGCGGCAAGGAAATCAAGCGCGTGATGGATTCCAACGACCAGGAAAAGGAGCGCGGCATTACCATCCTGGCCAAGAACACTGCCGTTAACTGGCACGACTTCCGTATCAATATCGTCGACACGCCCGGCCATGCCGACTTCGGCGGCGAGGTTGAGCGTGTGCTGTCCATGGTCGACAGCGTGCTGTTGCTGGTGGATGCGGTGGAAGGGCCCATGCCGCAAACCCGCTTCGTCACCCAGAAAGCCTTTGCCCGCGGCCTGCACCCCATCGTGGTCATCAACAAGATCGATCGTGACGGTGCGCGTCCCGACTGGGTTCTGAACGAAGTATTTGAATTGTTTGATCGTCTTGGCGCCACGGAACAGCAACTAGACTTCCCGGTTATCTATGCCTCGGCCCTGGAAGGGCGTGCAGGCGTTGAGCCCGACAAGCTGGAGGACAACATGGAAAGCTTGTTCCAGCTTATCGTCGACAAGGTGCCTGCGCCCGAGGTGGATCGTGAGGGTCCCCTGCAGATGCAGATAAGCGCCCTGGACTATTCTTCCTATGTTGGCGTCATCGGTGTCGGGCGTGTCACCCGCGGCAAGGTCAAGACAAACATGCCCGTGGTTGTCCTGGACCGTAATGGCGACAGTCGCAGGGCGAAAATCGGCCAGGTCAAAACCTACCTGGGCCTGCAGCAGGTCGATGCAGAATCGGCTTCCGCCGGCGACATCATCTGTATCACCGGTATCGATGAGCTCAATATCAGCGACACCATCTGCGACCCGGAACATCCCGAAGCCATGCCGGCGCTGACCGTGGACGAGCCTACGGTGACCATGACATTCCAGGTCAACGACTCGCCCTTCGCCGGCCAGGACGGCAAGTACATCACCAGCCGCAACCTGAAGGAGCGCCTGGAACGCGAGCTCATCCACAATGTGGCATTGCGAGTCGAGCCAGGTGATTCACCGGAAAGATTCCGTGTGTCAGGCCGCGGAGAACTGCACTTGTCCGTACTCATCGAGACAATGCGCCGCGAAGGCTTCGAGCTGGCCGTGTCCAGGCCCGAAGTGGTTACCAAGATGATCGATGGCGAATTGCATGAGCCTTTCGAGCACCTGGTCATCGACGTGGAAGAGGAGCACCAGGGGGCGGTCATCGAGGAGCTCGGCTATCGCAAGGCGGAAATGCAGGACATGAGTGCTGACGGCCGCGGCCGCATCCGCATCAGTTTTGTCATACCCACTCGCGGACTGATCGGCTTCCGCACCCAGTTCCTGGGCCTGACCTCCGGGTCGGGAATCATGACCCATATCTTTGACCATTTCGGTCCCGTCAAGAAGGGTGAAATTGCTGCCCGTTCCAACGGCGTGCTGGTGTCCATGGTCAAGGGCAAGTCCCTGGGCTATGCCTTGTTCAATCTACAGGAAAGAGGCCGGCTGTTCATCGATCCCAACAGCGAAGTCTACGAAGGCATGATCGTCGGGCTGCACAGCAGGGAAAACGACCTGGTGGTGAATCCCACCAAGGCGAAGCAGCTCACCAACATCCGTGCTTCGGGCAGTGACGAAAACATCATCCTGACGCCGCCCGTCAAGCACAGTCTCGAGCAGGCGATGGAGTTCATCGAAAGCGACGAACTGGTGGAAATCACGCCGCGGCACATTCGCCTGCGCAAGCAATATCTCACGGAGAATGAGCGCAAGCGCCGCAGCCGTGGTTCTGAATTACGGGGCGCCTGACAGGCATCATGCTTGCGCTCATACAGCGGGTAAGTTCGGCGAAAGTGGACATCGGTGGGAGTACGGCCGGTGAGATCGGCCGGGGACTGCTGGTGTTGCTCGGGGTGGAAAAGGATGACAGCCGCGACAATGCCGACAGGCTGCTGAAGAAAGTGCTCGCCTACCGGGTATTCGCCGACGCCGAGGACAGGATGAATCTCAGCCTCGCCGATATCGACGGCGGCCTTCTCGTGGTGTCCCAGTTCACCCTGGCTGCCGATACCGGCCGCGGCTTGCGGCCGAGTTTCTCCAGTGCCAAGCCGCCTGCTGAAGCAAAATCACTGTATGAATATTTCGTCAACCAGGCCAGGTCGGCCCATGGCGAGGTGGCGACCGGTGAGTTCGCGGCGGACATGCAGGTGACGTTGGTGAATGATGGGCCTGTGACTTTTATGTTGAAGGGATAAAGGGGAGAAGAAGGGACGATAAAGGGATAAAGCGTAAATTTTCAGGCTATCGGGTTAATAAGAAGCTTTCCATTTCAACGCCACTCAGTTCAATCGAGTAAAATTCTTTGTAATGCTGAATTAAAAACTCTCCGTTTTTCAAATATTTTCATTGGAATGGGGTTCGGACGCTTTATCCCTTTATCGATACCCCTATTGCGTCCCTGAATCTCCCGCCTTATCCGAATCCGGTTCCTCATCCTCGTCCTTATGCAGCATCCTGCCTGCGAAGAGTCCGAGCTCGAACAGCATCCACATGGGGATGGCAACGAAAGACTGTGACAGCACATCCTGGGGTGTCAGGAACATGCCGATCACGAAGCAGGCGATGATGATGTAGGGCCTTTTCTCCGACAGTTTCTTTGGCGTGGTGACGCCTGAAAAAATCAGCAGCAGTGTTGCAATAGGCGTTTCAAACACCAGGCCAAAAACCAGGAACAGCGAAAGCACGAAATCCAGGTATTGCGTGATATCGGTCATCACCGCAACGGTTTCCGGCGCACTGTTGACGAAGAAGGCAAAGACGAAGTTGAACACAAGGTAATAGGCAAAGGCGATGCCGGCATAGAACAGTACGACACTGGAAACCAGGATGGGCAGCGTGATGCGGATTTCGTTCCTGTACAGACCCGGCGAGATAAAGGCCCATGCCTGGTGCAGGATAAACGGCACACCAAGGAACAATGCTGCATAGATCGAGGTCTTGAAGGGAATCATGAAGGGCGAGGTTGGCGACGTCGCGATCATGCTGGAGCCTTCCGGCAGGACGTCTAGCAGCGGCCGGGACACGAAGATGTACAGCTCATTGCCCCAGGGAAAAATACACAGGAACAGTACCAGCACAACCAGCAAACTGCGTAAAAGCCTGTCCCTCAGCTCGACCAGGTGAGAGATGAGCGGCTGTTCCTTGGGATCGTGTTCCTGATCCTGTTGTGTGGTGTCTGCCATGGTTCCGGTTTCAGGTGTCAGAGGGTTTCTTGCCGGGCGTTTCGCTTTCTTCGCCTGGCGGTTCCGGTTCGGGCTTGATCATGCGGGCGGCCGGATCACTTGTGGCGAGCTTCTCCACCGGGTCGATTTCATTCTGGTCGGAGCCGGTTGCCTTGTCCTTGTTGTCTTCGGGTGAGTCGGATAACTCGCTGGTGAGGTCGAGGTCATTCTTCAGTGACTTCGCCTCATCCTTGACGGACTGGATGGACTGGTTGACCTGGTTCTTGGTGGAATTGAATTTCTCCATGATGGCTTCATTGCGAAGCTGCCGGCGAATCTCATCGGCACCGACTTCCTGTTCGATTTCACGTTTGATGTTGTTGAAGCTTCTGCGCAGGCGGCCGATCCACAGCCCGAGCGTCTTGATGGCGCCGGGCAGCTTGTCGGGGCCGAGCACAAGAAGTGCCACGACGCAGATTACGATGAGTTCAAAAAAGCTGGGATCGAACATCGGTAAACAGGTTCAGCCAGGCGGAAGCAGTGAATTTATCTATTGTTGATCTATTGTTTTTCTTTTTTTAACAATAGAGCGGAATCAGGCCTGCTTTTCTTCTGCAGATTCATCCACCTTTTCGGCTTTCACGTCGAAGGTGTCGTTCTCGTCTTCAATACGCGCCTGGGAATTCTGAGCCTTGCCTTCGTCATCCTTCATGGCATTCTTGAAGCCCTTCAGGGCGCCGCCCAGGTCCGAGCCGATGTTCTTCAGTTTCTTGGTGCCGAAGACCAGGATAACGATCAGCAGGATAATGAGCAGTTGTGTCAGGTTAACGCCGCCAAGTCCCATAATTACCTCCTATGAGTTCTTTTGTTGCCCCCCGCGTACAGTAAATGGTCCTGCAAGGGGGAAATCATTGTATCAGTCTTGCCCACCGGCCGTGAGCAAATAGTTCTGTATCCTTATTTCTTGCGCGAGGCTTTTTCTTCCAGTCCGCTGACCCCGAAGCGCCGCTCCAGCTCGGCCAGCACGGCTTCCGGGCCTGTGCCCAGGCTGGATAGCATGACCAGCGTGTGGAACCACAGGTCGGCGGTTTCGTAAACCAGGTGGCTCGTATCGCCGTCCTGCCCGGCTTCCCGGGCCGCCTCGATGGTTTCGCCAGACTCTTCAGCTACCTTGGCGAGGATTTTCTCCAGCCCCTTGTGATGCAATTGGGCTACATAGGAAGAGCCGGGGTCGGCGCTTTTCCTTTCCTCGATAATGGCGGCCAGTCTTTTCAGGGTATCTGACATAAAAAATTCCGGTTAACTCTCAGCCGTAAATTTCGTTCGGGCTCTTGATGACCGGCTCACTTTCCACCCACTGGCCGTCAACGAGTTGCAGGAAATAACAGCTTTCCCTTCCCGTGTGGCAGGCTATCCCACCGAGCTGCTCCACCTTGTAAATGATGCAGTCCCGGTCGCAGTCCAGGTAGAGGCCGTGCAGGACCTGTACGTGGCCCGAATCCTCGCCCTTGCGCCACAGTTTCTGTCGTGAGCGGGACCAGTAAATGGCACGGTTTTCCTGTACGGCAAGGTCCAGGGCTTCACGGTTGACCCAGGCCTGCATGAGTACGCGGCCGCTTTCCCAGTCCTGGGCAATAGCCGGGACCAGCCCGTCGCTGTTCCAGTTGACCCTGTCTAGCCAGTCAGTACCCATGATTGCCGCTTTTTTAATTAGCCGTCAGAAATTCAGGGGGCAAGGATACTCTATTTTGGGGCACGGGGTCAGAATTCAAGACGGTTATGGCCGCCTGCCAGCAGGCTTTCAGCGGCGCAGGACCAGCAGCGCCAGCCCCGCAGTTGCAAGGATGAGAGTCGCGGCGGGAAGTCTGTCCAGTGAGCCGGCCACAGCGGGCAGCAGCGACACTGCGGCAGCCGCCAGCGCCACCATACCGAAAATGGTATACCGTCTTGACCTGTCCGCTTCCGCCTTCGCCATATGCTCTTCCCGATCCTGCTGCAGACGATCCCGGTGCAGGCGGGCGTATTTCATCTCCTGCATGGATGCATAAATCAGTTCCGGAATTTCCGGCAGCTGCTCCAGCCATTCCGGAATCTTTTCGCTGATCTTTTTCAGGTTGGCGATCGGTGACAGGCGCTCACGCTGCCAGTTCTCCAGAAAGGGGAGAGCGTTGTCCCAGAGATCGAGGTCGGGGTACAGCTGCTTGCCCAGGCCTTCGATATTGAGCAGTGTTTTCTGCAGGAGCACCAGGGATGGCTGGACCTCCATATTGAACCTGCTGGCGGTCTGGAACAACTGCAGCAGGAGCATCCCGAAAGAGATGTCCTTAAGCGGCTTCTGGAAGATCGGTTCACATACGCTGCGCATGGTGGCTTCGAAGGCATTGACCGGCGTGTCCGGCGGCACCCAGCCGCACTCGACATGCAGTTCAGCCACGCGGCGGTAATCGCGCTTGAAAATCGCGAGCAGGTTTTTTGCCAGGTAGTACTGGTCGTCACGGCTAAGCGTGCCGATGATGGCGCAATCGAGCGCGATGTATTGCGGGCGCTCCGGATGCTCTGTCGATACGTAGACATTGCCCGGGTGCATGTCGGCATGAAAGAAGCTGTGGTTGAACACCTGGGTGAAGAAAATTTCCACACCGCGTTCGGCCAGCAGTTTCAGGTCGATGCCGGCTTCCTTCAATTCTTTCACACGGCTCACCGGTATGCCGTAGATGCGCTCCATGACCAGCACGTTGGTGCGGCAGTAGTCCCAGTAGACCTTCGGCACATACAGC
Source organism: uncultured Enterobacteriaceae bacterium (assembly GCA_964629325.1). Classification (GTDB taxonomy): domain Bacteria; phylum Pseudomonadota; class Gammaproteobacteria; order Pseudomonadales; family Pseudohongiellaceae; genus Eutrophocola. The sequence goes on from CAZVSC010000014.1 coordinate 42,346, forward strand.
AGGTCGGAATTTTCGAAGTTGCGTGCCAGCTGCGTGGTGTTGGCGCCTTCCGACATCAGGTTGAGTTCGTCATTGATGATGTATTCGTAATCCTGCACGACTTCGGTCGCGCGCAGGCGTTTGCCCTGATCGATATTGTGCTCGACGAAATCGGCGATGCTCTTCAGCAGGGCGATATCCTGCGCAATGATTTTCCCGATTCCCGGGCGTATGACCTTGACCACGACCTCTTCGCCGCCGGGCAAGGTAGCGGTATGCACCTGGGCGACGGAGGCAGATGCCAGGGGCCTGGTGGAGAACGTTGCGAACAGGTCGCTGATTTTGTCGCCGAGCGCCTGCTCGATGATGTCGACGGCTTCCTGCTCGCCAAACGGAGGCACGTTGTCCTGCAAGCCGGCCAGTTCGTCCGCGATATCCTCGGGCACCATGTCGCGACGGGTGGACAGGAGCTGGCCGAACTTGATGAAAATAGGACCGAGAGCCTCCAGGGCCAGGCGCAAACGCTGTCCCCGGGACATCGAATCCAGGCCCGGAGCCGCGGGCAGGGGGAAATCAAGCAGGATGGACAGCAGTCGCGCCTTGCCGAAACTGCCGATCAGGTCACCCAGTCGATAGCGGTTCGCCACGCGGTAGATTCTTGTTATTCGCAACAGCCTGTTCAAAGGGAAATGTGCTCACGGTATTGCAGGGGCGGCAACAATAGCACTATTCATAAATTCAGTAAAATCAACATGTTTGTGCAATCCAGGGGGCTGTGTACAATGCCTTTCCGCACCGTCAAAAAGTAAAGGGAAACATCATGCGCACGACAGGAATTCTCGCCCTGCTCCTCGCCTTCGCAACCACCGTGCAGGCACAGAACCTGTCAATGACCGGCAGGTACGAACTGGACCGTTACCTGTCTGAGGCTGTCAGCGAATCCCCCATACCCGGCCTGGTGGCACTGGTGACCAATGGTGACCGGGTGATCTATCACAGCGCCTTCGGCCTGATGGGCACTGCCGGCAGCAAGGCCATGACCCGGGACGCCATCTTCCAGATCGCCTCCATGACCAAGCCGGTGACCTCGCTTGCCGTGATGATGCTGGTGGAGGAAGGGCGGGTGGGCCTCGACGATCCCATCGAAAACTACCTGCCTGAACTGGCCAATCGCGAGGTGTTTAGCGAGTTCGATCTGGAAACGGGTGACTACAGGTCCCGGCCCGCCGAACGCAGCATCACTGTCAGGCAGCTGCTGACTCATACCTCGGGCCTGGGCTACACCTTTGACAGCCCCGAGCTGGCCAAGGCGCTGGGTGTGAACCCGCAGGCCACGGCGACGACACTGCCGTTGCTGCACGAGCCCGGCGAGAAATGGACATACGGCGAAAGCACGCGTGTCCTGGGCCGCCTGGTGGAAGCGGTAACCGGACAGGAGCTGTTTGCTTTCATGCAAGAGCGCATTCTCGGTCCCCTGCAAATGCATGATACCGACTTCGATATTCCTGCAGAAAAGAATGCCCGCACCGTGACCGTTCATCGCACAGATGGAACGACTCTGGTGGAGCAGCCCAATCCGGCCGGGGTGATCAGCTCACCGCACAATGGCGACGGCGGCCTGGCATCGACGGCCGACGATTACTCACACTTTATCCGGCTTTTTCTCAACGGTGGCGTGACGGATTCCGGGCAGCGACTGATCAGTGCCGACACCGTCGACAACATCGACCGCAACCACATGGGCAACCTGACCGTACGCCAGATGCCGACGACCAGTCGTCTGATCAGCGAGCCCTTTCCGCTGGGTGCCGGTGTGGATACCTTCGGCCTCGGATTCCAGATCACCGAACAGCAGTTGCCGTACAGTCGCTCACCGGGCAGCATGGCCTGGGCGGGAATCTTCAATACAGAATTCTGGATAGACAGGGAAAAGAATATCGGGGCGGTGCTGATGATGCAGTACCTGCCGTTTTACGATGCCAGGGCGGTCGAAGTGCTCCAGGGTTTCGAGCACAGGATCTACCAGAACCTGGAATAGGCAGCCGGGGATTGACCGGTCAGTGCCGACCCGTGAGCAGGCGGTTGGTGCGGGCCTCGAGACGATCCACGCGCAGGCGCAGCCGGTCGACAGCCCGGTAAAACGTTTCCAGCTGGCTTGCATCCGGGAACAGTTTTTTCTCTTCATGCAGCCAGGCATCGAGATCGTCGCGCAGGTTGGCGGCGGTTTGCCGGGCAAATTCCCGTGTACCCGCAAGGCCGTCGCTGACGGCCTGTGTCGGGATATCACCGATCACCCTGCTCAACTGGTATTCCCAGTCCACATCAAGATTTGCCAGGACATCCTGTAACGACTGCAGGAAGGCAGTATCGCCGCTGATGGCGGTGCGGTTGTTGCGCTGTGCTGCACGATCATTGCCGGCCAGCATTCCAAGCAGGGTGGCGGCACTGCCTTGCACCGTGGCGGTGGCGGCTTCGGGTTCGCCCTGCATCAGAAGTATCGATTTCTGGCAAACCAGCATGTTGAAACCGGCCGGGGGGACAGTGCACTCAACGCGCAACGTCTTGCCGGCAAGCGGTGCCAGTTTCGACGGCATGGCAGGGTCCAGGGCGATCAGGCCGTTCAGGAAGGTTTCGGCGGCGGCAAGGAACGCGGTATGGAACAACCCGGCATACATGAATCAGGCCCTGGCCTTGTGGCCGATGTGTATGGCGCAGATGCCGCCCATTACATTGTGGTATTCACAGTCACGGTAGCCTGCATCGACCATCATCTGTTTGAGGGTTTCCTGATCGGGATGCATGCGTATTGATTCCACCAGGTACTGGTAGCTGTCGCCGTCCCCGGTGATGAGTTGTCCGGCTTTCGGCCAGAGCACTGAATAGGCATCGTAAGCCTTGCCGAGCAGCGGGTTGACGGGTTTGGAAAACTCCAGCACCAGCACCCGCCCACCGGGCTTGGTCATGGCGAACATGGAGGCAAGAGCCGCCTCCTTGTTGGTGACGTTGCGCAGGCCGTAGGCGATGCAGATGCAATCGAACGAGTTTTCACGAAAGGGCAGGCACTCGGCATTGGCCAGTGTGTAGCTGATGTTTTCCGTCAGCCCCTTGTCGATGATGCGGTCGCGGCCAACACGGACCATGGATTCGTTGATGTCGGCGAGCACGACCTGCCCGTCCTTGCCCACGATGGGGGAGAACAGCAGGCTGAAGTCGCCGGTGCCGCCGGCCAGGTCCAGCACGCTCATGCCGGGGCGCAGCGCGCTGAGTTCCAGGGTGAAGCGCTTGATCAGGCGATGGGTGCCCAGCGACATCACGTCGTTCATCAGGTCGTATTTCTGCGCGACCGAATGAAATACCTGTCCCACCAGCCCGGCCTTGTCGCCGACGGGGACCTCGCGGTAGCCGAAGTGGGTGGTTTCCTGTTCAGTATCCTTGGTCATAGCTGGAAATTGTACTTCATGGCACAGCCTTCAAGTAAATTTTCAAATAAGCGGCCAGCATCATGCCGGATGACGCCCCGTAGGGGCTTATCCCGCCAACAAACGATTCAGGTGACACTGATGAAGTGATGTCCTATTTTGAATCGTTGAGCGGCATGATGTTAACGACCTGCACCCCTGCAGGCAGATTCTCGCGGCGGGCGCCGGCTTTTTTCAGCCTGAGCAGGTAGGCGTCCCATAGATTGGCCTGGTTCAGGCACAATTCGTACAGGTACCCCCAACTGTAGATGCCGGTGTTGTGGTCGTCGTCGAATTGCAGGCGTACGGCGTAATTGCCGACCGGCTCGATAGTGTCGATGCGCACGTCCTTCTTGCCGGTCTGCAGAACTTCCTGGCCCGGACCATGGCCGCGTACTTCCGCGGATGGTGAATGGACGCGCAGGAATTCAGCGCTGAGGGAATAGATGCCGCCGTCCTCCCAAGTCAGTTCCAGGATGCCGGATTTACGGTGCAGCTTGATGTCAGTCGGCGTCACAGGATGAACCTACTCAGGTCTTCATCAGCCGCCAGGTCGCCGAGATTGCTGTCGACGAATGCGGCATCCACGAGCACCTTGTCCTTGCCGGCGGTTACCAGTTCACGGGCGCCGAACGAGGTTTCCTCCAGCAGGCGTTCCATAACAGTGTGCAGGCGCCTTGCACCGATATTCTCGGTGCTTTCATTGACCTGCCAGGCGATTTCGGAGATTCGCTTGATCCCGTCCCCGGTGAATTCCAGGTTGATGCCCTCGGTCTGCATGAGGGCAATGTACTGCTTGCACAGGGAAGCATCCGGTTCGGTCAGGATGCGTTCAAAATCGCCGGCGGACAGGGCATCCAGTTCCACGCGAATGGGCAGGCGGCCCTGCAGTTCGGGAATCAGATCGGACGGCTTTGACAGGTGAAAGGCACCCGAGGCAATGAACAGGATGTGGTCCGTTTTTACCGAACCATACTTGGTGGTCACGGTAGAGCCCTCGATCAGCGGCAACAGGTCGCGCTGAACGCCTTCCCGTGACACGCTGCCACCCTGGTGTTCGTTCTTGTTGGTCACCTTGTCGATTTCATCGATGAACACGATAGCGGTCTGTTCGGTGATATCGATGGCGCGGGATTTCAACTCGTCCTCGTTGACCAGTTTCGCGGCTTCCTCGTCCTGGAGTATTTTCAGGGCGGCTTTCACGGTGACGCGCCTGGTTTTCTTGCGCCCGCCGCCGAGGCTGGAAAACATGCTGGTGAGCTGGCTGCTCATGTCCTCCATGCCGGGAGGCGCCATGATCTCCACGCCGACGCGGTCCGAAACCCGGATCTCGATTTCCTTGTCGTCGAGATTGCCTTCTCTCAGTTTCTTGCGGAATATCTGGCGTGAACCGGCATTGTCCTCGTTCTGGTCTGACGAACCAGGCAGCAGTATATCCAGCACCTGGTCCTCGGCGGCGTTGGCTGCCTGCAATGAGACTTTCTGCAATTGTTCCTCGCGCAGCATCTTCACTGCTGCATCCACCAGGTCGCGAATGATCGATTCAACGTCACGGCCGACGTAACCCACCTCTGTGAACTTGGTGGCCTCGACCTTGATGAAGGGAGAGCCAGCCAGTCGCGCCAGGCGGCGGGCGATCTCCGTTTTGCCGACACCGGTCGGCCCTATCATCAGGATATTTTTCGGTGTGACTTCCTGGCGCATTGCCTCTGGCAGTTGCATGCGGCGCCAGCGGTTCCTGAGGGCGATGGCGACGGCGCGCTTGGCATCGTTCTGGCCGATGATGTGCTTGTCCAGTTCGGCGGCGATCTGTTTTGGGGTGAGTTCGGACATGAAGCTTAATTATCCAGGGTTTCTATGGTGAGGTTGTGGTTGGTATAGACGCAGATGTTGGCGGCGATATTCAGGCTTTTCTCGACAATGCTCCTGGCATCGAGGTCGGTGTTGTCGAGCAGGGCGCGGGCGGCGGACTGGGCGTAGGTGCCGCCGGAGCCGATGGCCATGAGGCTGTCCTCGGGCTCGATGACATCGCCATTGCCGGTGATGATCAGGGACGTTTCCCTGTCAGCGACGACCAGCAGGGCTTCCAGGCGGCGCAGGGCGCGCTCGGTGCGCCACAGTTTGGCGAGTTCCACCGCGGCTCTTGTCAGCTTGCCGGAATGTTTTTCCAGCTGCTCCTCGAAGCGCTCGAACAGGGTGAAGGCATCGGCAGTGCCGCCGGCAAAGCCGGCCAGCACCTTGTCACCGTACAGGCGCCTTACCTTGCGGGCATTGCCTTTCATGACGGTATTGCCCTGGCTGACCTGGCCATCGCCACCGACAACCACCTGGTTGCCACGGCGTACTGACAGGATCGTGGTTCCTCTGTACTGGTCCATGGAGGCTCCTGAATAGTGGGGAGTATCAGACGTGTAAGGATTGTATCAGGCGGAGATGGGGGCAAAGCCCCGAATATCAACTACTGTCCAGGTATGCGCATGCGAATGGGATCGATGTTGTTCTGCCTGAGCGTATTTTCGGCCGCTTCCATTCTGGCGCGACCGGTGAAGGGGCCGGCCTGGACCCGGTACCAGGTGCGCCCGGAGATATTGGTATCCTGAATGCGCGCTTCCAGGTTCATGAGGATGAGCCTGGCGCGCAGGGCTTCGGCATCGTTGGGATCCAGGAAGGATGCCGCCTGGAGCAGGTAGGTGGTGGTGTCGGCTTCATCAGGGACACCAGCCGATGCGATTTCCACTGGCACGACGTTCACTTCAACCTCGGCCTGGGGGAGGTATTCATAAAACTGCAGATCGGTGCCGCTGCTTCGCTCACTGTCCGGGGTATTGCCGCTGAGCTCCTCGACAAGTGGTGTGCTGCCGCCAAACTGCGTGAACGCAAAGTAGCCGACCACACAGAGCAAAAAGCCGCTGAACAGTCCGGAGAAAAACCAGCTCCAGTGGCTGCTTTCGGCAGAGGTGCTGCGCGTGGCTGCACGCACCGGTTTATTCTTGCCGGCCTTGCCTGCGCTGCTGCGTGACTTGGCGAAATCCTGGGCCATATGTCTCTTGAAAATATTTTTGCGAATTATCGCTTAATTGCCCCATGCAAAAAAGCGCAGGGAGGGATATCGGGGTAACTTCTTCCCGTGACGGCTAGATGAAGTCCAGTGGATCGACGTCTACGGACCAGCGCAATTTCCTGCCCTGGGGATGGTTTTCCATCAACGTGATGGCCCTGGCCAGGTATTGTTGAACGGCCGAACGTTTGGATGCCTCCACGATCATCAACATGCGGAAGAGGCCGCCGCGTTTCTCCATGGAGGCGGGCATCGGGCCCAGGATGCTGAGCCCCATGGCGGGCTCACCGGCAGCCTGCCGGATATCCCGCAGGAAAAGTTCCGGCGCCTGGCGCGTCGATGCTTCGGCCCGGATCACCGCCATGTAGTTGAACGGCGGCAGGTTCCCGAGCCGGCGCTCATCGAGCAATTTGCGCGCAAAGGGGCCGTAGCCGTCATTGACCAGCGACTGCAGGGTGGGGTGGGTGCTGTTGTAGGTCTGGATCACTACCTCGCCGCCGGTGTCCCCGCGGCCGGCACGGCCGGCCACCTGGGTCAGCAATTGTCCCATGTGTTCCTGGCCGCGAAAGTCCGCGCTGAACAGCCCCGCATCGGCATCGAGCACGGCCACCAGCGTGACATTTGGAAAATGGTGACCCTTCGACAACATTTGCGTGCCAACCAGGATGCAGGGTGCGCCGCTGTCCACTTTGTCGAGTACATTCTGCAGGCCATCGCGGGTGCGCGTGGAATCCCGGTCTATGCGGTAAACGGGAATGTCCGGGTACATGTCCCGCAGAGTCTGCTCCGTTTTTTCCGTGCCCATCCCCATGGCGGCAAGTTCCTTGCCGCCGCATTCCGGGCAGGCAACGGGAACCGGTCTGCCGGATTCGCAATGATGACAGCTCAGTGAATGCGGATGGCGGTGGAGTGTGTAACTGGTGTCGCAGCGATCACAGGTGGCGATCCAGCCGCATGCTCGGCACAGCAGGATTGGGGCGAACCCGCGCCGGTTGAGAAAGACCAAAACCTGATTTCCCCGCCCCAGGTGCGAGGTCATCATGCTGAACAGGGATTCGGCAAAGCCTTCGGTAATGGTTTCGCCGCGCAGATCGAGCATGCGGTAATCCGGATGGCTGGCGTTTCCGGCGCGCTCTGTCAGCTGCAGGTAGTGGTACCTGCCGCTGAGGGCATTGTGCAGGCTTTCCAGGCTGGGCGTGGCGGTGCCGAGTATGACGGGAATATCCAGTTGCCGCGCCCTGTAGATCGCCAGGTCGCGGCCTGAATAACGAAAACCGTCCTGCTGTTTATAGGATGCATCATGTTCCTCGTCGACGATGATGAGACCCGGCCGCGCCAGCGGGGTGAAAATCGCTGAGCGCGTGCCGATGATGATGTCGGCCTTGCCGTTGCGGGCGCGCAGCCAGGCATTGAAGCGTTCACCATCGTTGAGCGCGGAGTGGAAAACGGCAATTTCGCGGTTGAAGCGCCGGGCGAAGCGGCGCACTGTCTGCGGCGTCAGGCTGATTTCCGGCACCAGGACCAGAACCTGTTTGCCGCTTTCCAGGCTATCGGCTATGGCCTGCAGGTAGACTTCCGTTTTACCGCTGCCGGTGATGCCTTCGAGCAGGAAGGCGGCAAAGCCGCCGGATTCCTTGCGGATAGCCGAGAGTGCAAACTGCTGCTCCTTGTTGAGGACCAGCGGTGCGTCCTCGCCATACAACGACTTGCGGGCGCCGGGCATTTCCTCGTCGGCAAGAAACTCCTCGATGAGCCCTTTTTCCGCAAGCCCCTTCAGGCAGCCCGACAGGGGTGTTTCGAATGCCGCACCGAGTTGCGATGTGGTCATGGGGGCGCTGTCGCGCAAAAACTGCATGACCTGCAATTGCCGCGGCGCCCGTTTCAGTGCAGCAGGGTCCAGGGCCTTGCCGGCAGCGGTCAGCCGGAGCATACGCCGGCGGTGTTCCGCCGCCGGCTGGCCCTTGCGGATCTGTACGGGCAGTGATGTCTGCAGAGCCTGCCCCAGGGGATACTGGTAGTAGTCGGCCGACCATTGATAGAGCGCTACTAGGTCCCGATCCAGCAGCGGCAATTCATCCAGGAGTTTATCCGCGGGTTTGATCCTGTCCTTCGGTACATCGGTGGTGCCGGAGCTGCTGACAATGACACCGACCATGCGCCGGTTGCCGAAAGGCACCTGGACACGGGTACCGGGTTTAATCTGTTTGACATCAGACCCTGGCGGGGCGAGGTAATCGAAGGTCTGGCGCAGGGGGGACGGAACGGCGACCTGGATGAAAGTGGGTTGTGTCACATCAAAAATCTTGTCTGGCCGGGTCAGTGGTTGTGTCTTTCAGGAGCAGGCGACTTTGCATCGCCAGTGAGAAGACAGACTATAGCAGAAACCCCGAAGTGAGGAGATTCCCGGTGACCTGGTTTATACTTTCGGCTTTTTCACATGCCACAGCACCCGGGTGACCTTATGCAAAGCCAACAAGTGCCTGATGAACTCCTGAACCTGCGCACACAGATAGACCGTATCGACGAGGAGATGCTGAATCTCCTGGCGGAACGTTTCGGGGTGACTGCCAAGGTGGGTGAACTCAAGGCGAAAAACGGCCTGGAATCGGTCGATCCGGTCCGGGAGCAGGAAAAACTCGAGCGGCTGCGCAGCCTGGCCGAAGCAAGGTCGCTGAACAGTGAATTCATCCTGGACCTGTTCCAGACCATCTTCGATGAAGTAGTGAAAAATCACCGCGCCTACCTCGAAAAGGCCTGAATTACCGCGGTTCCCGGGCTGCCAGGAGGATTTGCCGAAATCGGCCGATGCCCTTGTGCTGGCACCAGTTTCTGATAGAATGCGCCCTCTTTTTTCCAAGCACATCGGGCCATGCCCGGTATTACAGACAAAAGAATATGGTGCCGGCCCCCAGAATACGCCGGTCGCGATATTCGGAGAGCAAGACGATGAAAGCTGAAATCCATCCCAAGTATCAGGACATTAGCGTGACCTGCGGTTGCGGCAACGTCATACAGACCCGTTCCACCCTGGGCGAGGACATCCGTATCGACGTATGTTCCCAGTGCCACCCGTTCTATACCGGCAAGCAGAAGATTGTTGACTCAGGCGGTCGTGTAGACAGGTTCAAGCGTCGTTTCGGCGGCAGCCGCAAGATCTGATTCCGGGGTTCTTTCCGAACCCGCAATCCTCACAGACTCAACGAACAGCCAGTTCCCGAACGGGAACTGGCTGTTTTGTTATGTGGTTAACCAATGCCGTTAACAAAAGTCGTTAACCAATGCCGTTAACAAAAGTCGTTAACAAAAGTCGTTAACCAATGTAGTT
>CAZVSC010000014.1:52265-55342 GCA_964629325.1 uncultured Enterobacteriaceae bacterium
GTTAACCAATGCCGTTAACAAAAGTCGTTAACAAAAGTCGTTAACCAATGTAGTTAACAACAGGTGCGGCAATCAGAAGGGATTTTTGCCTTCCAGTTCGGCGGTACTCTCGCCGCCGGATTCCGTGCCGAAGCCGGGCACGTCTTCCTTCCTGAACACCTCGAAGAACGAATCGTTCTCATCCGGACGGGCTCGCAGCCCGGTATTCGGATTGATCCTGACGAACTCCAGGCCGTCCGGCTGGCTCATCGATGCCAGGGGAGTGCCTTGAAGTACCGGCTTCATGAAGTCGATCCAGATGGGCAGGGCGACAGTGGCCGCCTGCTCGGTGTTGTCACCCAGTGATTCCGGCTGGTCGTAACCCACGTACACGGTCGTGACCAGGTTGCCGTTGAAACCTGAGAACCACAAGTCCTTGGAGTCATTGGTGGTGCCAGTCTTGCCGTGGATATCCGTGCGGTCGGGCATGGCGCGGTTGGCCGGGCGGCCGCTGCCGTTGGTGATCACCGAGCGCAGGATGCTGTTCATGATATAGGCCGTGCGTTCGTCGATGACACGCGGAGCCGGTGTAACCGAGGGGGTTTCCGGCACCTGGTTGCTTTCCAGCATCGAGTCGATATCGGCAATGTCCCCGCAGGCAGGGCATACGGTGTAGGGTTGGGCACGGAACATTTCACCGTCGTTGAAATTGTCGATACGAGAGATGAGGTAGGGCTCCACCTTGTAACCCCCATTGGCAAACACGGAATAGCCGGTGGCGATTTCCAGCGGATGCACGGCATGGGAGCCGATGGCCACTGTCAGGTCATTCTGCGGAAATTCGTTGGTGTTGAAGCCAAAGCGCGATACGTAGGGCATGACCACGTCCTCGCCCAGGGCGTCGTAGAGCCTCAGGGACACGAGGTTCTTGGAGTTGGTCAGTGCATAGGACAGCCGGATCGGGCCCATGAATTCACGGCCGAAGTTTTCCGGCCGGTAATCGCTGCGGGCCAGTGGTGCATCGTTGATCAGGGATGCGGCTGTATAGCCGTTTTCCAGGGCGGCGGAATACAGGAAGGGTTTGAAATTGGAGCCGGGCTGGCGCTCGGCCAGGGTGACACGGTTGAACTGGCCGTTGTTGCGCGTGTCGTTGAAGTCATAACCACCGACAAGGGAAAGTATGGCGCCGGTATTCGGGTCCATCGCCACCAGGCCGCCGTTCACGGCAGGGATCTGTCCCAGCATCCAGTTGCCTTCTGCATCGCGTTTCAGACGGATAAGGTCGCCTGGTTCTACAACCTCGAAAGCCGAGCGGGGCGAGGAGCCCCAGGTGGTTGTCGTGATGAAGCGCTTCGCCCAGCGGATGCCTTCCCAGTCCACGGTGACTGTTTCGCCGCTGCGCATCAGGGCGGTGAATGAGCGCTCATCGACGGACTGCACGAAGGCCGGCTGCTGGAAGGCGATGACGGGTGTGCGCTGCAGGACGTCCATCCAGTGGTCGGTGGAGCGGTCGTCGGCCGGGCGTAAATGATTCTCCCGGCCGCGGTAGCCATGGCGGCGGTCGTAGGTTTCCAGGCCGTCGCGAAAAGCCCGGATCGCCGTCGTCTGCATGCGGCTGTCGATGGTGGTGTAGACCTCGAAGCCGTCGGTAAGGGCGAGGTCGCCGTAACGGTCAACCATGTCCTGGCGCACCATCTCTGCTATATAAGGGGCAATAAGTTCGGACTGGCGCCCGTGACGGAAGGCAGTGATGGGTGCCTTACTGGCCGTGTCGTAATCGCTGCGGGAAATCATGCCCTGGTCCAGCATGCGGCCGAGCACGCGCCGGCGCACGTTCAGGGCTTCTTTTTCCGATGCCAGGGGATTGTAGGCATTGGGCCTGGGCAGCAGGCCGATCATGCTGGCGGCTTCCGCAAGCGTGAGTTCGCCCACCGTCTTGTCGTAATACTGCTCGGCCGCGGCGGCAATGCCGTATGCCGATATGCCGAAGAAGGTCTTGTTCAGGTAAAGCTCGAGGATTTCTTCCTTCGTCAGCTCACGCTCCATTTTCAGGGCCAGCAGAATCTCCTTGAACTTGCGCGTTTCCGCCACCTCGCCCTCGAAGAAGAAGTTCTTGGCCACCTGCATCGTGATCGTGCTGCCGCCGCCCCAGTCCTTGCCAAGGAAAATGCCCGCCACGGAGCGCACCAGGCCCAGGGGGTCGACACCCTTATGGTTGTAGAAGCGCTTGTCCTCGGTCGATACCAGGGCATTGGTGACCAGCGGCGGGATATCCGCATATTTCATGGGTGTGCTGCGGCGGCTGCCGAATTCGGCGATCAGTTTGTTGTCGGCGGAATAGATGCGCAGGGGGTTTTCCAGGCGCAGGTTGGTGTAGGTATCCCGGTCGGGCAGTTTGGGTGATATGTACAGGAACATGCTGGCCATGACCATGATCATGCCGAGAGCACCGGCAAAGCCGCCCCAGAGCAGGAAAGTACCTATCGTTTTCGCTTTGTTCATCACGGGATATCTAACACAGGCAGTCGCGAGGCCGCAGCCGGACGCGCCATTGTAAACCCTTTTCGCGCCCCTGTTGATGGTCTGTAAAGCCGCGAACAAAAGGGAGGTATCTGCCGAAATTGCTTGATATTTCTCTCTTTTTTTCCTGTAAAACCTGTGTAATCTGCCTCTTCCCTGCCCTCGGAAAAGTGTGAACCGGAAACCGGTGCAACTGTGAACCAGATAACAAATTAATGTAATTTGTAAAAAAAGACGATAATTAATTGAAATTAATAATTAAATTAATTAACGTGCCGACTTGTAGTGGGTAGATAATGTTAATATACCGGTAGTTTCGCCCCCGTAATCAGGGACAGAAAACCGGAGCCAGTACAAAGAGCAAACGAACTAACGGGGTGACAAGTTGCTCAGTTTATTTTCAAAAAAGGGTAATGCCCTTCTTGGGATCGATATCAGTTCCAGCTCCATCAAGCTGCTGGAATTAAGCAAATCGGGCTCCAAGTACAAGGTTGAGAACTATTCCAGCAGACCCCTGCCGGATGGCGCCGTGGTGGAAAAGAATATCGCCAATCTCGATGCCGTCGGCGAAGAAATGC
>CAZVSC010000015.1:0-8633 GCA_964629325.1 uncultured Enterobacteriaceae bacterium
TTACTTGGGGTGTCGCCAAGCGGTAAGGCACAAGGTTTTGATCCTTGCATGCGGAGGTTCGAATCCTCCCACCCCAGCCAGATACAACCACGACTACACTGACATCGACAAGAAACCACACAGCCCGAGACACACGCAGCCCAGGACCCGAGCTATGGCCAATAATTTGATGGTATTCAGCGGTAACGCCAACCGCGAACTGGCGGAAAAGGTTGCCAGGTGGCTGGGCGTACCCCTGGGCCGCGCCGATGTGGAAAAATTCAGTGACGGCGAGATCAGCGTCGAACTCAACGAAAATGTCCGCGGCCAGGACGTCTTCATTATCCAGCCCACCTGTGCACCGACCAACAGCAACCTCATGGAATTGCTGCTGATGGCCGATGCCCTGCACCGTTCCTCCGCCAACCGCATCACCGCCGTCATTCCCTACTTTGGCTACGCCCGCCAGGACCGCCGCGTGCGCTCCGCCCGCGTACCCATCAGCGCCAAGGTAGTGGCCGACATGATCAGCGCCGTAGGCATCAACCGCCTGCTGACCATCGACCTGCACGCCGAACAGATCCAGGGCTTCTTCCAGATTCCCGTGGACAACGTCTATGCCTCGCCGGTACTCGTGGACGAAGTGCTGCGCCAGAGCTACAAGGACCTTATCGTGGTGTCGCCCGATATCGGCGGTGTGGTCAGGGCGCGCGCCTTCGCCAAGCAGCTGGACATCGACCTGGCCATCATCGACAAGCGCCGCCCGAAAGCCAACGAGGCCCAGGTCATGCACCTGATCGGTGAAGTAAAAGATCGCACCTGTCTGATCGTCGACGACATGGTCGACACCGCCGGCACCCTGTGCAAGGCCGCCGATGCCCTGAAAGAACAAGGTGCACTGAAAGTGGTGGCCTACTGTACCCACCCGGTACTGTCCGGCAACGCCCTGGAAAACATCAACGGCTCCACTCTCGATTCCCTGGTGGTGACTGACACCATCCCGCTGTCGACGGAAGCCAGAAATTGCAAGAAAATCCGCCAGCTCTCGATCAGCAAGTTTCTGGGCGAGTCCATCAGGCGGGTCAGCAACGAAGAATCTGTCAGCGCAATGTTCGATAACACCTAGGTTATCCGCACGCACTGACATTTAACCCTTTCCGGTTTCGGTCGCAGATTCTGGAAAGTTTTTTTAAACCGGGCAATTAAGCCCAAATTTGGCAGCGTCACGAGCGCAGGCCAGGCAAGGCGAGAGCTTTTTTGAGACCGCGAACAGTACTGAAGTACGTGAGCGCGTTCCGGAAAAGCTTCCAACGATGCACGGCCAAGCGCAGTAGCTGCAAGGAACCAGGAAATGTCTAAACATGAATTTATTCTGGATGTGAAATCCAGGACTGATGTGGGGAAAGGTGCGAGCCGCCGCCTGCGTCGCAATACCGGAGAGATTCCGGGCGTCATCTACGGTGCCGGCAAGGATCCCGCTTCCATTACCATTCGTCACGACGACCTCCTGCATGCCACCGAGCATGAAGCCTTCTTCTCCTCGATCATCGAGCTGAAGGTGGACGGCGCCCAGGAAAGCGTGATCCTGAAAGACCTGCAGCGTCACCCGGCCAGGCCGATCATCATGCACGCCGACTTCCTGCGTGTGCGTGCTGACGTGGAACTCCAGGTAAACGTTCCGCTGCACCTGATCAACGAAGACAAGTGCGTCGGCGTCAAGATGGAACACGGTCAGGTCATCCAGTTCATGCACGAACTGGAAGTCAGCTGTCTGCCGAAGGACCTGCCGGAATACATCGAAGTCGACATGGCCGACATCCATGTGAACGACATCGTGCACATCTCCAACCTGAAACTGCCGGAAGGTGTGACCAGCATCGAGCTCGCACATGGTGAGGAAAATGACCACGCTGTTGCCACCGTCCAGGAAATTCGTGAGCAGGTCGTTGAATCCGAAGCACCTGAGGCTCCTGCCACTGAAGTCGGCGGCAAGGATGACAACGACAAGGACGACAACGACGATTAATATCGTCCCGGTGACCTCACCATGAGTGACGGCATCAAACTGATTGTTGGCCTGGGCAACCCGGGCCAACAATACCGGTTTACACGCCACAATGCTGGCGCCATGTTCCTCGAATCCCTGTGCGAAGACTTTCACGGCGAACTGCGCCCTGACGGCAAGTTCTTCGGCATGGCGGACAGGATCACCGTCGCCGGTAAGGACGTGCGCCTGCTGTTTCCCACCACGTTCATGAACAATTCGGGCCAGGCGGTTTCCGCCATGGCGCGCTACTTCGATATCGAGCCTGGCGAAATCCTCATTGCCTACGACGAACTGGACCTGCCCGTGGGCACCGTGCGACTGAAGACCGGCGGCGGCCATGGTGGCCACAACGGTGTCCGTGATGTGGAAAAGGCCCTGGGCAGCAGGGATTTTCACCGCCTGCGCATCGGCATCGGGCGCCCCAGGGGCGATGGCATCGACTACGTGCTGGGTGTGCCGTCGAAAGCGGAAGCAGACGCCATCCAGGGCAATATCGACGAGGCCATCGCTCTGCTGCCCCTGCTGGTGGACGGCAAGGTGCAGGACGCCATGAAGGCCCTGCACACCAATCCGGAGAAAGAGGCTGGTCGGATAAGGCCCGCAGGGCCGTCATCCGACGCTACTAATCCCGAAGATAACGGAGACAAGAAGTAAGATGGGAATCAAATGCGGTATTGTGGGCCTGCCCAACGTCGGCAAGTCCACCCTGTTCAACGCACTGACGGAAGCCGGCATCGCCGCGGAAAACTTCCCGTTCTGCACCATCGAGCCCAACTCGGGCATCGTGCCGATCCCCGATCCGCGCCTCGATGCACTGACCGCCATCGTCAAACCCCAGAACACCATTGCCACCACCATGGAATTCGTGGACATCGCCGGCCTGGTGGCGGGTGCTTCCAAAGGCGAGGGCCTGGGCAACCAGTTCCTGGCCAACATCCGCGAGACCGACGCCATTGCCCACGTGGTGCGCTGCTTCGAGGACGAGAATGTGGTCCACGTGGCCAACACCATCAACCCGGCGAGTGACATCGAGATCATCAACACCGAACTCGCGCTGGCCGACCTGGAAACCGTGCAGAAGGCGCTCGACAAGGCGAAGAAGATGTCAAAGAGCGGCGACAAGGAACTGCAGAAACTGGCGGTACTGCTGGAAAAGGTGCAGGGGCACCTGGATGGCGGCAATCCCGTGCGCAGCCTGGGACTGGATGCGAGCCAGCTGGCCGATCTCTATACCCTGCATCTCCTGACGGTGAAGCCGACCATGTACATCGCCAACGTGGATGAAAGCGGTTTCGAGAACAACCCGCACCTGGACGTGGTGCGCGAGATCGCCGCCTCCGAGGGAGCCGAGGTGGTCGTGGTTTGCAACAAGCTGGAATCGGAAATCGCCGAACTGGAAGCCGATGAAAAAACCGAGTTCCTGCAGGAGATGGGCATGACAGAGCCGGGGCTCGACCGCGTCATCCGCGCCGGCTACAAGCTGCTGGGCCTGCAGACCTTCTTCACCGCGGGCGAGAAGGAAGTGCGCGCCTGGACCGTAAAGAAAGGCGCCACCGCACCCAAGGCGGCGGCTGTCATCCACACCGATTTCGAGAAGGGCTTCATCCGCGCCGAGGTCATCGGCTATGACGACTTCATCGCCAACAAGGGCGAACAGGGCGCCAAGGATGCCGGCAAATGGCGCCTGGAGGGCAAGGACTACCTGGTCCAGGATGGTGATGTAATACACTTCCGGTTCAACGTCTAGGAATCGCCCCAAACCTTGACTTTAGGGGGCTAACTGTCGAAAATTCGCACCCTTCTTTGGCAGGGTAGCCCCGAAAGCCTATAATCTGCTTTCATGGCCTGCAGAACACGAAATGAGGCTACGTAGCTCAGCCGGTTAGAGCACAGCATTCATAATGCTGGGGTCGGTGGTTCAAGTCCACCCGTAGCTACCAACTAAAACAGGCACTTACAGGGCATCCCGTAAGTGCCTTTTTTATTCCCCCATGCCAGCCCTTCCTGCTGTTGTCCTGTCGCAAGGAAATCCGAATTTCTGCTTTCAGCGGGTGCCGAATAATCACCGGGAATGTAGAATCATGAAAAAAATAAGCCCCTGATTTCATGTCATGACAGAAGCAGACCTGATCGTCCACGGCATCGACTGGCTCATCACCGTCGATGCGGAGCGCCGCATCATTCGCGATGCCGCCGTCGCCATCAAGGGTGGCAAATTCGCCGCCGTCGGCAAATCGGCCGACATACAGAAAGCGTGGGCAAGCAAGGACTCCTTCGACGCCGGCAATCGTGTCGCCACCCCCGGCCTGATCGACAGCCACCTGCATTCGTCTTTCCAGCTGGCGCGCGGTTTGGCCGACGAGGTGGGCACCCGCCCCTTCCTGTTCGAGCACATGTTTCCCTATGAAGGCGCCATGTCGGCGGACGATGTCTACGTCAGCGCCCTGTTCACCACCATGTCGCTGCTGCGTTGCGGGGTGACCTGCTTCATCGACCCCGGCAACTATCACCCGAAGGCCACCGGCAAGGCGGCGCTGGCGGCGGGCATGCGCACCGTGCTGGGCCGCAGCGCCTTCGACATGACCAAGGCCGTGCTTGGCATCCTGCCGGAAGCCATGATCGAAACCACGGACCAGGCCATCGCCAACAACCGCGCCCTGCTCGACCATGTCGGTGAACTGGACAACCCGAAGATCAGGGGCAGCGTTTCCTTCCGCGGCCTGAGCAATTCCAGTGATGCACTCATCACCGCCTGCCATGCCATGGCGCAGGAGCACGACTGCATGCTGCAGACCCATGCCTGTTTCAACTATTCCACGCACGACGACTGCCTGGGCAATTTCGGTTTGCCGGAGATCGAGCGCCTGGAAAAACTCGGCGTCCTCGATGAACACACCTTGCTGGTCCATGCCGGCTGGATCGAACCGAAAGAAATGGAGATCATCACCCGCCGCCGGCCGCAGCTGGTCTCGGCGCCAAGCTCCAGCCTGCACAACGGCTATGGCAATTTCATGCGCGGCCGCCTGCCTGAACTGATGGAGATGGGCATCAATGTCGGACTCGGCTCCGACCATGCCTGCTCCGGCATCACCGACCTGGTCCAGGAAATGCTGCTGTTCGCCGGAGCCTACAAGGAAATCCACATGAACCCGCGCGTGGTGTCACCCGAGCAGGTGGTGGAGATGGCCACCATCAACGGCGCCCGCTGTGCGGGGCAACAGGATGCGATCGGCAGTGTCGAGGTGGGCAAGGAAGCGGACCTGGTGCTGTTCGACTCCCGGTATCCCGAATGGCAGCCGCTGTTCAACCCGGTCTCCAACCTGGTCTATTCCGCTACCGGCAATTCCGTCACCGACGTCTGGGTGGCCGGCGACCGCGTGGTCGAGAACGGCCACCTGAGCAAGGTCGACGAGGCCGAGATCCTGGCACAGGTCGCCCGGACCATGGGCGGCATCGGCAAGAAGCTCAATATCGATAAACTGGTGAAACTCGGCTGGCCGGTTTCATGAAGCAATAGGTGTAATTATGAATGTAACTACTCTCGATGGTGTCACTTACGGCGTCAACGATATCGCCGAAGCCCGGCAATTCTGGCTGGATTTCGGCCTGAACCTGGAAACCGAAAGCGCGGACCGCCTGCTGTTTACCTCGAAGGACAAATCCTTCGTGGAGATACGCCACAGGGATGACCCTGTCCTGCCCCCCGCCATCGAGGAAGGGCCCGGTGTCAGGGAAGCCATTTTCGGCGTGAAGAGCCAGGCCGATCTCGACGCCATCAAGGTCGAACTCGAAAAGGACCGTGATGTCATCACCGATGCCGAGGGCACACTGCATTGCCTCGATCCGCTGGGCATCGGCGTTGGCTTTCGTGTGTCACGGTGCGTGGAAGTCACCGCGGAAGAGCCGCATTTCAACATGCCGGGCCGCACCGGCCGCCTGAACGCCCGCGGCAAGTTCTATCCGTGCGCCAAACCACTGGAAATGAGCCATGTCGTGTTCATGGTCCCGGACACCGAAAAGGAAATCGATTTCTACGTGAACCGCCTGGGTTTTCGCATCAGCGACTGCTACCCCGGCCGCGGTTACTTCCTGCGCGGCGGCGCCGGCCGTTACCACCACAACCTGTTCCTGCTGAACCCCGGCGGCAAGGGGGACAAGTTCGGCTTCCACCACCTCGCCTTCGAGGTCTCGAACGTGCATGAGCTGTTCGGCGGCGGGCTCAACATGACCAAGAAAGGCTGGAAGACCATGCTCGGTCCAGGCCGTCATCCCATCTCATCCTGCTACTTCTGGTACTTCCTCAATCCCTGCGGCGGTGGCGCCGAGTATGATTTCGATTCTGATATCGTCGATGAAAACTGGCAAGGCGAGGAATTCGAGCAGACACCGGAACGCTTCGCCGAGTGGAGCCTGGCGGCCGGTATGGAAGAAAACCTGCTGTACAAGGGCGTCCAGACCGGGGATACGATCAAGAAGAAGTAGGCGCCCATGAAAATCGATATCTTCACCCACTTCGTACCGCCGGCGCTGACCGACTACCTGGCCAAGACCAGACTTGGCGCGATCGCCACCCCGCGCTGGCGCAACATCCCGACACTGGTGGACCTCGACGAGCACCTGCGCATGATGGACGAGTTCGACGACTACGTGCAGATCCCGTCCATCGCCAACCCGCCCATCGAGGCCTTCGGCTCACCGGAGCAAACCCCTGAAATCGCCCGGGTTGCCAACGACCACATGGCGCAGCTGTGCGAGCGCTACCGCGACCGCTTCCCGACATTCGTCGCCAACCTGCCCATGAACAATCCCGATGCCGCAGTGATCGAGGCGCGCCGTGCCGTCACCGAACTCGGCGCCGCCGGCTGCCTGGTGTATTCAAACGTATTGGGCGCGCCGCTGAGCGAAGAGCGCTTCTTCCCGCTGTTCCAGGCCATGGCCGAACTCGACCGCCCGATATGGATTCATCCCATCCGCGGTCCCGATACCGCCGATTACAAAACCGAAACCGGCTCACTGCACGAGCTCTGGTTCACCTTCGGCTGGCCCTATGAAACAGCGCTGGCGATGGGACGCCTGGTGTATGCGGGCCTGTTCGACAAACTGCCCGGCATCAAGATCATCACCCACCACCTCGGCGGCCTGGTGCCCTACCTGGAAGGCAAGATCAATTTCGGTTTTCGCCAGGCCGGCGAAGGTGATATGGAAACGAACCCGGTGGCCACAGAAGCCGGGTTAACGAAGAAACCCGCCGACTACTACCGCATGTTCTACGGCGACTGCGCCGTCAACGGCATCGACAAGGCTTTTGATTGCGGGCTGGAATTTTTCTCGGCGGACCATGTGATTTTCGCCTCGGATGCACCCTTCGACCCCCTGGGCGGCAGGCACCTGATCCGGGAATCCATGCGCCTGGTCGACGCGCTGGAGAAAGCAGACCGGGACAGAATCTATTACGGCAATGCCGCGAAACTGATAGGCCTGTAGACAGTTAGCGGGCAATCGCCGGCATGCGGATGCGCAGTACCTGGCTGGATGCCCTGATGATTCCCCACAACTCCCTGTCCGGGCCGCTCCTGTCCCAGGCAATGCCCTGCCCGTTGAAACCGGTCACTGTTACGGTGGCCACCCACACCAGTTCGTCGCCATTTTCCGGTACGACCATGACATAAATCTCCGGGTGATCGTGGCCGGTCAGATACAGGTAGCCGTCATCGCCCCAGGAGCCACCGGAATTGCTCATCGGCCGCATGCGTGGCAACAAATCCCGCGGCAACAACCAGCTCTGTTCGATACCGAATGCGTCGTTCAACCGGGCGACGCGGGTATTGTCGGTGCCGCCGTAGGGCCCGGCCTGCCCCTCGGGGATAATGTCGTAATTGCCAAACCCCGCCCACCACGCACCGTCATGGCGGTCGAGCCAGGTCAGCGAACCGAGGGAGGCGGCAATCGGCACGGAAGCGACCGGATTGAGGTTGCCGGCGCGGCGTACTTCCACCGAGTTCACCATGGGCGATTCAGGATAGTTTGAATGGGCGGCGTAAAGCGTATCGTCCAGGACCATGCCGCTGTCCAGGTGAGTGATCGCGTCCCCGCCGCTGCGCCAGCCCATGACCACCTGCCCGTCAGCCTTAGCGAGCTTGATGATATTGGCATTGTTGATGACATAAGCGAACTCGCCGTCCACGGCGACACCCTGGCGCGCTTCCGGCGCCTCGAAACTGGCGATGACCTCGGCGGCATACACCGGCGCCTCGGCTGCCCGAAGGACGCATACCGGCATCAGGCACAGCAGGAATATGGCAGGAATTTTCATGGCCGGCAGTGTAGCACGGTTGTTTTTGGGCTTTATGGCCAGACTCACTATACTCGCACCATGGTGAACCTGCCGTAATGTCCATGACCCAGTTATCCGTCCCCGAGGCCCGCCGCATCGCCCTCATCGCCCAGGGCCTGCACACCAATGCGCCCTTCGGCGCCGGCAAGGCCGCCGTGCAGCGCTGCATCGAGCAGTTGGGCTATATCCAGATCGACACCATCTCCGTCATCAACCGCTCCCACCACCACGCCTTCTGGACGCGTGTGCCCTCGTACCGGGAAGAACACCTCG
>CAZVSC010000015.1:8733-15751 GCA_964629325.1 uncultured Enterobacteriaceae bacterium
TCCCACCACCACGCCTTCTGGACGCGTGTGCCCTCGTACCGGGAAGAACACCTCGATCGCCTGCTGAAGGAGCGGCGCATCCTGGAATACTGGTCGCATGCCGCCGCCTATCTGCCCATGCGGGATTACCGCTACTGCCTGCCTTACATGCATGCGATTGCCAGCGGTGCGCGTCACTGGCGCACACCGGACAGGAAAGCCATGGCAATGGTGCTCGACCGTATACGCGAAGAAGGTCCACGGATGGCACGGGATTTCGAGCATGCAAAAGACCGTGGCACCGAATGGGGATGGAACTGGAAACCCGCCAAGATCGCCCTCGAGCAGCTGTTCATCGAGGGCAAGCTGATGGCAAGTCATCGCGTTGGTTTCCAGAAGGTCTATGACCTGCCGGAACGCGTGCTGCCTGGCGATATCGACACCAGCACACCCACGGATGACGAGTTTCACCGCTACCTTATCACCTCCACCCTGCGTGCTCACGGCCTGGCCCAGGAAACGGAATTCAGTTACCTGCGCAAGGGCAGGAAAGCCGGAGTCAGGGACACATTGCATGACATGGTCGAAGCCGGTGAAATCATTGCCCTTTCTATCGGCAAACTGCCAGGCACTTGGTATTCAACGTCCGGCATCCTGGAGCAGTTGGGCAATAAACGTGTGGGCCGCAATGTGCACCTGCTCTCCCCTTTCGATAATGCCGTGATCAAGCGCCGGCGTATCCAGCAACTGTTCGACTCCGACTACCAGATCGAATGCTATGTGCCCGATCAGAAACGCCGTTTCGGGTATTACTGCCTGCCCATCCTGTACGGCAACGAGATCGTCGGCCGGCTTGACCCAAAAGCCGACCGCAAAAACCGCCAGTTCATCGTGAAAGGAATGTTCCTGGAAAAACCTGTCAGGGACATGGATGACTTTTACGCGAAACTGGCGCTGAAGTTGTATGACGTCGCGGCGTTCAATGCCTGCGACAGCATTATCAGCAAGCCGTCTCGCGGCGACCTGCCGGGCATGCATTTGCAGCGGGCACTGCACGCCTGAATCCGGGTAGCAATTTGCCACCAGTTTTACATTGGGGATATTCACGGGGACGGCATGCAAAAAAGCTGAACCGGTTCACACTGCGCTCCAGAATCGAGTATCGATTGGCAACAAATCACCCGGCCGGTGATGTAATGTCAGCCACTGGTGAAACCGGCCACAGCCCGGTAACAAGGACTCATTCGATGGAAGCGCCTGACGAAAATCTCAAACTGGAAATCTGGTTTATCGACCTGGCAATTCGCAAGGCATTTTCAGACCACGATATCAAAATCGACGACATCACCTGGAACCCGCATCGTGTCGGCATGGCCAGTGACAAGTTCAACATTCATGCCATCCAGGTCACGGTCGGTCCCTGGCGCGACATCCTCTACCGGATAGAATCCGGTGACATCAAGAACTACTCCAATGGCGTCAAGCGGGAGCATATCGATAAACGCATCAAGGAGCTGTTGCAGAAATACCTCGAATATTCCGCCGACCGGCGCGGTCGTGGCGCGAAAAGGTATCCCGGGCTGCACAACAACTACAAGAACCGGTAAGGCGTAGTAGCGGCAACCCTCAGGGTGCGTTGTACAGGTTATGCGGGCCGACGTTGCCGATCAGGCGTTCGCCGCACAGGGCCATGGTGGTATCCAGTTCCCGGCGCACGATGTCGATCACTTCCGATACGCCCTTCTCTCCCCGGGCACCCAGCCCGTAAACCAGGGCGCGGCCCAGCCAGGCGCCACGGGCGCCCAGGCACACCGCCTTGAGCACGTCCTGGCCGCTGCGCACACCGCCATCAACATGAATCTCGATCTTGCTGCCGACGGCATCGACGATTTCTGGCAATACGGTGATCGATGAAGGTGCGCCATCGAGCTGGCGGCCGCCATGGTTGGACACGACGATGGCATCGGCACCTGTGCTGACCGCATGGCGGGCATCCTCGGCATCCATGATGCCCTTCAGGATCAGCGGCCCGCCCCAGCGTTCCTTGATCCATTCCACGTCCTGCCAGTTGAGCGTGGGATCGAACTGCTCGGCCGTCCACGAGGACAGCGATGACAAATCCCGCACGCCTTTGGCATGACCGACGATATTGCCAAACGTATGGCGACGGGTGGCCGCCATATTCAGGGCCCAGCGCGGGCGGGTCATCACTTGCCAGACATGCGACGGCGTGAAGCGCGGCGGTGCACTAAGGCCATTGCGAATGTCATTGTGGCGCTGGCCGAGTATCTGCAGGTCGAGTGTAAGAACCAGGGCGCTGCAGTTGGCAGCCTTGGCACGGTCGATCAGGCGCTCGGCAAAATCCTTGTCGCGCATGACGTAGAGCTGGAACCAGAACGGTTTTTCGGTGTGTGCTGCGACGTCCTCGATGGAAGCGATGCTCATGGTGGACAGCGTGAAGGGAATCCCGGCCTTCTCAGCCGCCCGCGCCGCGTGAATCTCGCCATTGGCATGCTGCATGCCGAGCATGCCGATCGGTGCCAGCGCTACCGGCATCGTCACGTCCTGGCCTGCCAGGGTTGTGGCAAGTGAGCGGTTGGACATGTCTACCGCGACGCGCTGACGGAACAGTATCCTGCCGAAATCTTTCTCGTTGTTGTGATAGGTGCTCTGGCTCCAGGAACCGGAATCGGCGTACTGGAAAAACATGCGCGGCACGCGCTTGCGGGCCAGGTTTTTGTAATCGTTGACTTCACATAACTGGGTTTTGGCCATCGCGGGGTCCTGCTGATCAATTAATGGTGCAAGTAAAGCAGATATGCCGGAACACGTTAAGGGTTATACGGACATTACCCGCAATAAAAAACGGAGCCTTGCGGCTCCGCTTTTTCAGTTCCGGTTGAAGCTTACCTGGCAGCCAGGCCCTGGACAATCTCCAGCGACTTCATGACGTTTTCTTCCGGGGATACACCGCCGACAGTGCCGACGATGGTGCCGTCCACGTCAACCACGAAGGTGTCACGCGAGGCGAAGCCGTGATCAATCTCCACGCCACGGGTGTCCTTGAAACCGGCGCGACCTTCCCGGACATCAATATCGTAGGATTTGGCGATACTGCCGTCGGCGTCGGAAGCCACCGGCAATTCACCGGCACAGTATTCCGGGTCGGCGGAAAAATCGTTCAGGCGTTCGATACTGTCCAGGGACACGCCAACCACTGTGGCGCCTGCGGCCTTGAACTTGTCCATGTTGATGGCAAAGGTATGGGCCTGGATGTTGCAGCCCTGGGTGTAGGCCGACGGGTAGAAATACACGACGGTCGGACCGACCAGGTTCAGTGACTGCTGCAGGGAATAGGTGAATTCCTCACCGTCCATGGAGGCCTGCAGGGTGAATACCGGTGCCGTGGCGCCGGTTTCCAGTGCAGCATGGGCTGACAGGCTGAACAGGCCGGCCATGACTGCGGTTGTAATCATCTTGTGTTTCATCGGGTCTCCCTCACTCTTCTCTTTTTAATTCTGCGTTTCAGTTATGCGCTTATTCCCGGTGCTATCCGGGTTTGCAGCGATGATATAGCGGTTACTCTGGCCTGTGCAATGACCTGAATCTTCCGGGAATCTTTCAAATCAGGCCATGTCCGGCAGACTGGAGCCCTTGTGTTGACTGGGCCGGTCCGGCTACTTACCATGCCTGTTCACCCGAATGCGGAAGCCCTTATGCCCAGTACAACCAAGCCTTTCACGCTGCTTTTGACCTGCCTGCTGCTGCAGGCCTGCGGCAGCGAAACGCAGACAGCCCCCGAACAGCAGGAAGCCAGTGATGCCTCTGCGGCGGACAGGAACCAGCATACCCTGCTCGCCACGCTGCCCGCCGACGATGATCCGGCGGATAATACCTTCCAGACGCTGGATGGCCGGGGTTTCGATATCGGGCTGTTCGAGGGTGAAAAGGTGTTCGTGAACTTCTGGGCCACATGGTGCGCACCCTGCATCCGCGAAATTCCCGCCATCAACAATGCCGCCGCCGAACTGGCGGATGAAGGATATATCTTCCTGTTCGCCTCCGACGAGGATACCGACACGATCGATGCCTTCCTGCAGGAACGCCAGTTCCCCGGCAATTTCATCAAGCTGAACGCTTATTTCTCAAGCTACGGTATCGGGGCGGTGCCCAGCTCATGGCTGCTGGACGAGAACGGCGACGTCACCCAGACCTGGGCCGGCGCCTACGAGTGGGACAGTGAGGAAATGCTCGCGCAGATCCGCAATCAGAAAATGCCGTAATCGATGATGTCGTCATAGTAACCGGTGATGGTCAGCGTCACCACGACATCGAATTCATTGTAGTTGAGCCAGTACCAGCCATGCTCGCCGCTGAACGGCGCAGTCAGTGAGCCACTGTTACCCGCCCCTTCCTGCTGCTCCTTGTAGCGCACGAAAAAATCCGGGCCGAACGAGGCATCGTGGCCGTGGAAGTCCACGTAGATGTCACCCTGGTCCACCGCCCAGGAATACACCACGGCCTTGCCTTCGGTCATCACCATCTTGACCTCTGTCTCGGCCTCGGCGGGAATCATGACTTCCATCGTAATGCTCATGGGAGCTTCATCCTGGTCCTGGAATACGTTGGGGTTCGGCAATGGCGTGGGCTCGCCGAAACCCGGAATCTCCACTTCGCGGATCACCTCGTTGCCGCCGATGATGTCGGTGATCTCGATGGTCACGGTGGGAGCTGCATTCAGCTGCGTGAGACCCGTCGCCCCGCCGATGCCGGTGGGATCGATGCCGTATTCCGCCGGCAGCACCACCAGCACGAGAATGACGGCTGCTGCCACAATGGCAATGACGGTGGCCTTGATGAGCGTACCGGAGGATGGTGGTTCGATATTGTTCATTAGACGATTCTCTTTGCAGGATTTGGGGTCAGGAGACGAAGAAGCCGGTCATCTGGTAGCCGAACAGCATGAAGCCGGCAGTCATGATGACGAAGTTCGTGGTGAACGCCCCTTTCAGGAAACTCGGGCTCTGGCGCCAGAACTGGAATACCAGCAGCATGATGGTGAGGGCGGCCAGCTGGCCCAACTCCACGCCGATATTGAAAGCAATCATGTTGGGCACGAGGCCGTCACTGGAAATCGTGAGGTCCTGCAGCTTGGTGGACAACCCGAAGCCATGCGCCAGACCGAACAGGAAAACCGCATGGCGGGTGTCGATGCGAATACCCATCCGCTCGAAGCCGCCCATGTTCTCGAAGGCCTTGTACACCACCGACAGTCCTATGATGGCATCGACGACATAGGCGTCGGCGCGAATCCCCCCGAGCACGCCAAGCAGCAGAGTCACACTGTGGCCGACGGCGAACAGGCTGACGTACAGGGCCACGTCCTTCATTTTATAGAGAAAGAATATGACGCCGGCCAGGAACAGCAGGTGGTCGTAGCCGGTGAACATGTGCTTGGCACCCAGGTACAGGTACGGCAGGAAGGCCACGCCGCTGATGCGCTGGATAAAGTCGGCATCACCCTCGGCCACACCATGGGCAAGAACGGGAAGCGCCGCGAATATCAGCAGCAATGCCACAACCGGTTTCAGTCTATTCATGATATTGGCTTTATGCCCCTCTTGTTATTGCTTGTCATATTACTGATCACCAAAGGACAAAGTAAACGTCCGTACCCTTGTGAATGTTGATTTTGCTCAATATTTCCTTTTTATCACTGCAAGCGCTCCTTACCCGAGCTTGCTCCTGACAAAGCTCACGAACCCGAACAGGCTCAGGCACGCAACGCCCAGCCCGCATACGGTGAGGAGCAGCTTGTACAGCAGGCTGCCGGTCTTGCCGGTGTGCAGCGGATAGCCATTGTTGTAGACGCGTTCGATGGCCGGAAACCCGGCAGAATCGATGCGCAGATCCATGTAACCGAGCTCCGAATCCACGTACACATGGCTGGTACCGGTGCGATTCCATTGACCGGGCTGCTGCACACCGATCACGCGGTGTGCCGAGAAACCGCTGGGCACGGTTGCCGAACGGATGGCGCTGCCCGGAAACACGGCCAGGGTGCGTTCGAAGGCAGGCAGCCAGTCGCCGGTGCCCTCTCCCGTGATGTCATCGATACCCACCACCATGGCGTCGCTGTATTCCGGTGTCCGGCGCAACTCGTCCAGGAAGATGTCTTCCACCTGGAAGGGAAAGGCCAGCATGATACCGGTGACAAGGGTCAGCAGCAGCGGCAGCGCAACCACCAAACCCAGGTTGCGGTGGCTGGAAACCAGCGCCTGGCGTTTCAGGCTGCCCGGCAGCAAGCGCAGCGAGAAATGGCGGCGCAATGGAATGAAGGTGATGAGACCCAGGACCACCAAAATGACCAGGGCCATGGCGGCCAGGCCGACGATGGTCAGGCCCAGGTCATCGAGGAGCAGGCGGTGATGGAGGTCGTACAGCCACTCCTCGAAGCGGTCATTCATGTGCCATGCGTCTACCACGTTGCCATGGATGTCGACGTAGGCATAGTTGGTATCGTAAAGCGTGACTTTCGTCAGCGGGAATTCCGTGGTGGCGAACTGGATGTTGAGAATGTCGTTGTTGTCGAACTGCGCCTCAATTGCTTCGGCGATTTGCGCCAGGTTTTGCGGCGTGGGTGTGAAATCCACACGTGCGGCCGGGGTAACCAGCTTCACGTAGTCTTCCTTCCACACGAGCAGCGTACCGGTGATGCTGCTCAATATGAGCAGCAGTGCCAGGGTCAGGCCGGCCCAGGCATGCACGGTGCGAATGATATTCAGCAGGATTTTCAAACGTATTTACTACTATTCCGGAAAAGCTGCGATTGTCTCAGTCATGCCCCGCAATGAACAGGGCGCAGGCTATGGTTTTCTTGTTGCCGTTACCGTCATCAGGCCCCACCACCAGCCCGCTTTGTAACGCTGGCCATCTACCGACGTAAACGCCGCATCCTTCACCAATGCCTGCAGCTGTGCATAGTCCCTGACTACTGCCGGCTCACTCATGCCTGTCTCTGCAGGCCTCATCGGGAAAT